>MSHD01000010.1 GCA_001941045.1 Lachnospiraceae bacterium Zagget2
AGGATCAGCGAACCGGCTGCGTAGTCCCAGGGCTTCAGGTTCAGCTCGAAGTAGCCGTCGATGCGCCCTGTTGCGGCATAGCACAGGTCGAGCGCGCAGGAGGCGCAGCGCCGGAAGTCCGCGCAGGACTCGTAGACGTGCTGCATGATGGGAAAGAGCTGCGCGGCAAAGCACTTGTCGTAGGGTGCGGCGCCGAAGGAGATCACGCTGGAGTCAAAGTCCGCGCGGTGCGACACATGGATCTGCTTTTCGTTGAGATACGCGCCATCTCCGCGTACTGCGTGCCAGGTTTCTTTCATGAACGGGTTGTAGACCACGCCAAAAACGATCTGTCCGTTCTCATAGAGTCCCAGAGAGACTGCGCTCATCTGATAATCCTGGATCAGGTTGGTCGTGCCGTCGATCGGGTCGAGGATCCAGTAAGACCCCTTCGGATTCAGATCGCGGTTTTCCTGTTCTTCAGAGATCAGCCCCACATCCGGAGTAAGCCTGGCGAGCCCTTCGCGCAGGTACTCCTGCACGGCGAAATCCACTTTGGTCACATAATCTGCGGCGCCCTTGATACTTACCGCGTGCGCCATCTCCTTATCAAAAATAATGTCATCGGCACTGTGCACCAGCCCGATCACATTTTCATATACGGAATTCATATTTATTCACCTCATTTCCGGAAAACAGTATAGCACAGTTTGACGCGTCCAGAAAGGTTTTTCCGGACTTATTTCCATCTTGCAGAATACAACGTAAAGCATGTATAATAAAATATAGATTGGAGCAGGAGGATGAAGAAGGCACTGTAAGTCGGAGGCTTCTGGCAAGTGTGATGAAGTGCCGGGTGCTCAGGTGGAGGTGAGCGGTTTGGAAAAGAAAAAATTGCCGATCGGTATAGAGGACTTTGCAAAATTACGCACGAATAATTTTTATTATGTAGACAAGTCGTCTATGATAAAGGAGCTTTTAAGTAACTGGGGAGAGGTGAATCTTTTCACGCGCCCGCGCCGCTTTGGAAAGAGCATGAATATGAGCATGCTCAAATATTTCTTTGAGATTGGCACGGACAAAAGCCTGTTTGACGGACTGGCCATTTCAAAGGAAACCGGGCTGTGCGAACAATACATGGGGCAGTACCCTGTGATATCGATTACATTAAAAAATGTAGATGCCGGTAATTTTGAGACGAGTCGCAAGATGATTGCCAGAGTGATAAACGAAGAAGCCAGAAGATTCCGGTTCCTTCTTGACAGCAACAGCCTGTCAAAGCAGGAGAAGCTGGATTTTGAGCTGCTCTTTGACAGGGAAATGGCTGACGATACGTTATTCAGCAGCCTGAAATATCTGTCCGAGCTTTTGCACAGGCATTACAGGCAAAAAGTGATCATTCTGATAGATGAATATGATGTTCCCCTCGCAAAAGCGAACCAGCACGGGTGCTATAAAGATATGGTTGGCGTCATCCGGAATATTTTTCATGCCGCACTCAAGACAAATCCTGACCTGGAGTTTGCTGTCCTGACAGGCTGCTTGCGCGTATCCAAAGAGAGCATTTTCACCGGGCTGAACAATCCCAAGATGTACACACTCCTCGATGCGAGGTGCGACGAGCAGTTCGGGTTCTCAGATGAAGAAGTAAGGGAAATGTTGTCTTACTATGGCCTCATGGATTATTATGATTTAACGAAGGAATGGTATGATGGTTATAAAATCGGGCGTGCCTCCGTGTATAATCCGTGGGATGTGATCAACTGGTGTGATCAGCTTCGGACGAACCCCAATAAAGTTCCTAAGAGCTACTGGACAAACTCCAGCGGAAATGAGGAGGTTCGGCGCTTTATACAGCGGTTGGGCGACGGAGTGACAAAGACTCAGGTGGAGCGGCTGATTTCCGGGGATACTGTCCGGAAAAAAATTGAGGAGCAGCTCACTTATGATACGATATACAGCAGCGTGGAAAATATGTGGAGCCTTCTGTATGCCACAGGTTATCTGACGCAGAGCGAAACCCCGGTGGGAAATGTCGTGCGTCTGACGATTCCGAACACGGAGGTGCGCAGCATTTTCCGGGATTCGGTTCTGGACCTGTTTGAAAAGAAGCTTGCCCGGGAGGACGGCGTCGCCGTGGCGGATTTCTGTGAAACGTTGAAGGTCGGGGATGCGGAAGGAGTGGAAAAGCAGCTGACAGATTTTATGAAGCAAACGGTCAGTGTCAGAGACACTGCCGTGAGAAAGGCGTTCAAGGAGAGCTTTTACCACGGAATGCTCCTCGGAATCCTCGGTTTTAAAGGCGGTTGGAGTGTTGATTCAAACGGAGAATCCGGCGACGGCTATTACGACATCGCGATTGAGATCGAGGACGAAGAAATCGGAATCATCATTGAGGTGAAGTATGCGGAGAGCGGCCGGCTTGACAGCGAGTGTAAGGAAGCGCTGAAGCAGATTAATGAGAGGGAATACACGGCGGAGCTGAAGCATGACGGTATGAGGACACTGCTGAAGTACGGTATTGCCTTCTATAAGAGTACGTGCAGAGTTGTTGTGGAGCGGGAAACAGAAGCGAGAGAGGATTGACGGAGCGAGGACTGGCCGCGATAGCTTATAAAATATACTTTTGAAACTTCATGAAGTATGGTAAAATAAAATAAGCAACTATTTCCGAACCTTACAGGAGGGGCAAAATGAAGAAGATATTGTTTGCAGCGTCAGAGTGCGTACCGTTCATCAAGACCGGGGGGCTTGCAGATGTATGCGGAGCGCTGCCAAAGGGGTTTAACAAGGAAGAGTGGGATGTGCGCGTGGTGATACCGAATTACACCTGTATCCCGGACAAGTTCCGCAATCATTTTCACTATATCACGCATTTCTACATGGGCACCGGTTCCTACAATCCGGGCGCGCATGTCGGCGTCATGACCTACGAGTATGAGGGCGTGACCTATTATTTCATTGACAATCTGGTCTATTTCGGCGGGGCGAAGCCCTATGGCGATTTCCGTACGGATATTGAGAAATTCGCGTTTTTCGACAAGGCGGTGCTCTCGATCCTGCCGATCATTAATTTCCGGCCTGATCTGATTCACTGTCATGACTGGCAGACGGGTCTCATTCCGGTTTATCTGAAGACAGAGTTTGCGGCGGGAGAGTTTTACCGCGGCATCAAGACGGTGATGACGATTCACAACCTTCGCTTCCAGGGGATCTGGGATATCGAGACGATGCAGGGCCTGACCGGCCTTCCGGATTACGTGTTCACACCGGACAAGCTGGAGTACCGGCGTGATGCGAATATGCTGAAGGGCGGCCTTGTCTATGCCGATTACATCACGACAGTCAGCGAGACCTATGCGCAGGAGATCCAGACGCCGCAGTACGGCGAGGGGCTCGACGGTCTGCTCTCCGCGCGCCATATGGATCTGCGCGGCATTGTGAATGGCATCGACTATTCGATCTGGAATCCGGAGACGGATGAAAAGATCGCGGAGAATTATAATGAATCGACGGTGACGGAAGGAAAGGCGGCGAACAAGCGCGCGCTGCAGGAGGAACTCGGCCTCACCGTGGATGAGGGCAAGATGATGATCGGCCTGATTTCCCGTCTGACCGACCAGAAGGGGCTTGACCTGATTGCAGCGGTCATGGAGCAGATCGTGGACGACAACACGCAGCTCGTGGTCATCGGGACCGGAGATGACCGCTATGAAAATATGTTCCGCCATTATGCCTGGAAATACCCGGACAAGGTCTCCGCGAATATCTGCTATGCGGATGAGCTTTCCCACAGGCTTTACGCGGCGGCGGACGCCTTCCTGATGCCCTCGGCCTTCGAGCCCTGCGGGCTGACCCAGCTGATTTCGCTGCACTATGGGACGCTGCCGATCGTGCGCGAGACCGGCGGCCTGCGTGACACGGTGGAGCCCTACAATCAGTACGAGGGTACGGGCGACGGCTTCTCCTTCGCGAACTACAATGCGGGCGAGATGATGAGCGTGATCAACAATGCGAAGTATGTTTACTTTGTCGAGCGCCCGGCCTGGGACGCGATGGTAGCGCGCGCGATGCAGAAGGATTTCTCCTGGGATGCTTCGCGTTACGCCTACGAGGGACTCTATTCCTGGCTGATCGGCTGGTAGGAAGATAAATATTTTGGCTCCCGCCTTGACAAGGGCGGGAGTTTTTGTTATGATCGTTGCAGTTGCAAAAGGAAATGCGATGATGAGGAATAGTACATTCGGACTCGAATCCAGAGAGCTGCCGGGCGGTGCGAGGCAGTGGAGAGGATGTCTGGAACTCGCCTCGGAGCGGCTGTCCGAAATCTTCGGTATTGAAGAGAGTAGACACAGACGGGACCCGGCCGTTACAGCGGGAAGGATATAAGAATCTTGATTCCGTATCCCATAAGTGTGTGAAATCATTCATGAAATCAGAGTGGTACCGCGTAGGACAGCAGTCTTTCGTCTCTGGAGCTATTTAAGGCTCAGGACGGAAGATTTTTTTATTGTGAAAGCTCCGGACGGCGGCTGAGCATATGGCAAGCTTGCTTGCACAGATGCTCAGACATCGGACGGGCAAGGCGATATGAGCAAGTAGCACGATAGTGCGGATTGCGAATATCGACGGCGATTGTGGGAGCTCGAAGAGCGAAGCAATCGGCTTTCACATAAGTAGCATATTGAGAGAAATGAGGAGGAGAAAAGCATGATGAACTACAAAAAGTACAAGAGACAGTATTTTATGCCGCCCGAGCGCTGCATGGACTGGGCAGACAAGGATTATGTCGACCATGCGCCTGTCTGGTGCAGCGTGGACTTAAGAGACGGCAATCAGGCGCTGGTTGTGCCGATGACGCTGCAGCAGAAGCTGGACTTCTTTCAGATGCTCGTAAAGGTTGGATTCAAGGAGATTGAGATCGGATTTCCGGCGGCCTCGGAGACGGAGTTTGAGTTCCTGCGCACGCTGATCGAGCAGAATCTGATTCCGGACGACGTGACCGTGCAGGTGCTGACGCAGGCGCGGGAGCACATCATCCGCAGAACCTTTGAGGCGCTCAAAGGCGCGAAGAACGCGATCGTCCATGTCTACAATTCGACCTCGGTCGCACAGCGCGAGCAGGTTTTCCACAAATCAAAGGAGGAGATCCTTCAGATCGCCGTCGAAGGCGCGAAGCTTCTGCAGAAACTGACAGAAGAGGAGGGCGCGAACTATCGCTTTGAATACAGTCCGGAGAGTTTCACCGGGACGGAGCCGGAGTACGCCCTGGAAGTCTGCAACGCGGTGCTCGACGTATGGAAGCCGACGGCGGATCGCAAGGCGATCATCAATCTGCCTGTGACGGTGCAGCACTCGATGCCGCACGTCTACGCGCAGCAGATCGAGTACATGAGCAAGCATATGAAATACCGCGAGAACGTGGTAATTTCCCTGCATCCGCACAATGACCGCGGCTGCGGCGTGGCGGATACGGAGATGGGTCTTCTGGCCGGTGCGGACCGCGTCGAGGGAACGCTCTTCGGCAACGGCGAGCGCACCGGAAATGTGGATATCGTGACGCTGGGCATGAATCTTTATTCGCAGGGCGTTGACCCGGAGCTTGACTTCTCCGACATGAATGAGATCAGCGACTGCTATGAGCGCTGCACCGGCATGAAGGTGTACGAGCGCAATCCTTACAGCGGCGCACTCGTGTTTGCGGCCTTCTCCGGTTCGCATCAGGATGCGATCGCGAAGGGCATGAAGTGGATGGAGGAGAAGAATCCGGATCAGTGGACGGTTCCGTATCTTCCGATCGACCCGACAGATGTCGGCAGAAGTTACGACGCGGACGTGATCCGCATCAACAGCCAGTCCGGCAAGGGCGGAGTCGGCTACATTCTCGAGAAGAACTATGGTCTGCTCATGCCGCCGAAGATGCGCGAAGCGATGGGCTATGCGGCCAAGTCCGTGTCCGACCACCTCAACAAGGAGCTTTCGCCGGAGGAGATCTATCAGGTCTTCACAGAGAAGTTCGTGAATGTCAAAGAGCCGTACTGGATTACGGAGGTGCATTTCCGCCAGGTGGACGGCATCACGACCGAGGTTTCGACCATCCACAACGGCGAGCGCAAGACAACGACGGCAGTCGGAAACGGGCGTCTGAACGCTGTCAGCAATGCTCTGAAGAAGGCTTATGGCTTCGAGTACAATCTTGTGACTTATCAGGAGCATGCGCTTACCAGAAGTTCGAGCTCAAGCGCAATCGCCTACGTCGGCATCCAGACGCCCGACGGGAAGCTGCACTGGGGAGCTTCCATCGATCCGGATATTATCCGCGCTTCCTTCGATGCGCTGATGACTGCGATCAACCATTCCGTGGGATAAATCTTTCGACAGCATACATGGGCGTGCCTCACATTTTTTGTGCATGGCACGCTCTTTTTTGGCTTTTCTGTCATAAAATTGAAATAAAAAGGTCATAATAGTTAATAAAGTTGTAATAAGTCTATTGACTTTTTGATGGCAGGTGGCTTATAATGCCGACCTGTAGCCGAAAATCAGGCTGCAAAATAAAAAAGATCAGACAGAAAAGGAGTGTATGTATGTGTAAACGCAATCGGATCGCCGCCCTGCTGCTCGGAGGAATGCTTGCAGCGGGAACGGTGTTCCCTGGACCCGGCGCCGGCGAAGTACTTGTCGTCCACGCAGCGGAGGACGCGTTTAGTCTGGAGGAACAGGAATATCAGATTTTGCTGCGGATCGTCGAGGCGGAGGCAGGAGGCGAGGATATCACCGGGGAAATGCTGGTGGCCGGCGTCGTGATGAACCGTGTGACGAGCGAGGCCTTCCCGGGCACGGTGACAGAAGTCGTCTACGAAAAGACCAATGGGACAGCACAGTTTTCACCGACGGTAGACGGAAGGCTCGACACAGTCAGCGTTTCCGAAAGTACTGCGGAAGCAGTTGCACGCGTGCTGGGAGGAGAGGATATTTCACAGGGAGCGCTTTATTTTCGATCTGTCCACTGCGACGGAGGCTGGTTTGACAGGGCGCTCAACCGTGTCTGTGAGTACGGAAACCACATTTTTTATACTTTATAGAAGAAAGGGGAGTGTTTCCCCTTTCTTTTTTTCGAACCTTATGATACACTTTAGGGGCAGTTTTGAGCAGACAAAGACAGAAAGAGGAACGAAAAGATGGATGTTTTATACAGAAGTACAAGAGGAGCGAAGGAGGAAGTTACGGCCTCCCAGGCAATTCTGCAGGGACTTGCACACGACGGCGGACTCTTCGTGCCAACCACGATTCCGCAGCTCTCCTGCGATCTTCGCACACTCGCCGGGATGAATTACCGGGAGCTGGCCTATGAGGTGATGCGGCTGTTTCTGACCGATTTCACGGAGGAAGAGCTGAAGGCCTGCATTGCCGGCGCTTATGATGAAAAGTTTGATACGGAGGAGATCGCGCCGCTTGTGAAAGTGGGAGGAGCCTGGCATCTGGAGCTTTTCCACGGGGCGACGATCGCTTTCAAGGATATGGCGCTCTCGATCCTGCCGCATCTGATGACGACGGCGGCGCGGAAGAATCAGATCAAAAATGAGATCGTGATCCTGACTGCAACTTCCGGCGACACCGGTAAGGCGGCGCTGGCCGGCTTTGCGGACGTGCCGGGCACGCGGATCATCGTTTTCTATCCGAAGGACGGCGTCAGCCCGATTCAGGAGAAGCAGATGGTGACGCAGAAGGGCGACAATACACTGGTCGTCGGCATCCACGGCAATTTTGACGACGCGCAGAACGGTGTCAAGGCGATTTTCGGGGACGAGGCGCTGGAGAAAGAACTCGACGCGGCCGGCTTCCAGTTTTCGAGTGCAAACTCCATCAATATCGGGCGTCTGGTGCCGCAGGTTGTCTACTATGTGTACGCCTATGTACAGCTTCTTGGGCGCGGCGAGATCGCGGACGGCGAGGAGATCAATGTCGTCGTTCCGACCGGCAATTTCGGAAATATTCTCGCGGCCTACTATGCAAAGCTGATGGGACTGCCGATCGCGAAGCTCGTATGTGCTTCCAATGAGAATAAAGTTCTCTACGATTTCTTCCGCACCGGTGAATATGACCGGAACCGTCCCTTCATCCTGACGAGTTCACCTTCGATGGACATCCTGATCTCCAGCAATCTGGAGCGCCTGATCTACCGGATCGCGGGCGCGGATGCCGGAAAAGATACCGAGCTGATGACGGAGCTCTCGAAGAGCGGAAAGTATACGATCACGCCGGCCATGCGTGAACAGCTGAAGGATTTCTGCGGATATTTCGCCTCGGAGCCGGAGTCGGCCGCTACCATTCGCGGGGCCTGGCAGGAGGATGCTTATGTGATGGATCCGCACACCTCGGTGGCCGCCTGCGCGTACCGGAAATACAGGGAGGAGAGCGGCGATACCAGGACGACGGTGATCGCTTCGACCGCGAGCCCCTATAAATTTACGCGCAGCGTGATGGAAGCCATCGATGCGGAAAAATACGGAAAGATGGGCGATTTCGAGCTGGTGGACGAGCTGCAGGCGCTCTCCGGTACGGCGGTGCCGAAGGCGATCGAGGAGATCCGCAGCGCGCCGGTGCGGCACAGGACCGTCTGTGAGGTGCAGGACATGGAGCAGACCGTTCGCGATTTCCTCGGTGTAAAATAGGAGGCACGGGATGGACAATATATGGAGTTTTATGGACATTCTGATACTTGCCTGCGGAGTGTATGCGCTGTATTCCGCCTACATCCTGAAGACGCAGGGAAAGATTATCCAGACCTTTCTGCTGGCGAGAGACACAAAGCCTGAGGACTGCAAGGATCTGCCGGGCTATGCGTCGGCCATGTCGCCGAAGCTCTATGTGATGGGCGGCGTGATGGTAGCGTATGGAGTGATATCTCTGATCAATACCTATATGGTCGAGGTGAACAGCCTGTACTGGGTTTTTATGATTGTGATGTTCGGCTGTCTGGTCTGGTACGCGATTGCGGCAAAACGCGCCTCAGAAAAATACTTTTGACTTGACTTTTCTATCAGCATATGTAAAATAAGAACTGATGGGCTCTGACGCAGAAAAATGAGCTCAGTGAAAAACAATACACAGAATAAAAGAAAGAGGTAAGAGAAGTATGGCAAAGATTGATCTGACAAAGTATGGGATCACTGGAACTACCGAAATCGTACATAACCCGTCCTTTGAGACCTTGTTCGAGGAGGAGATGAAGCCGGAGCTCACAGGCTATGACAAGGGCCAGGTCAGTGAGCTGGGTGCGGTCAATGTTATGACCGGCATCTACACGGGACGTTCCCCGAAAGATAAATTCATTGTCATGGATGAGAATTCGAAGGACACTGTATGGTGGACGACGCCGGAGTATCCAAATGACAACCATCCGGCCAGCAAGGAGACCTGGGCAGCAGTGAAGAAGCTCGCGCAGGAGGAACTCTCCGGAAAGAGACTCTTTGTCGTTGATGCGTTCTGCGGTGCGAACAAGGACAGCCGCATGGCCATCCGCTTCATCATGGAAGTAGCCTGGCAGGCACATTTCATCAAGAATATGTTCATCATCCCGACGGATGAGGAGCTTGCAAACTTCGAGCCGGACTTCGTCTGCTACAATGCTTCCAAGGCGAAGGTAGAGAACTATAAGGAGCTTGGCCTGAACTCTGAGACCGCTGTGGTGTTCAACATCACGAGCCGCGAGCAGGTGATCCTGAACACCTGGTACGGTGGAGAGATGAAGAAGGGTCTCTTCTCCATGATGAACTACTATCTGCCGCTGAAGGGCATCGCTGCGATGCACTGCTCGGCGAACACCGATATGAACGGCGAGAACACCGCGATCTTCTTCGGCCTCTCCGGAACCGGCAAGACGACGCTCTCCACCGATCCGAAGCGTCTGCTGATCGGCGACGACGAGCACGGCTGGGATGACAACGGCGTGTTCAACTTTGAGGGCGGCTGCTATGCGAAGGTGATCAACCTTGACAAGGAGTCTGAGCCGGATATCTACAATGCGATCAAGCGTAACGCGCTCCTTGAGAACGTGACGCTCGATGAGAATGGCAAGATCGATTTCGCCGACAAGAGCGTGACTGAGAACACCCGCGTGTCCTATCCGATCGAGCACATCGAGAAGATCGTGAAGAACGTGCGTCCGATCTCCGCAGCGCCGGAAGCGAAGGATGTGATCTTCCTCTCCGCTGATGCGTTCGGTGTACTTCCGCCGGTGTCGATCCTGACTCCGGATCAGACGCAGTACTACTTCCTGTCCGGCTTCACGGCAAAGCTTGCCGGCACGGAGCGCGGCATCACCGAGCCGACCCCGACCTTCTCGGCCTGCTTCGGACAGGCATTCCTGGAGCTGCATCCGACGAAGTACGCGGAGGAGCTCGTGAAGAGAATGGAGAAGAGCGGCGCGAAGGCCTACCTTGTCAATACCGGCTGGAACGGAACCGGCAAGCGTATCTCCATCAAGGATACCCGCGGCATCATCGATGCGATCCTGGGCGGCGCGATCCTCAAGGCTCCGACCAAGAAGATCCCGTACTTCAACCTCGAAGTGCCGACTGAGCTCGAGGGCGTGGATACCGGTATTCTCGATCCGCGCGACACCTATGCGGACGCTTCCGAGTGGGATGCGAAGGCGAAGGACCTTGCGGGACGCTTCATCAAGAACTTCAAGAAGTATGAGAGCAACGAGGCCGGCAAGGCACTGGTACCGGCAGGCCCGCAGCTGTAATCCGATAAATAATAGTAAAAAGAAAGAAGCCTCTACGTGGGGCTTCTTTTTTATGTTGAGCATACAAATGAAAGACGAGAATATATGTGTCTGACCGTTCATACAATGAAGCATGGTCTGCAGGATTTTTACCATACTTTTTCAGACGATACGGTTGTCAAAGCGCGGGAAATGGGGTATACTAGATTCATGGATTTCCTGGGGTGTGCGACAGCTCCGTCATTTTGAACCTACATTTACGTTCATGGGATTCCAACATTTCAGGCCGGATGTCACGCCTCCGTCCCTTTGGGACGCCAGTGGAAGGCTGAACGTCTGTTGAGGTTACCCACCTGGCTTTTGGGCTAGGCGTCAAAATACGGGGAACGGCACTTTGGGAAACGAAAGATATCGGGTATCACGGCTGACGCCGCGATACCCGTTTCGTATGTTGGGAGGGAAATTTGTATCGGGAGACCTTAAAGCGGAAAGCGGCGCTGCTTATTCTTGCATGTGCTTTCCTGCTCTTTCTGATCACCGGGGAACCGGACAGGTCCGGAGCAGGCGGGGAGGCACTGGAATCGCAGGAGGCTGAGCGGCTCGTGATATCCGACGACGATACGAAGGAGGATGCGCTTTCGGAGGAAAGCTGGACGCTTCCGGATGCGGACGCGCAGGTCCGGGTGCTGCTGCTCTCGGACAGCGGGAGTATTTATCATGAGAGCAAGGAGCTGGATCGGGAGTATCCGGGGACCTTTACATATTATGAGGAGAGTGCGGGCTGGGTGATCGTGAACGAGGTCCCCCTCGAGGAATATCTGCGGCTGGTCGTGCCGAGTGAGATGCCCTCTGGCTGGGCGGCGGAGGCGTTGAAGGCGCAGGCGGTCTGTGCACGCACCTACGCGGTCTGGCAGATGCAGGACTACGCCTATCCGGAGTATGACGCGCATGTGGACGACAGTACTTCCTATCAGGTGTATGGCAGTATTGACGCGCAGGAGACGACGGACGCGGCAGTGGAAGCGACGGCAGGGCAGATTCTGCTCTACGGCGACAGTCCGGTGAAGGCCTATTATTTCGCGACATCCTGCGGCGTCACGACCGACGAAAATATCTGGGAGGATGGCGACAGCAGTCTTACGCCCTACATAGCCGGGATCAATGTCGGCGAGTCGGAGCGAATCCTCGACCTGACGGATGAGGAGACTTTCGCAAAATTTATCCGCAATAAGCGGGCGGGCGATCTCGAGATCTCGGAGCCCTGGTATCGCTGGAGCACCTATGTTTCACTGGAACAGATTCAGGAAAATGTGGAGAAATGGATACAGGTTAGCTCTGCGAAGTCGGAGCAGGGGATTCTTCTGAAGGATGGAGACAACTATGTGTCAACGAAGCGGGAGAGTATCGGCGAGATCCGGAGTGCAGAGATTATAAGAAGGAACACGGGCGGTGCGGCACTGGAGCTGCTGCTTGAGGGGACAGAAGGAACGCTGAAGATTCAGTATGAGTACAATATTCGTCTGATGCTCGGCGTGCCGGGCGGTGCGGTTCACAAGAACGACGGGACGGATGTGTCAGGCGGCGATCTGCTGCCGAGCGGCTATTTCGTGCTGGAGGAGGTCTATGAGGACGGAGTTTTAAGCGGTTATCAGATTTACGGCGGCGGTTATGGGCATGGAGCAGGGATGAGCCAGAACGGCGCGCGCCTGCTCGCGGAGCAGGGAGCGGACTATGAGGAGATCCTGAACTATTTTTATACGGATGTAAGGCTTGCTATTTTGGAGTAGACAGGGTATAAATATAGATGTCACATCGTTTGGGAGAGTTGGTATGGGTAAGATTAGCGCAGTGATCGGAACAGTGCTGGAGATCAAGCGTGATATGGATGAAAAACATGTCGGAGCCTACGCGGCGCAGTCCGCATATTTCATCATACTTTCTTTTCTGCCGTTGATTATCCTGCTCCTGTCAGAAATCCAGTATACCGGCATCGAGAAGGCGGAGCTCTATGGGATGATCGAGAGTTTTATTCCGCTCGGATTTCAGAGCTGGGTGATGAGCCTGATCGACGAGATGTACAGCCGTGCGATTGCGGCTATTTCCCTGTCGGCTCTGATGACAGCCTGGTCGGCGGGTAAGAGCTTTATGGCGCTGAACCGTGGAATGAACTCCATCTGCGGCCGGAAGAACCGGTCCTATCTGTTTATGCGGGCACGCGGTACGCTTTTTTCTCTGCTGTTCGTCGTGCTGGTGCTGGCTTCGCTGCTGATGGTTGTCTTTGGAAATAGTATCCACGAGCTGGTGCTGTTATATCTTCCATTTATTGCGGCATTCACGAGTCTGATTCTTTCGTTTCGGCTGGTATTGATGTTTGGCGCTTTCACGTTGTTTTTTGCAGTCATTTACCGGGTGCTGCCGGGGCGTGAACCGGGAGAGCGGCGTCATTTCATGGAACAGCTTCCGGGTGCAATGTTTGCATCGGTGGTCTGTTACCTCTTTTCTTTTTTCTTTTCCATTTATATCGAGTACAGCAATGCTGCCAGTATGTACGGGAGTCTGACCACCTTGATTCTCTTCATGATGTGGCTGTATTTCATCATGTACATTGTGTTGATTGGCATGGAAGTCAATCAGTGGCTGCTGCAGCGGATGAAGGTAGTCTAGATGAGCAATACTTTCAGTGAAGCCCAGAATCGGGCCATCAGGCACGTGCAGGGTCCCGCCCTGATTCTGGCCGGCCCTGGTTCGGGCAAAACCACCGTAGTGACAAACAGAGTGCAGCACCTGGTACGGGACTGTCACATATCGCCCTCCTCCATTCTGGTGATCACCTTCACGAAGGCCGCGGCCACTGAGATGAAGGAGCGCTTCGGGCGCCTGATGGAAAAAAGTGCGGACGCACCGCGCGGCTATGGGAATGTGTCCTTCGGAACCTTCCATGCGGTCTTTTTCACGATTCTGAAATTGTCCTACGGCTTTACTGCGGGGAATATTCTGCGCGAGGAGGTCCGCTATCAGTATCTGAAGGAGAGTGTCGAGCGACAGAAGCTGGAACTTGACGATGAGAATGATTTCCTGGCAGGAATCTCGGCGGAGATCAGCCTCATCAAAAATGAGCGGATTCCGATCGAAAATTATTTTTCTAAAAACTGCGCGGAGGAGATTTTCCGGAAGATTTATACAGAGTACGAGGAGCGCAAGAAGCGCGCACGGCTGCTCGATTTCGACGATATGCTGACTTATACCTGGGAGCTGCTCTCGAAGCGGGCTGACATTCTGGCGGCCTGGCAGCAGAAATATCAGTATATTCTGGTGGACGAGTTCCAGGATATCAACCGCATCCAGTATGATATTTTAAAACTGCTGGCTCTGCCGCAGAATAATCTTTTTATTGTCGGAGACGACGACCAGTCGATCTATCGCTTCCGCGGTGCGGATCCCTCGATCATGCTGGATTTTCCGAAGGATTATCCGGACGCGGAGCAGATTCTCCTGAATGACAATTTCCGATCGACGCGGCAGATCGTCGAGGCGGCGGGACGCGTCGTGCGCTGGAACCAGGCGCGCTTTCCGAAGGAGATCACGGCGCGCGGCGGGAACGGGCCGGAGGTCCGCGTGCTGTCTTTCCCGGATCAGCAGCAGGAATGTCTGTATATTCTGAAGGAAATTCAGGACTGGAAGAATGCCGGGAAAAACCTCAGGGATGCAGCGGTCATTTTCCGGACAAACACGCAGCCCCGTCTGCTCGTGCAGAAGCTGATGGAGTACAACGTACCCTTCCGCATGCGCGATACGATGCCGAACCTTTTTGAGCACTGGATTGCGAAGAATCTGTTCTGCTATATCCGGCTCGCGATGGGATCCGGGCTCAGGCGGGATCTTCTGCCGGTATTGAACCGCCCGAAGCGCTACCTGAACCGGGAGTGTCTGCCGGGCGAGCGGATTGACTGGGAGCTCATGCTGGAATATTATGAGGACAAGGACTATGTGTGCGACCGGATTGAGCGGCTGCGCTATGATCTGAAGATGCTCGGCCGCATGGGACCCTACGCGGCGGTCAATTACATCCGTCATGTGGTTGGTTATGAGGAGTATCTGCGCGAGTACGCGCAGTTTCGGCGCATGAATGCGGATGACCTGATTGAGATCCTGAACGAACTGCAGCAGAGCGCGAAGGATTACCGGACTTATGACGAATGGTTCGAGTATATGGAGAAATATAAGCGGCAGATGGAGGAAATGCGCCGCCGTCAGCAGGAGGTACAGGATGGTGTGCATCTGACGACGATGCACAGCAGCAAGGGCCTTGAGTATGAGAAGGTCTGGATCCTCGATGCGGCGGAGGGCGTCACGCCCTACAAGAAGGCAGTGCTCGACGCCGACATGGAGGAGGAGCGGCGTATGTTCTATGTCGCAATGACCCGCGCGAAGCGCGAGCTTACGATCTGCTGGTCGAAGAAGCAGGGCAGCCATGAGGCACGGGTGTCGAGGTTTGTCGAGGAGATGGAGGACACAAAAAACAAATAAGACGATGGAAGTTGGACTGAATTTATGCTAAGATGATTGAGGAGGAACCATGGATTACAGCAAATATATAACGGACGACGTGCTTTTTAAATATGAATTTTACAATTATGGTCATGCTCTGGAAATATTGAACGGCTCATTTACGGAGGAATGGAACGAAATACAGGATTGTCTGCGGCGTCTGAACCTCAGCGTCGAAGATATTAAAAAGGAAGGTGGTAATGAGTCGCCGATCCCAAAGAAGTTTGACGATGTACTGTATCCGTATGGATGGAGGGAAATACGAATCAGCGGTGATCTGGTTGTGAAAAAGTATCCCAGACAGTCTTCGCAGAGACGTGGTAAGTTTGCAAAGGAACCATTTGAAACCGAAACTATTGTGGGATATATAGACGGACATAACATTGATTTCCTGAAAAACAGGGTTGCGTTTGACTTGGAGTGGAACAGCAAAGATCAGACTTTTGACCGGGATCTGCTGGCTATGAGAACGTATTTTGACTGTGGGCTGATCGACGTCGGCGTGATTGTGACCAGGGCGGAAGAGCTCAATGATATATTCAGGCAGGAAAAGGATGAGAAAGGCAATTTTCTGATAAGAAAATATGGCGCAAGTACCACATGGATGGGGAAATTGCTTTACAGGCTGGATTCGCGCCGCAATGGGGGATGCCCTGTTCTGGCGGTAGGAATAAGAAAGGAGTGCGTAGAGGGCTATGGCAGACTTGGAGAATACCATAAAAAGCTTGCAGATGTTCACGAAGGGGAAAAAGTATAATACGATATACGCCGATCCGCCATGGCAGTTTCAGAACAGAACGGGGAAAGTAGCTCCGGAACATAAGAGACTGAATCGTTATGAAACCATGTCAATCAGCGATATTAAATTATTGCCGGTTTCTGATATTGCTGATGATAAGGCCCATTTGTATTTGTGGATCCCAAACGCACTGCTCCCGGACGGACTTGCAGTGATGGATGCCTGGGGTTTTGAATACAAGGGAAATATCGTCTGGGAAAAGGTTCGAAAGGATGGCGGTCCGGATGGTCGCGGCGTAGGATTTTATTTCAGAAACGTCACGGAATTGCTCTTGTTTGGAATTAAGAAAAAAAGTGCGCCAAACCGCACGCTGCAGCCTGCCAGGTCCCAGGTGAATCTGATTCGCTCCATGAAGAGGGAGCACAGTCGGAAACCGGACGAAATCATACCGATTATTGAGGCGTGCAGTCAGGGACCCCGGATTGAACTTTTTGCGAGGGGGCTGCGGGAAGGCTGGGATATGTGGGGAGATCAGGCGTCGGATGATTATGAGCCGACATGGGATACTTATTCCAATCATACGGTTTCGGTTTCTCATATTGCCGAAAGCGGCTGATTGTAGACGGGGATACAGGAGATACCGGGATGACAGAACAGTATCAGACGATCTATGAGGGCAGCATCGGCGAGATTACGGAAAAGAAGTCGCGCTTCATCGCGACGGTGCGGCCAGTGGAGACGGAGGAAGCGGCGCTGGCCTTCATCGAGGAGATGCGAAAAAAATACTGGGATGCGCGGCATAATTGCTGGGCTTATGTGCTCGGGGAGCGGCAGGAGACGCTGCGCTGCAGCGACGACGGCGAGCCGTCCCAGACCGCAGGCAAGCCGATGCTGGACGTGCTGGTCGGGGAAGGCCTCACCAATGTGGCGCTCGTCGTCACGCGTTATTTCGGCGGCGTGCTGCTCGGTACAGGCGGGATTGTCCGTGCTTATCAGGCGGCGGCGCGCGTCGGACTGGACAGCAGCGTTCGCATTACCAAATACTGGGGCACAAAGCTAGCGATCGGAACGGATTACGGCGGCATCGGAAAGCTGCAGTATCTCTTCGGTCAGAGGGGCATTCCGATGCTGGATGCCGTGTACACGGACAGCGTGAGTTTCACGGTGCTCGTCCAGGCGGCGAAGGTTCCGGAGATTACGAAGGCCGTCACGGAGGCGACCAGCGGCCAGGCCGATATCCGCGAGGGCGACAGTCTCTACTATGCGTTGCTGGACGGGGAGTATCTCCTGTTCTGAGATGCGGAAGTTTAGAAAATTTTTCTAAATAAGACACAGTATTTTCACAGACAGAACTTGCATTTCAATTCGAAAGTCTTTACCATATATTTTGAAACCCAAACTATTCTCGCAAGAAGGCGGATCGTCGGACGGTTCGCTTTCTTGCTGTATTTGGGCGGTGGAAGGAGAAAATACAGTATGAGTAAGATAATCGGGATCGACCTGGGGACGACGAACAGCTGCGTTTCGGTCATCGAGCATGATGAGCCGGTCATTGTACCGAGCGCGTCGGGGAGCAGGACGACGCCCAGCGTGGTGGCCTTTACGAAGAACGGTGAGCGGCTGGTAGGGGAGAGCGCGAGAAGGCAGGCAGTGACCAATCCGGACAGGACGATCAGCTCGATCAAGCGCCATATGGGCGATGACTGGGGCATCCGGATCGACGGCAAGGAGTACAAGCCGCAGACGATCAGCGCGATGATTCTGATGCAGCTGAAAAAGGATGCGGAGGAATTCATCGGGGAGCCGGTGACGGAGGCAGTCATCACGGTACCGGCCTATTTCAACGATATTCAGCGGCAGGCGACGAAGGACGCCGGACGCATCGCGGGTCTGACGGTGAAGCGCATTATCAATGAGCCGACCAGCGCGGCGCTTTCCTACGGACTCGATCATGGGGAGGCGCAGAAGGTCATGGTCTACGACCTGGGCGGCGGCACTTTCGATGTGTCTATCATTGAGATCGGCGACGGTGTCATCGAGGTGCTGGCTACTGCCGGCGACAATCATCTGGGCGGAGATGACTTTGATGAGCGGGTCGTGGACTGGATTGTCAAAAGCTTCAGGGAAAATCAGCATGTCGACCTGCGCCGTGACTTTGCAGCGATGCAGCGCGTGAAGGACGCGGCGGAGCAGGCGAAGAAGGAGCTCTCCTCCTCGGACCGGACGCAGATCACGCTGCCGTATCTTACGCAGTCGCGCGGTGAGCCGCTGCACCTCGACCTCACGCTGACCCGGGCGAAGTTTGATGAGCTTACCTACGATCTGGTGGAACGCACTGCGGGTCCGGTGCAGAGTGCCCTGAGCGACGCGAGGATTTCTCCGTCCCAGCTCGGACGCGTGCTGCTGGTGGGTGGATCCACGCGCATCCCGGCGGTGCAGGCCAAGGTGAAGGCGCTGACCGGCAAGGAGCCCTCCCGCAATATCAATCAGGACGAGTGCGTGGCGCAGGGCGCGGCCATCCTGGGCAGTACGCTGCAGGGCAACGGCCTCGCCGCAGCGGGCACGGGACAGGATCTGCTGCTGCTCGACGTGATTCCGCTTAGCCTCTCCATCGAGACGGTAGGCGGCGTTGCCACGCGGCTGATCGAGCGTAATTCCACGCTCCCCACGCGTTATTCGCAGGTGTTTTCCACAGCTGCACCCTATCAGCGCGCGGTGGACATTCACGTGCTGCAGGGCGAACGCCCCATGGCGCGGGACAATAAAACGATCGGGAAATTCCGCCTGAACGGCATCAAAAAAGCGCCGGCCGGCGTGCCGCAGATCGAGGTTACCTTTGACATCGACGCCAACGGCATTCTGCAGGTCTCCGCGAAAGATCTGGATACCGGAAAGGCGCAGTCCATCACGATCACTGCGAATGACCGCATGTCTGATGCGGAGATCGATCAGGCTATCCGTGACGCGGCGGCTTACTCCGGTCAGGATCAGGTGAGACGCGAGGCCATGGAACTTCTCGATGAGTGCCGGAAGCTGCTGGGTGAGGCCGATCAGATCCTGAGAAATAACGGAAAGCAGATGGAGAAGCAGCAGAAGAAGCAGATCAAGAACGACAGTGCAAGGCTGCAGAAGCTTGTGAGCAAATGTCGCCTCGACAAGGTGACGGAGGCTGATCTCACCGCGCTCAGGGAAGCGAAGGGACAGCTCGAAATCAGCACGGCGGGGTACTCAGAGCAGAGCTGAGGTCCGAAAGGGCGTCCTGAATGCAGGACGCCCCAGTTTTTTAAGCAAGTTTTTTCAGCACATCCGCAAGCGCGTCGAGCGTCTCGCACACGTCTTTTTCATTGGCGTTTTCGCCCATGTGACCGATGCGGATGACCTGTCCGGCGAGGACGTCGAAGCTGCCGGCGATCATGATGCCGTGCTCGCGCTTCATGGCCTCCAGAATGTCGGCGGCGGTGATTCCATCCGGTACGCGCACGACAGTCACGGTGTTGGAGAAACCGTTTTCCAGATAGAGGGAGAGCCCCATATCGAGAATGCGTTTCCGGCAGAGCTCACCGAGCTTCCGGTGCCGCTCGAAGCGTCCCGGGTCAGCTTTCACATTTTCCAGTGCGGTCCGCAGTCCGCAGATGTCGCTGATCGGCATCGTGTAGGGGAACCACTGATCCTTATAATAGTCCCGGAATACGAGAATATTTGCGTAGAAGGAAGCAATGGGCGTCTTTCGTCCCTCCATGGCTTTCATGGCGGCGGGGCTCACTGTCACGAAGGTCAGGCCGGGAGGGGCGGAGAGCGCCTTCTGCGAGCCTCCGCAGACAATATCGAGCTGACCTGCGTCCACATGCAGCGGCTCGCCGAACATGGCGGACACGGAATCCACGATGGAGAGAATGCCATATTCGTGGAGGGCGCGGCCCATCTCCTCCACAGGGTTCAGCACGCCGCTCGGCGTGTCGCAGTGCACCATCGCCGCATACTTGAAGTCGTGATGCTCCTTCAGATAAGCGCGGAACGCCTTCACATCGATTGCCCGAGTATAAGGGGCTTCATAGAAGACGGGCTCGCCGCCGTAGATCTTTACAAAGTCCGCGAAGCCGCGGCCGTATACGCCGTTGTCCACAACCAGCACCCGGTCGCCCGGTTCGGTCAGAGAGGCACAGGCGGCCTCGAGGCCGAGGATGCCCTCGCCGTCCAGAATATAGGCAGGATTTTCCGTCTCCAGAAGCTCGCTGATCAGCGAACAGGTGTCACGGTAATAATCGTAGAATTCCGGGTCGAGATCCGGGTTTGTGCAGGCGAGGCTCCTCGCCATGCGCACATTTTCGCGGACCTGTGTGGGCCCGGGGGTCATGATTTTATACATATTCAAGCGCTCCTTATTTTTTAAAGTGTCTGTCTGCGAACGACTCTTCTTACGCCCTCAGCAATCGGCAGAACCAGCACCGCGGCGACACCGATCTGCACGAGATTTCCCGGTATCGACAGCGCCGGGACGATCCAGTTTCCGTAAATAATGCCTTCTGCGATATAATAGCCGACAATCTTGATGACACAGGCCACCGCGATGGCAAGCGCGTTCCAGGCGAAACCATGGTGCTTCTCTGTGATCGCGCCGACCGTCCAGCCCATCAGTCCGACGACTACGAAGGTGAAGGGAGCCCAGAGCACCCAGCCGCCCATCAGGTCGAAGAGCGCCATGCCGATGGAGCCGGACAGCGCACCGGTTCGTTTCCCGAAAAGAATGGCCGCGAGGAACAGAGGAACATTTCCCAGGTGCACCAGACCGCCGTTTGCAGCGATCGGCAGGCGGATATTGACAAAGCCCGTGGCGACAAAGGTAAGGGCGATGCACACGCCTGTGATCGCAATTTCCGTGACGGAGATGCCGCTTCTTACGGAAGTGATTTCTTTTGTGCTCATAAGATGCCTCCTGTTTCTGTAAGTTGTTCCCTATACTAACTCCAAACTGACCATTTTAAAATGACCAGATATATAATTTTTGATATAGCCAGATAAAGAGCTTGTCAGAGAATCTAAAATATGATACGCTTCTTTATATCATGACTACAGACGGAGGAATTAGAAAATGAACTTTTTGGAGGAGCGCATTGCGAAGGATGGTATCGTAAAAGAGGGGAATGTTCTGAAGGTTGACAGTTTTCTGAATCACCAGATGGACATCAGTCTGTTTGAACAGATGGGGGCAGAGTTCAAGCGCCGTTTTGAAGGTGCACCGATCAACAAGATCCTGACAATCGAGGCTTCCGGCATCGGGATTGCCAGCATCGTTGCGCGCTATTTTGACGTGCCGGTTGTCTTTGCGAAGAAATCTCACACGATTAATCTCGAGGGTGAGATGTACGTTGCAGAAGTTGAGTCCTTCACGCATCGCTGCAAGAACCAGGTTATTGTATCGCAGAAATTCCTCTCCCCGGAGGATCATGTGCTGATTATTGACGATTTCCTCGCCAATGGCTGCGCGCTGCAGGGGCTGATTTCGATCGTTAATTCTGCGGGAGCGACTGTTGAGGGTATCGGCATCGCGATTGAGAAAGGATTCCAGCAGGGCGGACGTATCATCCGGAATCTGGGTTATCATCTGGAATCGCTCGCCATTGTGGAGAGCATGGATGCAGCGACCGGCGAGATCTGCTTTGCCAGACAGCCGGAGTTATAAGAAATCTGTAAGGAAAAAGAAAGAAACAGGCCGTCCAGAGAGCTTTTGCTTTACACTGCACGGCCTGTCATCTGTCAGACTTCAAACTTATATCCCATACCCCAGATTGTCTTGATCAGCTCGCCCTTTTCACCGAGCTTGCTGCGGAGCTTCTTTACATGCGTATCAATCGTGCGCGCGTCTCCGAAGTAGTCGTAGTTCCACACGTTGTTCAGAATTTTCTCCCGGGGCAGGGCGATTCCCTGGTTTTCCATGAAGTAGGCGAGCAGTTCGAATTCTTTATAGCTCAGCTCCACATCGTGCCCGTCAATGCTGACCTGATGGGCGGCTTTGTTGAGTTCTATCCCGCCGGCTTTCAGCACATCTTCGCTTGCCAGCAGATTGGAACGGCGCAGGATCGCTTCCACGCGCGCGACCAGAATCTTCGGGCTGAATGGCTTCGTCACATATTCGTCAACGCCGAGCTCAAAGCCCTGTAATTCGTCACGTTCATCCCCTTTTGCCGTCAGCATGATGATCGGTACTTTTGAGTAGCCGCGAATCTCACGGCAGACCTGCCAGCCGTCCATCTTGGGCATCATCACATCCAGGATGATGAGCGCAATATCCTTCTGTTCAAAAAAGATGTCGACGGCCTGTTCTCCATCGCCGGCCTCGAGCACTTCATAATTATTCTTTACAAGGAAGTCTCTTACAAGCTTCCGCATGCGGCTCTCATCGTCCACCACTAAAATCTTCAGTTTCTCCATAAGCCCACGCTCCTGCATTTGCATTTTTCTTATCTTAACAATGATTTATGTCCATTTTGTGAAGGATTGGCTTGACAAACAGGTTTCTTTTCGTTATAGTAAAGCCGCTACGGAAAATCTTTTGCGTTGCCTCTACAATCTTTCAGGGCTTGTAAAGGTTTCGACGGGGGTTTTGAAGTTGTGGCAGCCATCCGAAGGCACCGCGCAAGGTGCAAACCTAAATATAAACGCTGAAGATAATTTAGCACTCGCAGCCTAAGGGCTGCTGTCCGACTCAGGGCACCCGCACCTTGAGACCCGGGCATCATTGATGCGGGAAACGACATGCGTTAAGCTTTGCGCGCATGGGCGTATGATGAAGCTACTGAAACCGTAAGCCTGCCGTCTGGCGTGCGGAGGAGGGAATGACAAACAAACGGCTGTGATGGGAGACACCGCAATGGAAGGGCTTTCGGACAGGGGTTCGATTCCCCTCAGGTCCACTTCGGAAAGGTTCTGATATTCAGGACCTTTCTTTTTATATCAGATGGAGACTGGATGACGATGAAAATTACAGAATATTTATGGTCCCGGCAGGATATGGGCTACCGGGATTTTCAGAGGAAGCTGATGCCGACCGTGCCGCCGGAGGCAGTGATTGGGGTGCGCACGCCGATCCTGCGGGCCTGTGCGAAGGAACTGAGAGAGACAGAAGATGCGCGGCAGTTTATGAGGGAACTGCCGCATACTTATTTTGAGGAGAATCAGCTCCACGCTTTTCTGCTCTGCGAGGAGCGGGAATTTGGCGCCTGCATGGAAAAGCTCACGACATTTCTCCCCTATATCGACAACTGGGCGACCTGCGACCAGTTATCGCCGAAGGTTTTCCGGAAATATCATCAGGAGCTGCTGCCGTACATCGATCAGTGGCTTGCTTCCGGGCATCCTTATATCCTGCGCTTTGGCATCGGGATGTTGATGCAGCATTTTCTGGATGAGGATTTTGACGGGAAATACCCGGAGCGCGTCGCCACGATCCGCTCGGAGGAGTATTATGTCAATATGATGATCGCCTGGTACTTCGCAACGGCACTGGAGAAGCAGTACGACGCGGTGCTGCCCTTTATTACGGAAAAGAGACTCGACCCATGGGTGCACCGGATGACGATCCGCAAGGCCAGGGAAAGCTTCCGGGTTACGGAGGAGCACAAGGCGTTTCTGAAAGGCCTGAGATGAAGTTTTTCCTTTACCCGCTTTGCCTCTTATGTTATGATAAGGGGCGAAAGTGAGGAAGAAAAGTGGCAGAGCTTACACCAATGATGCAGCAGTACATGAAGACGAAAGAGGAGTACCCGGACTGCATCTTATTTTATCGTCTCGGTGATTTCTACGAGATGTTTTTTGACGATGCGAAGACCGTCTCCCGTGAGCTGGAGCTGACGCTGACGGGGAAGAGCTGCGGCCTTGAGGAGAGAGCGCCGATGTGCGGCGTGCCCTATCATGCGGTGGACGGGTACTTAAGCCGCCTGGTCTCGAAGGGCTACAAGGTCGCAATCTGTGAGCAGATGGAGGATCCCGCGCTTGCGAAGGGCCTTGTGAAGCGCGAGGTGGTGCGCATCGTGACGCCGGGGACGAATCTGAATGCCCAGGCGCTCGACGAATCCCGGAATAATTACATCATGAGCATCGTCTATGTCAGCGACCGGTTCGGCGTCTCCTTTGCGGACGTGACGACCGGCGATTATTTTGTCACGGAACTCGACTCCGCGCGGAAGCTGACAGATGAGATTGCGAAGATTACGCCCCGGGAGCTGGTCTGCAACGAGGCGCTCTTTGTCAGCGGCGTCGATCTCGATGATCTGAAGGAGCGGCTCGGCATCACGCTTTATTCTCTGGACAACTGGTATTTCGATGACGAACTGTGCCGGAAGGAAATCAGTGAGCATTTTCATGTAAATTCCCTCGAGGGACTGGGTGTACAGGATCTGGACTGCGGTGTCATCGCCGCCGGGGCGCTGCTGCGTTATCTCACGGAAACGCAGAAGACATCGCTCGCGCATCTCAGTAAGCTGCAGCCCTATGTGACGGGCAGCTACATGCTCATTGACAGCTCGAGCCGGAGAAATCTGGAACTGGTGGAGACGCTGCGCGAGAAGCAGAAGCGCGGTTCGCTGCTCTGGGTGCTCGACCGCACGAAGACGGCCATGGGCGCGCGCACGCTGCGCGGCTATATCGAACAGCCGCTCATCGACCGGGACGAGATTGAAAAACGGCTCAGCACGATCGAGGAGCTGAACAGCCAGCTCATCACGCGCGATGAGCTGCGCGAGTATCTGAATCCGATTTACGACCTGGAGCGCCTGATCGGACGTATCAGCTACCAGTCGGCGAATCCGCGGGATCTGATCGCGTTCAAGACTTCGCTGGAGATGCTGCCGCCGATCCGCACACTGCTTGCTGAATTAAAGTCGCCGCTTCTGCAGGAAATTCTGGAAGAGCTTGATCCGCTCACGGATCTCTGTGAGCTGCTTGACAAATCCATTATCGAAGATCCGCCGATCTCCGTTCGCGAGGGCAATATGATCAAGGACGGCTACAACGAGGATGTGGACAAATACCGCAGCGCGCGCACGGAAGGGAAATCCTGGCTGGCCGACATCGAGACGCGTGAGCGGGAGCGTACCGGAATCAAGAATCTGCGCGTCAAATATAATAAGGTCTTCGGTTATTACCTGGAGGTGACAAACTCCTTCAAGGATCTGGTGCCGGACGACTATATCCGCAAGCAGACGCTGACGAACGCCGAGCGCTACATTACGCCGGAGCTGAAGGAGCTGGAGGACACGATCCTCGGGGCGGAGGAGAAGCTGACGGCGCTCGAGTATCAGCTCTTTTCAGAGGTACGTGATCACATCGGTTTCCAGGTGCTGCGCATTCAGCGGACAGCGAAGGCCGTGGCGCGGCTGGATGTCTTCACCTCGCTCGCCTGGGTGGCGGAGAAAAATCATTACGTCCGTCCGAAGATCAATAAGCGCGGCGTCATCGATATCCGCGGCGGTCGGCATCCGGTCGTGGAGTGCATGCTGCCCGGAAATCTGTTTATTGCAAATGACACCTATCTTGATAATAATGCGAATCGTGTCTCGATCATCACCGGTCCGAATATGGCGGGTAAATCTACCTACATGCGGCAGACGGCGCTGATCGTGCTCATGGCCCAGCTCGGCAGTTTTGTCCCGGCGGACAGCGCGGACATTGGCATTGTCGACCGCATTTTCACGCGCGTGGGCGCTTCCGACGACCTTGCGAGCGGGCAGAGCACCTTCATGGTGGAGATGAACGAGGTGTCGAATATCCTGCGGAACGCCACGCCGGACAGTTTGCTGATTCTCGACGAGATCGGGCGCGGGACGAGCACCTTCGACGGCCTCGCGATCGCCTGGGCGGTCATCGAACACATCGCGGACAAGCGCCTGCTCGGCGCGAAGACGCTCTTCGCGACGCATTACCATGAGCTGACGGAACTCGAGGGCACGATGGACGGCGTCAACAACTATTGTATCGCGGTCAAGGAGAAGGGTGACGATATCGTATTTCTTCGGAAGATCGTCAAGGGCGGCGCCGACAAATCCTACGGTATCCAGGTCGCGAAGCTGGCCGGTGTGCCGGAGGGCGTCATCGCGCGGGCGAAGGAGCTCGTGGAGGAGTTGAGCCAGGCGGATATTTCCGTGCGGGCAAAGGAAATCGCCGAGGAGCGCCGGACGAAGGCGAAAGCGAAGAGTAAAACAAAAAAATACGATGAGGTAGATCTCGAGCAGATCTCCCTCTTTGACACGGTGAAGGACGACGACGTGGTGCGGGAGCTGACGGAGCTCGACATCACGAACATGACGCCGATGGACGCCATGAACACCCTTTACCGTCTGCAGAATAAGCTGAAGAACAGGTGGTGAATCGATGGGCAGGATAGCAGTGCTGGACCAGCAGACCATCGACAAGATCGCGGCGGGCGAGGTCGTCGAGCGGCCAGCCTCCGTCGTGAAGGAGCTGGTGGAGAACGCCATCGACGCGGGAGCCACGCAGGTGGCCGTGGAGGTGCGCGACGGCGGCGTCGGTTATCTGAGGATCACGGACAATGGCAGCGGAATCGAGAAGGATGATATTCCGCTCGCTTTCCTGCGCCATTCGACGAGCAAGATCCAGAGCGCGGACGACCTCCTGGGCGTCACCTCGCTTGGCTTCCGCGGGGAGGCGCTCTCGAGCATCGCGGCGGTGGCGATGGTGGAGCTCATCACGAAGACGCGGGGCAGCGTAACCGGCAGCCGCTGCTGCATCGAGGGCGGCGTGCAGAAGAGCCTCGGGGACGCAGGCGCGCCGGACGGGACGACCTTCATCATCCGCAATCTTTTTTACAATACTCCCGCGCGGAAGAAATTTCTCAAAAGCCCGATGAGCGAGGCCTCGGCGATCCACGAGCTGATGACGCACCTGAGCCTTTCCCACCCGGAGGTCTCGTTCCGGGTCATGATTGAGGGACAGGAGCGCATCCATACCGCCGGGAACGGCAATCTGAAGGATGTGATTTATCATATTTACGGTCGGGAGACGGCCCTGCGGCTGATCAAGGTGGAGCGCGAGGAGGGTCCTTTGCGAATCAGCGGCTATATCGGGAAGCCGGAGATTTCCCGCGGGAACCGCAATTATGAAAATTATTTCGTCAATGGGCGTTATGTGAAGAGCAATATCATCGCGAAGGGCGTCGAGGACGGCTACCGGACCTTCATGATGCAGCACCGCTATCCCTTCGTGTGCCTGGATATCCGGGTCGACGGAAAACTTCTCGATGTCAACGTGCACCCGAGCAAGATGGAGCTGCGCTTCAGCAACCAGAACCTGGTCTACGATCTGCTGCTGCGGACTGTGAAGGACGCGCTCACCGGGCGCGAGCTGATCCCGGAGGTGCGGCTGGACGGCTCAAAAAAAGTGTCGTGCGGCGACAGGGCGGCAGAAGAGAGCCTGGAAAGGACAGGTAATTATTCTGACAGGAAGACAGTACAGAACGGGGCTTTGGTAACCAGTCCGAAGGGAATATCCGGAGTTGGACAGAAGGAGACTTCGCCTGACAATATTCCCATGGAAAAACGATGGAAAACACCATCCTCCCCAAGCAAGCCCGTGGAACCACGGGATAAAAATCTCGACTATTTCATGGAGCAGATGCGGAAACGGGTGGAGGAGCGGCACCGGCAGCCGGAAGACCTCCTTCGTGAGAGCAACGGCTACGAGGCCCCGGCCCCGTCCGGCGAGCCGCAGCAGCTCGACCTCTTCGACGGAAAGCTTCTGTCGAAGGAGGCCGCAGCATCGCACACGATCATTGGCCAGCTCTTTGACACCTACTGGCTTGTGCAATACGCGGACAAGCTCTACATCATCGACCAGCATGCAGCTCACGAGAAGGTGCTCTACGAACGCTTTATGAAGGAGCTCTCGGAGCGAAAAGTCGATTCCCAGCTTTTTTCGCCGCCCCTCATCCTGAATCTCAGTATGCAGGAGGAGCAGCTCTATCTGAAATTTCAGCAGAGCTTTGCGGAGATGGGCTTTGAAATCGACGAATTCGGCGATCATGCGTACGCCGTGCGCGCCGTACCGTCGAATCTGCCCGGCATTGCAAGGCAGGACATACTGATGGAGCTGCTCGACAGTCTCTCCGACATCACTGGCAGCGGGACAAGTGAATCGCTGCTCGACAAGATGGCATCGATGGCCTGTAAGGCAGCGGTCAAGGGAAAGCACCGCATGTCGACCGAGGAGGCGAAGGCGCTGATCGATGAGCTCCTGACTCTGGAGAATCCATATAACTGCCCGCACGGCAGACCGACGATCATTTCCATGAGCCGCTACGAGCTGGAAAAGAAGTTTAAGAGGATTGTGTAGATATGGATAAAAAAACGGAAATACAAAGCAGAATCGAAGCCGGCCTGACGGAATTCCCGATCTGCGAGTATGCCTTTATCGACCCCGCGGACTTAAGCTTTTCGGATCGCGTACGCTGGGTCTGCGAGCACGAGTGCGAGCGCTACAATACCTCCTGGGCCTGTCCGCCGGCGGTGGGCACGGTGGAAGAGTGCCGCGTGCGCTGCGCGTGCTTTACAGGCGGATTCATCTTTACGACCGTGAGGGAGGTCGAGGATATTGAAAATATGGAAGAGACGCTCGCAACGCGCATGGAACATGAGGAGGTCACCAGACAGGTGCGCGACCTGTTCCGGAAAGAGAAGCCGGAGGAGCTGCTCGTGCTCTCCACGGAGTCCTGCGCGATCTGCCGGAAATGCGCCTGGCCGGACGCGCCCTGCCGCCATCCGGATCAGATGTTCCCCTGCGTCGAGAGCTATGGCATCATCGTGCCCGATATCGCGGAGAAACATGGAATTAGCTTTCTGAACGGGCAGAACGTCGCGACCTGGTTCAGCCTGATTTTATATCGCTGAATTATGGTTGCGACCTGCTCGCTATCCATAATTTGTGAAGAAACTGTGAAAAGTGTGAACTTTGCTCTGAAAAATTGACATTCAGTCTGAAATCCCTTATAATTAAAAAGATTAAGTAGCCATATCTTTCATGTGACTGGACAGGCGTGG
>MSHD01000011.1 GCA_001941045.1 Lachnospiraceae bacterium Zagget2
ACATCGGGGCGGTTCTGATAATATTTTCAATATGCTCTTTTTTAATGTTGGCAATTTTAACTTCTGTGTCAAAATTGGTTCTCACCGTAGAAAGCTCACACATGTTCCGCACCCCGTCCTTTCTCGCTACCAGCGCTTATTTCCCCAAAAATTTTACTGTTCTCCTCATCCAGACAGCCTCAACATCCTCGCGAATACAAGAGCCAGACGGATAAAACAATTTATATTTGCTTACAGTATAACCAATCTTTTACGGCATTTCAATTACCATCCGCAGAAAAAAACAGCGGATATTTTATAATACCCGCCATTCTTTTCAGATCACTCTTTCGCCGCCGCGCTCGACCCGCTCACGTCGGCTTGTTTTCTTTATCATCTTTCGCGAATCAAATAGAGGCAGCCGCAGATGGTGTTTATACACTTCATAAGGCGGCGCCCCAGTCTCGTTTTCAACGCCTTTACCGACCGCACAGATAATCATATCAAAAGAAGTGTCATAGTCCCCGCCGCTCAGCGCATCGTGCAGCGCGTCCGCACAGATCGCCGGTGCAACCCCATTTGATGCGCCAAAGTTGTCGAATATCACTGCGTCATCTCCCATGCCTCTATCTCAAAAGACAGGTTACCTTGGGCATTGATTATTCCGATGATTCTCCCACAGATGAATCTGTTGTTGGTCTGATATAGGTATCCTTCATATGTTTCAGTAATGCATTCACATTATCAACCTCCCACGATACATAATCAGTAAATTGACCCGAAATTTTTCGGTCAATCGCTAATAAGTAATCTGAAAATAATAACACGATAATCGAATTAAGCAACAGTACCGTGCCTGCAAATATTACAATGCTAATTCGATGCATCCTGAGACAAAACATTACGAACATTATATTTCCAAAAAGAAGAGCCAATCTGAATAGTATGGTCGCTGTTTTTCTTCGATTGAAAAAATCTTCCACAAAATCAGTCAAATCCTCTCCCAAATCGCAAATGTTCTCACATACATCATTTTCAGTGACTCGCCCATAATAACTATCTGGATCATTGGTGAGAAGCCTGGTGACATTCCGTTCCTGTTCGATGATTTCCATTGCTTCATCATAATCTTCCTTATCATAGTAAACGATCTTTGTAATATCTTTTTCATAAAAACGATACGGAATCCCATTCTCTTTTAAATCCCGTAAATTCTTTTTATTTATATGGTCAATGATCATTATTTCTTCGTTCATTCTCAATATTCACCTCGTAGTTTTCTCTTTACCTTCCTACACCAGTCGCGTACATCGCGGAACTGACAGACCGCGCAGGGCCTGTTCTTTTTGTAATCCTCATCCCAGTAGTGGAAATAATACTCGTCCCGCAACACGTATCGGAAAAAGTATTTACCACACTTCTTACAGCAAAACATGACGCCGATCCAGTCGTTGCTCAGTATATTGCCAGTGATATCGCTCATCGCTATTCCTCCTCGAAGCTGTCTGTTTTTCGTCCTGAACCCATTATAGCCAGCAGCATGGACAGACTCTGTCCTTTTCCCAATTTTCTTTTAAAAAAATCCGGCAGAATTTCTCCGCCGGATACTTTACATTTTATGATTCATCGGAAAACCGCCCTGACAGCACAACCAATGAGAAAAGCAATCAGGATAATCCCAAGGCATTTCAAAAGCATGAATATGCCCAGTCCCAGGGTCACAACCATCACGCAGGCGGCGAGAAACAGGCCGACCGCAAGCGCAGCCAGACCGCCGATGATTCCAAATGCAGTAAGGATATTTCGCCCCAATCGCCCCGCATGCATCCAAATGCCGAGTGCAACAAGCGCCAGGCCAAGCCAGATCAACATACTTTTCCTCTTTCGTCTTACTCCGATCGTCCTATGATTTACGATATACCAAAACTGCGGCAAAGCTTCAGATAGTAATACTCAAACTACCGGAATTTTCCCCTCATATTTCCGGCACACAGCACCCGACTTCATTTCTACATTCCGCTTAAGACATTTCCGGCTCGCCTTCTCATCGTATAACCAGACGTTTATTTGCGGAGCCTTTGGAGAAACCGCCGTATTAGCAGGATCATACCAGTGCTTGCAAAATGCACATTTTTTCACATATTTGATATTCGCCTGTTGCATGAAATCCCTCTTCAGAACGTTATGACCTTCTGTGCTTCAAGCGCCATCTCATAGATCTTTTCCCATTCATCATCCAACTGCTTCTGCACATAGCCAATTTCGCTCGGACGATCCACGCACACATATTTCAGGCCTTTCATGGTATGCTTTGCCATATCTGTCCACGCAGCATAATTGATTGCAAAGGGATTTTTCGTAACAACAACCTTCCCGGCATTTTCTGCGAATAAAATAGAGCTGGTCACTAACAACAGCATGTCCTTTTTATTCTTTCCTTCGTAGTTGTCTGAAAACATTTCCCGCAGCGCTACGTATAAGCGTATCATGATGTTATTAAACAGAACTGGTACACACATTCCCACAAAGTGATTGAAGTTATAACCGTCCCTGTACATTTTTTTGCTCAGATCTCCAATGGTGTAGGTTTTCCCTTTGTATTCATAGCATCCAGCTTGAATCATCTGGAGCAATGGCATGAATGGCGCTGGCACGGACAACGTCTTCCCTCCAGGACTCATCGCATTCACATCTGACAGAAGATGCCCTACTTCTGTAATAAATGCTTCAAGGAAATTTTTTTCTACCGCACCCGATACCTTTTGCACAATCAAACGCCCCGAGCCGTCAATCACAGTCAACTCTCCACACATTTGATCTTTGACGCCAAACAAAAATCCCATGATCGGATCATGACCCAAAGACTGAAAACGATGTGTTTTCGGATTAAGCCCCATTGTATTAACGGAAATATCAAAGCATACGGGGTTGGCTTTCTCCAGTTTTCTCGCCGTGCTTGCAGGTAAAATCTTATCCCATAATTTCTCCACACCAGATTTCATTTTACCCGCGCAGACATTTCCGGTCTTTACGTCTACCTTAGTCACGAGGAAAAAGTCCAGAAGTGCTGCAATCGTGCCGACAATGCCCGCCGCAGCGTAATCATATCCATCCAGCCGATATAAATGCTTATAGTTCTCCCGCATCCTTCGGCATTCTCTTGTATTAGCTGCAATTTCTTCCGGAGTCGCGATATCTTCCAGCGTAATTCGCGCGTTTCTGATTTCAGGAGGAAGTTCCCTTAACATTTTCTCCCAGGTGAGGCCTTCGGCATCCAGACTTCGTTTAGGCATCTCGCCCCGCCGGAGCGCGTCTATTCGCTCATCCTGATCTTTTATTACTCTGAGAATATCATCATCCATTCCCATCGTCATAAATCCTCATTTTCCAAATCTCGTTTTGCTAAATCCAGCCATGATGCAAGTTTCCTGAGATAGTTTTTCCGCTCCTTTGATGCCAGACGCTCCTTCTCTAATTCCCGAATTGTCTCCTCCTGGCGCTTGAGAATTTCCTGAATTAAGCGTTCCTTCTCCTGATCTTTCTTTTTCTTCCATATATGGTAAGGTATTAACGCCGGGGACAATGGCAAGGCGAGTACAAAAAAGTTCGCCCGAACCACTAAGTTGACAACCTCACCTACCCTGGTCAGCCCGCTTTTTTTGTATAATTCCACAAAGGAATCCCATTTCTCCCCCACACAAGATTCCATCTTACTAAGTGCTTCAAACAGGCTTGAATCCTTCGCTGTGCGATTGGAATCCTCCAGTGCCAGAAGCACCTCATTATTCAGATTCGCGATCGACTGCAGACCTTCTGCCGAATTATCTGTCTTCATACGCTCTTTTTATACCTCCATTATCTTTCCGAACATATCTTCGGCAAAGGTACCCAATCTTTGAAACAGCTCTTCAATCTGCTTATCGTAAAAGATTTTCAGCTCCCATTTTTCATCCTCGTAGGATGTTGTCAGCTTTTTCAACATTGGTTTTCTCTCTGGCCTGGAAAAATCTCTTTTCAGCTGCTTTCTAATCTGGTTTTCTTCCACAAGCGGAGCTACATTATACTTTTTCATCAGACCAAAATAGTACTGCCACGCATCGTTATACATGTTCTTCAGAACCTGTACAAGTCCCTTTTCTGCGGCTTCATATATATCTCTCTCCTCAGAATAATTTTTATCTCCAATATGTTCACTACGATAATTCACTAAGTTGAACCTTTCGTCGATTACTAAATTTTTCCTCTGCCGAACAACATTCTCTTTTTCATCCAGAATTTTCTTATAATTACTGACGGTTTTATTGACGATCATTTCACACAGGTTCTGATTGATCGCTGCTTTTAATTCCTCCTTCCCGCTTTTGTGAAGTTTAACCCCGGAAAGAAGTGTACCACCTTCTACTGGACAGGTTCTTATAATTGCATCCGGCCGTACGCCCATTTGCACAAAGCGTTTACTGATCGACTCGCAGGATGATTCCGCATTATGAAAATGCGTCAGCGCAATAATCACTCTGTTTCCATCCTCCAGAAGATTTTTGACCAACTCCGTCATATATTCTTCCGTCCTGGGCTTTGCAGCATTGATGCACACAATAATTGTATGAAACCAGTCGTTGATACGCTTAACATCAGATTGCTTTAACTCTTCCAGCACCGACGCTTCCCAGTTTTTTGTCTTGTCCGCCTCAAGCCCCCATGTGTCATATACGTTGACCAGAAAATCTCCCTCTACCCGAATCTCATATTTACTCAACACCTGACCCGTTGTACCCGTTTTCGGTCTTCCGGCTCCTGCATCTGCGTCCGTGTCATACAGATAGTTAATCAACGAACTTTTTCCGGCTCCCGTCTCCCCTATTACCAGCAGATTCGTCTGAAACGCGCCGTCTTTTCGCGGTTCACTGGGATATAGGAATAAACGTATATGACTTTCATAGTCTTCCTTTGCTTTTTCATATAAGGCTCTTTTCTTTTTTTTGTCGAAGCCATCCAGTTTATCCACTATAAACTGCTCTTCCAGCTTATTCTTTTTTTCAATATACTTCTGAGCTTGTTTCGGGTGTTTCTCCGCCATTTTATACAATCTAAGTAACTCTTTAGTCTTTTTAAACTGTAGGTCTAAAGCCTCACTCTCAATCTTAATCATCGTATATTTATCGGTGCCCATTTTTACTTTTCCTCATCCTCAGTATTTTGCTTGCCGTATTTCTTTGTGTACTCATCGACCAGGCGATTGATATTTTCCTTAGTCATCATACCCTTCAAAATATCAGAAAACTCTGCATCCGAACCCTTTTTACGCCCTGTCGAATATTGATAACATGTTTCGTTTATAGTCATTCCAAGCGCATAAGTGAGACTTCCGGCCACCAGAACATTTGCGCCCTTTACAATAATCTTTCCGCCCACTGGAATTAACTCTACTAAAGTTCCTCCGATTGTAAGCGCCAATTTTTTACCTCCTGCGCTAACAATCACGGACTGTATAGTTGTAAATAAATTTCCAATACCGCTGAGTTCATAGCTTTTCAGTATATGATATGCCATCCTTGCCTGAAGTCCGATCAGCAATACACTATCTGCCACTTGCGAAAAATTCATGCCGACGGCCACAGCAGCCTGCGCTGCCTGACTTGGAATATACTTCATTGAAAGCTGTTTCCTTCTGGACTTTAATGATATACTCAGACCAGCCATTACATTTATCTTCATATCTGCTGGGATATTCGCCAGTGCCCAGTTCTTTAGCTTTTCTTCATCAAAATACCCCTGTACACTCTCGCGCACCTCCCTCTCCGGTGAAGCGCAGAAATTAAAGATCGTCACTGATGGCAGGCGCTTCTCGATTTCTCCTCGCATAGTATTCAGAGAACCCCCATCAGTCTGATCAATTCTGTTTAAAATGCAACAAACGGGAATCTTTCGTTTTTCAATCTCACTGATCATGCGAAGATCTCCATCAGTCAGCCTCGCGACTCCCATGTTGAAGCAATACCAGACCATATGCACTCGCTCCGGATAATCCTCCTCAGACTGAGCGTCAATATAGCCCAATATATCACTTATGAATTTTTCTTCTTTTCCGATTTCGTAACCATCCGAATCAACGAAATTTATCGACTTTCCTTTATACTTTTTTATTCCGTTGCGCACGGGTACTTCATCGCCAATTTCCGCAATCTGTTTCCCGCTCATTGCATTGATAATGCTGCTTTTTCCACTTCCTGTCTGCCCACAGATCAGAATATTGGGTGTTATCAGTTTTTTCTCTTCCTCTTGTTCGTCAAAATCTTTCGTAAGCTCTAAATCCATTTTTATTTCCTCCTTTTATAACCCGTAAATACGGGAAAATATTTGTATCATATGACGCACGGAGCATCAAACATCTCCATAAAAGCTGCAATTCTACACATAGTAATCGCACATCAATTTTAATTCTTTCCGTATATCCTCCACCAGCTGCTTCGGCGCCAGCACCTTCACCCAGCTTCCCTGTCCCAGCAGTTCCATGAGCGTCCCCCGGCTGTACTCTACCTGCGCCGTGATCTCCGCTCCGTTTTCGTCCTGTTTCACGATCTCCGCCGCCGCGAACTTGTCGAGAATGGCTTCCACCGATGGTCCTGTGTAGAGAAAACGGATTCTCGTGTGCTTACCCATAAACATATTCTGGTTGTACTGCTTCACCAGTTCAAGCTTGCGGCGATCCTCCAGGCCGATCGGAATCCGCTTCTCAAGCGATTCTGCATCACAAATGCGGTCTATGCGGTAATAGATCACCTTCCTATCTTCCTTGTCGGCTCTGCAGGCCAGCAGATAGAAATAGAAATGGTCGAACTGGGTCGTAATCGGATATAATATCCGCTCCACGCGTTCTCCGTCCAGGCGCTCATATACAATGCGAACTGTATGTCCACTTCGGATGGCCTCCTCCAGCAGCCACATTCGCTCGGCAACGACGCCATAGGTATCTTTCCCAACCGGATAATAGCCGTCCAGCTCCCGCTTGCAGCTCTCCCGCAGAAAATCCTGCTGCTCCTTCGTGTTGTAAGCGGCCATTCTTCCCAGCAGGTTGCTCAGACTTTGCTTATCTAATGCCCTGCTGCCGAGAAGAATTTTCAGGATCAGAAGCAGATCACGCGCCTGTACCATGTCCTGACTCGACAGGCGATAGGAGTGTTCCTGCTTGTCACACTGTAGTTCCAGATTTCCCGTCAACTCACGATATTCCGACAGGAAGGAACGGATCGCGCTGATGTCCCGTTGAATACTTTTGGTCGAGACTTCATACCCTTCCGCGCAGTCCTGGATGACAATCTTTTCACCGCGCATAAGCCGATACAGAATGGACAGGACGCGGCCAGTTTTGTCCAGTTTTTTCACAGATACCTCCTTGTCCATATCTTCGAGATTATTAAAAATATTTTACTCTTTTTCGTTGTATTTTACAACTCTTTTACTACGTAAAGCAGCCTGCCCCGTCAGAATGTTTTATAGTAAAGGAGCCCCGTCGAAAAATAATATTATATATCGTTAATTAGTATACGATATATAATATTATTTTTCAATGTCGTACTTCTTATAATCGTAGTAGAAATAACGATTTACAGGAGGTAAGGTATGCAGCATCCTCGCGCCGAATTCGACATTCTGAACAAAATTACCGAAGAACGCGAAAAGAGAAACTGGACTGAGTATACGCTCGCAAAAAATTCCGATCTCACGCAGTCCACCATATCATCCTGGTATCGTAAAAACATGGAGCCATCCATAGCTTCCATCGAGAAAATATGTCATGGACTGGGTATTACCATGTCTCAATTTTTCTCCAGCTCCCCGGAGGGACCAGATTTCACTCCCGACCAGCAGGAGCTTTTCGCCCTCTGGGTCCGCCTAAACGCAAGTCAAAAAGACGCTATCCTGCAAATGATACATTCATTTATCGATAAATAAATCCCGAGTCTAATCCATCCCTATCCGGCTGATCAGCGTATGGCTCCCTGACGCGAAATATCCAAACCCTACTTCAATGCAGATTTTTCCGCACAGCGACGGCGACCAGAAAAGGCCCTGGATATAAAACAGGACTCCGCACAATAATTCTGCTTTTGCGAGCATTCTTCCCGATTCGTCCAGAAGTCCCAGAATGCCTGCCAGAATCGTAATCACTCCCACTAACAGGCCAAGTGTCCTAAGTTCGGAACCCTGCATACTGACATGACCAATCAGGTAAATCGGTATGCCAAGTACAATCCGTACAACATGGATCACTTTGCATTTTGTCCAGTCCGTCTTCCCACGCAACTCCCTTACAATCTGCAAGGCTCCGGTGCTTCCGAATATGATTCCCGCAAGCAGAGCTGTTTTTCCCACCAGGGACGAGGAATCTGCCCTTGCATAGGAGAGAAGTATCACACCTATCATTACATTGGCAATTCCTATCTCTCTTCGGCTTCTTGTTCGCATTTCTTCCGGTGTGTATTCCTTTAAAAACATGATTTTCCCTCTCATTTCACTTATATTTGCAGTCCAAAAACTGTTTTAAGGGGTTCTATATCTGCATTGTAGCATTTGAGGTGGACACATCCTGTCCTTTTGATTTTCCATTTCAAAAATATTTCGGATTGAAAAAAACAATCTGATCGAGTTTATCAGTCATTAATCAGGCGGATATCCTGTGAAGTCTTTCTAAAAAAAGAACCCCGGCAGCTTTCTCTGTCGGGGTCTGACAAGCAGAAATATTTATGGTATTATCTTCTTTATGCCTCCTTCTGCTTTGATGATAGAATTACTTCAGTTTATATTTCTTGGTCGCACCTCTTCCGACAATCTCGATCAACCCATTTTCGCTCATCTGACGAGCGAGCAGATAGGCTCTTGTCTTTTTGATGTTCAGCAGCTCTTGCAGATCCTCGTCGGTCATTTCGCCGTACTCAGCTAAATAATCCATTACCGTTTTCATTTGTGGAGTAACTGCCACAGGTACTTTTTCAATTGATTGCGGGGTTGAGAAATGCCGTTGCGAATATCGTCCAACTGCTTGAAGATGGAGCCTCCAAACTCCTTTGCATACTTAAAGGTGATATTCGCTTCATCACCAAATACAGCGATCTTGGTTGTATGCTGACACTGATCTGACAGGATCATAGCCAGATTGGTATACTGATCGTCGTGTATGTTACGCAGACCGAGCGCAATGTATTTTTCTTCGGAAAAATCAACCTTATACCGCTTGAAGGTGCGCTCTGCTTCCTCAAAGGACAGCTCCTGCGTAGCTGTACGCATTTCCTCGAACACATCGCCATCAGAATCTTTGATCATTCTGCGAATTTAATCCGAAGATGCCTGTACGCTTGATACACCCTGACGAATATAAACGCCATTGGGCTTCATTACCTTGGAGAACGTATCGCACGAACATGGTGACATCCGGTGCAATCGCATCACGGATGCCATTGGTCAGGCGGGTATACTCTGATTTTCACTTTTTTCAATATTATAAGGTGAAAATTCACTTTTTTCACCGCCTCGATGTGAAAATTCGTTTTTGTGTTGAAAGACACGCAAAAATCCCAGACCGGACAATCTGGGATTCCTGCGTTGAAATGTATAACTACCAGGGGATAGAGAAAAGCATAACAAAAGGGATAGTGCTGTTTGCAGCGCTATCCCCTTTGATAACAAAATTAATTATACCGATTTTGTGAAGCAAGTCAAGCCTTCCCCGAATTTCCATAATTTCTACGGAATCCCGTTATTATTCCAAAATATTTTCTTAAAATAGCATTGTTGGCCTTCACATTCTATCTGTTTTTGCAGCTTTTGTATTTCCAGTACAGGATTTGTCTGTTTTCTCAATTTATTCTCGTATTTTCAGGATATTTTCAGTTATTTTCAACAATGTTATACTATTTTCATAAGCAAAAATCGGCGCAACAAGGAGGATTCGATCTATGAAAATAACAGAAAGAGAATGTAATCAGCTTGCATTTCAGCACCAGGACACCCCCTGGGTTCCGTCCCCGAGTACCGGCCAGGACACCTGTATTCCCACCGTCATTGAGGAGGGTGCAAGAGGATATGGTGTCACAACCGACTGGTTTGGAGTGAAATATCTTTACCGCGAAGATCAGCCCGGTCCGATGCCGGTGGAGTCCGAGCCCAAAATTACGGATATCGAAAATTGGAGAGATGTTGTTACCTTTCCGGATCTGGACAAATATGACTGGGAAGGATGGGCTGCCAAAGACACCGCCGGCTGGGATCGTGTCAACAAATTGTCCAATGTCATTCTGATCAACGGCTGCTTCGAAAGTCTTCACATGTTCTGCGGATTCGAGGAAGCTCTTGTAAACATTATGATAGACGAAGAGGCCTCTTCTGATTTTATGGGCGCGATTGCTGACTATAAGATCGGACTGATTGAACGCATCGCAAAATATTACAAGCCGGACATGATACAGTTCCATGACGACTACTCAAACAATGATAATTTATTCATGCCGATTGATAAATGGCAGCGAATCATCAAACCTCACCTGAAACGCGTGATTGACGCCGTACACGGACTGGGAATGATTTACCAGCACCACTCCTGTGGCAAGATCCATGATCTGATCCCGGAACTGGTCGGGCTCGGTGTGGACGCGCTGAATCCGGTACAGATTCAGAACAATCCTCTTGAAGTGAAGCAGCAGTTCGGCGATAAGCTCACGGTATGTGGTGGTTTTGACAATCAGGGTGTGCTGGACAACGCTTACGCCACCACACAGCAGATCAGAGATTCCATCAATGAGACGCTTAACACGCTGGCTCCGGGCGGAAAGTGGATGGCACTCTGTGGGTTCGTGGACAAATTTGCGGACAGGAAACAGATCTGGCTTGACTGTCTGGATGAATATAACCGCCCTCTGATGGAAAAGGCCGGTGTGCCCTGGGAAAGACATATTGCAAAAGACGTTAATGTTTACAACCTGGCTGACAATGCGGAAAGGCAGCAGAACGGCTAAACAGGCAGAACCTTCGTTCACATTTTGTTCGTTTCTCATTAAAAAACGCTTAATCTGAAGAACATCATTCCTTCACGATTTCTGCATATAATAAGACCATCAGAACAAGACAGCCAGCTAATACTTTTAAATAAACTTTTTCATAATAATGCCGGGGGAGCAGCCCCCGGCATCCTCCCTTTTTTCATCCCCCTCCCGTCACGGAAAGGGGGATGGTTTTTCTACTTATTATACTTCGCCTCAATATCGCAGATCTTCTGCACGCGCTCTGCGTGTCTTCCACCCTCAAACTCACTGCCGAAGAACGCATCCAGGATCATCTTCGCAAGCTCATTTCCGACCACGCGGGCGCCAAAAGCGATGATCTGAGAATTGTTATGCTTTGCAGTCATCATCGCGGAATACGGCTCGCTGCACACCGCGGCGCGGATGCCGGGCACCTTGTTCGCCGCCAGAGAGATACCGATGCCTGTCCCGCAGATCAGCACCCCCTTCTCGACTTCTCCGGCCTTGATGGCTTCCGCCACCTTGAGTCCCTGATCCGGATAGTCCACACGGACGGAAGCGTCATAGGCGCCATAATCTACGCACTCATAACCTTTCTGCGTCATGTACTCCATCATTTCTTTTTTCAGCTCAATCGCTGTGTGGTCACAGCCAAATCCTACTTTCATATTCTCTTAGACCTCCTCTGTCTGTATTTGCGGCAGGCGCCGCTCATTGCATATAGTATAACAAACCTCCGCCAATTTGACTACACAAATTATCCCGGGTCTGGTATAATAGAGAAACGAAATTTTCCGGAGGACAAGAAAACATGACCGATTATACCACACTGTTTGAGCAGCAGTCTTACAATGATGCGCTTGAGAACTATCAGCAGGTGCTGGCCGGCAGGGCGACGGCATGGGATTATATCATATTGACCGCCTCGAATGAGGCGCAGGCGCGTGCTTATGAGGAGCAGATCTCTTATCGGAAACAGATTCATCAGCTCCCGGAGGCGACGCATTTTGCGGTTCTGCCTGACCCGGATGGCAAACGGGTCGGCAGCGGCGGCGCGACGCTGAATGCGCTGCTCTATGTGTGCCACCGAGAGGCGCTCGATTGCCTGCGCATCCTCGTGATCCATTCCGGCGGCGACAGCCGGCGGATCCCACAGTACTCTGCCTGCGGCAAGCTGTTCTCCCCGGTGCCGCGGCTGCTGCCTGACGGGCGGCGCTCCACCCTGTTCGATGAATTTATGATCGGCATGAGCACCGTCGCGCCGCGTATCAGCGAGGGCATGCTCGTCTGCTCCGGAGATGTACTGCTTTTGTTCAATGCGCTCCAGATCGACTTCTATTCCCGCGGCGCGGCCGCCCTCTCGATCAAGGAGGATGTGGAGACCGGCAAAAATCATGGTGTTTATACGCGCGATGAGGAGGGAAATGTCGGCCATTTCCTGCACAAACAGAGCGTGGAGAGGCTCCGGGAACTCGGCGCGGTGGACGCCTCGGGGAAGGTCGATATCGACACCGGCGCCGTGATTCTGGACCGAGAGCTGCTGACAAGCCTTTACGAGCTCGTAAAGGATCACCCCGAAGATTATATCAATGAGAACGCCCTGCTCTCATTCTACGCGGACTTTCTCTACCCGCTGGCGAGCGGCTCTTCTCTGGAGCAGTTCTACAAGGAACAGCCGGAAGGCGAATTTACTCCGCAGCTCCACGCCTGCCGCACTGCGCTCTGGGAGGCGCTGCATCCGTTCCGCATGCGGCTGATCCGTATGTCGCCCGCGTCGTTCATCCACTTTGGGACCACACAGGAGCTGCTGCGTATGATGACCGGCGATCTTCCGAAATATCGCTTTCTCGGCTGGTCCGGAAATGTAAATTCTAATGTAGCCAATCCGTCCTATGCTGTCAGCAACAGCTATATCAGCCGCCGCGCCAGCATCGCAGAGGACAGCTATATTGAGGACTGCTATATCCACCATGGCAGCACAGTCGGACGCGGCTGTATCCTCTCCGGCGTGACGCTGAACGGAGAGACCGTACCGGACGGAACGGTTCTGCATGGTCTGAAGCTCGAGGACGGGCGTTTCGCCGTCCGTATGTATGGCACCGGGGATAATCCAAAGGAAAACTTTCTGTTTGGAGAGGATCTGGGACAGCCGCTCTGGATCGCACCGGTCTGCCCGGTCTGCGATACCATCGAGGAGGCGGTGGCAAAGGCACTTTCCCGCACACCGGCCGACGAGATGACCAGTCTCTGCGACAGTTTCCGAAACGCTGACGTGACCGCGATCCTGCCCTGGCAGGAAAAGCTTCTGGACAAGGTGCGCTCCGAGAGTATCCTGCAGGCGATCGACGACGGCGTCTGGGTGGAAAAGCTTCAGATTGAAGTGACTCCGCGGATTGAACGTTATCTTGTGCGCGAAGCAGAACGGATGGATGAAAGCATTCCGGAACAGTTCAGCAGGAAAATACGCATTTACTATTATCTGTCCCGTCTCGTTCCGGACAGAGATGCCGCGCAGCGCCTTACGGGGAAATGTTTCGAAACCATCTCTGCAAGCGTCCTGAACGCCGCGATCGCGGGGACGCATTACCAGCCGGAGCTGCGGCTGGTGAAGGAGCAGACCATTACCCGTCTGCCGGTTCGCGTCAACTGGGGCGGCGGCTGGAGCGATACCCCTCCCTACTGCATGGAACACGGCGGCACCGTGCTGAACGCTGCACTCTCCTTTGACGGAAGGCTGCCCATCGAAGTGACGCTGAAAAAGATTCCGGAGCACAAGATTATCCTCACTTCCACCGACATCGGCTCCTATCGGGAATTCAGCGACGTCCGGGAGCTGCAGGACTGCCAGAATCCGCACGACGCCTTCGCTCTTCACAAGGCGGCGCTGATCGTCTGCGGCCTTATTCCGCTGCAGGAGGAGATTCCGGTCGGGGAGATCTGCCGCCATCTCGGCGGAGGGCTTTATTTTAACACAAGGGTTATTGACATTCCGAAGGGCTCCGGCCTTGGCACGAGCTCCATCCTGGCAGGCGCCTGTGTCAAGGGCCTCTATGAGATGCTCGGCATCCCGGCCACGCAGAACGAGCTCTACAACCGTGTCCTTTGCATGGAACAGCTCATGTCGACAGGCGGAGGCTGGCAGGACCAGGTAGGCGGTCTCGCCCCTGGCGTCAAGATGGTCACATCCCGCACCGGCCTGAAGCAGGAGATCGAGTGTACGCCGCTCCGAATTTCCGATGAGACACTGGAGGAACTGAACGAGCGCTTCTGCCTGATCTATACCGGGCAGCGCAGACTCGCCCGGAATCTGCTGCGTGAAGTGACCGGTCGATATATCGGCAATAATCCGGACAGCCTCAGCGCGCTCTACGATATTCAGCGCTCAGCGGTCCTGATGCGTTTTGAACTGGAAAAGGGAAATGTGGACGGCTTTGCCCGCCTGCTCAGCGAGCACTGGGATCTCTCAAGAAAGCTGGACGCGGGCTGCACCAACATCTGTATCGATCAGATCCTGCTCTCCATCGACGACCTGATCGCCGGAAAGATGATCTGCGGCGCGGGCGGCGGCGGCTTCCTGCAGGTAGTGCTCCGGAAAGGTGTGTCAAAAGATGCGCTCCGGAAACGGCTGCGCGATGTTTTCCAGGACAGCGGCGTCTCCGTCTGGGACAGCCGCATAGAAAAAGGAGCTACAGTCTCGTAGCTCCGTCACCTGATTCTACCACATAGAACTCTGCCCGGCGGCCCGTCCGCCGGGTATAATTTTTCCCGACTTTTTCGATAAATTCACTGACGGAGTCCTCTTCGACGATACTGATCGTACAGCCCCCGTATCCGGCTCCCATCATCCGGGAACCGATGACGCCGTCGAGCTCCCAGGCCTCCTCCACGAGAACATCCAGCTCCTCACAGGAAACCTCATGGTCTTCCTTCAGGGACAGATGCGAGGCATTCATGAGCTGTCCGAATTCCCGGATATCGCCTCTCTTCATCGCCTCCACCGCCTGGCGGGTCCGCTGATTCTCCGTCACGACATGGCGCGCCCTGCGCACGCGCACCGGGCTCTTGATCATCTCCTGTACCTGTTCGAAGACCTCCGCGGTCAGCTCGCAGAGATTGTTGATCGAGATCACTCTCTGCAGCTCTCTCAGCGCCTGATCGCACTCGCGCCTGCGCTCAAGCGTGCGCTCCACCAGTCCTTCCCTGGCCTTTCCGCTGTTCGTGATAATCATCTTTTCATGCGGCAGATCGAGCGGTGCATAGCTGTAGGAAAAGTCGCTCGTATCGAGCAGGATCGCGTGATCCTTCTTTCCCATCGCAACGGTGAAGGGGTCGAGAATTCCGCCGCCGTTCTTCATATATTCGCCTTCCGCCAGCGCGCTGAACAGGGCGATGTCAACCTTTGTCACATTCTCAAGGCCCATCAGATCGCGAAGGATCAGACCGGTCGCCACGTTGATCGAAGCGGAGGAGCCTATGCCGAGTCCCTTCGGGATCTCCCCGTAATACAGAAGGTCAAGCCCGCCTTCTACGGAATAACCCTTCGCGATAAAGGTACGGATCACGCCCTTCGGATAATTTCCCCAGTCGTCCTCCGCCCGGTAATCGAGCTCATCTCCGGCGCGATCCAGGACTCCGCTCTCCGGATAGTTCAGCGAGCAGAAACGGAAACGGTTGTCCGGGCGTCTTCTCGCTGCCACATAGGTTCCCGCCGTAAGCGTACAGGCGAAGATATGCCCGCCATTGTAGTCTGTGTGCTCGCCGATCAGATTTGCCCTTCCCGGCGCAAAGTAGACGCTGACCTCGCCGCCCTTTCCGTAGATTTCCTCAAATTTCCCGATCATCCGCTGTTTCATAACATTTTCCCTCGCTTTAGATCCGCCGAATCGACATATTTTTATTATCATAGCATAAATCCTTTTTTTTGTTAAGTTGACTTTTAGGCATCCGCTCGCTACAATGAGTATGTATTTTCTGGAAAAGGAGTTTTACAGATGTTGGAGTTCTTAAAAGTTATTATTCTCGGAATTGTGGAGGGTATTACCGAGTGGCTTCCTATCTCCAGTACCGGTCACATGATTCTCGTAGAGCAGTTTATTCAGCTGAATGTTTCCGACGCGTTTATGGAGATGTTCCGCGTCGTCATCCAGCTCGGTGCGATTCTGGCTGTGGTCGTCCTGTACTTTCCGAAGCTGTGGCCCTTCTGCTCTCCGGAAAACGGCTGGATCAAAAAGGATACCTGGATTCTCTGGTTCAAGGTTCTGGTAGCCGCGCTGCCCGCGGCGGTGATCGGACTTTTGTTCGATGACGCGATCGACGCGGCATTTTACAACTATGTGACCGTTGCCATTATGCTGATCGTCTACGGCGTTCTGTTCATTATCGTTGAGAACCGGCGGCCGAAGAAGCGCTATAAATCGCTCGAACAGCTTCCCTGGTCCATCGCCTTCGGCATCGGCGTCTTCCAGGTACTGGCACTGATCCCCGGCACCTCCCGTTCCGGAGCCACGATTCTCGGCGGCATCCTGCTCGGGACCTCGCGCGGCGTCGCGGCGGAGTTCAGCTTCTTTCTCGCCATCCCGGTCATGTTCGGAGCGAGCCTTCTGAAGATCCTGAAATTCGGCCTTGTATTTACCAGCTACGAGATCGCGATTCTGCTTGTCGGCATGGTCACCGCCTTCCTGGTCTCGATTTTCGCGATCCGCTTCCTGATGGGTTACATTCGAAAGCACAATTTTATTCCCTTCGGCATCTACCGCATCGTGCTCGGTGTCCTTGTTCTGGGGTATTTTATGATATTTGGATAGGAGAAATAGAATGTACAGAGAAACAGCAAAGTTAATCTTATACCGCGACCTCGGAGAAGACAGCATCCTGCTGAAACTGGCCGGCATTTTCGAAGATTTTGAACTGAAGCGTGCAAGCAGCGCCGAACTGACGACGCGCATTTACGAACAGATGAAGGCGCTCCTCGACCTGTCGACACAGTACGGCTTCGACAAGAATCTGTGGCACAATTATCTGACCTTCATCCTGCTGACAAATGAAAATTCCTTCAGCATGACCAGTGAAAAGGTCGGCGCGAACGACGGCACGGTCAATCATTTCGCGAAGGGAGATTTCGCTGTCTTCAAACGGCTCTTTGACTTTGATTTTTCGCCGATCGAGGAAGCGCTCGGCATCGACTGCTTCACGACGGTCTGCCATTACCATGCCATCCCGAAGAAGGAGCGCATGTACAATCGCAATGTCAGCGAGAAAGTGCAGACGATCAGCGAGAAAATTGAACAGGCAAAAGATGAAAATGAGATTTTCGATATTATCACTGATTTTTATGCGGCCTACGGCGTCGGCATGTTCGGTCTGAACCGGGCCTTCCGCATCCGTCATCTCGAGGACGGCGTGGAATTCCTTCCGATCAATAATACAGACCGCGTCGTTCTGGACGACCTGATCGGCTATGAAATTCAGAAAAAGAAGCTGATCGACAATACGGAAGCCTTTATCAAAGGACTGCCCTGCAACAACGTGCTGCTCTGCGGCGACGCCGGGACCGGCAAGTCGACAAGCATCAAGGCCCTGCTGAACGAATACTACGATCAGGGACTGCGGATGATCGAGATCTACAAGCATCAGTTTCAGGATCTGTCGAACATCATCGCACAGGTCAAGAACCGGAACTATCGCTTCATTATCTACATGGATGATCTTTCTTTTGAGGACTTCGAGATCGAGTATAAATATTTGAAGGCCATCATCGAGGGCGGCATGGAAACGAAGCCGGACAATGTCCTGATCTATGCGACCTCAAACCGCCGCCATCTGATCAAGGAAAGCTGGAATGATCGGAACGATATGGAAAATGAGAACGGCATGCACCGCTCCGACACGATGCAGGAGAAGCTGTCGCTCGTCGCGCGTTTTGGTGTGACGATCTACTATGGAAAGCCGACGCCGAAGGAGTACTTCACGATCGTGAAGGAGCTGCGGAAACGCTATCCGTCGATCACCTGCTCCGATGAGGAGCTGTGCGCGGAGGCCAACAAATGGGAGCTCAGCCACGGCGGTATCTCCGGACGGACGGCGCAGCAGTTCATCAATTACATGGCGGGGATGGCCTGACCTCTGGCAAAAAGGTGCGCTCCGTATTGATATAGTCTGTCCGAAGCGCTGCATTATGGCCAACGGTCACGGAATCATTTCACGAGATATCCGCCGTCTACGGGGATGATGGCTCCGCCCAGGTAATCGCTGGCATGAGAGGCCAGGAAGATACAGGCGCCTTTCATGTCGTCGCCGGTGCCCCAGCGCTTCGCGGCAATCCGGTCTGTGATCTGCTGGTAGCGGGGATTCGCAGGATCAAGGAGCGCCGCATTCATCGCGGTCTCCATGTATCCGGGGGCAATCGCATTGACATTGATGCCTCTGGCCATCCAGTCATTGCTCAGCTCCTTTGTCAGCTGCGTCACACCGCCCTTGGCTGCCGCGTACGCCGGAATCGTCTGTCCGCCGAACCAGGAGATCATCGATGCAATATTGATGATCTTTCCATAACCCTTTTTCAGCATCACCTTTCCCGCTTCCTGACAGAGGATGAATACGGAATTCAGGTTCACATTCAGCACTTCATCCCACTCTTCAAGCGGAAATTCCTCCGCGCTGTGGCGTCTCTGAATTCCATGCGCCGTGACGAGGATATCCAGGTCTCCGTTCAGTTCCTTCAGACACGCCTCAAAGCACTGATAGACCTGTTCACGAGTCGCCAGGTCTGCCTTCACACCGTGACAGACAAATCCCCTCCCGCAGAATTCTCCCGCCACATCAAATACCTTGTCCGACGTGCCGACGATGACCACCTCGCATCCGACTTCCATCAGGCCTTCCGCCATCCCGTAGCCAAGGCCTCTGGTGCCGCCGGTCACGATTGCTTTTTTCCCTTTAATATCAAAAAGTTCCTGTGCGTTCATTCCCCTTATTCCTTCCCCAGTAGTTTCTCCACGCTTACCAGTTTCACACACAATACAAACAGTTCCGCCGTGATCTTCAGCTCATCCAGATTCGGATAAGAGGGTGCGATACGGATATTGCTGTCGTGCGGATCTTTCCCATAAGGATAGGTCGCACCCGCGCCGGTCAGGGTGACTCCGGCTTCCTTACACTTCGCGACAATCGCCTTCGCACAGCCGTCCATCGACTCAAAGGAGATGAAGTATCCGCCAAGCGGCTTCGTCCAGGTTCCGATACCAAGGCCGCCAAGCTCACGCTCCAGTGTCTCCAGTACCAGTTCAAACTTCGGACGCAGGATGTCGGCGTGCTTTCTCATATGTACTTTGATGCCATCGAGATCCTTGAAATACAGCACATGGCGCAGCTGATTGATCTTGTCATGGCTGATGATCTGATAGGTCATCGAGTCCTTCACCCATTTGAGGTTGCCCTCGGAAGCGGCGATGCAGCTGATCCCGGCGCCCGCAAAGCTGATCTTCGACGTAGACGCAAATTCCAGCACAATATCCTCGTTTCCTGCCTCACGGCAGAGCGCGAGCATCTCCGGCAGCGTGTCCTGTCTGTCCTCATAGAGATGATGGACACAGTAGGCATTATCCCAGTAGATCCGGAAATCCTCCGCGGCAGGGGAAAGCTTCGCCATTCTGCGGCAGACTTCCTCCGAATAGGTAATGCCAAGCGGATTCGTATACATCGGCACACACCAGATGCCCTTTACCGCCGGATCCTTCACATACTCCTCCACCAGATCCATATCCGGACCGTCCTCGTGCATCGGAATCGTGATCATCTCAATGCCGAAGTGCCCGGTGATCGCGAAATGGCGGTCATAACCGGGCGCGGGACAGAGAAATTTTACCTTGTCAAGCTTACACCAGGGCGTGCTGCCCATGACGCCGTGCGTCACGGAACGGGAGACCGTATCGTACATCACATTCAGGCTGGCAGTACCGAATACGATCACATGCTGCGGATCTACGCCAAGCATCTCGCCAAGCAGCCGGCGGGCTCCCACAATGCCCTCCAGGCATCCGTAGTTTCTCACATCCACACCCGCTTCATCCGTCATGTCAAAGCTGCTGTTGAAAATATCCATCATCGGCATCGTCATATCCAGCTGTGCCGGAGCCGGTTTGCCTCTGGACATGTCAAGCTTCAGTCCCCTGGCCTTTGCCTCATCATACTGAAGCGTCAGATCTTTTTCCAGTTCCAGCAGTTCTTCTTTGCTCATCTCGCAATACGGTTTCATCCTCAAGTCTCCTCCTTCCGATTTATCACAAAGTGAGAGACTGTATAAATACCATACAGCCTCCTCGCTAAACTCACTCTTCAAATACTGTCTTCACCAGCTGATCGTATTCCTTCCAGGCTGGATATTCATCGAGATCCCTGAGCGCCTCCGCAATCTGCCGGTACAACCAGGCATGTTTCGCCTTGTCCTTCTGATTGAAACGCTCCCAGATACGATCGCCGATCTTCCGCATGTCCCGCTCGATGGAACGAAGATTCGAAAGCTTATCGGCAAGTGCCAGCATCTTCGCACCCCTGTCGGCCTTTTCCAGAAGATAGGTGATCGTCTCCTGCTTGCGAAGCTCCCAGGTGCTCTCCGGCGGAAGATCCCGTCGCTTATTCTCCGTCTCACTGCCTACATAATACGCGATCCGCTTCCCGAAATACTGCTCGATCATCTGCAGAGTAATATCCGTGTCCTCTACCACATCATGCAGCACCGCCGCCGCGATCAGCTCCTCGTCATCGCTCAGCTCCGCCACGATCGCCGCTGCTTCAATCGGATGTGTCAGATAGGGTATCCTGCTCCCTTTCCGTGTCGTCCTCTGATGCGCTGTGGCCGCAAAGACAACTGCCTTCTCATAAAGAGGCAGTCTGCTGTCGGAAAGCATGCGATCGATTTCCTCTGTCATCTCGATTTTCATTTTTGCAAGCACCCGTCACCCTTTTTGAAACCCACCAGTGAGTCGAGTATAGCACAGACACCGCAAAATGGCAATCAATTCTTTCATTCCCGGGAAATCCGGCCATAGAAAGAAATCAGGTACAGGCCGCAAATTCCAACCAGGGCATAGATGATTCTGGACAGCCAGCTCATGTTTCCAAAAAGCCACGACACCAGATCCAGCTGAAAGAAACCGATCAGCCCCCAGTTGATGGCTCCGATGATGACGATGGTCAGCGCAAAACAATCCAAACCTTTATTCATCAAAATCTACCTCCTTTTACACCCAGTATAACCGGATGAAAAGGAAGCTATACATCCTCTGCTACAGGCGCGCCGCTTTTGATCTCTTTCAGTACGAAGTAAGTCTTTGTGGCTGATACTCCCTGAATATTTTTGATAACCCGATGAATCTGCTCCAGTGATTCCGATGACTTCGTCTGTATCCGCAGCATAAAATCATAATCGCCGGTCAGATAATCGCAGGCCACGATACTCGGATCCGCATTCACAACTTCTGTAAAGCCATCGTAAAACCTGGGATGCTCAAGAGCTACCTCCATCAGAGCCGTCACATCATTTCCGATTTTGTGCTGATCCAGCACCACCGTATATTGACGGATGATTCCGTTACGCTCCAGCTTGCGTATCCTCTCAATCACTGCAGCCACCGACAGATGCACCGTCTGGCTGATCTCCGTCGCGGAACGTCTGGAATTATCGCTGAGACATTTTAAAATGCTTCGGTCCATACTGTCCATCGTATTTCCTCCTTGAAAAAAGGCATGGAAAGCTTTCACTCTTCCATGCCCTTTCATGTACATTTTTCAGTTCGGAACTACTATACAATAAATTTTTCGGTTTCGCAAGTCCTATTTTTTATGGAACAGCGAAAATCCTTTCTTTTCATACGGCTCGGTCTTCATGGAAAGCACACGGTAGCCCGTCGCCTCGATGGCCTCACGAAGCTTTGTCTCGTCGATCTCCGTCTCGGAGAGAATCTCCGTCGTACCCTTGCTGTGGGATGACGTCACCTTTTTTACGTCCGCTACCTTTCGAACCGCCTCATTCACATGCGCCTCACACATCCCACAGGCCATACCGTCTATATCCAGTGTGATTTTAAACATCCCGCCGCCTCCTTCTACTGGTTATCCATCGCTAATATAGCACATTTCTCTCTGCGTTTACCAGTAGAAAAGTCATCATCTTACTCCACCGCCTTGAATGCTTCGTCGAGATCCTGGATGATATCGTCGATATTTTCCGTGCCAATGGAGAGACGGATCGTATTCGGCTTAATGCCCTGGTCGAGCAGTTCCTCCTCGGTGCACTGACTGTGTGTCGTGCTCGCCGGATGGATGACGAGGGATTTCACATCCGCAACATTCGCCAGCAGCGAGAACAGCTCCAGATTATCAATGAAATCCTTGGCCTTCTGCGCATCGCCTTTGATCTCGAAGGTGAAGATCGAGCCGCCGCCGTTCGGAAAATATTTTCTGTAGAGAGCCTGCTGGCTCGCATCGTCTGTCACAGACGGATGATGCACCTTCTCCACCTGCGGATGCTTCTCAAGGTACTGTACAACCTTCAGCGCATTCTCCACATGGCGCTCCACGCGCAGAGACAAGGTCTCCAGTCCCTGCAGGAAGAACCAGGCATGGAAGGGGGAGAGCGTCGCGCCGGTGTCGCGCAGCAGGATCGCACGGATCTTGGTCACGAAAGCCGCCGGACCGACCGCTTTGGTAAAGCTGATGCCGTGATAGCTCGGATTCGGTTCCGTGAGCGACGGGAACTTGCCGGAAGCCTCCCAGTCAAATTTCCCGCTGTCGACGATCACACCGCCGATTGTCGTTCCATGGCCGCCGATAAATTTCGTCGCGGAATGCACGACGATGTCCGCACCATACTCGATCGGACGCACCAGATAGGGCGTTGCAAAGGTATTGTCGATGACGAGCGGTATCTTATGCGCATGCGCAATCTTCGCAATTGCCTCGATGTCCACCACATCGGAGTTCGGATTGCCAAGCGTCTCGATGAAGATGGCCTTCGTGTTTTCCTGAATGGCCGCCTCCACGGCATCGTAGTCAAAGATGTCGACAAAAGTGGTCGTGATGCCGTACTGCGGCAGGGTATGCAGAAGCAGATTGAATGAGCCGCCATAAATATTTTTCGCCGAGACGATGTGGTCGCCGTTCTGCGCGAGATTCTCAATCGTGTAAGTGATCGCCGCCGCTCCGGAAGCCACAGCCAGCGCCGCCACGCCGCCCTCCAGGGCCGCAATACGCTGCTCGAAGACATCCTCGGTCGGATTTGTCAGACGGCCATAGATATTTCCGGCGTCCGTAAGACCAAAGCGCGCCGCCGCATGGTCGCTATTGCGGAATACATAAGAGGAGGTCTGATAAATCGGCACCGCCCTCGCATCCGTCACCGGATCGGGTTTCTCCTGTCCTACGTGGAGCTGCAGGGTTTCAAATTTGAACTTTCTGTTCTCACGTGTAATTTTTTCTGCCATGATGGATTCTATCCTTTCTCGCTTATTCCGTAAATAACGGTGTAGAATAATAACGGTCGCCGCTGTCAGGGAGAAGGACAACGATTGTCTTTCCCTTGTTCTCCGGCCTCTGCGCCAGCTGGATGCCCGCCGAGAGCGCCGCGCCGGAGGAAATACCCGTCAGCACGCCCTCATGTTTCGTCAGCAGCTTTGACTTTACAAAAGCGTCATCATTATCAATCGCAATAATCTCATCGTAAATCTTTGTGTTCAGCACCTCCGGCACAAAGCCCGCGCCGATGCCCTGGATCTTATGCGAGCCGCTTTTGCCCTCCGACAGAACCGGGGAGGTCGCCGGCTCAACCGCCACGATCTGTACCTCCGGCTTCTGCTCCTTCAGGTACTCACCGACGCCGGTCAGCGTTCCGCCGGTGCCGACGCCCGCCACAAAGATATCCACCGCTCCGTCCGTGTCGTTCCAGATCTCCGGACCGGTCGTTGCTTTGTGTACAGCCGGGTTCGCCGGATTCACAAACTGTCCGGGAATGAAGCTGTTCGGAATCTCCTTTGCAAGCTCATCCGCCTTTGCAATCGCACCCTTCATGCCCTTTGCGCCATCCGTCAGGACCAGTTCTGCTCCATAGGCCTTCAGGATATTCCTGCGCTCCACGCTCATCGTCTCCGGCATCGTCAGGATAATGCGGTAACCCTTCGCCGCTGCGATGGCCGCAAGGCCGATACCTGTATTACCTGAAGTCGGCTCGATGATGACGGAACCCTCCTTCAGAATACCCTTCTCCTCCGCATCCTCGATCATCGCCTTCGCGATGCGGTCCTTGACGCTGCCCGCCGGATTGAAATACTCAAGCTTTATGAGAAGCCTTGCCTCCAGCCCCAGCGCTTTCTCCAGGTTTACCGGCTCCACCAGGGGGGTATTGCCAATCAGTCCCAGCGTTCCTTTAAAAATACTGGCCATAATCTTTTCCTCCATTTCCTACTGGAATAATATGTTTTAAGGGGATTATATAGCAGACTTCTGCCTTTGTCAACCACAAAAATTTACGGCGGCATTCACACACGCCGCCGTAATTTTTCGTCCTATTCGTCCCATCCGTCGTTAAAACGGAAGTTAATGCAGATATTCCGCACCTCATCGCCGTCCTGCACCCGCAGGTCAGCGGCGTCGGAGACCGGCGGCAGCGCCGCATCGTCCTCCGCCATCTCCGCCTCGATCCAGCGGTACATCGCCGCGTTCGCCTCGTCGACGGCTTCATCGAGTGTCTCACCCGAAGCCTCGCAGCCCTCAAGATCGGGCAGCATGGCCTGCCAGTGTCCATCCTCCTGCCGGTGCAGAATCGCCGGGTAGGTAAATTTCATAGTGTCCTCCTCCGGCTCAGCCGACTTTGATGATTCTTCCTTCTTTGCGTGGCTTTCCCTCCGGGAGCGCCGCGGCGGCGTAGCCGAGGATGCAGTGACCAATACCCTCGTAGCTATCCGGCACACCCCAGGCCTTCTTGAGCGCCTTGCCCTCCTCGGAGTCAAACACCTGTCTCGCACGGTGGATCCAGCAGGACGCAACGCCGATGGACGCCGCGGCGTTCATCATATTCCCCATTACCAGAGCGCCGTCCTCCACATAGGTCATCTTCTCAGAATCCGCGAACACGATGACCACCGTCGGCGCACCGTAGAAGGGGTCAATGTCGCTGCCCATGACCGCCGCGTTCATGGCGGAGAGCTTTTTCACCAGCTCCGGTTCCTGGACGACGACCTGCATCGGGCTCTGCGCACCCATGCCCGAGGGCGCCCACACGCCCGCCTGCAGGATCAGGTCGAGCTCCTCATCCTTGATCTGCTCGCCCGTGTAGGCGCGGCAGCTTCTGCGTTCCATCATGTTTTTGATAATTTCGTTCAAGTTTTTACCTCCTTTTATGTGTTAAGCTTTTTCCAGCCCCGCTTTCGCACAGATATCATTCAGGCAGCAGCGCTCGCAATGCGGCTTCGTCCGCGCCGTGCAGACCTCCCGGCCGTGCCAGACCAGACGATGGCAGAGGTCGCTGCCCTCTTCCGGAGGAATCAGCTTCCAGAGCGCCATCTCCACCTTCTTCGGCTCCTTGACGCCGTCCACGAGCCCCATGCGGTTCACCAGGCGGATGCAGTGCGTATCGGTCACGATCGCGGGCTTGCCGAAGACGTCTCCCATGATCAGGTTCGCGCTCTTGCGCCCGACGCCCGGCAGCGCCAGCAATGCATCGAAATCGTCCGGCACCTTGTCGTTGTACTTTTCATGCAGAATCTTCATGCAGGCGCTGATGTCGCGCGCCTTGCTCCTGCCAAGTCCGCAGGGACGCACGATCGCCTCGATGTCGTCCACGTCTGCCGCCGCCAGCGCGGCCACATCCGGATATTTCGCATACAGACCCTCCACGACGACATTGACGCGCGCGTCGGTGCACTGCGCAGCCAGGCGCACACTGACGAGCAGCTTCCAGGCGTCGTCATAGGCGAGCGTGCAGTCCGCGTCCGGGTATTCCTGCTTCAGACGCTCAATGATCGTAAGCGCCAGCTTTTTCTTCTGTTCCTCTGTCTTCATTTCCCCTCAAAAATTACTTTTTTGAAATTCTTTTTTCCGCGCTTCACGACAATTCCTGTTTTCAGCTGCTCCTCGGTCCAGGAGGCGGCGATGTCCGTCACCTTCTCGCCGTCTACGAGGACGCCGCCCTGCTGCACGTTCCTGCGCGCTTCGGCGCGGGACGGCGCCAGGCCGGATTTGTGGAGAATCGTCAGGATATCCACCTTGCCGTCGCGGAAATCATCTGCGCCAAGCTCCGCCGTCGGGATCTCGCCCTCTCCGCCGCCGGCAAACAGCGAGCGCGCGCTGGTCTGCGCCTTCTTCGCATCCTCCTCGCTGTGCACGAGCTTCGTCAGCTCATAGGCCAGGATTTCCTTCGCCTCGTTGAGCTGGCTGCCCTCCCAGTGGTCCATTTCGTCAATCTGCTCAAGCGGCAGGAAGGTCAGCATCCGCAAGCATTTGAGTACATCGGCGTCGGACACATTTCTCCAGTACTGATAGAACTCGTAGGGAGAGGTCTTGTCCGGGTCGAGCCACACCGCGCCCTTCGCGGTCTTGCCCATCTTGTTGCCCTCGGAATTCAGGAGCAGCGTGATCGTCATCGCATGCGCGTCCTTGCCGAGCTTGCGGCGGATCAGTTCCGTGCCGCCGAGCATGTTCGACCACTGGTCGTCGCCGCCGAACTGCATGTTGCAGCCGTATTTCTGATAGAGCATCAGGAAATCATAGCTCTGCATGATCATATAGTTGAACTCGAGGAAGCTTAAGCCCTTCTCCATGCGCTTCTTGTAGCACTCCGCCGTGAGCATCCGGTTCACGGAGAAATGCGCGCCAACGTCGCGCAGCAGCCCGACGTAGTTCAGATCCAGGAGCCAGTCCGCGTTATTGGCCATGATGGCCTTTCCGTCGGAGAAATCGATAAATTTGCTCATCTGTTTCTTGAAGCAGTCGCCGTTGTGCTGAATTGTCTCCTGCGTCATCATCTGCCGCATGTCCGAGCGCCCCGACGGGTCGCCGACCATCGCCGTGCCGCCGCCGATCAGCGCGATCGGCTTATTTCCGGCCATCTGCAGCCGCTTCATCAGGCACAGCGCCATGAAATGCCCTACATGGAGGCTGTCCGCCGTCGGGTCGAAGCCGATATAGAATACCGCCTGCCCGTTATTCACCATCTTCCGGATCTCTTCTTCATTCGTCACCTGCGCGATCAGGCCGCGCGCCACCAGCTCCTCATAAACCTGCATCGTTTTTCTCCTCCTATTTATAAAGCAGTATCGGCATAAAAATCGGGATCTGCTTCTCCCAGCTCGCCTCGCAGTGTGTCCCCTTCGGGACAATCCGGCTCGTCACATACACCTGCTTTTCCGTCAGGATAGACGCCGTCCGCGCGAAGCCCCGCGCCATCTCCCCCGCGCGGTCCATCTCGCGCGAGCCATAGTCCATATAGATATATGTATTTTTCCGGAAATGCGCCTCCTCAAGCAGCGCATTCAATGCCCCGTCGCCGACCCAGATCGAGGGGGACAGCGCCGCCGCCCGCGAATACACGTCATTGTAGGCTGCCACCGCATAGAGGCTCATCAGGCCGCCCATCGAACTCCCCGCGATCATCGTGTGCTCGCGTCCCGGCATCGTCCGCAGATTCTCATCCACCCAGGGCTTCAGCTCGTGCACCATCCACTCCATCGTCTCGGCCCCGCGCCCTTCCACGGCGCCGAAGTTCGGCGAGACGAAGGAATAAGGCGAGTACTCCGACAGCCTCCCGTTATCCGGATCATGCGTGCACTCCACTGCGACAACGATGAGCTGCGCCGCCTGCGCATCCAGATATTCCTTCATCCCCCAGCTCTTGCCATAGGTCGCGTCCTCATCAAAGAATACATTGTGGCCGTCGAACATGTAGAGCACCGGATAGCGCCGCGTCCGCTCCTCGTAGTCGTCCGGCAGATACAGATAGATCCGCCGCGGCTCGTCCCCGGAGAGCTCCGGAATCGTAACCGTCCATTTGTCTACCATTTTCTCACTCCATCCGTATTTTCACTGCTGTTCATTATAGCGCCTTCCTTCGAAAATAGCAACGCCCCTTCAGCCAGATTTTACTTGTAATCCCTACATTTCCATGTATAATGTAAGAGATATCCGCGCCATTTCCGGCGCAGCCCCCGATGAACGGCAACTGTACCACTGATGTTATGGGAGAGGAATGCGTGATGGAACAGAAGAAATTGATTGAACTGCGAAATATCGTGAAAAGCTTTGACGGGCAGCTCGTCCTCAAGGGCGTGAGCCTCGATATCTGTGAAAATGAATTTGTGACGCTGCTGGGACCGAGCGGCTGTGGCAAGACGACGCTGCTGCGCATTCTCGGCGGCTTTCTGGACGCGGACGAGGGCAGCGTGACCTTCGACGGAAAGGTCATCAATGAGGTACCGCCGTATCAGCGCGAGCTGAACACGGTCTTTCAGAAGTACGCCCTCTTCCCGCACCTCAATGTCTACGAAAATATTGCCTTTGGCCTGAAGCTCAAAAAGATGAGTCACGACGTCATCGACCAGAAGGTCATGAAGATGCTCAAGCTCATCGGCCTGGAGGGCTTCGAGTCGAAAAATACGACTCTGCTCTCCGGCGGCCAGCAGCAGCGCGTCGCGATCGCGCGGGCGCTGGTCAACGAGCCGAAGGTATTACTGCTCGACGAGCCGCTCGCCGCGCTCGACCTGAAGCTGCGCAAGGAGATGCAGTATGAACTGAAGCGCATCCAGGAGGAGGTCGGCATCACCTTCATCTTTGTGACGCACGACCAGGAGGAGGCGCTCACGATGTCCGACAAGATCGTCGTCATGAACGAGGGCGAGATCCTGCAGGTCGACGCGCCCCAGGATATTTACAATAAGCCAAACTGTCGATTTGTGGCAAACTTCATCGGCGAGAGCAATATCTTCCCCGGCGTTATGCTCGAGGATTACCATCTGCGCTTCGACGACCACGATTTTGACTGCGGCTGCTTTGGCTTCAAGAAAAATGAGCCGGTCGACGTGCTGATCCGCCCGGAGCAGATCGAGATCGTGAAAAAGGAAGACGGAAAACTGACCGGCGAAGTCCTCAGTTCTCTCTTCAAGGGCGTGCATCACGAAATTATGGTCGAGACCGTTCCCGGCACGCGCGTCACCGTGCAGATGCAGCTCATCCGCAACCAGGACGTCGCGAGCGAGGATGGCAACGAAATGATATCCGCAAACAACTTCTACGTCGACATCGAGGACGTGGAGCACATGGACGACCGCGAAATCATCGCACTCTCGAACGCGCAGGCCTGGAACCCGCACACCGACGAGTTCATCTCCATCGCGCATGTGGAATACGATCTGCGCGCCGAGGAGGGGATTTATCCAGTCGTCTTCTCAACGGGTAATGGCACGCGGGTTGAGCGCAGAATCCACGTCGTCAACCAGCCGGTCGTCCGCAACGAGCGGGCGAACGAGGCGGTCATGGCCTTCAACTTCGTGCGCTCCGTGGACGAGATCATGGAATCCCAGGCGCTCGATACCGACCTCAGGACCTGGGCCGGCGCGCAGGGCTGGAAGCTCAGCGACGAGGAGACGAGCGTCGAGCTCTATGTCGACTACGATTTTGAGCCGGATGAGGTGAAGGAGGGCGTCTACCCGGTCACCTTCGAGACCACCGGCCACGAGTTCAAGGTCTATACGACCACACACCATGAGGAAGGGCAGGAAGTCGGCCTCTTCTTCCCGCCGGAAGCCATCCACGTCATGCCGCACACGGAGTACTAGACTATGAAACGATTTTCGAAGCTTACGATACCCTACATCGCCTGGGCGGCACTGATGCTGCTGCTCCCGATGCTGCTGATCGCCGTCTACTCCTTTACGGACCAGGGCAACAGCATCATCCCCTTTACCTTTACGCTGGACAATTATGTGAAATTTTTCACCGATCCGGATTTCCTGCTGATTCTCTGGCGCTCGATCCTGATCGCGCTCAAGACGACCGTGCTCTGCCTGCTGCTGGGCTATCCGATCGCTTATTTTATCGCGCGCTGTGAAGAAAAGACGCAGAACCTACTGATCCTCTGCATCACCTTTCCGATGTGGATCAACATGCTGGTCCGCACCTACGCCTGGATCGGACTCTTAAGTGAGGGCGGCCTCGTGCAGCGCGTGCTCAGCCTGCTCGGCCTCGCTGACGGAGAGCTGTTGTACACGGAAGGGGCGGTGTTGCTCGGCATGGTCTACAACTTCCTGCCCTTTATGATTCTGCAGATCCAGACCTCGCTCTCCAAAATGGACTATGCCCTTCTGGACGCCAGTGCGGATCTCGGCGCGAGCCCGCGCCAGACCTTCCGTCTCGTCACGCTGCCGCTCTCTCTGCCCGGCGTCGTGAACGGTATCACGCTCGTATTCCTGCCTGCGGTCAGCTCCTTCTTTATTCCGAAGATGTTGGGCGGCGGACAGTATTTCCTCATCGGAAATATGATCGAAAACCAGTTTATCACCGTCGGCGAGTGGAACTTCGGCAGCGCGATCGCCATCATCATGGCGGTCATCATGATGTGCCTGATGATGCTCGTGCGGCGGATCGAAGCCCGCAATGAGGGAGGAAAGGGGGAGCGGCCATAATGAGACAGAAGAAACGTCCGGTCGGAAAATTTATGATGGCGGCGTCCATCTGCTTTTTCTACCTTCCTATCCTGTATATTGTCATCTTCTCTTTCAATGAGAGTAAGTCACTGACGAATTTCACCGGCTTCTCGCTGCGCTGGTACCTGCATATGCTCGAGTCGCACGGCATGATGAGCGCGCTCTATACGACCTTCAGCGTCGCGATTCTCGCCACTCTGATCTCGACCGTCGTCGGCACGCTCGCCGCGATCGGCATCAGCAGCTCGCGCAAAATTATCCGCGACCTCATGGAGCAGGTCAACAATCTCCCGATCATGAACCCGGAGATCGTGACAGCGATCGGCCTCATGCTGCTCTTCATCACCTTCCAGGTTGAACGCGGCTACACCACGATGCTGCTTGCGCACATCGCCTTCTGCATCCCCTATGTGATGCTGTCCGTCACACCGAAGATCCGCACGCTCGATCCGAACCTGGCCGATGCGGCGATGGACCTGGGCGCCAGTCCCTTCCAGGCACTGACGAAGGTTGTCGTGCCGCAGATCATGCCTGGCATCATCTCCGGCGCGCTGATCGCCTTCACGATGTCGATCGACGACTTCATCATCTCCTACTTCGTGACCGGACAGGGCGTAAAGAATATCAGCATCCTGGTCTACACCATGAGCAAGCGCGTGAATCCGAGCATCAACGCGCTTTCGACCCTCATCATCCTGATCATCACGCTGGTCATGGTACTCGTCAACGTGCTTCCGCTGATTGCGAAGAAACGGGAAAGGCGGGATGAGCTGACGCCGCGCCGCATGGTCGTACCCGCAGCCGCCACACTGTGCGCTGTCGTGGCCATCGTGGCTCTCCTCTCTTCCAGGCAGACGGATACGGGCCTTCCCTACGCAGGACAGACGCTGCATATTTACAACTGGGGGGAGTACACCGGGGAAAACATTCTGAGTGACTTTGAGGAGGAAACCGGCGCGACCGTCGTCATGGAAAATTTCGACTCCAACGAGCAGATGTACATCAAAGTCGCGAACGGCGAGTCCTACGACATCCTCGTGCCGAGCGACTACATGATCCAGCGGCTGATCGAAGAAGGCTTCCTGCAGAAGCTCGACGACTCTCTCCTGGACTGCTGGGACAAGCTTGACGAAAACTGCCTTGACCTCTCCTACGATCCCGGAAATGAATATTCTGTCCCCTACTTCTGGGGCACGGTCGGCATCGTATATGACACAACTGTCGTCGACTACGAAGATCTGGAAGCGGAGGGCTTCAATATCTTTCTCGATGAGAAATATAAGGGAGATATCTATCTCTACGACTCAGAGCGCGATTCCTTCATGATGGCGCTCAAGGCGCTCGGCTACTCGATGAACACAGAAGATGAGGACGAGATTCAGGAGGCCTACGAATGGCTCGTACAGTGCGTACAGACGATGGAGCCGGAGATCGTCACCGACGAGATCATCGACAACATGGCGCAGGGCCGCAAGGCGCTCGGCCTGGTCTACTCCGGCGACGCAGCCTATATCATGGCGGAAAATGAGGACATGGGCTTTTATCTGCCGGAGAGCGGCACAAACCTCTGGACCGACGCGATGGTCATCCCCGCGAACGCGCAGAATGTGGAACTCGCGCACGTCTTCATCAATTATGTCTGCGACTACGACGGCGCCTATGACAATTCCAGCTACGTAGGCTACACTTCTCCGAACGCGGAGGTCATGGCCGATCTCTCCGGTGAGGGCGGCGATTACGAAGGCATCAACGCCTACCTCCCGCGCACGGACAACGAAAACGATGAAGTCTTCGTCTACAATGAGAATACCAAGAAAACGCTCGCCAATCTCTGGAGCAAGGTCAAGATCGAGGCGAGCAACGCGAACTGATACGGATCTGGCATAAGATCAAGAGCGCAGGAGAAGGCCTCCTGCGCTTGTTTTCCATTTGGGCATATTTCACAAAAATTATGAACAAATTGTAAAGATTAGTGACATATAAATCTTTACGGTATATACTATTTCTATATTTTCATATGTTTCTTCCGGTTTTTCTCCGGGATATTCCAATGATCATTTTTGAACAGGAAATCATATGCTATATATTTTTTCTATCTGTTCAATTTTGAAATACTATGCTAAGATAAAGGAGAAGTAGCATGAAAAAACAGAATAGAGTACCATTACAGGAACTGAACCTCGCCGATCGTTTTCTGTTTGATGAGGTCATGGAGGATCCACAGACGCACAGGGATGTTTTAAGTATCATTCTCGGGAGAGAGATTCCACCCCTGAAAAGGGCGGAAACAGAAAAAGAAGTTCGTATCTCTTCGCTGGCTCGCTCTATCCGGCTTGATGTCTTCACAATGGATGCAAACACAGATGTATACGACACCGAGATGCAGAAAGAATGGAAGAAAGATCTGGCAAAGCGAAGCCGTTATTATCAGGGCGTTATTGATACTGGTTTGTTAACACCGGGAGTTCCAAATTACAATCTTCTGAACAGTACTTACATCATCCTCATCATGACCTTTGATCTGTTTGGATACGGAAAATACTGCTACACCTTCAAACCCGTTTGTCAGGAAGTGCCAGAATGTACTCTGGGAGACGGCGCAACCCGTATCTTTCTGAACACACGTGGCAAGAATGATAATGAAGTGTCACCAGAACTGGTGGAATTTCTCCACTATGTAGAAAATACTACAGACCAGACCGTGCAGACTTCAAATAGCGAACGGATACATAAAATTCATGATCGCGTAAGGAAGGTTCGCCAGGATGAGAAAGTTGGGGTGAGATATATGCTGGCATGGGAAGAAAAGTATTTTGCACAGGAAGAGGCACGCGAAATAGGCCTTGCGGAGGGGCGCGCAGAGGGGCGCGCAGAGGGGCGCGCAGAAAAATTAACAGAACTAATCAAGAAGAAACTTGCGAAAGGCCAGACAGCAGAAGAGATTGCTGATGCATTAGAAGAGCCTGTGGATACGATCTGTGAGATGATTGCAAACTTATCATAATGTACCACTTAAAAGAACCGCAGCACTATACTCGCTGCGGTTCTTTTAAGTAATCAATTCTGTCCGTAATAAGCGTTTGCCCCGTGTTTCCGGAAATAGTGTTTATCCTGCATGGACTGAGGTGCCGGCTGGATACGGGGATTGATTGACTCCGACCACAGCGCCATCTTCGCCACTTCCTCCAGGACAACCGCATTGTGTACCGCATCATGCGGATCCTTTCCCCAGGTAAATGGCCCATGGTTTTTGCAGAGTACGGCAGGTCCCGCCATGGGATCCCGGTTCGATGCCCGAAAGGCCTCAATGATCGCCAGCCCGGTATTTCTCTCATAAGCGCCCTGATGGATTCATCTTCTTCCTCCTTAAATAACTGCTTCCGCGTGTTCTGCGCTGATCTTCGCCGCAAGCTTGCGGATCGCACGAATATCCGCCCCGTTCCGGTACAGCTCGTACAGCCGCAGTACCATCGCCGTCAGCTCTTCATCGTCCGCAAGTCCGGAAATTGTGCGGAGAACCTCCATCGCATTCTCCCTCGTCTGCGGCAGCTCATTTTCCGTCAGATATTCATAGACCGCTCCGGCCGTGCCGACGCTGATATAGGCCGGGCAGATGCCCTGCTCCATGCAGGTACGGGAGGAGCCGATCAGACGGTCTGCCGGGGAAAGCTTCCTCTTCGGATCGCCGCCCACCCGCTTGCAGGTATCCATCAGCGCGCTGTTTGTGAAGCGGCGCAGCAGATCCCGCGTATGCTTTACCAGCTCTTCCAGCGATACGCCGTACTTTGCAGACAGGGCCATCGTACTCTCGGTCATCGCATTACTTACGATAAGCTCGGTGTCCGCGTCGTCGATCGACTGATAAATATAGTCCTTGCCCGTATACAGCCCCAGGTACGCGCAGGTCGCGTGGCTCATGTTGTGGACATACAGCTTTCTCTTGATGTAGAAATCAAAGGGTTCGAAGGGAACCATGTTCTTGATTTCCGGCACGCCGCCCTTGAATGCCGCCTTGTCGGCGGGCAGAAAGCCGTAGCTCTCCACACAGACGCGTAAGGGGGCGCCGTCCTTCATTTCCTCTGTCTGCACCGGCACCATGCGCCCGATCGATACCTCCACAAGACCGATGTTCGCATCGAACCATTCGATCTCCTCTTCGTTAAGTTCCGCCTTCAGCATGCCCTCGAGCACCTTGTTCGCGTCCATCAGATTCTCACAGATCAGGATGTTCAGGGGGGCCGCCGCCCTGCTCCCGGCGCAGACGGATGCCCGCAACCAGGTTGGAAATAATAAATTTCAGAATATTGACGCCCACAGCCGTCGCCATGATATCGCACTCTGCAATCGCCTTCGCCGTTGCGGTCTGGTCGTTCCCATTCACTGCGCTGACATGCTCTACCTGTACATCCTCATGTCCTTCGCTGGAAATGATGCGCACCGGATAGCAGTGCTCCTCGTTCAGTCGGTTTACAACCGCATCGACCACATCCACAAAGGTCACGTCGTAACCAGACTGAGACAGCAACATTCCGATAAACCCGCGGCCGATATTTCCGCCGCCGTACATAACTGCTTTCATCTCTCCATCAGCCCCTTTCTGCCGGGCTTTTCCGGTAATGCCCGCCCAGTTCCAGCACCTGCTTCGCAGACATCAGCCCTTCTGTCGCCCCCGGACAGGAAAGAGAAGCCGCCGCCGCACAGGTACCGAGAAGAATGCTCTCCTCAAGGCTTTGCTTTTTCTGTGCGCCGTAGAGAACGCCCGCGCAGAACGCGTCCCCGGCTCCCACGGTTCCCTTTATATAGTCCTCCGGCAGATGAAGGCTGTCTATATGAACGAAATTGTCCGTTTCGTTCAGCCCCCAGCCGCCTTCCGGGCAATGAATGACCGTCCAGGTGGAAACGCCGAGCTCCTTCATTTTCCGAAGCGCCGCCTCCATATTCTCCGGATGCAGCCTTTCCTCTTCATCCCGAAGCAGGACCCCGGTGATCTGCTGCGCTTCCAGCTCGTTGATCACACAGTAATCCGTGTAGCGCAGAGCCGGCGGAACCAGCGTCTGAAAGCGATCGCCTGTCTCCGTCACCACGTCGATAGAGGTCTTTATTCCATGTTCCTGCGCATGACAGAGCAGCCGCGCCAGTTTCGTCCCATACTCCGCATCCGCTTCGTCCAGCGCGTCCAGCAGAAGGATATAGCCCACATGCAAAAGCTCTGCGTCAATTTTATCCCAGTCGACACAACTCTCGTCGAACAGGGAATTCGCTCCGCGATACTGGAAAAAGGTGCGTGCTTTCGTCTGATTGTTGCTCATTACCGCCGTAAAGGAAGTCTTCTTCTCCTTCTGCCGTTTCAGCAGACCCAGGTCGATATTCTCATGCTTTCCCAGCTCCTCGAGGATAAAGTCGCCCTCGCTGTCCTCCCCGATTACGCCGAGCGCCGACAGCGGCAGATCCCCATCCAGCTTTGCCAGATCTACGATCACGTTGCAGACCGCACCGCCCGTCGAGTTCATGATCCCGTCCGTTACTGTCGTCAGCTCGCCCTCACGCGGCCAGCGCTCGATCGGATACGTGATGTCGACAATCAGATTTCCCGCTACGCAGATTCCTTTTCCCATACCGTCAGAACTCCTTTTTTCCTTTCTATCTCTAATCGTTTTTCAGTGCATCGTCAAACGCAAAATCCGAGGCGGAGAAATTCATCCTTTTCGTAAACTCACAGGCTTCTGTTCCACCGAATACACGCTCCATACCGCTGTCCTCCCACTCAATGGAGAGCGGTCCCTTATAACCCGTCTGATTCAGCACCCTGGTAATGTTGTCAAAGTCTACATCACCGTGGCCCGGAGAAACAAAGTTCCACCCTCTTCTCTGGTCGCCAAACGTGATATGCGAGCCAAGGATGCCATTCCTCCCGTTCAGGTTCAGCTTCGCGTCCTTCACATGCACATGATAGACCCTCTCTGAAAAATCAAACAGGAACATTGCCGGGTCCACGCCCTGCCAGATCAGATGGCTCGGGTCAAAGTTAATGCCCAGGGTCGGACGCCATTCGAAGGTATCGAGCAGCTTCTTCGTGCTCCAGTAGTCAAAGGCAATCTCGGTCGGATGGACCTCCAGCGCCAGCTTCACACCGCACTTGTCATATTCGTCGAAGATCGGCGTCCAGAGCTCTTTCACCTTCTGATAGCCTTCCTCTACCATTTCCTCCGAGGTCTGCGGGAAGGAATACCAGAACTTCCAGATCGGCGAACCCATGAAGAAAGTGACAACTTCCACCCCCATCGCTTTCGCCGCATGAACGGTAATCTTCATCTCCTCGATCGCCCATTTCTGGATCTCGTCCGGCTTACCCGCCAATGCAGAGGGTGCAAAGCCGTCCAGACGCGGATCATAGGCCCATTGCTCAGAATCCGTCACACACTGTCCAGTCAGATGAGCACTGATCGCCCAACAGCCAAGATCATATTTTGCCAGCGTATCCTTCACTTCCTGTACATACGCCGGGTCTTCCGCGGCCTTTCGTACATTGATATGTGCGTCTTTTGCCAGCTCCAATCCTTCATATCCCATCTGCTTTGCCAGCCTGCAGATCTCCTCAAGTGGAAGATCTCCCCACTGAATCGTAAAAAGTGTTACAGGTCTTGCCATTTTACATACCTCCTGCTCTCTGCACTTACAACGTCACCCAGACGTTTCCTTTTTCGTTGCTCTCCAGGCAGGCCTCCACATACTTCAGACCTGCTACGCCCTCTTCGATCGTCGGATAATCGATCATATCCGGCGTAAAGGTTCCTTCCTTCTTCGCCAGAACACAGGCGCCAAAGCTGTCGTAGAGATTGCCCATGGACTCCAGCCATCCTTCCGGATGTCCAAACGGAAGTCTGCCGTACTTCGCAGCATCCTCCGTGACTGCTCCCGTACCCTTCTTCACGATACAGGGATTGCCATCCTCGCGGATAACCGTCACCGCCTCCGGATCTTCCTGAAACCACAGGAGCGTTCCCTTGGAGCCGTAGATGCGCAGGCGCAGGCTGTTGTTGCAGCCGATCGCAAACTGACTCGTCCAGTACACTCCCGTCGCGCCGTTCTCATACTCTATAAGAATCTGATCATTGTCGTCGAGCGTTCTGCCCGGAACAACGACATCCATCTTTGCGAGCACTCGCTTTACCTTCAGGCCGGTCACCGTCGCCACCGCGTTCTCCACATGCGTGCCCAGATCGCCAAGGCAATTGACTCTACCGGACTGTTTCGGGTCGCAGCGCCATTCACCCTGCTTGCCACCGGTACCCTCATAGAGCCAGCCCTGCGGATACTCCGCCATAACCGTGCGGATCTCGCCGATCTCCCCGTTTTTGATCAGACTCCGCATATACTTCATCGCAATGTAACCTGTATAGGTGTAAGTCACCATGAAGAGCAGATTCTTCTCCGCAGCAATCCTCTGCAAATCCTCCGCCTCCGCCGCGCTCGTCACCAGCGGCTTGTCGCAGGAAACATGGATACCCGCCTCCAGGAACGCCTTTGCGATCGCATAGTGCGTATTGTTCGGTGTCACGATCACGACGAAATCAATCCCGTCCTCGCGCGCAGCCTCGGCCTTCGCCATCTCTTCATAATTCTTGTAGCAACGTTCCAGGTCGATACCATAGATCTTTCCCTGCTCGATGGATTTTTCCAAATTTCTTGAGAAACATCCCGCCACAAGATCCGCCGTGCTGTCGAGGCAGATCGCCCGCTTATGTGCGGCGCCGATATTGGAACCGGGGCCTCCACCCACCATGCCAAATTTCAGTTTTGCCATAATCCTACCCCTTCCTTCTTTATCAGATTACTCCCATCAGCAGCTTCATCACATACAGCTCAAGCGCTTCAAAATCACGGTTTTCCACACACTTCTTCTGGAAATCATAATCGAAGCGATCGACTTTCTCCTCCAGCGCCTTGAATACTTCCAGGCTGGTCTCGAGATGCTTATAACTGTCCGCGTCCGTCGTCGTCCGCATGGCCTTGACGTCGAGGCCAACATACTCACCGTGATCACCGTAGCCGTTTTCCTTCAGTACCTTGACCTGGTTGAACGCGGAGCGCAGGTTCTCGACGCCGAAGCTCTTGTCCTGGTCATACTTCAGGCCGTTCTGATCATTCAGGTGTACAGTCATCAGCTTGCCCATCGCCAGCGCGAATCCGATCTCATGCGCCGGGTCGAGCCCTGCCAGCGTCGCGTGCGCGCTCTCGAGGTTGCCGCCGACACGGGACGGATCAATCGTCGCCGCGGATATCGCCATGACATGCCCCATTGTGCCGCAGATGCTGCGATCGATCGGCTCATTGGGCTTCGGCTCGATGCAGACGCGGATCTCCGGATCGTACTCCAGCATCTTGTTGATGGCCTCAATCAGCATCTTCGTCGCCCAGACCGGAGACTTCTGCTCAGCGCAGAGCGTGCCTTCACGCGCAAGCCAGAGGACGATCATATTGCAGCCGAGCTCCTTCGCAATATCAATCGAACGATAGGAGCGCCACATCGCATACTCCCTGTCCTCCTCGCGGGTGCTCATATAGCCGCCGTCGATCGTGTGCGGATCCATCCACAGACGCGGAGCGACAAACTCTGCCGCCATCCCGTACTTGTCAAGTACTTTTTTCAGCTCGCGGGCCTTCTCGCGAATTTCCTTCTCATTGTAGTTGTTGATGTTCGGAATCGCGTCGTCGTCATGGAACTGAACGGCAGAGAATCCCATCTCAGAGAACTTTTTAATCTTTTCCTCCAGCGGGATGTCCGCTCTGGTTGCCGGTCCGTAAGAATCCGCTCCCGTGTGAACGTTCCATGGACCTACTGAAAATTTGAATTTTGACATGCTGCATACCTCCTTGCTTTCGCTGCTGTTTCTATATTCTGAATATACACCTGTCTGTAATCAACTTCATTGTTTAATTCACACTTTTGCATAGATTAATTTGCTCTCGTCTTTCTTGAAAATTCAAAAAGAGATAAACTAATGACTTCAATTTTCCAAATTGAAGTCATTAGTTTGCTGTTTCTTATAGATTAATTTGCTCCCCGTTCAGGAAAGCATATTGCTTTGCGCTGCCAGTTCCAGCACCTTCAGGCTGTCCGCAGCATTCATGAATGTCTGTGTATTGATCAAATCCTCCTCTGTCTGCCTTTCCGCCGCAAAACGGACATGACTGCTCCGGTACTCCTGCGGTGTATAACCCAGCTGTTTCTGATAAATTTTATTCAGATAGCGATAATCCGAAAAACCGCACTCCATGCAGATCTCCGTCAGGCTCCGGTCTGTATTCTCCACAAGCTTGCGCGCACGCTCGAAACGCAGCAGCGCGACATACTGTTGAAAAGAAATCCCCAGCATCTCCTTGAAAAAGTGCGACAAATAAGAGAGCGACAGATTCTCCATCTGCGCCACCTCACTCAGCAGTACTTTCTCTGTAAAATGTGCCTCCGTGTACTCCGTGATCCGCCCGAGCCGCTTTACCTTATTGTAATACTCTGTATTTTCTTTCTCCGAAAGGATATGCCAGGGCTGCGTGTCGAGCAGCATTCCGAATGCCTCGTACAGACGGCCCATACAGAAAAACTCGTAGTTCCTGCTCCTTTTCATGTACAGAATCGCGGAATCCAGAAACAGCCGCCACAGATGCTGAAACTCCTGCCCGCTGCGAAAGGTTTCCGCCGGAAGTTCCACATGGTCAAACTTCAGGTTCCGGATCTCGGAAAAGATCTTCCTGCAGAATCCAAAACTGATCTGCACGGACAAAAGCATGGTCTTCTCTGTCAGGGAGTGAAGCTCATGCATCTGATAAGGATTGAAAATCATCAGATCTCCCTTTCGGAAAACCTGCGTCTTCTGGTTCGTATAGATACTGATCTCACCCGAGAGCACAACACAGATCTCAAACTCCCGGTGCGTGTGCGGACTGCGATAAGTCATCTCCACAACAAAGATCTTCACATCCGGTATCTGGGGATGTTCGACAATCTCGTACTCTTCCCTCATCCGCGATATCCCCCTGCATTTTTCCTGCTTTTTCTATTCATCACTCCGGACACTGATCAATAAAATTCAGTCTTGCCGTATAGGTCTTGCTCTCGCCCGGCTTCAGCACCGGCGCATCACAGCCTTCCTCTCCGGTCTTCGGCCCGTCCAGGCTGGTGTTTAAGGGCTCCAGACCCAGCGCGTACTCGCCCTTTCCGAGCATCTTCCACTCGCAGAAGTGCGGGAAGTCATTGCCATTATACTGGACGTTGACGCCGATCTTACGTTTTTCATTGAAAATCGTATACTGCGCCATTCCCTGGGCGTCTTTCTTTATCTTATGGAAATAGCAGCGTTCCGGATAGGGATAGCCCGGCGCCTCGATCTGTTGCCAGGTGTCCGCATATTTCGCGGCATGCGCCTCGCGCGGCGTCATCTCCAGGCTGTCAAAGATCAGCTTCGTCCCTTCCTCCAGAAGCGGATAACCATAGTTGAGATGCAGCGCGTACATGAATGTCTGATCGCCGAATCCATGATTGGTAATCGTATCCGTCAGAAGAATGCTGTCGCTCTCATATTCAAATTCCAGCTTTCTGTGAAGGCTTAAGTTTTCCCCGAACAGGCGGGCCTCACGCATCGTCCCTTCCAGACAGATCGTCGGCGTCTCTCCATGCAGGCCGCGCTGAACACTGACATTCTCCGCCGGCGTATTGCCGATCCTGCCGTGCAGTCCCAGCTCCTCACCGTCCTCAAGGACACGCGGAACCCCCACATGCGCCAGTCCCAGCGTGGTCAGCATACCGACAAAGAAGCTCCGCAGCCAGCGCGCACCCTGCGCGTCATAGTATTCCGGCGCGACAATCCCGCAGGGCGCCAGATAGTTCATGTTTTTCCCCTTATAGCGCACCTGATAGATATCCATGCAGCGATCCGGCAGCACCGTCACGGACAGATTGCCTCCGTTCGTCACCTCCAGAAAACGGACGCCTTCCTGAAAACCGCCCCGCAGCGTCCCGTCCCGCAGCGTCATCAGCTGATCCGGATCCCCGATGTACTCCCGGATCTCTTCGTATGTTTTGCTCATTTTCCATTCCCTCCATTTTGACATGCAAAAACTTTACCGTTTCAACTATAACAGAAAAAAAGGACGCAGACAACATCCGCTTATGACCAGTCCTGCTTCCGGTAAAACCGCAGAGATATCACGGATGCAACCGTCCATCCGATCGGCCAGGCACACCAGATGCCGGTCGCTCCGAGGAAAGTCCCGGCAAGCAGAACCGCCAGCGCCACACGCAGGAACAGATCGGTGAACGTGCCGATCATGAATTCGCGCATAAGACCCGCACCCTTCAGAATACCGTCCGCGACAAGCTTCGCGGAGACTATCAGGTAAAACGGCGATAAAATACGCAGATAGGTAATACCGGTCTGCAACGCAGTCGTCGTCGGCTCATCCAGGAAGAACCGGAGCGCGATCCCGCCGAATACAAAATAGAAAATCACAAAGGGAATGCTCAGTGTCCAGACAAGCTTCAGCCCGGCGCGGAAACCCTCCTTCACACGCGGCCGCTTCCCGGCCCCGATGTTCTGCGCCGTATAGTTCGAGATACCATTACCGATTGTCGTGTAAGATGTGATAACAAGATTGTTCAGCTTGACTCCGGCAGAATAGCCCGCCATGACGCCAGTTCCAAAACCGTTGATCACGCTCTGAATCACAATATTGCCCACTGAAATGAAACTCTGCTGCAGCATGCTCGGGATCGCGATGATCGCAATCCTCTTCAGTATCGGAAACGAAAACAACGGCACGCGCCCGGTGGATGGGATCGTCTTCAGACGCCGCGTCACTGCAATCACCGCGAGCACACAGCTCACTCCCTGACAGAGGAAGGTCGCCCAGGCTACGCCTGCGACGCCCATCTGAAATGTCGTCACAAACAGGATATCGACTGCGATATTCGCCGTGGACGATACCGCCAGGAACAGAAACGGCGTCCGCGAATCGCCCAGTGCAGAGAAAATACCGGTCGAAATATTGTAGAAGAACACAAACGGCAGACCGAGTATATAAATATTGAGGTATAAGCGCGAGTCCGCAAAGGCCTCGGCCGGCGTGTTGATTGCGTTAAGCAGTGCTCCGCAGCCAAGCGCGCCGGCCAGCATCAGCACCGCACACAGCGCCGCGCTTGCAATCCACGACGTGAACACAGCTGTTTTTACTTTTCCATAGTCGCGCGCGCCAAAAAACTGCGAAACAATAACGGAGCAGCCGATATTGCAGCCCATCGCAAACGCGATAAAGATCAGCGTGACCTCATAACTGTTGCCGACGGACGCCAGCGCGGTCTCGCCAATAAAACGTCCCGCTACAAGACTGTCGGCTATATTGTACAGTTGTTGAAAAATGACGCTGCCAAAGAGTGGCAGACAGAATTTCCAGAGCACCTTATCCGGTGCTCCCACAGTCAGATCCCTGTTCATATGTATTCACACGACTGATGCAATGGCCTGCATCAACCGCTCATTCTCCTTATGATTTTTTACAGCCGCGCGATAGTATGTATCATCCAGACCACGGTAATTCGCACAGCGGCGAATCAGGATGCGCTGCGGCAGAAGCCGCTCATAGAGGTCATGCACACCTGGCGCGCGGAAAAACAGATAGTCCGCCTGCCCGTCCCAGACCTCGAAGCCCAGCTTCTCCAGCTCCGATTTCAGAAAAATACGCTCCTTACGGACAAGGCGGATCGCGCGCTGCGTGTATTCTTTTTCCTTCAGCGCAGCGATCCCGGCCTCGGAAGCGGGGACGCTGACGCCCCAGCACTGCCCGGCAGCGGCCATACGCGCGAGAAGCTCTTTATCGGAGCAGATGCAGTAGCCGAGCCGAAGTCCCGGCATCGCATACATCTTTGTGAAGGATTTCAGGATCAAAAGATGCGGATACTTCTCCACATACGGTACGAGCGAGCGCTCCGGCTGCCCGGTGAAGTCAAGAAAACACTCATCCAGCACAAGCCGGATTCCACACTGCCGCGCCTTCTTCAGAATCCGAAGCAATAAATCCTCATCTACAAGCAGCCCCGTCGGGTTGTTCGGATTGCATAAAAACATCACATCGACAGACGCGTCCATCCGCGTGAGGATATCCTCCTGCACGACAAAGTCTTTCTGCATCTCATAGAAGCAAAAGTCCGTTCCCGTCTGTTTCAGGGCTTCCTCATACTCCGCGAAGGTAGGAGCCGTCAACAGCGCCTTCCCCGGGCGCAGGGCATAGGCCAGCCGATAAATGAGATCCGCACCGCCGTTTCCGCACAGAAAATATTCTGCCGGAAGCTCATACTCCGCCGACAGCGCCGCGCGCAGCTTCCTGCACAGCGGATCCGGATAATTGTGCGCGAGATCCAGCGCGCCGCATACCGCGCGCCGCACGCTGTCCGGCATCCCCAGCGGATTGATATTTGCTGAGAAATCCAGGAGCGGAGCGCCACTTTCCATATTCAGATTTTCATCGTAAATATTTCCGCCATGCAGGAGTTCCATCTTCATCTCACCTCATAGAGCAATACGTCCCGGATGCCCGCCGCGTCATAGACCACCGCGGACTGTCCCACCGGGATTCCTTCCGCGCGTGCCGCCTTCTCCGTCACCGGGCCGATGCAGACGACCTGTGCGTGATATTCCAGTCCCTGTGTCATCGAGGCAAAGGCCCGCGCCGCGGAGGCGCTGCACAGGGTCACATAGTCCACATCCTGCAGAAGACGGCGCAGCTCCTCCTCTTTGCGCGTGTCGACCGCCGTACAGTAGAGCGCATCGGCCGTATAGGAAATGCCTGCCGCTTCAAGCGCAAGGTTCAGCTCCTGTGAAGCCTCCTCGGCGCGCAGAAGCAGGACACGATCCGTCTTCGCGAGCGTCGGGATCCACTCCTTTGCCAGCGCTTTACTGCTGAACGAGCCCGGCACAAAATCAGCCTGCAGGCCGCGCGCAGCAAGCGCGCGCTTTGTTCCTTCCCCGATCACTGCAATCTTGATTCCGGCAAGACTCCGCAGATCTTTCCCGCACTCCAGCAGGTAATCAAAGAAAATATCCACGCCATTGCTGCTCGTGAAAACAAGCCAGCTATAGTCGGAAAGATGTTCCACTGCCCTCGCAATTTCCTCCGAAAGAAGCGGCTGCGTATAGATCAGGCTGAAACTGACCGTCTCCGCGCCCTCCGCCTCAAGAACCTCCGCCTGTTCCTGCGCCATCTTCGGCGTAGCGGTCAGAAGCACTCGTTTTCCGGAGAGCGGCATTTTTCCGAACCAGTCAATCCTTTCGCGAAGCGAAGCTACATCGCCGACAAGCGTGATCGCCGGGGTCTGTATCCCCGCCTCCTTCGCATCCTCCACGATCGTTTCGATCGTACCCACCGCCACCTTCTGGCGGGCGGTCGTGCCCTCCTGGATCACCGCGGCGGGCGTACCGCCATCTTTTCCGTTTTCGATCAGATTTTTCACAATATTCGGAAGGTTCTTAAGACCCATCAGGAAGATGAGCGTTCCCTCCTCCCGCGCAAGCGTCGCGTAGTCGAGCACGTTCGACGTCTTATGGCTGCCCTCGTGACCCGTGATCACATGGAAAGACGAGGCATGATCGCGGTGCGTCACCGGGATTCCCGCATAGGCAGGAGCGCTGTAGCAGGACGACACGCCGCAGACGATCTCAAAGGGAACCTCCGCCGCAAGCAGCTCCTCGGCTTCCTCGCCGCCGCGCCCGAAGATGAAGGGGTCGCCGCCCTTCAGGCGCACGACATTCTTTCCCTCCTTCGCCAGGCGGATCAGCAGCGCGTTCGTCTCCTCCTGCTTCAGATGATGATGGGAGGAACGCTTCCCCGCGTAGATGAGTTCCGCCTCAGGCCGCGCCTCATTTAAAAGCGAATCCGTCGCGAGACTGTCATAGACGATCACGTCAGCTGCGCGTACACAGGAAAGACATTTCTGCGTGATCAGGTCTTTATTTCCGGGACCCGCGCCGACAAGCCAGACTTTGCCCATCCGTATTTTTTTCGCAAGCGCTGTGCCGAGCTCCGCCGCTTTTCCAGTATCCAGTCCGGTCACACCTTCCCCGGAAACTTTTTTCATGTGAATGCCATCGGAGGCGAACATCGCATCCATGCGCAGAAAATCTCCATCCAATCGGCTGAGCGCCGCCGCCGGCGCATTGCAGCTGCCGTCGATCTCCGTCAGAAACGCGCGCTCTGCGCTCAGCATCACCGCCGCACACGGGTCGTTCAGCTTTTCAAGAATTTCAGTGAGGTGCCCTTCCCGGCTCTCCACCGCGAGAATCGCCTGCCCGGCCGCCGGCAGACACTGCTCCGGCGCAAGATATTCATAATGGAAAGAAGAATCCTGATCGAGGCCGAGGCGCTTCAAGCCCGCCGCCGCGAGGACGATCGCGTCATACTGTCCCTCAGACAGCTTGCGAAGCCGCGTCTGCACATTGCCACGCAGCATTTTGATCTTTACGAGGGGGTTTCGTCTGCGAATCTGCAGTTCTCTGCGGAGGCTGCTCGTGCCGACGACGCTGCCGGGAGCAAGCTCCGCAAGCGGCGTTCCCTCGCGCGTGACAATCACATCCTCCACCGCCGCACGCGGCAGAACCGCACCGATATGCAGTCCCTCCGGGAATTCCATCGGCATGTCCTTCGCACTATGCACGGCGAGATCAATCTCCCCGCTCAGCAGCGCTTCCTCAAGCTCTTTCGTAAACACGCCCTTCCCGCCGAAGGAGGTGAGTGAGCGGTCGAGCTGCTCGTCGCCCTTTGTGGAAAAAGTCACCAGCTCCACCTGGATTTCCGGGAAAAGCTCCTCGATCTTCTGTTTTACGGTCTCCGTCTGAACCAGAGCGAGCTTACTCTTTCTGGTTCCGATACGTATGTTACTCTGCATAATTCCTCCCTGCGCCGCACAGCTCACCGATTCACCGCGTAGCCCCTCGGTGTAATCATTCTCCCATTCTTTGTGTAGGTCTGGGAATTTCCGATGATAACGACGCTGAACATGTCGATTTCCGCATTTTTCAGTTCTCCGAGCGTCGTAATGCAGGAGGATTCGTCGTTCCTGCCCGCGTTCCTCACAATACCGACCGGCGTCTTATCGGAGCGGTATTTCATCAGAATATCCGCCGCCTGCTCCACATAGTCGGTGCGTTTTTTACTCTTTGGATTGTAGAGGCAGACGATCAGGTCACCCTGGCCGGCACAGTCCACGCGCTTCATGATGAGCTCGAGCGGCGTCATCAGGTCGCTCAGCGAAATCACTGCGAAATCATGCATCAGCGGCGCGCCCAGAACAGAAGCCGCTGCGCTGGCTGCGGTCACGCCAGGCACAGTCTCGATCTCAATATCCGCCTGTTTCTCATCCGCCACCTGATAGATGATGCCGGCCATGCCGTAGATGCCACTGTCGCCGCTGGAGACCATCGCGACCGTCTGGTCCTTCATCGCCTCCCCGACGGCCATCTCACAGCGCTTTACTTCCTGCATCATCGGCGTCGCGATGTATTTCTTATCCTGAAAATATTCCTTTAAAATATTGACGTAAGTGGTGTAGCCGGTCACCACGTCCGCCTGCGTGATCACGTCGATCGCCTTCTGCGTCATATGCTCCTTCCCACCCGGGCCAAAACCAACCACATATAATTTACCCATGAAAATCTCCTCCCTTACTCTGCGTTTCCCAGATGTTCGAGAAAAGCCCGCAGCTCCTCCGGCTCGGAATTATCCCGCAGCCGGTAGAACATCTTGTCAATCGCTCTCTCAAAGCCCTTCTTTTCCGCCTCACGCAGCATCCATTCCTTCGTCTTCGCAATCTTCGGCAGACCCTGCTGGAAGATCATCCAGCGCTCAAAATCCTTGCGTGATTCCTCAAGCATCTGCTCCGCCTCGAGCGCCTCATGCTGCTTCTTTTCATTATTCGCCGCTGCCAGCTCGCGGAAGTCGTCAATATCATAGCGCTTCACGCCTGGCAGCTTCTCTACGCGCGCGTCGATATCAATCGGCACCGCCAGATCAACCAGCACGCGGGGCTTTTCCGTCACCAGACATTTCGCCAGATTATCATAAGTGAGCGTATAATGAGGACTCGATGTCGCGCTGATGATCACATCCATCGCGTCCACCAGCTCATAGCGTTTCTCATAATCCATCACCTGATAGCTGATTTTATGATGCGGATCAGCCGAGGCCAGATTCATATTCCGGGCGGTAATATAAACGGACGCACCCTCAAGGCACTGCAGATTTTTGAGCACGGTGCTGCCGATCTTGCCGGACGCGCCGATCAGCATGACCTTTTTCCCATGCAGGGAGCCAAAGGTCTGCTCCGCCGCCTTGATCGCCATCGTCGCGGTCGACACTGTCGTACGGGAGAGATCGGTCTCGGTCTTCACCTTCTTCGCCGCTGTCACCGCGTAGCGAAACAGCGTATTCAGATAGACGCCGCAGGTCCCCGTCTCATGCGCGAACTCATGCGCGCGCTTTACCTGGCCAAGGATCTGATCCTCGCCCATCACCATTGAGTCCAGCCCCGCGGTCACGCGGAACAGATGCCGGATCGCCTTCGAACTGCTGTAAAGGCGGATATAGTCGCCCATATGCTCTACATCCTGTGCATTCGCGAAGGCAAGCAGCAGCTCCTGCATGCCGGCAAAATTGCTGTCCGGACATTCGGAATATGTATAGACTTCGGTCCGGTTGCAGGTGCTGATAATCACGCATTCATCCGCGATGCCCTTCCCGATCATCTGTTTCATCAGTTCTGCCTGCTGATCCTCCGGAAACGCGAACATCTCCCGGATGTGAAGCGGCGCTGCCTGATGGCTGATGCTGATCAGTGTGATACCCATCAGTCTGTCACTCCTTTTCGGAATTCTGTGGTAAAGGTCTTATCATAGAGCTTTGACAACTCATATTCATCCCCCAGGAAATCGCCGACAACCGTGAGAGCCGTCTTGCGAATACCGGCCTCGCGTACACGCTCCGCGATATTCGTGAGATCGCCGTACACGATCTTCTGATCCTCCCAGGTCGCCTTGTAGACGACGGCCACCGGCGTGGTATCGCGGTAGGCCTGACGCAGGATCTCGGACATCTCGTCCAGCATACCAACGCTCAGGAAAATGATCATCGTCGCGTTGTGCTGCGCGAGGTCAAGCAGCTTCTCCTTCGGCGGCATTGGCGTCCTGCCCTCCATCCGGGTCAGAATCACCGTCTGGCTGACGCCCGGCAGCGTATATTCCTTCTTCAGCACCGCCGCGGTCGCAAGGAAGGAACTCACACCCGGAATCACTTCATAATCGATGCCCAGCTCGTCCAGCCTGTCCATCTGCTCCCGGTGCGCGCCGTAGATCGCCGGATCGCCGGTGTGCACGCGCGCCACCTTGAGGCCCTTCTCCTCCGCGTCCTTCATGACGTCGATCACCTCGTCGAGATTCATCGTGGCACTGTTATAGATGACCGCACCTTCCTTCGCGTCCGCAAGCACCTGCGGGTTCACAAGTGATCCCGCATAGATGATCACATCCGCGCTGTCAATAATTTTCTTTCCCTTGATCGTCAGGAGCTCCGGATCACCGGGCCCCGCTCCGATAAATGATACCATGACTTTCTACTCCCCCTTCTTGATGATAACCGTGGTGAAATAACTGTACTCACGCGCCGGATCAAGCGGCCCGATATATTCATTTTCCATGCCGACGCAGCTTAAGACGGTCGCCGCAGAAAGCGGAATATCGCGCGCTCCCAGCTTTCCGATCAGCTTCTCAATGCTGCCGCCCGCCTTCATGACGACAACATTTTCAAAATGATCGAGCGCTGCGTCCACGAGCAGATTTTCCTTTGCCGAGGGCACAATCGCCAGACCCTCATTGCCCTCCATGAGCGCGAGCTGCGCCTTCGCCGCTCCGCTGCAGAAAGACGGAATACCGGGGATGATCTCCGTCTCAAATCCGGATTCCGCAAGGTAATTATTCACATACATGTAGGTGCTGTAGACCGATACGTCCCCGAGCGTAATCATCGCGATATCCTTGCCGCCGCGCAGCAGGTCCGCCAGCTGCTCGCAGGCCGCGGCGCGACATTTTCTGCGCTCCTCCTCATCCCGCAGCATACGGAAGACGACCTCAATGATCTCCTTTCCGTCAAGATCGACCACCGGACGGATGATCTCCAATGCCGTACTGTACTCACCCGCCTCCTTGACCGGAACGGCGATCACATCCGCCGCGTCCAGTATCTTCTTTGCCTTCAGAGTCAGAAGCTCCGGGTCTCCCGGTCCCACCCCGATACCATAGATTTTTCCTGCCATATCCTGTATTCTCCTTCTCCTTTATGTGTTTTCGTAACCTTTGCGCTCTGCGTAAGAAACCAGCTCCTGCAGGCCTTCCGGCAAATATGCCCCTTTTTCAAAAGTACAGATCACATGCCCGCAGCGATCCATAAGCTCCTTCGCACGCCCCAGCTCCTCCGCAGAGATTTCGCGGAACGCCGGTACACTGATCAGCTCATCCGCCAGCGCATGCGCCGTCGGAAAATCCAGATCATTTTCCCAGAGAATGCCTGTCGCGAAAGGAATGCCGCGCCGCTGCAGACTTCGATAAACATCCGTACCGCGACCATTTCCGGCGATCACGAAGACCTCCGGTTCGCCCTTCACAGGCGTCAGCTCCAGATTGCCGGTCCGCTCATCATAGGATCCGACCGTCATCTGGTAGAGTTCCTGAATATAGCCCTCCGTAAAGATCTCCTCCGGCGTACCAAATCGGTCCACCTTATCTCCACGGATACAGGCCAGCTTATCCGAAATCCGTCCCGCCAGATCAAGCTCATGCAGCGACATGATGACCGAGAGGCCGTGCTGTCGCGACATCTCCTGAATGATCGAGAGGAACTCCAGCTTGTAGCGGATGTCGAGGAAAGAAGTCGGCTCATCGAGCACAAGGATATCCGGCTGCTGGCAGAGGGCCCGCGCCAGCATGACACGCTGCTTCTGCCCATCGCTGGTCTCGGAGAAATCGCGCTCCTTGAGCTCTGAGATATGGACAAGTTCCATCGACTCCCGCACGATGCGGTGATCCTCCTCCGAGAGCACGCCGAACCTTCCGGTATAGGGATAGCGCCCGGTGGCTACGACGTCCTCGCAGCTCATAAGCTCCGGCTTCACCCGCTCGGTCAGCACAACCGACATCTGCGTCGAAAGCTCGTGTCCGGAAAGCTCCGGAAGCTTCCGCCCATCGAGAAACACCGTCCCGCCGATCGGTTCGAGCTGTCTTATGATATTTTTTAATATTGTGGTCTTTCCGGCTCCGTTCGGCCCGATCAGTGTCAGGATCTCCCCGCGTTTCATCGAGATTTCGATATCCCGTATCAGGGGAAGCCCATTGTAACCGACCGTCAGACCCTCTGTTCTGAAATAATAGGAGTCCTTCACGCCCGCTCCTTTCTGCGCCTTATCATGATATAGATCACGACTGGCGCGCCGAAAACCGCGGTTACCGTGCTGATCGAGAGCTCTGTCGGCGCAAACAGCGTGCGTGCAAGCAGGTCGCAGAACAGACAGAACGAGGCGCCGCCGAGAAAACACGCGGGAATCAGAAGCAGCGGCTTCGAGCTTTTAAAAAGACTCTTCACCAGATGCGGCACCGCAATGCCGACAAAGGAAACCGGTCCCGCGAACGCAGTCACACAGGCCGAGAGAATGCTGGAGAGCAGCACCAGCAGCACGCGGAACAGCGGAATGTTAAGCCCCATATTTCTCGCGTAGGACTCGCCCATCTGATAGGCCATGATCGGCTTCGACATCAGAAACACGGCGGCAAATGCAAGGAAAGTGACGACCGCCATCACGGCCACATTATTCCAGGAAATCCCGGAAAAGCTTCCCTGTGACCAGCTGTGCAGATTCACGATATCCGCATCTTCTGCAAAGGTCACGACAAATTCCGTGATTGCCGAACAGATATAACCGATCATGACGCCGCTCACGATCAGCCTCGACATCTGATCCATATAGCGCGACATCAGAATCACAAAACCCATCGAAATCATGGAGCCGATGAATGCCGCGATAATCATCATTCCTGAGCTCACAACAGCCGCCTGTCCCAGGGCAAAGACCATCACAAGCGCAACGACCAGCTTTGCCCCCGACGAAATGCCAAGAATATAGGGACCCGCAATCGGGTTATGAAAAAAAGTCTGCAGAAGATAACCGGACAGCGCCAGCGCTCCGCCGAGGATCGCCGCTGCCAGCGCGCGCGGCAGGCGAATCTGCATAACGATATCCTTATAGGTCGCATCGGAGCCATGCCCGGTTAAGATGCGCAACACTTCCGCGAAGGGAATGCCGACACTGCCAATGCAGACGTTCACCGCCAGAAGCATGAGCAGCAGCGCAGCCAGTATGAGAAATGCGAGACAGTATCTTCTATTCTTCATTCCTTTACTCCAGTTTGTACAGGTAGGTGAGTTCCCCGTCCTCCCCGGTCAGCATCCGGTGGATATCCGCGGTAATTGTACCAAGCTCCATCGAGGACTGATAAAGGTTCCTTGACGTACAGTAGACATTTCCGTTCTGCACGGCGCTGAAATTCTCCAGAAGAGAACTCTTTCCCAGCAGTTCGTCGATCGATGTGAGTTCACCGTCAATCGTACTGTTATAAATAATGTAATCCGCATCCTTCGCGCCCGCGTAAAATTCCTCCATCGTCATCGTCACGGTCGAGGACGCCGTATCCTCATCACCAAGGTCTTCAAAGATGTAGGTTCCGCCCGCGAGTTCGATCATCTTCGGCAGATAATCGGAGCTCTGCCGGACATTGGCCTCACCATTGGTCGTGATATAGAAAAAAGCGACGGTCAGACCGGTCTGCTCCGCGTCCGCTACTATGGCAAACTCATCGATCTCCGCTGCAAAGGCTTCTTCCGCGGCCTCCTCAGCGCCGACCAGCAGGCCGTATAGCTTCACCCACTCGGTTCGCCCGAGCGGCTCCGCCTCATAACTCGAATAGTCGACGAGCACCGGAATACCGAACTTTTCCAGCTGCTCCTGTACCTCCGGCGTGTGGTAGATCATCGTATTCTCGATCGCAAGGCCGCAGTTCTCCGCGAGAATCTGCTCGTAGTCCGGTGCGGAATATTTGCCCGCATAGAGAATATCCCCATTTTCCATCGCGGTCTTCGCCTCCTCAATGTACCAGCCGTCCGCCTGCGTACCGCTGAAGCGAATCGAATCCAGCGCGTCCATCGAGACAAACATGTCCATCACGGCCGAAGCCACGAGATATATATTTTCTATCGGCTGCTGTAAAATCACGATATCCTCATCAAGTCCTTCCGGAGCGGTCTCCCCCTCCGGGACAAGCAGATAGCGGGCGCTGCCCGCAATCGTGATCAGCGCGAAATCCTTTTCATAGTAATCCACACAGAACTCTTCCGCATAGGAAAGCTCCATGCTCTCTGTATAGGTCAGCTCTTCACTGATATCGGTATCCTGCGTGGCCGTGGACGCTGCAGAAGATGCGCCGCAGGCCGTGACCGTCAGTGCAGTCAGCAGAATCAGAAGCGCCGCCGTCCCTTTTGTCCCCATTTTTCAGAATCCCTTTGTCTTTCCATTCTCCTGGTCAGGCCAACGCCCATGCAGACTGCTATGATCGCGATCGCCGTGTAAACGACGCGCTGCGCGGCTTCCTGCGGCGTCTGGTCACTGGATGTGATTGATTCCGAATCAAAGACAAGCGTATACTCTACCTCGTGCGGGGTGCTCATCGCCGTCGTATCACCGATCACCGTCATCGCCTCATTGAACACCGTGATCGGAATCTCGAAAGTAGAATAGCCTCCATCGTCATTGATCGGATAGTAGGTCTCATCTTCGACCTTCATATAGTCATAATGCGTGCTGCTCCACTCGATTCTCGCATAGGCACGCCCGTCTTCCACGATCAGGATTGCCGGAGAACTGATCGTCACCTTTCCGCTGCCGCCCTCCATCGCCACATCGATCGCGTACTCACCGTCCTCCATCTCAATAAAGGCCGCCTCCGGCGCTTCCGCGCATGCGATGAGCGGCGTCCAGGCAAGGACTGCCGCCAGAAAGATCACTGCCCATTTTCTCATCCTGATCACTCCATTTCTGCGAAAGTGCCCCCGCTTCGATAAAGCAAGCGGGGGCGTTATCCCATTTGTTACTCTGTTAACGGTTCCGGGTTCGATACGCTGACCGTATGGTCATACCAGTTGTCTTTCGTCCCGATGATCGCGACATTGTACTCCGTGTCCAGCGCCGGCACCGGAATGTCGAAACCATACACTTCCTCTGTGTAGCCGTCGCTGTAGGTGACGCTGTCCACGGTCGGTTCGATCAGCTCTGCACCATCCTGCTTTGCATCTTCAGCCAGCCCATAGTAGACATTGACAATGTTTTTGGACACCAGAGAGACGTGGATCGTCATCACGCCGTTCTCCACAGTCAGGGTACCCTTTCCGTCGCAGGACTCATTGACGTGAAACATCGAACTGTCCGTGTCAAAATCGGCCAGGTAGACCCCATCCTCCAGTTCAGCCTCTGAGACGATCTCCTCCTGCGCGCTTCCGCCGCATCCCGCGACAGACACAATCATGAGAGATAATACCGCAAGTAAAGCAATGATCCTTTTCATATAACCCCGTTCCCGCTTCGCGGCATGATCACTCGGCCATAGCCGCTGCCGTGTGCTCTACATAGAGCGCCTGCACCGCCTCAATCCTGCCAAGGCCCGCGATCTGCGTTTCAATGCTCTCAAAGCTGCCGGACGCCTCAAACATGCTCTTCCAGGAATCCTCGTCATCGCCCGCCATGTCGTTGTTCGCGTGATCTCCCGCAACAACCATCAGCGGCCGGAGGATTACCTTTGTGTAGCCTGCCTCAGACACCGCCGCGATCACCGCTTCGACTTCCGTCTCCTCCGGCTCACCCTCTACGGTACCGACAAATACATTGTCATATCCAAGTTCAGACATCTGCGTGGACATCTGATTATAGGTCACATTCGCGGTATGGGAGGTTCCATGTCCAAGCAGCACAACCGCCGTACCGTCCTCCGCCATCGCATCGAGGCTGTCATACTCAGAATCCTCGACCGCAGCAGCAACTACCGCCTCTGCAACCGCAGCTTTGTCCTCATTAATCACAGTTGCATCGGAGCCAACCTCACCGAGCAGCGGCTCCGCCACGGCTACTGTCTCAAACTGATCCGCATAGGACTCTACCGCTTCCATCATCTCGTCATACTCCGCTCCATTCATCAGATGTGTCGGCTGTACGACAAGGTTCTTCACACCATTGTCAACTGCACGCTGCAGTGCCTGATCAATATTGTCAATCTGGTATCCTTCGCGGGCCAGAATATGGTTAATGATGATCTGCGCCGTAAATGCTCTGCGCACGGACCAGTCCGGATATGCCTCCTGCAGCGCATCCTCCACGCCCTTGATATCCGTTACACGGCTGTCATTGAAGGAAGTACCAAAGCTCACAACCAGAATCTCGTTCTCGCCGATATCGTCCTGATTTCTCGCGTCATCCAGGGAAGCATCGCCGGTGTCTCTTCCGAAATAATCCGGATCCGCATTCTCCCCCTCGACCAGCTCTTTCTGCTCATCCGTCAGGGCATCCCAGGCAGCCTTCGCCGCCGCGCACTGGTCTGCGGTATCTTCCGTCCACTCCTGAACGTAGATCGCGTCAATCAGGGCTGCCACCTCGTCCGCCGCAGCCTGGTCTGCATCGACCTCTTCCTCTTCGGCTTCCTCTGCAGCCTCTTCCGCTTCTTCGACTTCCTCTGTCTCTTCCTCCGAAGCGGTCTCCTCCGTCGTCGTGCTGCTTCCACAGCCCGTCAGCAGTCCGAAGATCATGACGCCTGCCAGTAACATTGCCAGTTTCCTTTTCATTTCCTTTTCCTCCTCTTCTTCGCCTTTTCGGCGTAGACATAAAACGCGCCCTCCGGTTCTGGGGGGCACGGTGTAAGAGGACGCAATGAAATTTTTCATTTGCGACCAGTTACTCGTGGCCTGGGGAGTCTGTTGCTCCCATCCTCACAGGCAGGTCTCCTGGCTCGCCGATCATCGCAGCAAGGCCGCCTTCCCAATTTCTCAGTGGCATCTCTGGCCTCACGCTCCCGGCATACAGTGACGAGTTCGCACGGGATTCTCACCCGTTTCCCTTTTCACCGGCGGATCGCTCCGCCGACACCTGCGATTAAACTATACTATAGCATATCAGCATGCGAATTGCAATTGATTTCACGCCTCGCTGAACTGATCCTTGCCCACCTGGCAGAGCGGACAGACCCAGTCTTCCGGCAGGTCTTCCCACTTCGTACCAGGCTCGATCCCATTGTCCGGATCGCCGAGTGCCTCATCGTACTCATAGCCGCAGACATCACAGACATACTTCATATTTTCATACCATCCTTTCCAAAATTTATGTGCACTATAGCATCATTTAAAATGAATGTCAACTTAAGATCATTCGGTCTTTTCAAAACAGGTACACAATGCTATAATAAATATTGTTACTTTAATTCGGTAACGTGATAATATAATAAAGAGAGGGAGACAAGTACAAATGAAAAAAAGAATTGCCTTTATCGGAAGCAGCGGAGGAAATCTCTACAAACAGGGCGGCAATGATATCGCCAGTATGATGAAAGAACTGCTGCTCCAGACCGGTGCAGCGGATATGGATATTGTTTTCGTCCAGTATGTGATGGCTTCCGGGAGCCTGGATACCGTGTCCAAGGACAGCCCGGCAGATCTGTACACCTGGGACGGAACACAGGTGCAGAAAAGTTTTTCCGGGACGCTCACCGAAGTAAATGAAAAAGCCTCGGAGGCAGATCGGGAACTCGCCGAACTGATCCGCGGCGGCCAGATTGACGGCATTATGTTTGTCAGCGCGGACCCTGACGGAGCGAACTGCCAGGCTGTCCAGGCTGCAGCGGAAACAGGCATCCCCATGGCAGGCACCGGCGGAAGCGGCGTTGCGCGGATCCAGAATCTTGGCTGCAACGTAATCTCCGCGTCCGGCACCACCGGCACCACCAACCGTACCCGCGCTGTGGCATTTACCACTTCACTTGCGAAGAACTGGGACATCCGTTACATGCCCGTGATCGGCAACACCGGGGCAGGCGCAGCTCAGAAAACAGAAGGAAATATCTGGAAACGAATCAACTTCCGCGGCATTATGATGACAAGCCTTCCGGCATTCATTGCCATGGCACTGTGTCTTGCCCTCAGTAAGATACCCGGACTTTCCAGTCTGTCCGACGTGTTTGATACTCTGGTGAGCGCGCTGCCGATTGTTATCTGCGCCATCGCCGCAAAACAGGTGTCCGGTCTCGATGAAGTCGGCGTCGTCGCAGGTATTACAGCCGGAATCCTGTCCGTGGACGGCGGTATTCTGGGCGGTCTGATCGCCGGTATCCTGGCCGGTGTCCTGGCTTACTACATCATTGTATTCTGTTTCCGGCATAAAGTTCCCGGCACCACCGCCAACATCGCAGCCGGCGGCCTGGGCGGCATGATTGCGGGACTGATTGGAAAATTTGCCATTGCGCCCGTCGCGCTGATCATCGGAAACGGCATCTGTTCCATCATCAATGCCGCCATCAGCTTTAACCCGGTTCTGGCGGGTGCAGTTTCCGGACTTTTGATCTGGCCTGCCATCATCGGCGGCGTCTATCATGCGGCGATTCTTCCCATCGTCCTTCTGGAGATGGAGGAAATGGGCTTCAGTTTCCTGGGAGCAATCGATATGACCGGTCTGGTCATGGTGTCCGCCGGCATCACTCTGGCAAATGTCATTATGCCCAAGCAGAAGGGCGAAGCCGCGGTGGCTCTGCCGGGCTGCATCATCAATATCTGTTTCGGAACCTTTGTGGAAGCGGCGTATCCGTTTATGTTCTCTAACAGACTGGTCTTCGCAGGCGCGCTCATAAGCGCCACCCTGTCGGGCGCGGTCGTCGGCATGTTCAATGTGAAAGGAACCGCCTACGTCCCGGCTGTTGTCGCGCCGTTCATGGCCAACGAAGGCAAAGGTCTTGCTTTTGCGGCAGCCATGCTGGTCGCAATGGGAGCCGCTTTTGCCATCACTCTGTTTGCCAACATGCTGGAACGAAAGAAGAACTGACATATCCTTAACGTCAAAAGGGAGCAATAGCACTTCGGGCTATTGCTCCCTGACACAGTCATAATGCTGGCGGCTGTCATAACCATCCTCTTTGAAATCGGAATTCAGGAATTCGATCTCTGCCGGAGTGATTTTGATTAAATTCATGGTGAATGGCAGCTTTTTCAGCGCATCCACCGGGATTTTCTTCCATTCAGCCGCATGGGTGTATTCTGCTGAAAACGGTTCCACAATTTCCGCTTTGCCGGATATCTGCAGACCCTTCAATCGACCAAAACCATCGTATCGGTCAAAAATAGCAAGACAAACGGATTTATTCTCCTCCAGCCCGACAAATTTCTGCCCGCCTTCTGAGAACATCCAGAATGCGCCTTCATGCCAGGCATATTCGATGGGCGTGCAGCGAATGAAGCTGCCGCTCCCGGTCGCGAGAGCGCAGGTGTTATTGGCCTGAATGTAATTCTCAATAGCCGCCCACAGCTGAGCCACGGGCATCTTTTGGGAAGCAGCGCCTTTCTCAATCCAGTGATTTGCCGCTGCTTTGTATTCTTCATGTGTCATATCATCGCTTCCTTTCTGATGAATGCCGTGTCCGCAGAAGCCATGCCATAGCCTGCCTGTATTTTAATAATACTGCTCGATATAGCTATATGCTTTTTCAAAAACCTCTTTGTCTTTGATTTTATATTTTACCCAGACTACGCTTCTAAGAGCTTTTTTAACATCCTGCTTTCCTGCAGTAGTGCTTTGCCAGCCTTCAAGCGTCCTGTAAATGATCAAGGTGCCTGCGGGCTTCAACTTTTCCGTGCTTCGATTTTTTACACAAATCATCTAAATTATATTTTGACTGATCCGATCTGTCGGTATTTCCCGTTCAACATATTTTTCTTCTGTCAATCCAATGGCCAGCCCTGCGCTGGGTGTAAATCCTTCCGGCAGATGAAGCTTGGCCAGCAAATCTGGCTTCATCCGAATGGCGGCCACTGCTCCGTAAATATAGACGCAGCCAACGCCAAGTTCTGTGGCAGCAAGCGCCATATTATGATCTATCATAGCAGCGTTCGCATGACCGGCACCTTCTGTTGAAGGGTTGAATTTCACAGATACGATAATCAGTTCCGGCGCACCGTAAAGCGGATGCGAATCCGGGCGCTTCATAAGTGCCGCCGCGGCGTTGTCAATTTCAGAAAGCAGTTCTTTATTTTTGATGATAGTAAGATGAACCGTGTCATATTGGCCCATACCAACGGGCGCAGCATTGGCAGCTTTCAATATCAACGCTTCCTGTTCGGGAGATACCGGCTCGCCGGTGTAACTTCTGATTGATTTTCTGCTGAAAATTGTATTGAGTGTATTCACTGTTATTACCTCCTTCGTTTTACTCCTTATCCCACAGGCGGAATGTCCGCCTGTACGCGCAGTCATTTGGCAGAGTGGGATTAAATAGCGCTGTAAACAGATTCACTTTTCCGCAGTGATTACATTTTCGAAAACGATCATCATACACTTTGCACAGATGTGTTTCTGTATCCAGATTTTCGCACGGGTCATCAAAATGAATCGACACGTGATTCTTTGCCCAGACAGAGCGGGCATAGCAGCACTTCCCACAGCGATTGCATAACGAATCCACATTTCATATGCCTCCAGGCGTATCAGACAATCAACCGGAAAACTTCATCCGCGCCGACACGGATATTCATGGACGCGTATGAATCAAAATTTGTTTCTCCCGGATTGATCTGCATGATTTTCGCACTGCGTTTTCTGTAATTAAAATACGCATTCCCATAGGAACCGTTTGCGCCGATGATCAAAATCAGTTCTGCTTTTGAAATCCAGTCCTGCGCTTTTTTCAGGCTTTCCTCGTGAAGTCCGACGCCGCTGTAAAACGGGAATGTCCAGATCACATCCCCGCATTCGTCACATCTGGGAACGGTTCCCTGGTTCCAGATATGGTAATCGTCAAAGTGTTTGCCACACTTTGTACAGCGGTTGATCTGCAGGCTGCAGAAAAGGAAATACCGGCTCCGGTGATGGCAACAGTGTAACGGCTCTCATTCAAAGCCTTTTTCAACTGAAGTGCCTGCTTGGAAATATCCATCCAGAAAGCCTCCCTCCGTTATTCACAACTCCCGACAGTACAGGAGTCATCTTTGTGTGAGAATTTTCTGCAGAATTCTCTGTAGTTGTAATCCTTTCCTGGCCGGCAGAGATCTTCTTCCTGTGCGCTGGCACCTTTGCGGGTCTGGCCGCCCGGATGTGTGGAACTTGCCAGATTCAAAACTAAAACTTTGGGGTCTGATTCTCCATTCTCTTTTAGCTCTGAATACTTCCTCTGTTCGCAGCAATTCAATATCCTCCGGCAGGAACACCTGTATTTCCCGCATCTGTTCCGCCATCTGTTTCATGTGTTCTTCTTCAGATAGTTCTTTGTCTGTCTTAAGATCAGCCATTCCCGTTCCACCTCTCTATCAGTTTGTGAAATACATCATCGCACGCTTCCCGGCTGCCTCCAGATCCCGCAGCGCGTAGTGGCTGAAGCTGGGCTTATAGCTGTGCATGGCCTTGACATAAGAGCGCAGGAAATCATCACTTCCAAAGCCTCCCGCACGGACCGTTTTAGAAAGCTGGCTGTATGTAATGCCACCGCCGGCAAGAGAGATACCGGCCCCGGTAATGGCAACCATACTGTGACTCTGGTCAATATAATCCGCCAGCTGCTGTATTTTATCCACGTTCTGGTTTCCCTTGGCAAATCTCATAAGCGTCACATCCTTATCCGTTCATGACTGCATCCAGTACCTCTGCGGCATCCGCCCGGATATTCAGATCCGCCATCCGGTCGAACTGCGTCTCAGACGGGTTGATCTGCACAAGCTTTGTTTCTTTTCTCATGCGGCTTAAATATTCACTGCTGCGGAATCCGGTCGTGCCAATGATCAAAACCAGATCTGCCTCGGAAATCATATCTGCGGCTTTTCTCATGTTGTCAGAGGAAGTATCCGCAGTCGATCCGAAATCTCTGCAGAACGCTGCCGGCATCAGCGGCCCCCCCGCATTTTTCACAGCGCGGCATATGTCCTTCATTCCACACCTGATAATCATAGTAACGGCTTCCGCAGTCCGTGCAGATATTGTCCCGGAAGCTCCCCTGGAATTCTATTACATTCTGAGAACCTGCGATGGTATGCAGGCAGTCCAGGTTCTGCGTGACGATACCGTAGAGCTTCCCCTGCTTTTCCAACTCTGCCAGCTGTTTGTGTACAGTGCCTGGTCCCTTGACGAAAGTCGCGTCCAGGAAAGAGTCCTTCATCACCTTATAAAACTCTTCCGGATTTTTACGGACATAGGAAGCGGAGAAGATGCGTCCGGCATTCAGCCTGCCCACACTCCGTTTGAGCCTGCTCATTCCATACAAATATGAGATTCCCGATCCTGTAACGGCAACGGTCTTCTTACTCTGATCCATATATTCTTTTATTTGTCTGTATTCACTTTTCATGATTTACTGCCTTCATCCAGCCATTTTCTGACTGTTTCTTCATTAATCTTATTTAAGCGGAGACCGGAATGGACTCTCGCGCCGGCACAGGACTTCTTAAGCTGCTCTACCGCGGTTTCAGGGCCGCTCATCCCGCTGGTGCAGAAAGGATAGACCTCTTTTCCGCTGAAATCATACTGCGATATAAAGGACAGAATCAGCTGCGGACATTTACTGTACCAGATCGGAAAGCCAATCAGAATACGGTCATAAGAGTCGAAGTCCTTTACCTGATCCACGACTTTCGGGAGCTCATTCGCAGAAAATTCCTTTCTGGAAACTCCGAGCGCAGTGAAATAATTCCCATAATTTTTCTCACCCCTGATCTCAAACAGATCTCCGTTCGTAATTTTTTGCAGTCCCTCCGCTGCTTTCTTTGTTGCACCGCCTCTTGAATAATAAGCAATCAGTGTTTTCATGATGCCCTCCTTTTTCTGTGTTTGGCTGTAATCAAATGGAGAAGTGTTCGTACACTATCACCTGCCGTACAGCCTTATGCATATAATAACCGCAAAGGGCGCGATTATTATCACGTTCGTCGTCTACACTCTGTTTCGGTCCGCGCTGAACGGATGT
>MSHD01000012.1:0-36800 GCA_001941045.1 Lachnospiraceae bacterium Zagget2
GTGCGCCCGCCGGGCGCACATAAAAACCTCGCCCGAACTGCTGATGTTCGGGCGGGGCCTCTAAAAAAGCGATATACTGTTTATTTCACCAGTGCCAGCGTCTCGCGCGCGATCGCAAGCTCCTCATTGGTCGGGATCACAGCGACCGTCACCTTGGAATCCGGCGTGGAGATGATGTTGTCCTCGCCGCGCTTCGCGTTCGCCGCCTCATCGATCGTGACGCCGAGGTAGCCGAGGTTCTCGCAGATGCGGCTGCGCATCGAAGCGGAATTCTCGCCGATACCGGCTGTGAAGGCGATCGCGTCCACGCCGTTCATCGCCGCCGCGTAGGCTCCGATGTACTTCAGTACACGGTAAGCGAAGACGTCGAGCGCGAGCTGCGCCTTGTCGTTGCCGGCCTCCGCCGCCTCGTCGAGGTCGCGGAAATCAGAACTGACGCCGCCTGAAACGCCGAAGACGCCGGACTTCTTGTTCAGCATGTTCATCAGCGCCGCGATGTCCATGTTCTCCTTCTTTGCAAGGAATTCCAGGATCGCCGGGTCGAGATCGCCCGAGCGGGTGCCCATCACAAGGCCTTCCAGCGGGGTCAGGCCCATCGAGGTATCAACGGACTCGCCGTTCAGAACCGCGCTGACCGAAGCACCGTTGCCGAGGTGGCAGACGATGATCTTCATATCCTTCACGTTCTTGCCGAGGAACTCCGCCAGTCTCTTGGAGACATAGCTGTGGCTCGTGCCGTGGAAGCCGTAGCGACGGACCTTGTATTTCTCATAATACTCATAGGGCAGGCCATAGGTGTAAGCCTTGCCCGGCATCGTCTGATGGAAAGCCGTATCGAAGACCGCCACCATCGGCACGCCCGGCATCAGCTTCTCACAGGCCTCGATACCAATGAGGTTCGCCGGGTTGTGCAGCGGCGCAAGGTCATTGCACTCCTCGATCGCTGCCTTGACCTCCGGTGTAATCACAACGGAGGAAGCGAACTTCTCGCCGCCATGAACCACGCGATGTCCGACCGCGCCCACCTCAGAAAGGCTTTTGATAACACCGGTCTTCGCGTTCGTCAGCGCATTGATCACGAGCTGAATCGCCTCGGTATGCGTCGGCATCGCGTCGTCGGTCACTTCCTTCGCGCCGCCGGCCGGCTGATAGGTCAGTCTGCCGTCGATGCCGATGCGCTCGCAAAGACCCTTCGCGAGCACCGCCTCGGTGTCGGAGTTGATTAACTGAAACTTCAAAGATGAGCTTCCGCAGTTGATAACCAGAATATTCATTTTCTTAATCCTCCATCTATCCTTTTATGCCTGGCACTGTACCGCCGTGATCGCCACGACGCCCACGATATCCTCCCAGGAGCAGCCGCGGGACAGATCGTTGACCGGCTTCGCGATACCCTGGGTGACAGGGCCATAAGCCTCGGCCTTTGCAAGTCTCTGCACCAGCTTGTAGCCGATATTTCCGGCGTCGAGATCCGGGAAGACAAGCACGTTCGCCTGTCCGGCTACCTGGCTGCCCGGAGCCTTGGAATTTCCTACACTCGGGACGATCGCCGCGTCAAGCTGCAGCTCGCCGTCCAGCATCAGATCCGGAGCGAGCTCCTTCGCGATCTTCGTCGCCTCGACGACCTTGTCGACATCCGCATGCTTTGCGCTGCCCTTCGTGGAATGGCTCAGCATCGCGACCTTCGGCTCGGCCTGCACCAGCAGCTTGAAGGACTCCGCGGAGGAAATCGCGATATTCGCGAGCTTCTCCGGATCCGGATTCTGCTCGAGTCCGCTGTCCGCAAATACGAAGGTACCGTTCTCGCCGTACTCGCAGTCCGGAACGACCATCAGGAAGAAAGCGGAGACGAGCTTCGTGCCCGGCTTCGTCTTCAGGATCTGCAGGCAGGGACGCAGCGTGTCAGCCGTGGAATGGCAGGCGCCGGAAACCATGCCGTCCGCATCGCCCATCTTTACCATCATGACGCCGTAGTACAGATACTGCTTCGAGAGGATCTCGGTCGCCTGCTCCTTCGTCATGCCCTTCTTGCTGCGCAGCTCCACGAGCTTGTCAACATAAGCGCCGAAATTCGGGTCTGTAGCCGGGTCGACAACCTTCGCGCCGGAGATATCGAGGCCCTCGCTGCCCTTCTTTACAGCCTCCTCGCTGCCGATCAGAATCAGGTCGGCAATGCCTTCCTTCAGGATCTGCTCCGCAGCCTGATAGGTCCTGCGATCCTCGGTCTCCGGAAGTACGATGACCTTCTTGTCTGCTCTGGCTCTTTCTTTGATTACATCAATAAATCCCATGATATGTAACCCCTTTCGCTTTTTTTGTATATGATTCTGTAAATGCGGTGCTTCGCCCTGCATACAGGATGCATCAGTTTAAACGCTCTCGATCTCGGAGATCAGCACACAGTTCGGCGTCTCCACCTTCAGCGGCTTTCCCCAGAGGCTGAAATACTTTTTCTCGTAATTGACCTGGAAGATCGTCATCGTGTTCGTCTCATGATTCAACGCCATGATATGCCGGTTGTCCGGGAAGAAATCCGCCACCTTCGGATAATCGCCGCTGACCGGCAGGATGCAGATCTTCTCCAGCATACCGGTATTCTGATCGACTCTGAAAATCCCGACACTGTTGTCACCGGCGTTCGAGCAGAGCACGTAATTCCAGTCGCGCGAAAAGCGCAGGATGCTGGCCGCGCTGCCCTTTGCGTGATAATCATTCAGCGTCGGCACCGTCTGAATCAGTTCAAACGACGGTCCCTTCGACGTATCCTCATAAGAATAGACGCTGATATAATTCTTCAGTTCACAGATCAGATAGGCAAAGCGCCCGTCCGGGCTGAATTTGATCGTCCGCGGCGCGCTCTCGAGCTCACAGCGCAGAATATCGAACAGACGGATCTTGCCGGTCTCATGATCGAAACGATAAATCTTCACCTGATCCACGCCCAGATCCACGGCACACAGGTACTTCTGATCCGGCGTCAGATTGACGCAGTTCACATGCGGACGGAAATTGCGTTCCGCAATGCTGCCGAGCCCTTTATGAAAAACCTCGTCTGTCATCTTTCCGACGCGTCCGTCCTCCAGAAGGCGCATGACCGTCACCTTTCCGTCATGCCAGCCGGCTACAAAGAGATACCGGTCTTCCTTGTCGGTGGAGAGATAACAGCCTCTCATACCGCCGATCGAAGCCTTGTTCATCGGCTCAAGGTCTCCGTCCGGCAGAATACGGAAGGAGCGCACGCCCTCGTCGGCGATCGAGTAGAGATATTTCCCATTGTGTGATTTCTTTATGTAAGATGGATTATTAATCGGGACGACCTTACGCTCCATGGCGCGCCCATTCTCCACATCCAGATCATAGATGTAAATACCGCGGCTGCTGCCATGCGTATAGGTACCCACATATGCCACATAGCTTTTCTTTTTCAACATGACCCACCTCCCGCGGGACATAAAAATAGTAACACATTTTTACAGCTTTGTTAAGCACTTTTAAGAAAATCGCGAATCACATCCAGCGTAAAATCAATATTCTCATCTGTATGTGCCGCCGACAGGAAAATTGCCTCAAACTGAGACGGCGCAAGATAGATGCCCGCCTCCAGCATATGCCGGAAATATTTTCGGAAGAGCGCGGTATCCGCCGTCTTTGCGCTCGTGTAATCCCGCACCGGCTCCGATGTGAAGAACAGGCTGCCGAGCGAGCCGATGTGATTCACCCGGAAGGGAAGCTTCCGCTCCTCCAGCATCTCTTCCATGCCGCCGAACAGCCGCTCTCCCAGCTCCTCCAGACGCGTGTAGACTTCCGGATGCTCATTGAGATAGCCCAGCTGCGCAAGCCCGGCTGCCATCGCGACCGGATTGCCGCTCAGGGTCCCCGCCTGGTAGACGCTGCCGACCGGAGAGACGACCTCCATGATCTCCCTCCTGCCGCCGTAAGCGCCGACCGGCATGCCGCCGCCGATGATCTTTCCATAGGTAACGAGGTCCGCTGTAATGCCAAAGTACTCCTGCGCACCGCCGCGCGCGAGACGGAAGCCCGTGATCACCTCGTCAAAGATGAGGAGCGAGCCGTTGTCCGTGCAGAGCTTCCGCAGCCCCTCCAGGAATCCGCTCTCCGGCAGGACAACGCCCATATTCGCGCCGACCGGCTCGAGAATCACCGCCGCGATCTCTTTCCCATATTTGTCAAATAACTGCTCCACGCCCGCAAGGTCATTGTAAGCGGCGAGCAGCGTATCCTGCGTCGCCCCTTTCGGCACACCGGAGCTGTCCGGCACACCCGCCGTCATGACGCCGGAACCGGCCTTTACAAGCATCGCGTCCGTGTGGCCGTGATAGCAGCCTTCGAATTTGACAATCTTATCCCTGCCGGTGAAGCCGCGTGCCGCGCGGATTGCGCTCATGACCGCCTCCGTCCCGGAATTCACCATGCGCATCATCTCGACCGAGGGCACCATCTCGTGGATCAGCCGCGCCATATCGACCTCGGCCTCCGTGGCCGCGCCGAAACTTAAACCTTTCCGGCAGGCCTCCGCTACCTTTTCCAGCACAACCGGATGCGCGTGACCGAGAATCATCGGCCCCCAGGAACCGACATAGTCCAGATAGCGCTTTCCATCCGCATCGGTGAGATACGCGCCCTCACCGGAAGTGATGAAGCGCGGCGTCATGCCGACCGAACCGAAGGCCCGCACCGGAGAATTCACACCGCCCGGCATCAGGCATACCGCCTCTTGAAAAAGCTCTTCCGATCTGCCCATCAGCCGATCCTCCCCTCATCCATATAATATGCAAGCTCCTTTGCAAAATAGGACATGTAAATGTCCACGCCCGCACGATAAGCGCAGGCCGCCATCTCACAGAGCACCGCTGTCTCGTCAATGTAGCCGAGCTTTGCGCCGGCCTTCACCATCGCATACTCGCCGCTGACGCTGTAGGCCGCCATCGGCACGTCGGTCGCATCCTTGATCTCGCGCACCATGTCAAGATAGGACATCGCCGGCTTCACCATGATAATATCCGCACCCTCGTCGATGTCGAGCATAGCCTCCTTCATGCCCTCGCGGCGGTTGTGGTAATCCATCTGATAACTCTTGCGGTCGCCGAAAGCAGGAGCGCTGCCTGCCGCGTCGCGGAAGGGTCCGTAGAAAGCTGAGGCATATTTCACCGCGTAGGACATGATCGGCGTCGTGAAGAGTCCATTGTGATCCAGCGCCTCGCGAATCGCCTGGATATGTCCGTCCATCATGTCGGAGGGCGCGACCATGTCGGCGCCAGCCTGCACCTGGCTGACCGCGATCTCGGCCAGCTTGTCGAGCGTCAGGTCATTGTCCACGTACTCGCCTTTCAGAATACCGCAGTGGCCATGGCTCGTGTACTCGCACATGCAGACGTCACCGATGTAATAGAGATCCGGCACTTCCTTCTTCGCCTTCGCAAAGGCCCGCTGTACGATGCCGTCGCAGGCATAGGCCTGGCTGCCGAACTCATCCTTCTTCGCCGGAATGCCGAAGAGCATGACAGAACCCACGCCTGCGTCCGCCATCTCATTTAAGATCTCCGGCATCCGGTCCACGCTGTAGCGGTACTGCCCCGGCATCGTCGGAATCTCCTCCTTGATGTTCTCACCATCCATGACGAACATGGGATAGACGAGCGAGCTCTTGTCCATGCGCGTCTCACGCACGATCTTGCGCAGCGCCGCTGTCGTTCTGAGCCTTCTTGGTCTGAAAATCATATCTCTTTCCATTCTCCTGCCACCTCTTTTTGTATTTTCTCCGTCCAGCGCCTTGCCAGGCGATGGTCATTTCCTCCGGCGTTCACACCGACCACCAGATCATCCTTCCATGCAATCCCCGGAAACTGAAAATCGCAGAGCCTCCGATCGCTGCACACATTCACCAGAATTCCCTTCTGACGGCACTCGCGTCCGATCGCAGCGTTCACCTCCGCGTCGTCCGTCGCCGCCAGCACCATCCATGCGTCCGCCGGAATGCCGTCCGCCACATAGCAGGCCCTGCAATATGCCAGCTTTCCCTCCGTCTCCGCCTCCCGGATCTCCCCGGAAGCTTCCGGCGCAACCACGGTCAAAGACGGCGCGAAAGCCAGCAGGGTCTCCACTCTGCGCGTGGCGATCCTGCCGGCTCCATAAACGACAATCTTTTTATCCGTGATATCCAAAAACAAAGGAAATTTTCTATGCATCTAACCGTCTCCGCCGGAAAATCTCTCAGTTCTTTTTATTTTACAACCGGGCGATTTATAATGTCAATACCCGTCCGCAAGGCATTCACATAATTTCACAGTTTCCCGGGCAGACTATGCCCGAGGTGATATCCATGAGCAAACTCTCTGATAACTTTGACGAAAACATTGCCGCTCTGAACGCACTTCTTGGCGTAGAGCGGAATTTTGATATTATGGAAAAGAAGATGAAACTCGGCGGGCGCGATGCGAGTCTCTTTTTCATCGATGGCCTGACGAAAGATGAGATTCTGGAAAAGCTGCTGGAATTCTTTTATGGGCTGCAGGAAAGCGATCTGCCCCGGACCCTGGAGGAATTTCAGATCGCAAGTCTGCCCTACGCGAAATCGGAGGTTCTCACCGAAACGGAAGATGTCACGAAGAACCTGCTCTCCGGGGTCCCCTGCCTCTTCCTCCGGGGCTATTCCGGCTGTCTCACGATCGACTGCCGCACCTATCCGGCGAGAAGCGTCGAGGAACCGCTGAAGGACCGGGCTCTGCGCGGCTCAAGAGACGGCTTTGTGGAGACGCTCGTCGCAAACACGGCGCTCATCCGCAGGCGCATTCGCTCGCCGAAGCTCTGTATGGAAATGCGCGAGCTGGGAAAAAGCAGCCGCACCGATCTCGCGCTCTGCTATATGGAGGACCGCGTCGACTGGTCCTGTCTGGAAATGATCAAAAAGCGGATTCAGGAGATCGAGGTGGACGCCCTGACGATGAATCAGGAGAGCCTCGCCGAGCTTCTGCTGCCCGGGCACTGGTTCAACCCGCTGCCGCGCTTCCATCGATCCGAACGGCCCGACACCGCAGCGGCACAGATCCTCGAAGGAGATATCGTGATCCTCGTCGACAACTCCCCTGCCGCGCTGATCCTGCCAACCAGCCTCTTCGCGATCACGGAGGAGGCGAACGACTATTATTTCCCGCCAATCACCGGTACCTACCTCCGGCTCACCCGGATGCTGATCATGCTCCTCTCGATCGTGCTGACGCCTCTGTTTCTGCTGTACTCGCAGCGCCCGGAGTGGATTCCGGAGGCGCTGCGCTTTATCGAGATACAGGAGACGGTCCATGTCCCGCTGATCCTGCAGTTCCTCATCCTGGAGCTGGCGATCGACGGGCTGCGCCTGGCCGCCGTGCACACACCCGATATGCTGAGCACACCGCTCTCCGTCATCGCCGGTCTGGTGATCGGCGAATTTGCGGTAAATTCCGGCTGGTTCAACTCGGAGGTCATGCTCTATATGGCCTTCGTCACGCTCGCCGGTTACTCGCAGGCCAATATGGAGCTGAACTACGCGGTGAAATTTCTGCGCATCGTGCTGCTGCTCATGACCTGCTGGTTCGCTCTGCCCGGCTTTCTCATCGGACTTTTATTCATCGGCTTCTGCTTCCTTGGCTGCCGCACCTTTGCGGGACGCCCCTATCTGTACCCGCTGATTCCGCTCGACTGGAAAGTGCTGAAAAGGCAGCTGTTCCGGGTAAAGTTATAGCATGAACTTCTCGATGATCTCACGAACCGCATCGTGGTTATTGTCATTTTCCGTGATATAATCCGCAGCGGCCTTCACTCCCGGAAGGGCATTCGCCACTGCGCAGCCGATGCCGGCGTCATGGATCATCGAGATATCGTTGCCCTCGTCTCCGGCGGCAATGGAATTCTCAATCCGGATCCCGCGATCCTTGCAGAAGGCCTGCAGCGCAAGGCCCTTATTTACGCCCCTGGGAACAAACTCAAGGTATTCCCGGCAGCTCTTATAGATCTCAAGATCATCCCCGCACCAGCTCTCCACGCTCGCCTTCAGCTGCTCGAGCATACCGGTATCCTCAAGATCAATCGCCAGCATCTTGCAGGCCGGTTCCTTTACTTCGGTCACCAGATCCGATACGAGCTTCGCATCCATCGTCGTCTTGTTCGTATACTGTTTCAGGTTTGCATCGTCGCAATCCGTCAGCACGCACTCGCCCTCGTAAGTCTGGATGTAGACATTCAGTTTCCGCGCTTCCTGCGCGATTTTCTTCATATAGTCCAGCGACATCTCTTTTTTATAGAGAACTTCGCCGGTCGTGATATCCACGATCATGGCGCCGTTGAACGCGAGCACGTAGCGAATACCGATATGATTCAGATTGCAGCGTTCCAGCAGCTTTACAATGCTGGACGACGCGCGCCCCGTTGCGATGACGACATCATGGCCCGCCTTAATCGCACGCTCCATTGCATGATAATTTCCCTCCGATACGACTCTTAAGTCATTCAGGGTCGTGCCGTCCATATCCAGAAATATTGCTTTCTTTTCCATCTTTTCACATCGGCTCCGCCGGGACGAATACTCTCCCGTGCGCCGGTTCCTCCTCTTTTTTGTTCAGTCGTTTTGCATATTCCATAAAATACTGCTGCGCGCAGAGCGCGCTCTGCCCGCGGCGTTTCACCTTCGCATAACTGCCGTCCGGCTGCTTCACCTGCGCCTTCAGCGTATCCTTCAGCTGAATATCCAGCACGTGCATCACCTCGCGCTTCAGTTCCTCCTTCTCCACAGGGAAGAGGATCTCGACTCTGCGGTCCAGATTGCGCGGCATCCAGTCGGCGCTCGCCATATAGACTTCCTCCTCGCCGCCGCTGTTCAGGAAATAATAGATGCGCGTATGTTCCAGGAAGGTGCCGACGATCGAGCGCACCGTGATATTCTCGCTGATCCCCGGAATGCCGACCTTCAGGCTGCAGATGCCGCGCACGATCAGCTCAATCTTCACGCCCGCCGCGCTCGCCTCATAGAGCGCTGCGATAATCTCCTGATCGCAGAGCGAATTCATCTTCGCCACGATATGCGCCGGTTCCCCGTTTTTCGCGTTCATCGTCTCCCGTCGGATCAGGAAAAGGAAACGGTCGCGCAGCCAGAGCGGCGCAAGCGAGAGCTTGTTCCAGCTCTCCGGCTCCGAATAGCCCGAGAGCATGTTGAAGACCGCCGTCGCGTCCTCGCCGATCGGCTCGGCGCAGGTCAGCAGCCCCATATCCGTGTAGAGCTTTGCCGTCGAATCGTTGTAATTGCCTGTACCAAGGTGAACATAGCGGCGGATACCGTCCTCCTCCCGGCGCACGACGAGCGTGATCTTGCTGTGTGTCTTGAGACCTACCAGGCCATAGATCACGTGGCAGCCGGCGCGCTCGAGCATCTTCGCCCAGGCGATATTATTCTCTTCATCAAAACGGGCTTTTAATTCCACAAGCACGGATACCTGCTTGCCGTTCTCCGCGGCCTGCGCGAGCGCCGCGATAATCGGCGAATTGCCGCTGACACGGTAGAGCGTCTGCTTGATGGCGAGCACGTCCTTGTCGCGCGCAGCCTGCCGCACAAAGTCAACCACCGGATCAAAGCTCTGGTATGGGTGATGCAGCAGAATATCTCCCTCGCGGATCGCCTCGAAGATATCGCTTCTCCCGCTTAAGCCCGGCACCGGCTGCAGCGTGTATTTGGGCTCCTTATAAGCGCCGAAGCCCTTCAGTCCGTAGAGCTTCATCAGGAAAGTAAGATCCAGCGGTCCGTCGATCGGATAAATGCCGTCCGACTTGACTGCAAATTCTTTTTTCAGAATTTTCAGAAGCCTCTTGTCAACATTTTTGTCCACTTCAAGCCGGATGACCTCTCCCCACTGCCTGCGGCGAAGCTGCCGTTCAATCTCTTTCAGAAGATCGCCCGCCTCATCCTCGTCGATCGTAAGATCCGCGTTGCGCATAATGCGGTACGGATGGACGCAGAGCACATCATAGCTCAGGAAGAGCTTCTGCATGTTCCTTGCAATAATTTCCTCGAGTAGAATCACGGAATGCATCTCCTGCTCACGGTTCGGGATGGAGATGATCCGCGGCAGCACCGACGGCACCTGCACGGTTGCGAACTCGAGCTCGGCGTCCTTCTCATTTTTCTTTTTGAGCAGTGCGCCGAGGTTCAGCGTCTTGTTCACGATTAACGGGAACGGGCGCGAGGAATCCACCGCCATCGGCGTCAGCACCGGATACACATTTTCCATAAAATAATCGTCGACAAAAGCGGCCTGCTCTCTCGTGAGCTTTCGATGATCCTGAATGACCGTAAGGCCTGCCTGCTTCAGGCCCGGCAGCAGCGAGCGCTGCCAGGTCGAATACTGCAGCCGCACCATGCTGTGCACGCGGCTGTGGATCGCGTCCAGCTGCTCCAGAGCCGTCATCCCGGAGATGTCTTTCCCCTGATAGTCCGCATTGACCATGTCGAGCAAAGACGCTACGCGAACCATGAAGAACTCATCCAGGTTCGACGCCGTAATGCTTAAGAATTTCAGACGTTCGAACAGCGGCGTCGTCTTATCACGCGCCTCTCCGAGTATCCGCTCATCAAAACTGAGCCAGCTCAGCTCCCTGTTCTCATAATATGCCGGATCTTTATACATATCCTTCATCGTACTTCTCCCTCTACACTGCCTTTTTGATCTTCAGCACCGGACGGATGCTGTATACTTTCTCAAAAAATTCTGTCTTTTCCCGGAACAGCGACTGTTCGAGCGTCAGATCCTCCAGACTGTTGACGTGAATATTCATCGTGTGCTCGTCCCGGAAGGTAATTCGTATGTCCTTGATCTTCTGCTGGTGACTGCGGTCCAGCGCGTTTGCGACACACAGAATCGCCGTCAGCTTCGCGATCTTGACATACTCCGCCTGCACGAGCAGCGAACCTGCCGCCACCTCCTCAAAGGACAGAATGTCACCGCTGTTAAAGCGGACAATATTTGCAATCATCTCCCGTTCCCGGTCAGAAATGCCGATAATCTCGGAAGCCATAATGATATTATAAGAGCACTCGGATGACTGCGACATATTGATGTAGGAACCGCAGTCGTGGAGGATCACCGCAATCTGCAGCAGCAGCCGCTCACGCTTTTTCAGGCCATGGGCCTTCTTCATCTTGTCAAAGATCGTGAGCGCCATCTTCTCCATGGTGTGCGTATGCGCATGATCCGTGCGGTAGCGCTTTGCAATTCTCCTGGCCGACTCAATAATATCGTTCTCGAAATTATGATGAGGGATGATGATCTTCTTTCTCTCCGCGTAGTCGTAGGCCAGGCCGTCGCCGAGATCATTGTGCAGGATAATCACGTTCTGCGCGCCGGTCTCCTCGAGAAGACGCTTGTAAATAACCATCGCCGGCGTCAGAAGCGTCCCATTCTCCGCCGGGATCCCCAGCCGCTGCGCGATCGCCTGATTCCCCGTCTCCATAAAATAGTCGTAGAGGCGCAAAAATTCCTTCTTTGCAAACTTATTCTCCCCAGGCTGCTTTTCGTGGATAAACTGATTGATATTGCCGAGGTAGCTTCCCATCATCAGGATATTGTTCACATCACGGTCTTTCAGATAGAGCTTGCGATAGGTCTTCAGCTCGTTGTCCAGCAGCTCCTCAATGACCGAGGCGTAGCGCACCGTCCGCTCCTCCACCTCGGTAAGCCGCTCCTTCAGGCGCAGCGTGCCCATGCGGATGTTCTGCGTCGTCACCAGATTCCCCTCGTCGAAAAGGGAAATCTGAATGCTGCCGCCGCCGACGTCAACGATGGCCGCGCCCTCCGCAATATAATCCCGGAAGCGCTCCTCATTGGAAGCGATGGATTTGTAGCCGAGAAAGCGCTGCTCCGCGTTGCTTAAAATCTCAAGCCGGATACCGGTCTCCACGTAAATCCGGTCCAGCAGGACCGGCGTATTGTGCGCCTCCCGGATCGCGCTGGTCGCACAGGCTCGATACTCATCGGCTCCGAATTCCCGCAGAATTTTCTTAAAATCGAGCAGCGTACCGCAGAGCTCGTCCTCCATCCGCACCCCGATATTACCTGTCTCGTAGGTATCGCTGCCGAGTTCCATGCGGTGCCGTACATGGTTGATGACATGCACGCCGCGTTCCGCGGATATCTCGTAGATCTTGAGATTCAGCTCATAGCTGCCCACATCGATCGTCCCGAAAATCTTGTAAGCCATCCTCTGCCTCCTACTGCCGTCCTGTGCTGCCGAAACCGCCGCGGTCCGATCCGGTCAGACACTCTGTCTCCTCAAATACGATCCGCGGCTGGTGTTCCATGATCCGGAACTGACAGATGCGGTCGTTCACGTGAATTACCGTGTCGCGCATGGCAAGCGCCGGGAAAAACCACTGGTCATTGTCGCCACAGTAACTCTCATCGATCAGCCCCATGCTGTTTGTCTGCAGGATCCCGAAATTCTTATAAGTGCTGCTGCGCGGAACGACATGCGCCTCGTAGCCTTCCGGGAGCTGCATTGCAACGCCCAGAGGGATCAGGCGGAACTCTCCCTGTTTCATGGAAATCTCCTGCGCGGCCCTTAAGTCAATCCAGTCGGATTTTCCCTCGATATAGGTCAGTTTTTCGATCTCCTCAGAAAAATATTTTATCTTGATCTTCTGCATTTTATGCCCCTCCCTCATCCGTCATGCGTAGAGCACGGTCTGCCCCAGTCTCTTCGTCGCGCGCACGTCGATCACCCGCTGATTGGAACTGCCCTTCCAGGGAAGATTATTATCCTTGAGCTCCTCGACAAAACGCCCGTCCACCAGAATATCAAGATCAGCGATCAGGGGAATATCCATGACCTCTTCCCAGAGGTAACCTGTATAGAGCCAGATCGTCTTCTGCGGGTATTTTTCCCGGATCTCGTGGATCAGTGCCGTCAATTCCTCCCGGTTCGGTTCGTAGAGAGGGTCGCCGCCACTGAAAGTGACACCGCTCACGTACTCCTTCTCAAGCTCCGCCAGGAGCTCCTCTTTCGCCGCCTCGTCAAAGGGAAGTCCTCCCTCCGGATCCCAGGTAACCGGATTCTGACAGTTTTTGCAGTGATGTATGCAGCCCGCAAGCCATAATACAACGCGCAGCCCGTCTCCGTTCAACATATCGTCTTTCGTGATATTATGATATCTCATCCCTGATTCCTCGGTATCTCATAGTGCTCCAGAATGCATTTGCGTAAAAATACGAGAGCGCTCATCGTCGCCTGCTCACGGATGCTCCTGCGGTCGCCCTGGAAATGATGCTCCTCCACCGAGACGTCGCCGCGGACGCAGCAGCCGATATAGACAAGGCCGGGCTGTTCTCCGTTTTCTCCGGGTTCCGGACCGGCATAACCGGTAACGCTGAGGCACGCGTCCGATTCGCTCTTCTCCGCGCCGCCCTTCGCCATCTCCTCCGCCGTCTGTGCGCTGACCGCGGTGAAGGATTTCAGCGTCTTCTTGCGGACATTTACAAGCTTGCGCTTCGCGCGGTTGCTGTAGGTGACGAAGCCAAACTTGAACACCTGCGAGGAGCCCGGCACATCGGTGATCTTCGCGCTCACCATACCGCCGGTACAGGATTCCACCGTGGTCATCGTCATCTTCTGCTCTTTCAGAAGCGCGACCACATGTTCCTCGAGTGTCATCTCCGGGTCTGTCGTGTAAATATAGCTGCCGAGCCGCACCTTCAGCTCCCGCACAACGCTCTTCACCCGGTCGCGCGACTCCTTATTCAGCGCGTCCGGCGCACTCACGAGAATATCGACTCCCGCAAGAGTAGGCGTAAGCTGAAAGCTCTCCTGCCTGGTCGCTGTCAGCATGTCTGCAAGCTGCTCGCGCAGTTCACTGAGGCCAAGCCCGCAAACCTTCACAATCTTTTCTGCTTCCATCTTAAATCTTTCCCTCCATAATCACATGGCCATTTTTTACAAGGTAATCTATCAGGGATACGACTGTCAGGATCAATGCGATCCAGACGAGAGCCGTCTCGATCATATCAAAAATTCCGCCTGGATGCAGGATCAGCGCAACGATCATCAGCATCTGAAACGTCGTCTTGAACTTTCCCCAGGCGCTCGCCGCAATGACGACGCCGTTGTCCGACGCGACCAGCCGGAAACCGCTGATAATGAACTCGCGGCTGATAATAATGATAACAACCCAGGCCGCAAGACGCTCCATCTCCACAAGACAGATCATCGCGGCGCAGACCAGCAGCTTATCCGCCAGCGGATCCATAAATTTTCCGAAATTTGTGATCAGATTACATCTTCTGGCAATCTGCCCGTCCAGAAAATCTGTCAGGCAGGCCGCTATGAAAATCACAGCGGCAATCAGATCGCAGTAGTCCGGAAAATCACCGAGCAGCAGAATCACAAAAGGAATGATCAGAAACACCCGGAATATCGTCAGTTTATTCGGCAGATTCATCTTCTATCTCTCCTATCAGGTCATATTCATCGGCGCCTGTCACGCGGACGCGCACGAAATCGCCGGTCATCAGCTCCTGCGCCGTCTGGACGAACAGAAATCCGTCCACATCGGGCGCGTCGCGGTAGGTTCTGGCCGCATAAGCATCCTCATCGGCCACCTTCCCCTCAATCATACACCAGAGGCTTTTCCCTACCATGTCCTCCGCTTTTTCAAAAGCAATCTCCTGCTGCAGTTCCATGATCTCATCGCGCCGTGCGCTTTTCAGCTCCTCCGGCACCTGATCCGGCATCGCAGCCGCGGGCGTATCCTCCTCCGCGGAATAGGCAAAGACGCCCAGACGGTCAAACTCCATCTCATCGACAAAATTCAAGAGCTCCTCATGGTCTTCCTCCGTCTCGCCCGGAAAGCCGCTGATCAGCGTCGTGCGAAGACAGATGTCCGGGATCTCCTCTCTGAGCTTTGCCACAATCCCGCGAATATCCGCCTGATCCGTCCTGCGGCCCATCCGCTTCAGAATCCGGTCCGAGGCATGCTGAATCGGCAGGTCGAGATAATGACAGATCTTCGGCTCCTCCTTTATCGTCTGAACCAGCTCGTCATAGATCTCTTCCGGATAGCAGTACTGTACCCGGATCCAGCGAATTCCCTTAATCTGACAGAGCTTCCGCAGCAGACGGTGCAGGCTCTTCTCTCCATAAAGATCGACGCCATAGAGCGTCGTCTCCTGGGCCACAAGAATGAGCTCCCGCACACCGCGCTCCGCAAGATCCCGTGCCTCCGCAAGAAGCCGTTCCATCGGAACGCTCCGGTACGAGCCCCGCAGCTTCGGAATGATACAGTAGGTACAGTGCTTGTCGCAGCCCTCCGCAATCTTAAGATACGCATAATGGCCGCCGGTCGTCAGCACGCGCCCGCCCTGAGGCAGCACCAGCCGGTCGATATCGTCGCAGATCAGCTGCGTCTGCCCGCCGAGCGCCTGTTCGACGGCTTCCACAATCCCATCATAAGACGCCGTGCCAAGCACCGCGTCTACTTCCGGGATTTCGTCCAGAATCTCCTGCCGGTAGCGCTGCGCCAGACAGCCGGTCACGATCAGCGCCCTGCAGGAGCCTGCTTTCTTATATTCCGCCATCTCGAGGATTGCGTCTACACTCTCCTCCTTCGCGTCAAGAATGAAGCAGCAGGTATTGATAACAATAATATCTGCCTCCGTCTCGTCGTCCGTAAAGCGATAACCCTTCTGCAGCAAAAGACCGAGCATGTGCTCTGAGTCCACGCGGTTCTTGTCGCAGCCGAGGGATACAAACATGATGTTCATCGATTCCAGTTCTCCTGATCTGTTCATCGGGTAAAACCCATTTCATTTATGATACCACGCCGGAGGGACAAAACGCAACGTCCAGTTCCATCTGAGGGTAAAATGTGTGTAAAATTTTTCTGAAAAAAGTCGGGGTCGCTTCACTTTGCGGTCCCGACTTTTCTTTTCCTTTATTCTATTCCATGGAAAGAAGGATCCGGTCGTTGTCCAGATTCTTCCCTGCGCCCGTGCGAAATTTCTCGAGCAGGTCAGATACCGTCATACGGGAGCGTTCCTCCCCTTCTACATCAAAGACAATTTTTCCGTCGTCCATCATGATCGTGCGGTTGCCCAGGGTCAGCGCCTGCTGCATGTTGTGCGTGACCATCAGGCAGGTTGTGTGGTTCTGCGCGATGATCTTTTTCGTCAGATCCAGCACGATGTCCGCGGTGGCCGGGTCGAGCGCTGCCGTGTGCTCGTCGAGCAGCAGAATCTTCGGCGGCACCATCGTCGCCATCAGCAGCGTCAGCGCCTGCCGCTGTCCGCCGGAGAGCAGTCCGACCGGCTGTTTCATCCGATCCTCAAGCCCCATTTCCAGAAGCGCGAGCTGTTCCCGGAAGAAGGCTTTGTTCTTCGCTGAAATGCGGCTGAAAGGCGCCTTACCGTCCGAGGCGCGCAGGTAGGCGAGCGCCAGATTTTCCTCAATCGTCATATGCGGAGCGGTTCCCTTTAAGGGATCCTGGAACAGCCGCCCGATCACGCGGCTCCTCTTATAGTCCGGTGTGAAGGTGATATCCTTCCCATCCAGGATGACCGAACCCTCGTCTACATAGAAGCTTCCTGCAATCGCGTTCAGCATCGTGGACTTCCCGGCTCCGTTCGAGCCGATCACCGCGGCAAAATCGCCCGGCTTCAGATGAAGGCTTAAATCCTGCACCGCGCATTTTTCATTGACTGTGCCCGGGTTGAAGGTCTTTTTGATCTTTTCCAGTCTCAGCATGTCAGTCGCCTCCCTTCCGGGACGCCTTCATCCTGCGCCCCTGGAACGCACTCCACTCTTTCAGCGTGGGGGCCGCGATCGCAAGCGCGACGACGATGGCCGTCACCAGCTTCAGGCACTCGATCGGCACGATACCGGTCTTCAGAATGACCGCGTAGATGAAGCGGTAAATCAGACTGCCGACGATAGAAGCAATCACGCCTTTGAGCACAGATCGTTTGCCCATTACGGTCTCGCCGATGATCAGACAGGCCAGACCGATGACCACGATGCTCGAGCCGCCGTTGATGTCCGCAGACTTCTGATACTGTCCGACGACGGCTCCCGAGAGCGCGGTCAGCGAATTTGAAATGCACAGCCCGACTGTGATCGTCATGATCGGATTGACTGAGGAGGCGCGCACCATGTCCGCATTGTCGCCGGTCGCCCGGATGCTGAGACCCAGACGCGTCCCAAGGAACCAGTAGAGGAACGCCCCCGCCAGAATTGTGATACAGGCAGCCAGCAGGAGCTTATACCAGCCACCGCCGATCCCGGTCGCCTTGAGCAGGGTGAACATTGTCTCCTGCTTGAGCAGACTGACATTCGAGCTCCATCCCATCACCATCAGATTGACCGTATAGAGACCGGTGTTGGTGACGATACCGGCCAGAATCGAAGGCACACCAAGCCGCGTCTGCAGAAACGCCGTCACAAAACCGGCGCAAGCGCCTGCCAGCATCGCCGCGAGCACCGCCAGAAACGGATGTCCCGTGGCAGCCACCGTCACCGACACCGCCGCTCCAAGCACGAAGCAGCTGTCCGTGGTAAGATCTGCGATATCGAGCGTGCGGTAGCTCAGATAAAGCGCCATGGCCACCAGCGCATACATAAAGCCCAGCTCCAGGGCTGTCTGAATCACATAAACCATATATTAATCCTCTGTTGTGATAACCTCTACCAGCTCACCCATGTCCGCGAACATCGAATAATCCGCGCCGATGGCCTCCGCCGTCTCGGTGTTGACCGTGATGATGCCGCCATCCATCAGGTAATAGTCCTCCATGTCGGCCATACCGTTTATGATCGCCTCATAGGCCAGATCCGCGGTCTCATAGCCGAGCTCTGTATAGTTGACGCCGCAGGTCGCGAAAGCGCCGTTGCGGACGAAGGAGTCGGCTCCTGTATAATGAAGAATTCCCGCGTCAATCAGGTTCTCATAGATCGCGAGCTCCGCAGCCATGACCACGTTGTCGGTCGGCGTGAAGATCGTGTCGACACCCTCCGCGATCAGTGCGCTCGCCGCCGTGATGACCTCATCGTTCGTATTGGCGGTCTTCTCCACATACTCGATACCCGCCGCGTCGAGATACTCCTTCGCCTCCGCGATCGGGGTCGTAGAATTGTCCTCAGACAGGGAGTACAGAAGGCCAACCTTCTGGATATCCGCATTCTGCGCGAACATCATATCCATGATTAATTCGGTATTCAGAGCGTCTGAGGTGCCGGTCAGATAGTCGATATCCGTGAGCTCCGCGCCCTCCGGATCGGAGATCGCCGCAAAGATCACCGGCGTCTGGCTCTCCTCCGCACAGGTCACCATAACCTGAGCCGCCAGCGTTGCAATCGGGATGATCGCGTCCACCCCCTCGGAAACGACCTGCGTTCCGATCTGGGTCAGTACAGACTGCTCGCCCTGTCCGGAGTAGGTCTCATAATTGATCGTCACGCCGTTCTCCTCAGCGATCACGTCCAGCTCCGCCTCGATCGCCTCCGCGATCTCATCGAGGGAAGCGTGATCCATCTGCTTGACGATCGCGATGTTGTAGACCGCGCCTTCGGTGTCGGCCTCTTCGGCAGTCTCTTCCTCAGCGGCCTCTTCTGTCTCCTCTTCCGCTGTCTCCTCCTCTGTGGTCTCCTCCGTCGATTCGGCCTCGGTGGATGAAGAGCTTCCGCCGCATCCGGTCAGAAGCGCGCCCGCCATGGCAGCTGCCAGTAAGATACTCAATGCTTTCTTTTTCATGTCTTTTTCCTCCATTTTTGATGCTTTTTATGATCTGTTTTCGTGCAGAGCCCGGCTCCGGACAAAAACAAAACCGTCCCAGGTTTTATCCTGAGACGGTTATAATCATCAATTATAATCGCGGTACCACTCAACTTGACTCTTGTGTCCACTTTTGCACGCACAACCATGCGCTCCTTATTGATAACGGGTCAGGTTCCCGGCAGCGCCTACTCTTTGCATTTCAGGCTGCCCTCGAAAGGCCATTCAGCAATCCACTCCATACCGCAATTCCACCATCTGCGGCTCTCTGTGATCTCGTGTGAGAGCTTACTCTTCTTTCTCAACGGTTTCTCTTGATTCTTGTTTATCTTATGCCATCCGGCCGGATTTGTCAACCGATTTCTTTTCAAGAGTCGTGAATATTTACAGTGTCTGCTCCGTCCTCGCGATGATATCGTCCTGCGTCTGCCGCGAGAGCACGTTGAAGAACGCGCTGTAACCCGCCACGCGCACGATCAGATCCTTGTGATCCTCCGGATGAACCTGTGCATCCAGCAGCGTCTCCCGCGACACGACATTGTACTGTACATGATAGCCGTGAAGCCGGTTGAAGAATGTTCGCAACAGCGCGATCAACTTTGTCTTGTTCTCTTCCTTCGACAGGAGCTGCGGCGTCACCTTCTGATTCAGCAGAACACCGCCCGTGATTGCGCGGGTGTCCAGCTTTGATACCGACTTGAAGACTGCTGTAGGACCGCTCTGATCCATTGAATGGCTGGGCGAGCATCCCTCCGCGAGCGGCTCACCGGCATGACGACCGTCCGGCGTGGCGAGCGTCCCTCTTCCCTGCCCCACATTTGCGGAGATGGAGGAAGTCCCCGCGTAGCGGATGCCTCCGATCGGTCCCCTCCCGAAGCGGGTATTGGGATACTTTTTGATCTCCTCAATGTAGGTCGCGTAGGCGTCCACGACAAGCTGATCCACATAGTCGTCGTCATTACCGTACTTCGGAGCCTCCTCGATCAGCATTTCCCGGATCCGTTCGCCTTCCTCGCCCTCAAAATCGGACATCAGCGCGTCCCAGAGCTGCTTCGTCGTCAGCTTCTTCTCTTCAAATACAAGTTTTTTGATCGCCGCCATGGAGTCCGCCAGATTTGCGATGCCCACCTGGAGGCCGCTGATGAAGTCATAGACCGCGCCGCCCTCCTTCAGAGTCAGGCCTCTGCCGATGCAGTCCTCGCAGAGTGCAGAGCAGAGTACATCCGGCACATCCTCCTCCAGCACCATATCGCAGGCATTCTCGATGATCACGCTCTGCCGGGTAAACTCTTTAATGATTTTGTCCCAGGCGGCTTTTACCTCATCATAACTCGTCATATCCTCAAAACGGCCCGCCCCGTCCATCAGTTTTGTCCCGGAAGCCGGATCAACGCCATCATTCAGTGCGATCAGGAACGACTTCGGGAAATTCAGGAAGCTCATTCCCGTACAGCGATAGCCCCATTTCCCCGGAACCGCGGTCTCAACGCAGCCGATCGCACTGTAATTGTACGCGTCCTCTTCCTTCACGCCGCGGTCGATGAAGGACGGAATGATGATCTCATCATTGTTAAAGGCCGGCATACCGAAGCCGAGCTTCACGACCTCGATCGCCTCATTCATAAAGTCGTCGCTCAGTCCCGCGTGATAGCGCACCGTCAGGTTCGGCTGCGGCAGCCTTGTCTGTGCCACACTCTTAAGGATCAGATAACTCATTGGATTGACTGCATCTTTCTTGTCCGGCGTCTGCCCGCCCACCGTCACATTCTGATAGAGCGGCGACCCCGCACTGAACTGCGTATGGCTCCAGCTGCGGATCTTGTTGATTGTAAATGTCTTGAGCCAGAGATTCGTCATCAGCTCACAGGCGCTCTCCTCTGTAATCAGACCCTTTTTCAGATCCGCCTCATAATAGGGATAGAGATACTGGTCCATGCGCCCATAGGACAGGGAGTGCCCGTTCGACTCGATCTGCAGCACGAGATGCACGAGCCACATGGACTGCACCGCCTCATGGAAAGTCTCCGCCGGGCCGTATGGCACCTTTCCCAGTATGCGCGCCATCTCCGTGAGTTCCGCCGCGCGGGAGGCGTCCGCGGTCTTCGCCTGCTCCATCGCCAGCTGCGCGTAGCGCTCCGCAAAGTGTTTCACCGCCTGGATCACGATCTGTATCGCCTCATAAAAATAATATTTTTTGAGCTGCTTATAATCTGTAAGATCGAGCTTCGCCTCCTCTTCCCGGGCGCGCCGTTCGAAATCCACAAGGCCCTTTTCCATCACGGCCGAGTACTCCACTGCAATGTGCGCGTCCCCCGACGTGATATTTCCCTCCGCCTTGATGATTCCCAGGTCATAGTACACGCGGCTCTCCGGCGGCAACGCCGCCAGCCCTTTGTCCAGAGTCGTATTATGCTCCCAATAGGGCGCGATCTCGCGAAGCGTCTGCTTCGTCTCCTCCGAAATATAGAAGACGTCCCCGTCCCGCTTTTCAAACTCATCCAGTTCCCTTATCACCCAGTCCATCGCATACTCCGGGAAAATCGGCGCGGAACGGTTGCTGGAGGCCTGATTTCCCGCCAGCAGGGTGTCATCCTCTATATAGATCGTCATATGCTCCAGTATATTTTCGAGCATGTAAGCACGCTTCAAAATGACGGGCTTATCCGCGTGCAGCTTATAACTCTCCGTTGTCAGCACAGCTCTCTGCGCACAGACCTGCGGCTTTGCGTTCAACAGCTCCTCACGATAATGCTGCATCCTGGGCGTCAATGTTCCAAAATGTCCTTCCATCATCTCAACCTCCTTGTAGTTCTTGTAAGCGAATCCGTCGTTGACCGCACGGTTTTTACGCTTTCTGTCAGTTTCGTGTTTTTATTATAATAAATATTTCATTTGAAGTCAATATATATTTCGTTCGTAACTTATTTATTTTCTTTTTTATTTACAGGATCACTTTTTTATGGTATACTGACTATCATAATAGTAACTATTCAAAACAGCAGGCATTGAAACCGCCTTCTTCGTCTGAACTGTTACTCAAAAAAAGGAGGCGTTGACATGGCTCTGACCGGACAGATTTTTAACATACAAAGATTCAGCATCAACGACGGCCCCGGGATCCGATCGACCATATTTTTCTGCGGATGTCCCTTAAGCTGCCGCTGGTGTTCCAACCCCGAATCGCAGAACCGCTGCCGGCACGAAGCGCTCGCTTCCGGCGATCGCAAGCTTATCGGCCGCGAATGGACCGTCAGCGAGGTACTGGACGAGGTGGAGAAAGATCGTGATTTCTACGAGGAATCAGGCGGCGGTATCACGCTGTCCGGCGGGGAGGTTTTGCAACAGCACGCATTCGCTGAAGCGCTCCTTCGCGAAGCGGGCAGGCATTCCCTGCACCGTGCTGCCGAAACGACCGGCTACGCTTCCCACGAAATATTCGCGGAGTTTATACAGAACATTGATCTTCTTCTGTTTGACATGAAGCATTGCGATCGCGAAATTCATTATCAGAAAACCGGCGTATACAACGATCAGATTGTGGAAAACATGCGCTTTGCCGTCAAGAACGATGTACCGGTCATCGCGCGGATTCCCGTGATTCCGAAGTTCAATGCAAATTTAAAGGCGGCAAGAGGCATGGCGGCTCTTCTCAGAGAAATCGGTATCCACGAAGTTCATCTGCTCCCCTTCCATCAGCTCGGAGAAAAAAAATATGAGCAGCTGAAGCTGCCCTATGAGATGAAGGGTGTCTCGCAGCTGCATCCGGAAAACCTTCAGAACTATCTTCAGGTCTTCCTGGATGCAGGGCTCGACTGTTCCTTTCATTAAGACTTATTTACAATACCAGTTCCGCGGCGCCGATGATTCCAAAATCCTTTTTCAGTTCCGCGAAGCGAAACTCCACAGGCATACCGATCTTGTCGTAGGAGTCAAACTCCGCGCGAACCTGATCGAACAACAGATTTCCAAAATTTGTCAGCCCGCCCCCGAGCACGAAGGTATTGATATTCAGAAGCTGATAAATATTGTACAGGCATACTCCGATATAGTGAGCCATGGACTGTACCATCTCCTCTGCCAGCGGATCCTTTCGCTGCGCTGCAGCCAGAAGATGCTCGCAGCGAAGATCCGTGATCCCCTCCATCTCACTCTTTTCACCCTCCAACATCCGGATTTTCAGATGTCTGGGCACATATCGGCCACTCGCGTAAGACATAAAGCAGCCCCGGTTGCGGCAGCCGCACAGCACACCCTCATCCGGCGTCGCCAGCATATGTCCGCACTCTCCTGCCCATCCGTAACTTCCGCGGAACAGTTCTCCATTGATAATAAGGCCACTCCCGATGCCGGTGCTTACAGCCACATAAACCATGTGTTTCAGGCCGCGTCCGGCCCCTCTTCGATACTCGGCCAGCGCTGCGGCATTTCCGTCATTGTCCAGTACAACCCGGACGCCCAGACGCTCCTCAATATAATCTCTCATACCGAAGTCGCAGACCTTCGGAAGTGCGGAGGTCAGGAAAATGTACCCCTTATCGAACAAAATGTAGGAGGGCATGCAGATCCCAACGCCCTTCAGGTTCTGAATACTCAGATCGTTCTTCTCAAGAAGTTCCCGGATCGTAAGGATCAGTCTATCGGAGAATGCCGGGCCGTCCAGTTCCAGGTCGGAGGGATGCTGGACACGATCCGTCATCTCACCGTCTTCACCAAACAGACCGTAAGCCACCTTCGTGCCTCCCGCATCGATGCCGATCACATAGCCTTTGTCCTTCTCCATCAGTCGTGTCTCCCTTCCCTCTGCCAAAGTCCCAGACATCCAAAATAAATCGCGCCAACTGCCTGCGCAAACTGCGCCACCGTATAATCGGGATGCGCTTCCAGCTGCTGCATAAGCGGTGTGTTCGCCAGACTTTCATCCGCCGCGTACTGGCGCAGATCCGGCTCTCTCCTCGCGGCTCCCTCGCACATCAGCGCAAAGCAGGCGGGAGACTTCACAAGTCTTCCAAACAGGGAACGTTCCTTCGCCTCCGGGCGGAGAATATACTCGGTCTCCTCCCACGTCACCGCGAGATACTCGCCCACCTGACGAAAGATCTCCGCACAGGCTCCCTGCTCCGCGTCCGAGGCCTTTTTCATGAAAAATTCCAGGCAGGGCTTTCGCATGTCTTTCGGCTCCGTCGGCACAATGATCCGCTCGCCGTTCCGGACAAACAGTCCCCGGTCAAACGCCTCCTTCAGCGCCCCCGGATCTCCTGCAGGCAAATCCTTCATGGCCAATCGGAAGACTCCGGACTGACAGGTGTATTTTTGCAGTGTCCCGGGAAGCTGCGTGTTGAAGTTGTTGACGCTGCGCACATCGTTTGAGTCGTATTCCCTCTGGCCGTAACTTCCCAGATCAATGATAAAGTTGTAAACCTCGAGCGGAATCTCCGGTATGGAGCCATCCGGGCGCACCCAGCCGGTCCCCAGCTCCGTTCCAAGCGTGTGAGCAAAGAATCCACGCGTAACATCCGCTCCGACCGCAGCCTGCTCTACCGCAGCCGTAAACGCAGCCATAGGGCCATCGTTTGTATTCATGACCACGCCGTCTTCCGTCACAAACGCTCTGAGCATATCGCAAAGCGGCGTGATCTTCGCGAACTGTTTCTCGTAATCCAGCTCTTTATTTTCCCTCATGCCCCGGGTTTTGAATGTCTCTCCTCCGACGATAAGGTTCCGGATCACAACGTCCGGGAAGCTCAGTCCAATGGCATCAAAATTCGCGAGACATTCTCCCGCCTCCCGCTCCATCGCTTCGATACCGAGGTTCATTTTCTCCGCCGACGCTTCCCTCCTGAGCGCCCTCTCATCCACGAGCGCTCCCTTCCCTGCACGCACAAGACTGGCCGCGGCGCGCATCAGCCGCACCAGCAGCAGCACCGGATCTATCAGCTGCTCCGCGCGCAGAAAAGCCGCCGGATACCAGTCAAATTCCTTGCAGACCGCAAGCTTTCCTTCTACGCTGGCCGTCAGCTTGATATCGGTTCCGCCAATATCGATACCCAGTATCATCTTATCCTTGGCAATCGCAGGCAGGGAGGTGAACACCGGTTCCTTCCCACTCCCCGTTTCCGGCTCTGAAAGCTCCGGTTTTTCCCGGATATCGTTGATTTCAAAGCGAAAATGCTCCGAACCTCCGCTCAGCACCGCCAGCACTCTCTCATTCACATTCAGGCACTTCCCATAACCGCTCCGCTCTTCCTTCGGGAGAAATGTCTGGAACACCTCGTCCAATCCCTCTGCAAGCGCAAGCGTCCGCGTGTCGTTCCGATCAAGATATACCCCGATCTTCACTGCGCCCAGCGCAGACAGAATGTTATAAAGCATGGCATATACAAAGGAAGCGACAAACTCCTCTTCCTCCTCATGGCAAACCTCCGGCAGAAGCAGCGGAAAATCCCGCCTGCTTCCGTCGTAGAGCATTACCAGCAGGTGAAACGGTCTCGTGCCGCTCTTCTGAAACGCCGCACGTACATCCGTAATATAGACAGGCTCATCTTCTTTTGCCTGTTTCAAAAACTCTGCAAGCATTCTCTCACTCCTTTATAATATGGGGGATGCCCTCCTCGCGGAGAATCGCATAATACACCGCCATTTCCTCGGCGGACAATATGCCGCCCTCCACAGGATACTCCTCCTCCAGCGCCGCATATTTACTGCGGCACAGCGGATTGAAATTCAGCAGTTCATATTCTGCGTCCGGGTCCACGCCGTAAATATAGTGGGCGATCCCACGGATATTGTCCTCGAAAGCCGTATAATCGGGTATCAGCGGCGTGCGCACCAGAACGTCAGCTCCCCGCCTCACAAGCATTTCATAGTTTTCAAGAATGAGATGGTTATCTACACCCAGATACTTTCGATGCAGTTCCGGATCCAGGATCTTGATATCGATCAGAAAATGATCTGTCACCGGAATCATCGCCTCAACTGCCTCGCGCGGCGCGTACAGACAGGTCTCCACCGCAGTGTCCACACCCGCTTTTTTGCAGCGGGCGAGTACTTCCACGGCAAACTTCCACTGGGACAACGCCTCTCCTCCTGAGAGCGTCACGCCTCCATGTTCTCCAAAAAAAACACGATCGCGCAGAAGTATCCTCGCGGCTTCCTCCGCCTCAATCTCCCGTCCCGTTCGCTCAAGCGCTCCTCCGGGGCAGGTCTTCTCACAGATTCCGCACAGATCACAGCGTTCCCGATTCACATGAATTCGATCATCCAGCGTCAGCGCGCCATGTGGGCAGGCAGCCACGCAGGTTCCGCAGCGCAGACATTCCTGCGGACTGTACCAGAGCCAGGGAGCTCGCTTCATACCCTCCGGATTCTGACACCAGGGACAGTGCAGCGGACATCCTTTCAGAAACAGGGTGCTGCGCAGCCCGCCCCCGTCATGAACCGCGAAGCGCTTGATATCAAAAATGACGCCGGTCATGCGGATTCGTAGGTTGTGCGGGCGATGATCTCATCCTGCAGATCTCTCGCCAGCTCTGTAAAGTACGCAGTATAACCGGCCACGCGCACAGTCAGCCCCCGATAATTCTCCGGCTTCTCCTGCGCCGCGAGCAGATCCTCCTTATTCAGTACATTGAACTGAATATGGCTGATTCCCAGGCGGCACACCGCGCGGAGCAGCTCCGTAAATTTCCGGATTCCCGCGTCTGTTTTAAAAAACTGTGGCAAAAACTTCATATTCAGGAGCGTCCCGTTGCTGGCCTTCTCAAACGGAAGCTTCGCGACCGACTGAAGCAGCGCGGTCGGACCGTTTGTGTCCCGCCCGTACATTGCGGACACGCCGCCGTCCGCCAGCGGATCTTTCGCGCGGCGTCCGTCCGCAGAAGCGCCGACATTCTGCCCCATCGGCACATGCGCGGAGACCGTGTAGAGACCCATCTGGTAAATGCCGCCACGTCCGTTTCTGTACTTTTTCAGACCGTCGGCGAAATAGTTCACCCACTTCACACCGAGTTCGTCGACCCAGTCCACATCGTTGCCGTATTTCGGAACCTTTTTGATAAGGGTCGAACGCAGCAGATCTTCGCCCTCGAAATTCGTTTGCAGGGCGTGCAGCAGTTCCTCACGGCTCACCCGCTTCTCGTCGTAAACCATGTACTTTATCGCTGCAAGCGAGTCCGCAACATTAGCGACCTGAATCGCCTGCACGCCGGCAAAGTTGTAATGTGCTCCACCCTGCGTGACATCCTGTCCCTTTGCGAGGCAATCATCGATGACCGCAGAGAGGAACGGCGTCGGCAGCAGCTTCTCATGCATGGTCTCCACCTGCGTCACGCACTCCACCATCCGGTCGGAAAAATAATCGATCTGTTTTGCGTAAGCTGCCTCAAGCTCCTCAAAAGTCTCATAGATCGTCAGATCTCCGAGATCAAGCCCTGTCTTCTCGCCGGTCAGAAGATCCACGCCGTGGTTCAGCGTCAGCTCCAGCGCCTTCAGAAGATTGAACATCGCGGCGTCACTCCATGCGAGCGTGTTCCCGTGCGTCGTCAGCTCCACGCAGCCTACGATTGCGTAGTTCACCGCATCCTCATGGCTGATCCCATGCGACTCAAGCGCCGGAATGACAGCCTCATCGTTGAACACCTGCGGCATTCCGCTTCCCAGGCTGATCACGCGCGTAGCCGTCTCAAGCAGCTCCTGCGGCGAATCCCTGTAAATCCGCAGCGACAGATTGGGCTGCGGCAGAAGCAGATGGGACTGTGCCTGCAAAAACAGATAACTCAGATCGTTGGAGGCATCGCTGCCGTCCTCCTTCTGCCCTCCGATCGCGACGTTGAAGCCAATCGGAAATCCGGCAAAATATTTTGCGCTGTTCGAATTGCGCAGATAGACCAGCTGGTTGAATTTCAGCCACAGGCACTCTGTCAGCTCCAGCGCGTCGTCCAGCGTCATGCCCTGCTCCCTGCTGTGTTCATAGTAGGGATAGAGATACTGATCCATACGCCCGGGCGAGAAGGAGGAGGCGTTTCCTTCCCTCTGAAGAATCACATACAGGAACCAGGTCGACTGCAGCGCTTCCTGATAACTCTCTGCGGGAGCGACGGCGAGCTTTGCGCAGGCCCCGGCAACCTCTGCCAGATTCTCTTTTCCCGTCTCCTGATACAGCTTCCGCGCCAGTGCCGCATAGCGCTCCATAAACGCGCTCGCACCTTCCATGCTCAGCACAACGCTTTCGTAGAAATCCTTCTGTTTTCCTTCCGCATCCTTTAAATGGGACTGTGCTTCCTCCCGGAGGCCGGAGGGACCCAGGCGAAGCCATTTTTCCGTATTCGGGCAGATATGTCCCTGCGAATGATCCTTCTGGTTGACCTTGACGACCTTCGCGATCGCGTTGACCTTCGTTCCGACTGCTGCGCGCACCTGATCCTCCAGAGATCTCCCCTTCCAGTAGGGCATGATTTCACGGCGGAAGGTGTCAATATCCTCCGGATGCACCTGAAACTGATCCTGAGGCCGTGTCGGCAGCGTCTCAAACTCCCGGTCGATCCAGGAAGCTCCCGTTTCGGGGAACACAACGCCCCCGCGCACGCCCGCGGTGCGGTTTCCCACAATCCGCTCATCCGGTTCGATCCGGATCGCAATCTTTTCCAATGCGGCTTTCAGCGCCTTTGCCCTCTGGATGCAGCGCGGTTCGCCCTCTGACTCTTTATAGCTCTCCGTTACAATACATGCCTGCTCAATAGTAGCATATCTCGGCTCCTCCAGCATCTCTCGCTTCAGATCAATGATACGCCGGGAGCAGCTTAGACCGGCAATATGTTCCCTTTCTATCCGCATCCTGTCCCTCCTTTTGCAGACCTTGTTATACTTCGACCATCTCCAGACGGATCCGCTTTTTTTTCAACGACTCCTCATAGATTGAAGGTAAGTTCGAATCTGTCACGACCATATACACTTCTTCGGGATCAAACAGCTTCGCCACACTGCGCTTTCCGAATTTTTCCGATGGTGTCAACACAATGACCTTGTCGGCCTGGCGCGCGATATCGCGTACAGTACTACAGCGGGTATGATTCACGTTTGTAAATCCGCCCTCCTCCGTATAACCGTCAATCCCAACAAATATTTTATCAACATGATATTCCCGTGCACACAGCTTTGTAACCGGTCCCGTCGTGACCTCTGCAACCACATCGTAATCACCGCCCAGCAAAACCACCTTCACAGTAGATACGCTTTTCAGATGCCGCGCGATATAGGCAGAATTTGTGATTACGGTCACATCGCTGACCACGGCCAGCTCCATTGCAAACAGCGCACATGTGGAGCCGGACTCTATCATCACAGTTTCTCCCGGCTGTACCAGGGACACTGCTCTTCTGGCAATTTCTTTCTTCTCGAGAAAATTCACAGTCATCCGGGAGTCGATCGCATCTGAGGAAGCTTTCGCCGCGTATCCATGCTGCCTTTGCAGCAGTCCCTGCGACTCCAGTTCTATCAGATCCTTCCGGATCGTGACCATGGAAATACGCAGCGTTTCCGAAAGCTCCTTTACGCTGATCCGTTCTTTTTCGTTTACCAGTTTCAAAATCTCGAGATGACGTTCCTTCATATTTTGTGACACTCCTTGTCCTTTAGTCCTTATTTCTTCATAAAGGATACCGCCTTTCTGTCAATTTTTCAACAAGGTTGGCTCAAATATTACCAGCTGCCCCACTAATCAGACACGCTCTCTTTTCAGCTTCCGTCCATAGCAGTCGCCTGCAATGATAAGCACGATCAGAATACCCTCAAAGAGTGTCTGGTAATAACTGTCTATTCCCAGCTGATTCATACAGTTGGTAAGCATCTGAATGACGAGCAGACCGATGAAGCTCTCCACAACGCCGCCGACGCCTCCCGCGAAGGACGTGCCGCCGATCACACATCCGCAGTTGACCAGCATGCCGGTCGAATCCCCGTACACGGAAGAACCGGTATTCATGCGGGACGCCAGCAGCACTCCAGCCAGCGTCGCGGTCACGCCGCTGATGACGAAAGCGGACCATTTGATCGGCACAACCTTGATTCCCGAATATTTCGCAACTTCATAATTTCCGCCGATAGCGTAGCAGTTCCGCCCATAGCTCGTGAAACGGAGCAGACAGAAGAAAATGACGAAGAGAATCGCCATATAGACGACCAGCGACGGGATTGACCCGAAAAACTTTCTGTTGGAAATCTGCATGAAATCCAAGCTTGTGCAGGTGATCGGATGTGCGTCCGTCAACTGCTGGCAGATACCTTTCAACAGCATGCCCATGCCGAGCGTGATGATAAAGGGCTCTGTCTTCTGGTGCACGACCAGAAAGCCATTGATAAAGCCGACCACCGCGCCGCTCAGGAGCGCCACGACGAACGCCAGCCAGATCGGATATCCGTTGTTCACGATCATGACTGCGAGAATACCGCCCAAGCACAGCGTACCGCCGACCGACAGATCGCAGCCTCCACAGAGAACCGCCACCGTCACGCCGAAGGCAACGATCTCAAGGATCGCCGTGGAGCGAAGCATATCCAGCCAATTGTACGCTGTATAGAAGGTCGTCTGTGGGAAAATCATGAAGATCATCATCGCAAAGATGGCGATAACGGCCTTCTGTTTCGATATTACTTTCCACACTTTGTTTATACTTACATTTGCACTCATGTTCTCACCCTCCTTACAGTTCCTTGCGGTTGTCAAGCCAGATCGCAATCACCAGCACTGCGCCGCGCATGATCGTCTGCATGTAGGTAGACAGATTCAGCATGTTCATACAATTCCCAAGCATCGTGATCAGCACAACGCCGAGCATTGTACGCAATACGCTTCCTTTTCCGCCTTTCAGCGTCGTTCCGCCGACGACCACGCACAGGATCGCGTTTGTCTCGTAGCCGCTGCCGCTCGTGGCCGTCGCGGTCGTAACACGCGAGAACAGCATGATGGAGGCAAGTGCCGCCATGATTCCCTCAATCGTATAGGCCAGACGCATGGTTCCCTCCACATTGAAGCCGGCCAGGAAAGCCGCGTCCTTATTTCCTCCGAGGATGGAGATCGAACGCCCCCAGATCGTCCGGGTCAGGAAAAAGTGCATGATGACCAGTACAATGAGAAACACAATCAGCGAGACCGGGATAATGCCGATGCTCACGGAACCGAGCGTTGTGAAAATCGTATAGGGTTTGGTACTGCTCGTAATCCGAAGTGTTTCCGACTTCGTATACAGAAGCGCGAGAGCCGTGTACACGGAACTCATACCATAAGTGATAAAGAGCACCTCCGCCTGCGTCATGGCACCGCACTTCGTCAGGATCAGGCCGTTCAGGTAGCCAAGCAGAGCGCCGAGCAGGATGCCGAAGATCAGCGCACCCACCTGTCCGAGAAAGCTGATCATCCCCATCGTGAGGACACCCACGAGGCTGATCACGCCAACATTTGACAGATCGATGAACCCGGCGATGATCACGAAGGTCATACCGAGGGCAGCGAACGGAAGAGGTCCGAGCTGACGCAGTATGTTATTCAGGTTGGCCGCGCCCAGAAACTTTGGTTCTACAATGGCCGTCACGACGATCAGCACAAGGATGCCGCACAGGACCAGATTCTGCTGAAGAAGCTTCAGAGCGGAATTTGCATTGATTTTTTTCATGTCTCTCCCTCCGTTCTCATCCGATTGCTTTGTCCATGATCTCTGTGGCGCTCGCTTCTTCGGGATTGAACTCGCCGGTGATGCGTCCGTCACAGATCGTCAGCACACGGTTGCTCATATTCAGCACCTCCGGGAGTTCGGAGGAGATCATGATGATCGCCCCTCCCTCTTCCACGATCTTATTCATCAGGACATAGATCTCATACTTGGCGCCGACGTCGATGCCTCTCGTCGGCTCATCCATAATGAGAATCTTCGGGTCGCGCTCCATCCAGCGTCCCACGATACACTTCTGCTGGTTTCCTCCGGAGAGGGATACCACTTTCGTATCCGGGGACGGCGTCTTGATCCCCAGCGCCTCGATCTGACGCTCCGCGATCTCGCGCTCCTTCGAACTGTCCACGACTCCATGATGCGTCAGGTCTGACAGAGATGCCAGCGTGATATTGTTCTGCACGGAGAACGGCAGGATCAGACCTTCTCTCTTCCTGTCCTCCGGGACGAGCGCCATACCGGCCTTCTTCGCCTGCTTCGGTGACGACACCCTGACCGGCTTTCCCTCGAGAAGCGTCTCATGCCCTTTCACTTTGTCTGCGCCGTACACCGCGCGGATGATCTCCGTGCGTCCCGCGCCCACCAGGCCGACCAGACCGAGAATCTCGCCTTTATGTAATGTAAAGCTAATATTATGCAGTTTTCGTGTGTTCAGGTTCTTCACCTCGAGCAGTGGCTCGCCGACGAAATGCGCCCTCGGCGGATATTCATTCTCAATCGTACGGCCGACCATCTTCGCGATCATCTCGCCTCTGGTCAGCTCCTCCACCGGCTTCACATCGATGACGCAGCCGTCGCGCATGATCGCAACGATGTTGCAGTACTCGAAGATTTCGTCCAGCTTATGACTGATATAGATAACGGACACGCCCCTGTCGCGCAGCTGATTGATGATAATTCCGAGCTTTTTCAGCTCCTCCGACGTCAGCGAGCTGCTGGGTTCGTCCATAATGATCAATTTTGAGTCGAAAGAGAGCGCTTTCGCGATCTCCACCATCTGCATCTCCGACGCGCTCAGATCTCCCACCAGCGAATTGGTATTGATCGAGCTTCCGATGCTGTCGAGCAGTTCTCTTGCTTTTTTATGCGTCCCGCGCATCCCATGATTCAGACTGAAACGGCCCAGGAAAATATTCTCTCCCACCGTCATCGTGTTCACCAGATTAAATTCCTGATAGATAATACTGAGCCCACGCTCAAGCGCCTGAATCGGCGTCGTGTGCTCGATCGTCTCACCGTTGAAAATAACGGTTCCCTCGTCCTTCTCATACACCCCGGACAGAATCTTCATCAGCGTGGACTTGCCCGCTCCGTTCTCCCCCACGATGCCGTAGACGACGCCCCGCGGTACGGAAAGGGACACGTGATCCAGCGCCTTCACCCCAGGAAAATATTTACAGATGTCTTTTACCTCAAGGATGTAGTCGTTTGCATTTTCCAACCTTGCTGCCTCCCCTCTTCCTGCTTGGAAATCGGCTGGCCCCGGTTTCTGCGCCGAGGCCAGCCGATCATAAGTCATACTGATTCGGTTTTATTGATAAAACTCCTACCACTCCGGATACGGATAATCGTCGACCGTGTCAATCGTGATGATCTGCGGCTCGGTCCAGACAACGTCGCTCTCCAGCTCCTCGCCGGCCAGCAGAGTGGTGATGCAGTCAAATGCGTCGATCGTCATCTGCGAGAAGCTCTGGCCGATGCACAGTGCCTGCGTGCCTTCCTTCACCTGGTCAAATCCAATCGCGCAGCCGTCCACGCCGACGGAGTAGATCGTGGTCGGATCATAGCCCGCAGCTTTGATCGCCTCAATGCAGCCGGTCAGGCCGACATCCCAGTGGCAGTATACAGCGTCGATCTCATCGCCGTACTTCACGAGGAAGTCTTCCATGATCGCCATGGCGTCGTCACTCGACCACTCCTCACAGTCCTTGGAATCCAAAACCGTGATGTTGCTGCCCTCGATCTCGTCCATGAAGCCGTCATGACGGTTGATCTGCGCAGCATGTCCGGACTGTCCACCGACTTCCACGATATTCGCTCCATCCGGGAACGCTTCCATCAGAGTCTGCGCGGCGATCTGGCCGAACAGATAGTCGTCGGTGCCGCACATAAAGTCACGGTAATCCGTGTTGTCATATCCATCCGGAAGTTCGGACGAATACAGGCCGATCAGCACGCCGGCCTCTCTCGCCTCCATGATGGACGGGATCAGCGCGCTCGGGTCAGTCGGATTCATGCAGATCGCCGCATAGCCCTGAGAAATACAGGTGCCGATCGCGGAAGCGCCGTTCTGCGCGTCGTAATCTTCCTCAAATACGGTAACCTCGAAGCCATACTCCTCGGCATAGGCCTGGAACTGGGTCCACGCATAAGCCTGGGAAGCATTCGACAGGGACTGGGTCAGGAAAGCGACCTTCACGGTCTCTCCGGACGACGCCGTCTCAGTCTCCTCAGCCTCGGTACTCTCCTCGGCTTCTTCAGTCTCCTCAGCGGCCTCTTCCTCAGTCTCCTCGGTGGTGGTGGTCGTCGTGTCCGAGCTGCTGCTTCCACAGGCAACCAGGCTGAATACCATCGCCGCGGTGAGCAACATTGCTACACACTTCTTCATCTTTTTTCCTCCTTATTTTGTGGTTTTTTATAATCAACAGGATTCTCCCGTTAATTACTGTTCATCAAAAGAATACAATTTTTCTTTCGTTTGCTCTTTTTTATTTATACATTATAAACAAATATAATTTCTTTTGAAACCCACAAAACAAGACAAAAGGTATACAATCCTGAACTTCTCATGCTTTCAAAAACAAATTTTCCATAAAAAAACGCCCCTTACGGGCGCTTTTAGAAGTCCATCAGATTTTCCATAGTGCCAGAACGGTTACGCCGCCGACATCCCTCACTTCAGAATGATATGTCAATGCTCCGGAAAACAGATCAACCGCAAAAATGCAGATATTATCCGTATCCTGATTGCCCACCAGCAAAAATCTCCCGTCAGGCGACAGGACAAAATCTCTTGGAATCTCACCGCCGCTCGAAATATCCTGCACAAACTCCAGGAGACCGTCGGTTCGAACCGAAAAAACATACAGCCTGTTCACACCCCGCACGGAAACGTAAAGCCAGCGCCCACATGGATGGAGTCGAATGGCTGCGCCCAGACAGAAAGCCGCGTCTCCGGCTGAAACTGTCGAAAGCGTCTGCACAAGTTCCGCAGCTCCGGACTCCGGATTGTAATTGTAAACATTAATCTGGCATGCCATCTCCGTCATAACATACAGATGCTCTCCTGCTGCGTCAAAGACAGCATGGCGAACACCCTGCCCGGGAATCCCGGCGATATCCTGCCTGCCGCAGGGTATGAGCCAGCCATTTTTCCAATCTGCCTGATAGCACAAAAGACGATCCAGCGCCAGATCCGTCACATATACATACCCGCCATCCGGCGAGCACAAAAGCTGATGCGGATGTGGACTTTCCTGGCGGGACACGTCCATTCCGCGCCCGACATGGCGCAGCAGACAGGAGGCCGAACCCAGACGATGATCTGCTTCCAGCGGAAATACGCAAAAATTTCCTCCATGGTAATTCGTTGCCATCAGATAAGACCCGTCCGGGGACAGTGCAAGAAAGCAGGCGTCCGCACCACCGGTAAACTGTCTGTTCAGAAGCTGAAGCTCCCCGTTGTCCGCTTCGATATGGTATACGGAAACGGTGGAGCCCGGAATTCCGCCGTACTCCTTCAGTTCATTAACGCAGTAGAGATAAGGTGCCCGCGGATCAGCAAGGATATAGGAAGGATTCGGTGTGGATTTTGTGACAGAACACAATTTCATCATGCCGCTCTCCTCATCGAAAGAAAAGCAGGAAATTCCACGGCAGCGTCCCGGCACTGTTTCCCCCGAACCCATCAGCGTCGGTTCCGTATACCCTCCTGTAAAATAAAAAAGTTCACTCATTTCAGTTCTCCCCCCCCGCAGGTTTTTACAGTTTCTGCGAAAAGCGGCCGGCGATTCCCCCACCTGCTCCTTGAATACGCGGTAAAAATATTTTGGATTTTCAAAACCAAGCTGATAGGCAATCTCGCTAACGTCCAGATCCGTATCCACCAGAAACTGCTTCGCCCGTTCAACGCGCAGCCGGTTAATATAAGATATCACCGTGCTGCCGGTTCTCTGCCGGAATTTACGGGACAGCCAGGACTTGCTGACATGCTCGAGCTTTGCCAGCTCATCCAGACTGATCTTCTCAATACAATGATTTTGTATATATTCCAGCACACAATCCAGAAACTGCCCCTCCTCCTTGGATTCCGATTCTGCGCGGAGGACTTCAATCAGCAGGATCTTGATCGCGTATTCAAGCAGGATCGAGTTGGGCTTCTCTCTCTTTGCCTCCTGATAGACCTTCAGAAACGCGTTTTTGAGAATACTGTCCTGTTCATGAATCCGCAGAAAATCCGGGATAATCAGCTCCGGAATATCAATCCAGAGACAGATGATCTCTCTCCTGCGGGCAGCTTCCTTTTCGTCAAGATGCTCCATGTGTGCCGGACAAAGTGTGACATCATAAAGAGAAAACGAGACAGTCGTCCCGGAAATATTCACTGCCCCTTTCCCATCTACAAAATAAATCAACTCAATATAAGGATGGGAATGGCGCGTAAAATTCCACAGACTGCTGCTCTCATCAAACCATTCGCAGAACTTCAGCTTTGGTCTGCTGTTATAGATCACCTCACACTGCTCGTCCAGATTCATATTCCTCATTTCTGTTTCACCATATTATAAACTATATCCAACAAGTTTTCTATAATACAGTTATACTCTATCATGCCGGGGAAGCTTTTTCAAGCAACGCTTTCAGGCAAAAACCGGTCGCCTGACAATCTGATACTTCACCGGAAAATGAACCGGATGATTTTTTTGCAATACTCGTATTTTTATGCTATACTGGCGGGAGTATGGAGGTGGCATATGGAACATTTATACATACCTGAAAATTATCACTCAGAGCTGTCGCTCTACGATACGCAGGTCGCGATCAAGACCGTGAAGGATTTCTTCCAGCAGACGCTCTCGGAGCAGCTCTATCTCCTGCGCGTCTCCGCGCCGCTGTTCGTCGCGCCGGAATCCGGTCTCAATGACAATCTGAACGGCGTCGAGCGCCCTGTAGCTTTTGGTATCCGCGAGCAGGATGAGCGCCAGGTCGAGATCGTGCACTCCCTTGCAAAGTGGAAACGCAACGCGCTCTTACAGTACGGCTTCCACGTGGGCGAAGGGCTCTACACC
>MSHD01000012.1:36936-143027 GCA_001941045.1 Lachnospiraceae bacterium Zagget2
GAAATCCTGCCGAAGGAGATCTCCTTTATCACCACGCAGGAGCTGCTCGACCGCTGGCCGGATCTTAGCCGTCAGGAGCGCGAGGATCGCATCGCAAAGGAACGGGGCGCTGTCTTTCTCATGAATATCGGCGACAGGCTCTCAAATGGCGAGCCACACGACGGGCGTGCGCCGGACTACGACGACTGGCACCTGAACGGCGATATCATCGTCTGGTATCCTGTGCTCGGTCACTCGCTGGAGCTCTCCTCCATGGGCATCCGCGTGGATGAAGATTCCCTTGCGGAGCAACTAAAGAAGGCGGGCTGCGAGGAGCGCGCCACTCTCCCCTTCCAGAAGGCCATTCTGGAGAGGAAACTGCCCTACACCATCGGCGGCGGCATCGGGCAGTCCCGCATCTGCATGTTTTTCCTGCGAAAGGCGCACATCGGCGAGGTGCAGGTATCGGTCTGGCCGGAAAATATTCGCGAGGCTGCGCTGGAGCGCGGCATCACACTGCTGTAGAACTTTCTCAGCACTGTTTGAGCCGCCAGCCAAAGAGCGACAGAATGGAGATTACTATGCAGGAAAAACTGACAAAAAAAGATGTGGAAAAAATTCAGGCGGAAATTGATCACCGTAAGCTGGAAGTCCGTCCACAGATTCTGGACGCTGTGCGCGAGGCGAGGGCGCAGGGCGACTTGAGTGAAAATTTTGAATACTACGCGGCGCGGCGCGAAAACGGCTCAAACAACAGCCGTATCCGCTATCTCGAAAATATGCTGAAAAACGCGGTCATCGTGGAGGATTCAAGTTCCGTTGACGAAGTCGGTCTCAACAAGAGCGTCACCGTCTACCTTGAGGAGGACGACGAGTACGAGACCTACAAGATCGTAACCAGCATCCGCGCAAATTCGCGCGAAAACCGCATCAGCATCGAATCCCCGCTCGGCAAGGCGCTACTGCATCATCGGGAGGGCGACCGCGTCACCATCACCGTAAACAGCGACTACAGCTATGACGTCGTCATTGAAAAGATCAGCGACGCGGATGAGGATGAAAACGACAATATCCGCGGATTTTAACAGACAGAAAGGAGAGAATATTATGAAACGCAGTGAGATCAATGCGGCTCTGAAGGAATTGGAGGCTATGTGTGAAACGTATTGCTGCTATCTGCCGCCGTTCTGTCATATGACGCCGGAGGAATGGAAAAGCGCAGGACATGAGTGGGATGAGGTGCGCGACTGCATGCTCGGCTGGGATATCACAGATTTTGGTCTGGGTAAGTTCGACAGCTTCGGCTTTTCCCTCATCACAATCCGGAACGGCTGCCGAACGCAGCCGGAGAAATATCCGAAAGTATACGCGGAGAAGCTGCTCTACCTGAAAGAGGGGCAGGCAGCGGCGAACCATTTTCACTGGTACAAGACAGAGGATATCATCAATCGCGGCGGAGGAAACTGTCTGATCCGCGTTTACAACTCTCATGAAGATGAATCCATTGACTATGAGTCCGATGTGATTGTACATAAAGACGGCCTTGCGATGAGCGTGCCTGCGGGCACGCAGGTCCGCCTGACGCCGGGCGAGAGTCTGTGGATCACGCGGGGAATGTATCACGATTTCGAGGTGGAAAAGGGGACGGGACCGGTGCTGCTCGGCGAGGTCAGCCAGTGCAATGACGACAACACAGATAATCGTTTTAATCCACCGGTTGGCCGCTTCCCGAAAATCGAGGAGGACGAAGCTCCGTATCGTCTGCTCTGCAACGAATACCCCGCAGCAGCGGAGTGATATAACCTTAGAAGACGAGCATAAACGAGAGAATCACGGAAATCAAGAGGAATATACGAGGTATCATCATATGAAAAGCACAATTACCAGAGCCGAGGCGCTCGCACTGTTGCAGAAATACAATAAGGAACCCTTTCATATCCTGCATGGGCTGACCGTGGAGGGCGCGATGCGTTATTTTGCGAAGGACCTCGGCTATGAGGAAGATATCGACTACTGGGGCATCGTCGGACTGCTGCACGACATCGATTTCGAGCTCTACCCCGAACAGCACTGCCAGAAAGCGCCGGAGCTGCTGCGCGAGGGCGGCGCCTCAGAAGACATGATCTACTCGATCTGCAGCCACGGCTACGGCATCTGCTGTGATCTTGAACCGAAGCAGCAGATGGAAAAAGTGCTCTTTGCCTGCGACGAACTGACCGGCCTCATCGGCGCGGCCGCGAAGATGCGCCCGTCAAAGAGTGTGATGGACATGGAGCTTAAAAGTCTGAAAAAGAAGTACAAGGATAAGCGCTTCGCCGCCGGCTGTTCCCGTGACATCATCGCACAGGGGGCCGAAATGCTCGGCTGGACGCTCGACGAGCTGCTCGAACGAACGATTCTCGCGATGCGCTCCTGCGAGGCGAGTGTAAACGCAGAGATGGAGACGCTGGAGGTCTGAAGGCTACAGCGTCCGTAAAAGCTTCTGAAAGTATTCCGGCAGCGGTGCTTCCACCTCAAGGTAGCGCCCTGTCGCCGGATGGATGAGGCCGAGCACGCGTGCATGCAGTGTCTGCCCTGTCAGATGCAGAGGATTACGGGAAGAGCCATACACGGTGTCCCCGAGCAGCGGATACCCGATTGAGGCCATATGCACACGGATCTGATGCGTGCGCCCCGTCTCCAGACGGCACTCGATGCAACTGTGATTTGCGAAGCGCTCGAGCACCTGGTAGTGCGTGACCGCCGCTTTTCCATTCTTATAATTGACCGCCATCTTCTTGCGCTCGGTCGGATGTCTTCCGATCGGCGCATCAATGACGCCGCTGTCCTCGTGTATCACGCCGTTCACGATCGCGGTATAGCTCCTGGTGATCGAGTGTTCCCCCAGCTGCGCCGCGACTTTTTTATGTGCAGCATCATTTTTACAGACCACAAGCACGCCGGTCGTGTCCCGGTCGATACGATGAACGATGCCGGGGCGCATGACCCCATTGATCCCCGAAAGCTCACTCCCGCAGTGATACAGCACCGCATTGACAAGTGTGCCGCTCATATGCCCGGCAGCCGGGTGTACGACCATCCCTTTCGGCTTGTTGACAAAGAGCAGGTCGGCGTCCTCGTAAAGAATGTCCAGCGGAATATTCTCCGGCAGAATCTCCGGTTCTACGGCTTCCGGCAGTTCGAGCACAATCTCATCCCCGCCCTCCACACGGGCACTCGCCTTCACACTCTTTCCATTCAGCAGCACATTTCCGTCCCGAATCTGCGTCTGCAGATAAGAGCGCGACTGCTCCGGCAGCAATGTACTCAAGACCCGGTCGAGGCGCCCGCCGCTTTGCTGCTCTTCCACAGTAAGGCAGATCCGGCTCATGACTGCTTCTCCTTCTTCGGCCCTTTCACAAGGATATCGTTCAGCTCCTCGTCTTTATAATAAAACAGCACGAGCAGGATCAGCACCGCCGTGCCGACCGTCACATAGATATCCGCCACATTGAAGATCGGAAAATCTATTAATTTGAAGTAAAAGAAATCAACGACATAACCGTTCACCATGCGATCGATCATATTGCCCCACGCGCCTGCCAGGATAAAGACCGCGATCAGGCGCAGCGGCCAGTAGCGACGCTCCGGCGACAGATAGCGGAATAAAAGAAGCACCGCCACGAAGACTACGATTCCGATCACGAGGAAAAAGGCGCGCTGTCCCTGCATGAGGCCAAAGGCCGCTCCCCGGTTTTCGAGGTAGCGAAGCTCAAAAACGCCATCCCACAGCACCAGAGGCCCGCCTCCCATCAGAAAGCGCACCGCCAGATGCTTCGTCAGCTGATCGATCCCGATCAGCAGCAGTGTAAGTACCGTAATAAAAACCGGATTTCGCAGCAGCCTGTTCATACGCGGCCTCCCTCACAGACATGAGCGATCGCGCGCAATAGCTCTGCATCCTCCACATCCTGGGTAAGATACGCCTCTCCGATCCGGCGCAGCAGTACAAAGCGAATACGGCCGGCGCGCATCTTTTTATCGGACTTCGTCGCACTCAGCACCGCCTCCGGGGAAAGCCCCTCTACACCAAGCGGCAGTGCAAAGGCCGAGAGCGTCTCCTCGATATCGCAAAGCTGCGCAGCGCTTAAGTTTCCGCGCTTCTCGGACATCCAAGCCGCGGCCACACAGCCGATCGCCACACACTCGCCGTGCGTAAGCGTGAAATCTTTCAGTTTCTCCACCGCGTGCCCGATCGTGTGTCCGAAATTCAGCCAGCCGCGGTTCCCCTGTTCCGTCGGATCCTCCTCCACGACGCGGCGCTTGATCCGGCAGCTGCCCTCCACCATCGTCAGCAGCGCGCCGTAGTCCCGCGCCTGAATCCGTGGCGCGTTCTCTTTCAGCCACATATAATAATCGCTGTTCTGAATCAGACCGTGCTTGACGATCTCCGCCATACCGGAAGAGAACTGCCGCGGCGGCAGACTCTGCAGCGTATTCAGGTTCATGTAAACAAGGCGAGGCATATGAAAAGCGCCGACCATATTTTTGTAAGCGTCAAAGTCCACGCCGGTCTTGCCGCCGATGCTCGAATCCACCTGCGAAAGCAATGTCGTCGGGATCTGAATAAAGTCGATGCCGCGAAGATAGGTCGCCGCTGCAAAGCCGGTCAGATCGCCGGTCACACCGCCGCCGAGCGCGGCAAGCATATCCCTCCGGTCGAATTTCTCCAGAATCAGATGTTCATAGAGATCGCGCACGGTGTCGAGCGTCTTGTATTCCTCTCCCGCCGGAAAGACAAAGACGGAAATCTTCGCAAAATGCGGCGCAAGCGCTGCCTTCAGCTCGTCAGCATAAAGGGACGCAACGGTAGAGTCCGCGACGATGCAGACTCTGCGTCCTTCCGTTCCGAGCGGCGCAAGCGCTTCGCTCAGATTTTCAAAATCCGGTTCGAGATAAATGGAGTAAGAATAGCTTCCATCCCTTGACACGTCCAGCTTTTTTCTGTCTTCACTCATAGCATTTTCCTCACATTACAAAACAGAATCCTGCAAGCGCAGGATTCTGCAACATCTGTTTTTTTTAAATCGAAGGAACGTCGAAAGCGCCGGCTACAATCTCCTGGAAATCGCCCGCCAGATCTACATTGCGCGGCGTCACGATGAAGATGTAGTTGGAAACCTTGCGAAGATTTCCTCCCATCGAGTAACAGGAACCGGAGGTGAAGTCGATGATGCGCTGCGCGATCTCCACGTCAAGGCCCTCGAAATTCAGCACCACCGTACAGTTGTTGAGCAGGGTATCCGTGATCTCACGCGCTTCATCGAACAGCGTCGGCTTGAATACACAGACCTCCATGCCGTTGCCTGATTTTTTGGAACGCATAGGCGTAATCCGCGGCGCGCTCGCCTTTGACTTTGCGGGCTTCGTATCCTTTGCAGAACCGTCGTCCTCATCATAATCGAAGTCCTTGTCCTTCTTTTTGAAGATCCGGCTCTTCTTCACCGGCTCCTCTTCCTCATAATCATCGTCAAAGTCATCATAATCATCGTAATCATCGCCGCCCAGATGCATACTGTCCATGATCCTGTCCAAAAAACTCATATCCGTTTCTCCTTTTATACCGCGTAGTTTCTTGCTCCGAAAATGCCCGTACCCACGCGCACCATCGTCGCGCCCTCTTCGATGGCGGTCTCATAATCGCCCGTCATGCCCATCGAGAGCACATCCATGCTTACATTATCAATGTTTTTCATTTTGATGTCAACTGCCAATTTCTTTAAAGCATGAAAAACCGGTCTGTTTTCCTCGGATTTCTCTACCTGAGGAGCAATTGTCATGAGTCCCTGCACATGAATATGCGGCAGAGCGGCAGCTTCGCGCACCAGCTCTTCCGTCTCCGCCACGGAAACGCCGAACTTGCTCTCCTCTTCCGCCACGTTGACTTCGATCAGGATGTTCACTTCCACGCCTTTCTTTTCCGCCTCACGGCTGATCTCCTGTGCAAGGCGCAGGGAGTCTACCGAATGGATCAGCGCGGCCTTTCCGACGATGTATTTCACCTTATTTCTCTGGAGATGGCCGATCAGATGCCAGTCAATGTCTGCAGGAAGCTGATCGTACTTTTCACAGAGCTCCTGTACCTTATTTTCCCCGAAAACGTGGGCGCCGGCCTCATAGGCCTCCTTCAGCATCTCCACCGGCTTGGTCTTGCTGACCGCAATGAGACATACCTCGTCGCGGCTGCGCCCCCCGCGCGCGCAGGCTTCGCCGATGCGCCTTTCGACCTCTCTTAAATTTTCCTTCACCATATAAAAATGCCTCCTTCCGGCTCCGACATCAATAGATAACCGTGTCTTCGTCCACCGCTTCTCCATTCAGCACGATGCGGTCATAGACAGTCAGGCCGTAGCTCGTTCCCTGTTCTACAAGCGTATACTCTTCGTTCTGATCAAGGATCGTGATCTGACGGAACTGTGTATAGCCCTTATTGATATTGTAAACGCCCTGCAGCGTACTCTTCTGCCCGATCTGGAAGCGCTCCTGACTGTCCGTCTTCAGGAGATAATCACCGGTAGGAAGCAGTACATCGCCGCTCGTGTAGTCTGTCTCCAGCGGATCCACATAGTAGTAATCATCATCCTCATAATAGAGTGTCACGCTCACAAACTCTGCACCCGACTGGCCATTCTCATCGTAGACTTCCTTCAGGAAACCACTGCTGTCCTCCTGCTCCACAAGATAATCCTTCGGAATCAGATAAAAGTCCTTCTCGACAATCGCAGTGTTCGGAATCTTCAGACCCTCGTCGTCATCGACCAGGAATTCCACTTCGACATAGCGCTGATCGGCAAAACGCACCATGGAATTGTTGAAATCCAGCCGCGCACAGGGGGTTGTTCCGACGTAAACAATGGAAAACGAAGCCCAGGCCGTCGTATCGTCGCGTGTAAAGCACACTTCCATATATTCCGTGCCCTCGGTCACGTACCCGGATGCTTCCTCCGTCGTGAGCGGCACCAGCAGAGTCCATTTTTCTGACTGGACAAGCTTGTATGCCGTTTCCCCGCTCTGAATAATCTCTTTTTTGAGACTGCCGCTGTCGTAGTCCGTGGGGTCGAGCATCTCCTCCGTCACGGTATCCACCGTCACGTCCTCGTAGCCATCCTCATAGTACTCCACGATGCCGACCTCAGCGGAATAGACCCTCGTAAACATCGAGTCCTCTCCCGCCTCTTCCAGGCTGTCAAGCATACTCTGATTCAGAAGCTCCATCACCGAGCTCTCCATATCCGCCTGAAAATCGTAGACTTCCGAAAAGCTGCTGTCATCATAGTCGCTCATAAAGCTGCTGATCTCACTGCGGAGCGCCGAGTAATTATCATCGGTCAGATCAATATTTTCCGCATTCTCCTGGATCAGCTCATTGATCTCCCCCTTCTCATCCACCGTATAGATCAGGGAGGAGGCTGTCACGCGGTCGCCCGCGCTTGCATAATAACTGACATAGCCGGTCGTCCCGGCCTGAAAGACCTTCTCATCGCGAATCGCGAAACCTGTGTAAGTATGATTGACTGCCAGGGAACCGGTCGTCACCTCATATCCGGCAATATGCGTGGAATGCAAACCCATATAGACAATAGCGCACAGGTAAATGGCAACAGCACCAAAAAAGACCAGATCGATATTGATTGGTCTGCGGCTGTTCACACGGATAACCTTTTTCTTTCTGCGCCGTCCGGGCATTCCCTCAAGACTCCTTCTTTACCTGACAAACGGATGTCCGGAATCGGACATCCGCTCTCCTGCTTTCGTTCAGTTCATTGTCCGGAGCCCGGTATCCCGTCTCCCTTTCATCCGCCTAAATCACCATCTCTCTGGCAAAGTCCGGCAGATCCTCCTTATTTACAGAAATGCTCAAAACCATATTAACACGGAACTGACTGCTGATATTGTCGAGCTGCTTCAGCACATACGTAAGGTCCTTTCCGTCAACCTTCGCGATATTGAGGAATCCATCGAGATACATCTCCTGCAGGTCATAATCCTGTGAGCAGATGCCGCTGATAAAACCGATAAACTGATCCGTGTTCTGAAGCGGATACTCTGATACATTGATAAGCCGGACACGATTGTCCAGTTCATGAATATTTTTGCCGGATTTGTCGAGATAAACGACGTTTCCATCCGTAGTTTCAAGGATCTTATGTACGTGATCCAACAGCTTTTTTGTCTTTCCTTCACCCTTGACGCCAGTAATTATTTGTACCATAGCAGTACCCTCCTTCGGTTTCTGTCGTGATATATTCAGTATACCATTCTGTCGGGCGGAATACAAGGCTAAACTAACCCACCGCCTCCAAAAAACTCTGCATCTCCTGATACAGGATCGCACGCTCAGAGCAGCCGAGAATGATCGCAACGTATTGCTGTCCTTCCGCATCCGCAAAAAGCTGCACCAGACAGGAACGGGCCACAGATGTCGTTCCCGTCTTGCCTCCAATCGCCGTAAAACCATCCGGGAGCGATACTCCGCCGGAGGTAAACTGATCGGAATTCGACCAGGAAGCTTCTACCGCCGTTCCATCCACCGCTGTGTAGGTCGTCTCAAAGCTCTCCGTCTCGATGATATCCAGGAAGGCATCATATTGAATGGCCTCCTGAAAGATCAGGTAGAGGTCGTAGACGGTCGTGTAGTGGTCCTCATCGTGCAGCCCGTTCGGATTCACGAAATGGCTGTTCGTCGCGCCGATCTCCTGCGCTCTTGCGTTCATCATATCCGCGAAAGCTTCCGTACTCCCCGCAATCATCTCCGCGATCACATTTGCCGCATCGTTCGCAGAGGGGAGTAAAAGCGCGTACAGAAGCTGCCGGAGCGTCAGAACATCTCCTTCCTTCAGTCCCGCCGTAGATACGCCGCTCTCCGTGAAAGTAACCGCAGTCTCGCTGACCGTTGTGTAGGCGTCAAGATCGCCGTTCTCGATCGCCAGCAGCGCCGTCATGATCTTCGTCGTGCTGGCCGGATAGAGCTGCTCGTGAATATTGTTCGCGTACAGCACCTCCGCCGTATCCAGCCGGAAAAAGCAGGCGCCATAAGACTCGGAGGTGTCAACTGACAATTTGTCCACATCCTCCGCCGTCACACACAGATCTTCTGCATAATAGGAGACCCCGGAATCCGTGCTGCCGGACAGTACGCCGAGTGCCGGATCATCCGCCGCGAACGCATCCTCCAGACCGGAAACGCCCGCACAGCCGCCAAGAAGCGCCGCGCACAAAACCAGGGCCGTCAGCAGGGCCATCGTTCTTCTACTTATAAGCTTCACGCCACTCCAGATCCCCTCTGTCTAATGATTTGACCAGAAGCTCCGCCGTCGCCAGATTGGTAGCGATCGGAATATTATGCACATCGCAGAGGCTGACGATGTTGTATACATCCGGCTCATGCTTTTTCGGCTGAACGGGATCGCGCAGGAAAATGACCAGATCAATCTGATTGTGTTCGATCTGCGCCCCGAGCTGCTGCTCGCCTCCGAGATGACCGGCCAGGAACTTGTGTACCGACAGATTCGCCACTTCCTCGACCAGTCTGCCCGTCGTGCCGGTAGCGTAGAGCTCATTCTTGCACAATATTCCCCGGTAGGCGATACAGAAATTCTGCATCAGCACTTTTTTTGCGTCGTGTGCAATCAATCCAATGTTCATGCCTTATACCCCTTGTCAATATTTTTTGGGCTGAAGCCCTATGTTCAGTATCACACCAATGCCCATATACAGCATGATCAGCGCTGACATCCCGTAGCTGACAAACGGAAGCGGCATGCCGGTGTTCGGCATCAGTCCGGTTGCCACGCAGATATTTGCAAAGCTCTGGAATGCAATCAATCCTGCAAATCCGCAGCAGATGATCATGCCAGCCGCGTCCCGCGACCTTCTCCCAATCCGAAGACACTCCAGCACAATCAGCGTCAGCAGGATAATGACAGCGGCACAGCCGATAAATCCAAGCTCTTCCCCCAGCACCGCAAAGATGAAATCAGTCTGCGGCTCAACGATAAAGTTGCCGTTCTTGACAGAAGAAATATCGTTGTTGTAGAGCCCTTTTCCATAGAGCTGTCCCGAACCGATCGCAATAATCGAATTCTGCTGCTGATAGGCGTCGTCCGCATACTCCGTCGGATTCAGCCAGGACAGAATACGGTTGAGCTGATAATCGCTCAGGATTTCCTGTCCTTCCTGCATGATCATATGAATGAAGACCAGAACGGACGGAACCGTGACCGCAATAATACCGGCAATAATCTTATAACTCAGCCCGGCCGCAAAGATCAGCACACAGAAGATGAATGCAATCGTGATCGTCGCCGAAAGATGCGGCTGTGCGACGATCAGAGCCAGCGGAAGTGCCAGAAGTACCAGCGAAGCAAGTATCATCGGTATCGTATTCAGCTGCTCCTGATACTTCGCAAAAAACCAGGCGAAAAAAAGAATCAGAAAGAGCTTCGTCAGCTCTGATGGCTGGAAACGAAAGGAACCGATCTGCAGCCAGCGGGTTGCCCCGTTCACTTCCACACCCAGTCCCAGCTTTACCGCGAGCAGCAGAACCAGGTTGATCACGTAAAGCACCCAGGAAAACTTCAGAAGCACATGGTAGTCGAACAGTGCAAAGAAAATCATCGCAACCGTCCCGAGTGCCATGCCGATGAGCTGCTGACTCCGGTACTCTTCCGCCGCGCTGCCAATTACCAGCACCCCAAGTACTGATATAATATAAACCAGCAGCACGAGCCGGAACCTGAAATCCTTCAGGCTATATTGCTTAAACATGACTCACCTGATTTTCCACTGTATCAGCTCCTCTTCTTCATATCCCGAACCGGAATGTTGGCACAGAGCACAGGCACCGTGCCATGGCCATCCTCCGACTCTGTCTGCGTGATCTGGATATCCAGATTCTCATTGTCAATCTCCATGTATTTGGAGATGACATTTATGATATCATTCTTGATTGCTTCCATCATGTCCGGAGAGCAGTTTGCACGGTCAGAGATCAGCAGAAGTTTTAACCGATCCTTTGCTACCTCCCCCGAGCGTTTTCTGTGAAAGAAATCCATAAAACCCATCTTCTAATCCCCCTCCCTAACCGAACAGTTTCTTTAATTTTCCGAAGAAGCCGGTCTTTGTCTTTAAATCGAGGAAAGGAACTTCTTCTCCCATGACCCTGTGGCAGATATTCATATAAGCCTGCCCTGCCAGTGAGGAATCGCCGACACAGGGATCGCCCTGGTTTGTGGAAATCACAATGCTCTCGTCGTCCGGCACCGCTCCGATCAGGTCGATCGCCAGGATCTCCACCACGTCATCCATCGACATCATATTTCCGCTCTCTACCATGTCCATACGGATACGGTTCACGATCAGATTGGATCTGCGGATCTCATTGGCCTCCAGAAGGCCGATGATGCGGTCTGCGTCGCGGATCGCGGATACTTCCGGCGTCGTCACAATCAGCGCGCGATCCGCCGCCGCGATTGCGTTCTTGAATCCCTGCTCGATGCCTGCCGGGCAGTCCAGAAGTATGTAGTCGAACTCCTCGCGGAGCTCATCAATCAGTTTGATCATCTGCTCCGGGCTGACCGCGGTCTTGTCCCGCGTCTGCGCCGAGGGCAGCAGATAAAGATTCTGATAACGCTTGTCCTTGATCAGAGCCTGTTTGATCCGGCAGTTTCCTTCCACCACATCAACAAGATTGTACACAATGCGATTTTCCAGCCCCATGACCACATCCAGGTTGCGAAGGCCGATATCAGTATCGATCATGACAACTTTCTGACCAAGCTTTGCAAGGCCTGTCCCCACATTGGCTGTGGTGGTCGTCTTTCCGACACCGCCCTTCCCTGATGTAATAACAATCACTTCACTCATTTTGCTTCCTCCAGTTTCTTATCGATCATCTGCCGTACCCTGAGCGGTCAGATGCGAATGTCATTGATGGCCTCCTTGCTGAGAGGCTCCATATAAATGTTTCCATCCTCCGTGTAGGCGATCATCGGCTCGCTGGGCGCTTTCTCTTTCCTGCCGTCTCCGCTGCGCGCGATGCTGTCGGCAATACGGATCTGCATCGGCTCCATGTGCAGAGCCACCACAAACGTGCTGTCGTTACCTGCCGCGCCTGCCTGAACAGTCCCTTTGAGCGAGCCGAGAACAACTACATTGCCCTTGGAGACGACCGTTGCACCCGGATTTACATCCCCGAGGATGATGATACTGGTCTCCGACTCCAGCACCTGACCGGAACGGAGCGTACCCTTATAAAATCTTCCGTCCGATGAGGCCTGTGCAGCCTTTCGTTCCTCCAATGCTGCCCGCATAAAAGACTCTTTGAGCGCGTCCTGCTCCATAACGCAGAGAATCTCCGGGCCGGAGTTCTCCTCGATTGCGCGGATCACCTGCATCTGCTCATCCTGATCTAAAACTCTGCCCTCAAAGCCAAGCACCATCTGAGCACCCTTGAAAAAGCGGGCAGATGCTCTGAACTTTTCGCCGACCTGCGTAAGCAGTTCCGAAAAGGGCGTCTCACGGTCGAGAACCAGCGTAATCCCGTATTTGTTGCTCTTGATTACAACACTCATTCAATTTCTCCCCATGTATCTTCTAGTCATTGATGACCTCTGTCGTCGCGTCCGTAGCGGTACCTGTCACGATATCTTCCTCGTCCTCGAGATCGAAGTAATAGCGGAAGATATCAGCGGCCATCGAGGCCGCGTTCGCCGAAGTATAGCCGTTCGCAATACGGATTGCAAGCGCTATCTGCGGCTCATCATATGGTGCGTACCCGATAAACAGCGCGTGGTTCGGATGGCTCTTGGACTGCTGCGCCGTACCGGTCTTTCCCGCAATCGTCAGATCAAGATCTTCAAAAGCGCTCGTGTTCTGCGCCACCTCATACATGCCCGTCTGAATCGCGTACCAGGTAGAATCCGCATTATCTATTTCATTATATACTGACGCCGAATAATCTTCAATAGTATTTCCCTCAGAATCTGTCACTTTATCAAGCAGCGTCAGGTCATAAACCGTCCCCCGGTTTGCGATCGCACTGACGTACCGGGCAAGCTGTGACACGGTAAAGAGGGCGTTGCCCTGTCCGATCGACGAACGGACTCCGTCTGTGTCGGACAACTGCGGTTCCGTCTCCGAGAGCTCGATGCCGGACGTCGTATTCAGCCCATACTCTGTCGCATACTCGGCCAGAATCTCCAGTGCCTGATCGGAAGAATACCCCGTCGTCCTGCCGCCGCCCAGGCGGAAGCCCACCTCGTAGAAGAAGTAGTTGCAGGAAACGCGGATCGCGTCGATCACATTGATATTGCCATGACTGCCGTGGTACTGATTGTAGATCCAGCAGGTCGGGGAACCATAGGCATCCGTGAAAACGCCGGTCGCATGGATCGTCTCCGAAATCGTGATAACCCCTTCCTCAAGCCCGGCGGTCGCCACCACCGGCTTAAAAGTGGAGCCCGGCGCCGTCTGCTGCTGCGTCGCCTTGCTGTAAAGCGGGCTCGACAGATCCTGATTCAGCTGTGCGTAGTACTCCGAATCCATGGTATTCGTCAGGCGGTTATTGTCATAGCCCGGATAAGAGACGCAGGCCAGCACTTCCCCGGTGTTCGGATCGGTGATCACACAGCCCGCACTGCAGGGCTCCAGCGCCAGCTGCGCCGGCGTGATCTCAAGATTGCTGATCTTATCGACCATGAAGGTATAGGCTGCATACGTACCGCTCTCGAGGCGCGCCACTGTCTCCTCATCATACTCCAGAACGCCCTGATCATACAAGAGCAGACAGATCTCTCTTCCCGACACAATATCGTCCTGAAGGATATATTTATACACCATTGTATGAAATTCGGCATCATCCGCCAGCTCTGTCGAAATAAAATCGAGCAGGACCTCATAGATCTCGTCTGAATTCAGATAGGAAGTCTCCGCTTCCAGTCCTGATACGTCTACCCAGTTCATTGAAATCGCATATTCGAGATATTCCTTCAGACTGATGACTTCATCCGTCGCCCAGGCAATATAAGTCTCATCCTCGCGGTCAACCTCGCTGCTGACCAGTACCTGATTGTCCCCCATCAGCACGTCGGACACGATATAACTCATATAATTCTTCATGTCGATCGTGAGATTCGTGTAAGCCGTCGGATTCTCTGATGTCAGTTCCGCGAGAATCTCGTTGATCGTGCTTTCCAGATAGGAATCAAATCTCGTCTGGACGGACTGCTCGAGCTCCGTCGCGTCATCTTCTGTAAAATGCGATGTGTCGATAATATGGTTTTCAATCAGTGCGTAGTAAACATCATAGATCGGAATCATAATGTCCGCCGCCGAACTGCTCGAAGTCGCCGTGTAGGTCTTGGTATTCTGGATCTTGGAAACCAGAATGCCGGCCAGACGCTGCTCCAGGATATTGTAAACTGCAATCTGCAGATCCTTGTCGATCGTCAGATAGACGTCATTTCCGGCCTCCGGCTCCGTCTCGCTCTCCACTTCGAGGACATTGCCGACGCTGTCCACATAGATTGTGCGCTGCCCCTTGGTTCCCTGCAGCTCCGTCTCCATATACTGCTCGATCCCGGCCTTGCCGACGATATCGTTCGCCTCGTAGCTCTCGTCCTCCTCCTGCAGCTCGGCGAGCTCGTCGGAGTCCGGCTTTCCGATGTAGCCGATAATATTTGCAAAATATTCCGCATCATAGTAGACACGCAGGCTGCTCTCCTCGACATCCACGCCCTGCAGTTCACTCTGGCACTCCAGGATCTCCGCCACCGTCTCGTCGCTGACATCAGACGCAATCGTCGTCGTCACATAGCGCTTGTAGCTGTTGCCGCTCATGGCATAGCGGACCGTAATCAGCTTTAAAATCTGTTCCGGCGTAAGATCCGTCGGGACATCATACTCTTCTATCTGCTCCTCTGTGTAGGCATCTTCAGAAATATAATAACGGCTGCTGCTGCACAGATACTCGACCATGGTCTCCGCTGACGCCACATATTCTTCGGGCGAAAGCTCGTCAATCGTAGAGTAGCCGTACACATCCGCCTTAAAGCGCAGCAGGGACGTTCCCTCCTGTGTGTAACTGTACTCACCATTCTTGTAAATAATGCCAAAATCGCTTACAATACTGTCCCCGTGCGATTCCACGATGTCAATCGCCTGCAGGATTGTCCTGTTCAGTGTGGCCTGTTTCTCCCGCGTCGAGCTGTAGGTACCGTTGTCCTCGATCGTCACCGAATAGGAAAGGACATTATCGGCAAGCACCTCGCCATTGCGGTCATAGATCCTGCCACGGGTACTTGAGATGCTCACTTCCTTTTTGATCTTCATCGTGAAGCTCTCCGCATATTCTTCGCCGTGCACAATCTGCAGCGAAAACACACGCCCCAGCAGCACACCGGAAAAAACAAGGAAAAGCAGCATCAGCACAAAGACACGCGAAGTTATGAAATTCAGCACAGATTCTTTCAGGTCGTCAAACAAACTTATTTATCCTCTCCCAGTCTCTGATCCATCCGATAGACAAAGCGATACAGAAACAGCGTCACGACAAGTGTATACAAAAGCTCCGGCAGGATGATCCTCCTCAGATAAAATGAAAAGGCAAAACGGCTGCGCATCAGAAACATAATCGCGTAAGTACCCAGGCCATAGAGCAGCTCGCTGACGGTGATCAGGCCAATCGGAAGCTTGATATCTTCCCCGTAAAAGATGCTGTTAAAATAGCCGTTCGCATAACCGATACACAGATAGAGCAGCGCGTGCATGCCAAGCAGACGCCCATAGAAAATATCCTCAAGCAGGCCGCAGAAAAAGCCCACGAACATACCTTCCCGTTTTCCCCGCATAAATCCATAGGAGGAAACCAGTACAATCAGCAGATTCGGACTGATGGAAGCGATCGCCAGACTCTGGAACACCGTACTCTGCAGCAAAAAACATATGAGAATCATCAGCACGATGAAGATTTTACGCTTCATGGGAAAACTCCCCTCCTAATGCAGGAATCATTCAGACTCCACGCTGTCCGCATCCACCTGCTGCTTCAGCTCCGTGATCACGAGCACGGCGCTCAGATGCTCAAAATCAACCGCCGGCGTCAGCGTTCCCGACTTTGTCAGATTATTCGAATCGGTCGTCAGCTCGCCGACATAGCCGATCAGGATGCCCTTGTGATATTTGGCGCTCGCGTAGGACGTGACAACCTTATCTCCGGTCTCCACCTCATCGTCTTCATCGCGAAGCTGATTCAGCTGCAGCGTTCCCTCCGTGATCATCTCGAGATCACCGCGGACATAACAAAGATCGGAATTCTTCAGGATCATCGCGCTCACATTGCTCATATCATCGATGATCGAGCGCACCTGCGCCCAGTTCGAGCCGACCTTTGTGACGATGCCGACAAGACCGCCGTCCGCTATCACATTCATATCGACCTCAATTCCGTCGTCCGAGCCCTTGTCGATAATAAACATATCGAACCAGTTTCCGGAGTCCTTTCCGATGACATTGGCCGCGACCTTTTCCAGATCGGAATAGTCATTGTCCAGTTCATAGAGCTCGCGCAGCTCTTCCAGCTCATAGCGCTCCTGCAGGAGCATATTATTCTCCAGCGTGAGCTCCGCCACCTGCTCCCGCAGCTGTTCATTCTCGCTCTGAACTGCCTGCAGTTCCTCCAGCGTCTCCGCCTTATCGCGGGCCCAGCCCCCGACTGCATTGATGCCGCGCTGCACGGGTATCAGCACATAGCCGGACACCTCATTCAGGAAACCGCCGTCAAAATCCGTCAGAAAGGACAGCGACATCAGACCGACGCAGAGAACCGTCAGCACAAACAGCACATATTTGTTTGGAAACGAGATATGATTTTTATCATTCATGGACAGCCGCTCCGGTCCTACTCATACTTCTGTTCCTTTGTCACAAAGGCGAGCTGCCGATACTCACGCTCACCAATCACATGTGAGAGGCCTCTCGCCACGCTGAGCTCCGGCTCCTCATCAACCGTAACACGAATCCCCGTCTTCTCCTGAAGCAGTTCATCCATTCTGTGAATTCTGGCGGAACCTCCCGTCAGATAAATGCCGTTTTTGATAATGTCCACACCCAGCTCGGGCGGCGTACGCTCAAGAATCGTCTTCACCGCATCCATGATCACGTTCAGCTGATCGCGAATCGAATCATAGACAAAGGAGGCTGTGATCTCCAGCATCTGCGGCAGACCGACCACCATATTACGGCCGCAGATCTGCATCGTCGATTCCTCCGGAGCGACCGCGCTGGCCAGTTCTTTCTTGATATTTTCTGCGGTCTTGCTGCCAATATAGAAATTGTGTTCCTTGCGGATTGCATTCTGAATCGCGTCATCGATCGAGCGCCCGCCTGTCTGAATCAGACGGCTGATCACGATGCCGCCAAGAGACAGCACGGAAATCTCCGTTGTCTCCGCTCCAATGTCCACAATCAGCACGCCCTGCGCCTCACGCACATTGATCCCAAGGCCCAGACCTGCTGCCACAGGCTTATCCACGAGATAAACCGTGCGCGGCTTCAAGGTCGAATCCTGAATCAGTGTCGTAAAGATCCGCTCCTGCATGTCGGTCGGAAGCGCCACAAAATATTCCGCACCCTTGAGCTGCCCCTTCGTCGTGCTCTCCAGAAAGCTCTTCAGAAATGTCTGCATATTGCTGATACTCGCCAGGTTCCCATAAGACATCGGGCTGGATACCTGAATATTCGCCGGCGCTTTTTCGTACATGGCGTAGGCCTCGTCCCCATATGCCAGCATCTCATCCTTTTCCATCACAGCGACCATGTTGTGCTGCATCAGGCAGGTATCCATCTCCCTGTGATAGATCTTCAGATTATAGGAACCAAAATCGCAGCCAAAGCAATGATTGTTCATGGTATATCCCTCTTTCCCTTTATAGGTAATGTTCTTCGCGGAGGCTTACATAGGAGCGCTCCCCGATAATAATATGATCCGCCAGCCCGATACCGATGCATTCTCCCGCCTGCGCGATGCGCTTCGTTGCCCGGATATCCTCCGCGCTCGGCGTCGCATCGCCGCTTGGGTGATTGTGCAGAAGAATGATCTGCACTGCACGGGCCGATAAGGCCTCAATAAAAATCTCCCGCGCCGACAGCATCGACGCGTTCACTGTGCCGCGGAACAAATACTTTTCCCGAAGCAGCCTGCCCTTCTGATCGAGCATCAGAAGAAGCAGCGTCTCCTGCTCCTCATGGCGCAGGTCTTCCATATAATAATCCGCCACCTCGGAAGCCATGCGGAAATATCTCCCCTCTCCGGCCTCCTCGCGCGCCATGCGTCTGGCAATTTCCAGCAGACACTTCAGCTGGACCGCCTTCACCATCCCGATCCCCTTCACAAGCGAAAGCTCTTCGAGACTCAGTCTGCGAAGACCTGTAAAACCTTCCCGCTCCGGCACCAGCCGCAGGATATCTCCGGCAAGTTCAAGTACGCTCCGTCCCTTCGCGCCGGTGCGCAGAATCACCGCCAGGAGATCCCGGTTTGACAGGGACTGTGCTCCATAGCGTCTGCAGCGCTCGTAAGGGCGATCCTCCTCGGGCAACTCGTGAAATCTTTCGTTTATACTGCATAACCTCCGTCCGTATTTTTCCCTCTCCGGACACCCCACAGGTTACGCGTATTATATCAGATCCATCTGTAAATCAGTATCGCCAGCACAATACCGATGATACTGGCGAGCGTGATCTGAATACTCAGGCCAAAGGTCAGGACTATCAGGCCGAGGGACAGAACAATCGGTTCTTCCAGGCCAAAACTCTGTCCATAGTTTAACCAGGAAAGCCCCGGCACATTTGCGGCCATATTTCCTATAAAACTGCCCAGCACGACTCCCGCCAGTATAAGCAGAAGAAGCGTCCAGCCGTTCTTTGATCCCTTCATTTGTATCCTCCATGCTTTGAAACCCTAGTATTATCCATGATACCACGGCGCATATTTTTTTGCAATGAATTCTGAAATCTTTAATCCGTCCATCGCAGCCGAGGTGATGCCCCCGGCATAACCTGCGCCTTCTCCGCAGGGATAGAGTCCACGGATCTCACTTTCCAGGTTTTCGCCGCGCAGAATGCGAAGCGGCGAGGAAGTGCGGCTCTCCACACCGCAGAGCGTCGCGTCCGGGCGGGCAAAGCCATGAATCAGAGAATCGCAGCCGCGGATTCCCTCCTCAAGCGCCTGCGAAAGAGCGGGCGGAAAGACAGAACGCACATCGCCGAGCGTATACCCGCCGCAGACACAGGGTTCCACATCCCCCAGGCTCCCGGAAGGCACATTCTGACAGAAATCCGAGAAAAGCTGCACCGGCACCCTGCCCTCTCCGAGACGATATGCCGCGCGCTCCAGCCTTCTTTGAAACTCCACGCCGGAGAGCACATCGTCTCCCGGGAAATCCTGTGGCGTCACAGTCACAATCATCGCGCTGTTCGCGTTTTTCCCGTCACGGGCCTGATAACTCATACCGTTGACCGCCAGCAGACCTTCCTCCGAGGAGGCGTTCACAACCCAGCCGCCCGGACACATGCAGAAGGAGTAGACTCCCCTGCCGTCGCCGGCCCGCCGCGTCACCTTATAAGATGCTGCCGGAAGAAAAGACGGATAATCCGGGCCATACTGACTCCGGTTAATCATCTCCTGCGGATGTTCGATGCGAACGCCGACCGCAAAGGATTTGGGCTGCATCGGTATATCGCGGTTTCTGAGCATGGCAAAGGTATCGCGCGCGCTGTGACCGACTGCGAGCACAAGCTGCTCCGCCTCAAGGAACTCTTCTTTTCCATGACTCTGCACGTTAAGTCCGCAGATCCCGCCATCCTGAATCCGGATATCCGTGACCAGCGCTCCAAAACGCACTTCTCCGCCATTTCTCTCGATCTCTTCCCGCAGCCACGTCACAATCCCGACCAGAAGATCCGTGCCCAGATGCGGCCTGTGCTCATAGAGGATCTCCTCCGGCGCTCCGGCCTCCACGAAGATCTCCAGCACCTTCCGGTTTCGCCCCGCCGCATCCTTGACAAGCGTGTTCAGCTTGCCATCGGAAAATGTTCCGGCGCCGCCCTCGCCAAACTGCACGTTTGACCGGGTATCCAGCTCGCCGCTCTCCCAGAAATGCCGGACTGTGCGCGCACGATCCGCTGCGCGCTCGCCGCGCTCCAGGACAAGCGGCGCGTAGCCTGCCCGCGAAAGCTGAAGCGCACAGAAAAGCCCCGCCGGTCCCGCACCGATGATAACCGGGCGATGACGCAGTGGCTCTGTCCCCGGCTCCGGAAACTGATAGCGTACACGCTCTGCGCGCTTCACCTGTGCAGGCGCGCGCCGCAGCACCATTTTTTCCCGCTTTACCTCTGCGTCGATCAGGTAGACATATTTCAGTTCCCCGCCGCGCGCATCCAGAGAACGGCGGACAAGCTCATAGCGAATCAGCTCTTCCGGACGAATCCGAAGCGTTTTTATGATTTTTTCTTTCAGCTCCCCCGGCGTGTGCGTAACCGGAAGCTTCAGGTCCCGAATGGTCAGCATCGTCAACTCTTCCTCTTCTGTCCCGCCGCAGATTTGCCGGCCAGATATCCGCTCGTCCAGGCCCACTGCAGATTATAACCGCCGCAGGCTCCGTCCACATCAAGCAGCTCACCGGCAAGATACAACCCCGGCGTGAAAGAGGACTCCATGGAAATCCCTTTAAGCTCTCCGAGCGGCACGCCTCCCGCGCAGACCTGCGCATGATCGAAGCCAAGACTTTTCACGACATGGAAGCCCAGACGCCGGATCTGCAGCGCAAGCACCAGGCTCTCTTTTTCCGTCCACCTGGCGCCGCACTTCTGCGTGGAGATACCCGCCCGCTCCAGGAAATAGCGGGAAAGTTTCTCCGGAAATACGCCGAGCAGCAGCTCCGCTCCGCATCTGTTTGGCAGCGAATGCATCCGCTCCGTCAGCATCCGTTCCATCTCCACCCCCGGAAGCTCCGGCCAGAAATCGAGCTGAATCTCACAGCTTTTTCCTTCCGCAAGCGCTGCAGATGCGTAACGGCTGGCCTGAAAAATGGGAATGCCGGACAGACCATAGGAAGTAAACTGAACTTCTCCGGTATCCTGATATTCTTTCGAACCGACACGCAATGTCACGAGAGCCTCCGCACGCACGCCGGCAAGCTTCCCGCAGTCCTGCTCCGCCACAACGAGACCGGTCAGCGCAGGGAATGGGCCTGTCACGGAATGCCCCAGCGCCTCTGCAAAGCGATAACCATCCCCGTCTGAGCCGGTCTCCGGCGCCGCCTTTGATCCGCAGGCGAGGACAAGTGCGTCGCCCTCATAAGTCCAGCTGTCTGTCTTCGCCAGAAAATGACTGTTTTTTCGCTCTATTTCCTTTATCGTGGTGTTGCAGGCCAGTTTCACACGCAGGCGTTCCGCTTCCAGCCGCAGCACGCTCGCAATCGACGAAGCCTGCCCGCTCGCCGGATAGAGCCAGCCCTCCCTCTCCTTCACACCAATGCCAAGCCGTTCGAAAAAGCGGACGGCGTCCTTCGCTGAAAATGCTGCCAGCGCCTGTGCGGTAAATGCAGGAGCTCCGCCGCGATAACTCTCCGGGTGCTGATACAGGTTCGTAAAATTGCAGCGTCCGTTTCCCGTGACAAGCAGCTTTTTCCCAACCGTTTTATTTTTCTCGATGAGCGTGACCTTCGCTCCGTTCTCCGCTGCGGCGATCGCCGCCATGAGGCCGGACGCGCCGCCGCCGATAACCAGTACCTGTTTCATCTTCTAATTCTCATACAGCGCCCGGTTCGCCACGGTGTAACCGACCGGCAGATCCGGCTTTGCCTCCTGTATCCGTGCAAGCAAATCCCGCGCTTCCTCCATACTCTCAAACTGGAACATCTCTTTCTTTCCATCTTCAGTAACAACGATGACGCGTCCGATCTCCGTCTGATAACTGCCGCAGCAGAGTTTCGAATTGACATCTTCATGCTGGAGATAAGCCCAGCGCAGCTCATCAAGCGGCAATTCGCAGCTCTTCAGAAGCTTTCGATAAAGAATCTTTCCGTCTTCTACCCTGATATTCGCCATTTCAAAGTCCTCCTTCTTTTTCCATAATTCTGTCCCGATCAGGGAAGCGTCGCAAGTCCCTGTTCCTTCAGCTTCTGCAAAGACATCAGTATCCCGAACTTTGCGTGCTCCCATGTCAGTCCGCCCTGGAAATAGACAGCGTAGGGCGGCCGGATCGGGCCGTCCGCGGAGAGTTCGATCGAGGAGCCCTGCACAAAGGCTCCCGCCGCCATGATCACGTCGCTGTCGTAGCCCGGCATCGCCCAGGGTTCGGGCGTCACATAGCTGTCCACCGGAGCGGCCGCCTGGATGCCCTGACAGAAGGCAATCACACCCTCCGGCGTGCCGAAGGTGATCGCCTGGATGATATCGTGGCGGCTCTCCTTTCCATCCGGCAGCACCGCGAAACCAAGTCTTTCATAAAGATTGGCCGCGAAAACCGCTCCCTTCAGGGCGCCCGCAGTCACCGTCGGCGCGAGGAAAAAGCCCTGATAGAAGGACGGCATGAGTCCCAGGGAGGCGCCGACTTCTTTCCCGAGCCCGGGCGATGTCAGCCGGTACGCGCAGTTCTCCACATACTCCTCTTTTCCCACAATATAGCCGCCCGTCGGTGCGAGCCCGCCGCCCGGATTCTTGATAAGCGAACCAACCGTGAGATCCGCTCCGACATCGCCTGGCTCGATCCGCTCGACGAATTCGCCGTAGCAGTTATCCACCATGCAGATGATATCCGGCCTGATGGACTTCACGAAAGCAATCGCCTCGCCGATCTCTCCCACGGACAGCGTGCGCCGCGTCTGATAACCCTTCGAGCGCTGGATATGCACCATCTTCGTGTGCTCGCCAATCGCGGCGCGAATGCCCTCATAGTCGAAGCTGCTGTCAGAGAGCAGGTCGACCTGCCGGTAGCTGACGCCGTACTCCGCGAGGCTCCCCTTTCCCGGACGGATGCCGATGACCTCCTCCAGCGTATCGTAAGGCCTGCCGGAGATCGCCAGCAGCTCGTCCCCCGGCCGCAGATTCGCCGAGAGCGCGACCGCCAATGCATGCGTCCCGCAGGTGATCTGCGGCCGTACCAGCCCTGCCTCCGTGTGAAAGACCTCCGCGTAGACCTTTTCCAGCGTATCACGCCCGATGTCATTGTAGCCATAGCCGCTCGAACTGCCCAGGCAGGCCTCGCTGACGCGGTTTCGCTGCATCGCGCCGAGGACCTTGAGCTGATTGTACTCCGCCGTCTCATCGATTGCGGCAAAACGCTCTTTCAATTCTGCCTCAACCTGCTGTCCATAGGCCCAGACCTCACGGTCTACGCCCATGGAGGCATATATTTCTTCCAGATCCATCTTCCGTTCTCCTCCCGAAAGGACATTATTGTTTTTATGTTATCATGCGGAAAATCGCTTTGCAAGCCGGCACGGATGAAAAAACAGCGGCTACGCGGGAGCCGGAAGTTCCGGTTTCCATGCAGCCGCCTGCATAGGGGCGATATTGCTTTCCCGCCTCTGCTTTTTTACACAATCAGGATTTTCCGGCGTTTACGCCGCGTCAGCCGTGTTTCCCGCATCCGCGCTCGTCGTTTCCAGACTTCGCAGCGTCAGCTTCGTTCCGTTCGCAAAGATGTTCCACGTACTGCTCTCACCCGCCGTCACCTGATAGCCCTCCAGCGTCTGGCTGAGGTTCGCGTCTGTCAGCACCGCTGTGCCCGCCGCGCCTTCGTCCAGCAGTTCGATCATGAGCGGAGTGTCAGCCTCATTGTTTACCAGCGTCGTCAGCACCTTGTTCAGCGTCGCACCCTTGACCGTCATCGTGGAGTCCGCGTATTTCTGAATCACACCGTTGCCATATTCATTGTAGATCAGCGTCGCCGTCAGCGTGCCCTCTGTGCGCAGGCAGGCAGAGCTGTCGCCCTCCAGGAAACAAATCTGATATACATTGACATTTCCCGTCGCGCGCAAGGTTGCGCTGCCCGATATCTCAAGTGAACGCAGGCTGCTGACATTGCCGGACACCTCAAGGTCGGATTCGACCGTCAGTACGCCCTTCGAGGAGGAACCGGAGATCGCGCTGATGTCATCACCCATACCATTGGCCGTCAGCGTATAATTTCCGACCGCGATGCTCTTCGTCGTCTCGACGCCGTTCTTCATCGACTGCAGATCCACGCCCGCAAACTCCGTATTGCAGCGCAGCGTCACATTGCCGGAGAACTGAATGCTGTATGCATCCTTGCCGCTCACCGTCACCTTCGCGGCCTTCGTCGGCAGGGTCAGCGTTGTATAGGCTCCCTTCGTGTTCGTGATCGCGACGTCGTCCTGCAGCGCGATCTCATAGTAAGCCTTCGTATTTGCCAGGCTGCCTATCGCGCTCACGGCCTCCTCAAATGTCAGATACTGGCTCTCCGCAAGCAGGATGCCGTTCTCGTCAAGCGTGCGAAGCGCGACCTCCATATTGGAGGAAGTCCCATACTTGATCTGCGAGCCGGACTTGTAGAGCGTACGGCTGTCATTCTCAACTCCCATGCGATCAACTGAAATTGTTGTTTCATCTACTTGATACGTATAGTCATAAGCCGGGCTGAACCAGCCGCTCTCCGCCTTCGCCGCAGCCAGGAGAGTCATCCCCTCGCAGAGCTGTGCAAAGGCCGAGCGATTGTTGTAGAGCAGGCCGATTGTGATTCCGTACCATTCGTTGTCAGCAGCTGTAACACTCTCTGCCAGCGCGACCGTCCCCGTGACGCTCAGCAGGCTGTTTCCGTTTTTGTCCTGCTTCGCCTCCAGGTAATTGTCCGCTCCGGCTATCAGCACGTTCGCCAGCTTGATCTGGCCGTCGCCGATCGTCTCCGTGCCGGCCGCGATGCGACCGCCATTCAGAGTCGTCGTGCCGCTGACGGTCACATTCTTCGCCTCGATGGATGCAGCGGTCATCGACAGCGTCTTCGCGCTGAAAGCGCCGTTTGCGCAGGAGATGGCGCTGTCGGCAAGCAGCTCTCCCTCCGCCGTGATCGTCACGCTCTTCGCCTCGAGCGAGGAGCCCGCCTCCAGATACAGATTCTTGACCGAGAGCGCGCTGTCACTGAGGTTCAGATCTGTGTCGTCTGCCAGCCGCAGGGTACCGACGCCGCTGATGCTGCTGAAGATCCCGATCGTGTCGCCTTGTAGCTGCACCGTGTCAAAGCCACTGAGTTTAGTCGAAGAACTGAGCAGGGGAACAGTACTCTTTGTACTGTACGTATCGTAATAATACCCCTGATTATAATAGGAGTCTCCAGTAGTCGCCGGCGTCCCCTGCTCCAGAAGGTAGCTGCCCTTTGAAGAGCCACTAAGCGTTGCACGTCTATTATCTAATGTACTGTTTCCGTTTAAAAGGGCCACTTTTGAAAAACCGAAATCAACTTCTCCAACCAGGTCTTTTTCCGTCAGGCTGTAGTTTCCGGCCTTGATACTATAGCTCGTTCCATAATACCAGCCTTCCGAAGACTTCACAGCGAACAGGCCGACATTCTCAAACACCGTATTGCAACCAAGGCTCAGTGTGGTTGGTGCAAAGAAAATCATCGCCGGTTCTCCTTCTGCCAGGCCGCTCGTGACCGTGACCTCCGCCGCCTTCGACGGCATCGCCAGGCTGCTCAGCGGTATGAGCTTTAAGATACTGTATTCCTCGTCCTTCAGATATTTGTAATAGCTGTCCACATCATCGTCCAGAGCATCCGTCACGTCACGGATACCCAGGTCGCATAGCAGCTCGATCCTGTAATACGCGCTCTTGTCCCCGATGCTGTTGATTTCGCTGACCGCGGCCGCCCAGCTCAGGAATTCCGCCTGATAAGTCGCCGTCTTGTAAGTGCTATCCGTTCCGTAACCGGTCACGCGCACCGCCAGCTGCGCATCCGCAGCCGCCATGTAGAGACCGGAGGAGTACTTGATAAGCTGGCAATCATAAGCATCCGCGGCGTCATTCAAACGAATTGTAATGTTCTGCGTCGAGGCCATTGGCAGCACCGCCAGCTTCTGCGTCGCGACCGGCGTCGCGTCCTCTGCCACCAACAGATTCGCCACCGCGTAGTCCACCGTCATCGCTGTGTCAGCGTTATATTCATAGGGCACGATCGTCACTGTCGCGCTGTCATCAATTGATCCATTGATCTTGAGCTGCGTCTGCTTCGACTTGCTGAACCAGGTGTGCAGCGTGACCGTACCGCTGTCGATATTCGTCAGCGTCATCGCCTTCTGCGTGGAGATTGCGAGCGAATCCTTCGCGTCCACATCCGTGATCGTCACCGCATCTGCGGCGGTCAGGCTTGCATTTCCGGTACTGTCTTTCAGCGCCAGCAGCGTCACTTTTCCGTTGACCGTCACTTCCTGGCCGTTCAGCTCCAGCGTGCCTTTCGAACCGGTTACGGAGCTGAAGATGAGCTTCCCGCTCTCTCCCGCATAAGCGTCACCGGTAAAGCTCAGCGTCGTGCTGTAGCTGCCGAAGGCCACGGTAACACCACTGCTGCTGGGCGTAAATTTGCCCGACTTATACGTGCCCTCCTGCAGACCGATCTGATCAAACGTCACATTTGTGCTGGGTTTCAGCGTGCCTGTGTAGCAGAGAACCGTCCCTGCATCCGCGCCCTTGATCGTCACCGAGCCTGCTTTCGCCGTCGTCGGCAGCGTCAACGCGCCGTAGCCGGAGGCCGTCGTTGATACATCGCCCGCGCTCGGGAACTCGATCGTGTAATCCGCGTTTTTATCCGCAATGCTGTTGATCAGCGATACCGCGCTCGTGAGCGAATCCGCGTAAGTCGAAGTATCTCCATAGGACAGAATCACCGCGTTAGCGTCCGCCGCCGCGTAGTAGACATAGCCGCTTGTATTCTTGTAGGGATGATACGTTTCTGTATCAAGTCCCACAAGAAATTGATCAGCCGCCACTTTCACCGCCTTTACCAGCTTCACGTTTTCGAGAGCTTCCCCCGTGATTGCATACTCTGTCTCTGTCATGGTGCCAGCAGTTGCCGTTGATTTCAGCACCTGCCAGTTCAGATCGCCTTCCATCGTGCCGCTGATGGTAAACTGCGGCAGGGCAGTCTGCGTATTCGCGCCATTCAACTTTGTCGCCACGGTGTAGCTGCCGCTCTGCGTCGTGCCGGATTCATTGATCAGGTTAGTGACAGTGGTCGCGCCCAGGGCGTACCATATCGGATCTTCACTCGTGCTGTCCGCCTCGAGGTACAGATTCGTGATCGTCGCCTTTCCTGACGTGATCAGCTCCGTCCCCTCAAGATACAGGGTCGTCACCGTCGTCGTTGACGGCACGGTGAGCGTGAGATTCTCAAGGTGCAGCTCACCGGTGTAGCTGATGCTGCCGGTGAGGCTGATGCTGGCACTCCCCGTATCCGTCTTTGCCCCGGTGATCGTCACCGAATTCGCCATATTCTTCGATGGCAGGGTGAGCGCGCTCGTCTTCGAGCTGTCCGTCAGGCACACATCCGTGATATCGCCCTGCAGCTCGATCACATAGTCCGCCGTGGAATCCTTGCGGCGGTTGATCTCGGCCACGGCCTGGTAGAGGTCGATATATTCGCCCAGCGTATTTCCTTCCGCATCCTGCAGTTCGACAGAGTTGCTCTCAAAGAGTTTATTACTGTCATTTACCAGATAGACGCCGTCACTTGTCCGGATCAGAGAATAACCGCTGCCCGGAACATTGTGGTAAGACAGCCAGTAGTCCCAGGTGAGTACTTTCGAGTTGCCTGATCCCTCATAATAATATAGAATTCCTGTCAAAGTTGACAGTGTTTCCGCTCCATAAACTGTGAGTGCATCATCATCCGTCGGGTCAACGCCTCCGACCGTAATCGTGAACTTATCGAGCGACTCCTGCTCCAGCGACACGAGCCTTCGGTTGCTGTTGAGCGTCACCTTCGTGCCCGTACTGCTCTGCAGGAAATACTTCAGGTAATGTGTGACCGGCTCGTCATAGTAGGGATCGTTCTTATACTTGCTGGCCTCACAGTAGGTATAACCCTCCCGATTCAACACAACGCTGTTGCTATTAGTGCCACTGACCGTACCCTTCACCGTGATCAGATTTCCCGAAGTGGCGGTCGTAGCCCCGGTGATCGTGTTCGCCGTACTTCCATCGTTTACAATATCATTGACAACGATCGAGCCGGTCGCTTCCAACACGGCGCCACCCTGCATGGTCAGCGTCCCGGACACCGTTACCTTTTTGCCTCCCGATACCTCAGAACCCGCGCCGAGCGTCACATCCGTAAATGTCGCGTTACCGCTGGAGGAAGCTCTCATGCCATCCCCGATCTCCAGATTTTCGATCGTCATCGTATTCATCGCATACAGACCATATGAGGCGTAGGGATTCGTCTCCAAATCAATGGTCAGTTCATCCAGCGTCACGGTGTCCGCCGTAATCGAACCGTTATAGAGGGAAAGATAACAGTCGCCATCCAGGTGAAGCTCCTTGAGCTTGCTCAGATTTCCTATCATAAACAGGGAGGTGCCATTCTCAAACGTGATCGTCTCAGTCCCTTTTCCAGCAGTCACAGATAAATACGCGCTCGTCATTTTGTATGTAATGCCGTCCAGCGTCAGATCGTTGCCGTTTGTCGTAATGTATGCCGTCAATGCGCTATAAACTTTCGTAGCCTTGTTCCAGGACATGCCCATCAGTCCGACCGACTCAAATTCTGTCGCCGTGTTCAGCGCGACTTTATTTGTGAAATAGATAATGGGCGTGCTATCATCCGTCGTACCACTTTCCACCGTCACCTTCGTTGCGGTATTCGCCTTTGGCAGCGTCAGCGTGGTCGGACTTTGCTTACTGCCAAGATCCTGCATCAGCACAATCCGGTATTCCGCTTCGCTGTCGTTCCGCTCGTTGATCGCCGTCACCGCGTTCGCAAAACTCAGGTAGCCGTTAATCAGCGTATTCCCGCTCTCATCCACCTCGTACAGCGCCGCCACGATGTCATCAGCGTAGCCGACGATGACCGCCGTCCCGCTCTTCATAAGAAGATAGCCATTTTCATTTTCATCCGAATATGGCTGGGCACTGTTACCACTGCCCAGATTCGCGCTGTCCGGCACGAAGCAGTCCGCCGATGCGGACGCCGCGGTCAGCAGCTGCGCACTCTTCGTCGAGCCCGTGCTGTCCGTTACGAGCTGCGGTGTCGTACTTAATTCTCCTGTTGCATACACCGTTACCGTGATCGTATCCGACGCTTCGGACAGCTGCACGCTGCCCTTCACATTCAGATAGGGCTCCTGCACGACGCCCTTGCTGGTCGGCTTCTGCCAGGTATGGAGCTCCGCGCTCGCCGTCGTGCAAACCACCGCTCCGGTAATGTCAAAGGTCTTCGTCGCCGTAATGGACGGGCTGCTCCCAGCCAGCGTCAGGCTGCCGATCGTCGCGGAGCCCATCACGCTCAGGCTGCCGCCCTGCAGGTTGAGGCTCGTGACGCTCGCCGTCGCGCTCGTCGCATAGATATCCGGATCTCCCACATTCACGGCACTGCCGTTATTCAAAGTCATGGCGGCGATGCCGGTCAGCTTCGGCGCTGTCGTCGTCGACGAGGAGACCTTATATTCCCGGATTTCAAGCTGCACACCGCTCGCCAGCGTGACCTTCGCGAAATTGCTGATCGCGCCGTGCAGCCAGCTGCCGCTCGCACCTTCTTCACTCGCTCCGTTTGTCAGCGTCCGCAGCGTCGCGCCACTCGCCAGCACAAGGGAGCCCTTCGACGCACCGGTCAGGCTGACCGGCGTATTGAAGGTGACAGCGTTCTCGATCGTCAGCGCCTTGCCACCCGTCGACACGGTGACGATCGAAGGATAGCCGGATTTTGCAGTATCCGCATCCTTATATTCACTTCCTGACTTTATCATCTGGACGAAGCTGATATTCGAAAGCGTCACGTCCGAGGTCATCGTCAGGCTTCCGGTATAGTAAAGCGACACCGGCTCCGTTTCCCCGCCGCGGATCTCGAGAGAATTCACATACTTCGCGGTCGGCATCGAAAGCGCCTTCGGCGAGTCTGCCGATGTCGCACCGTCGCTCACCGTGATCACATAGTCGTCCGCAGTCTTCAGGTTGTTGATCTCCGTCACCGCGTCGGCAAAACTCAGACAGTCGGCGAGCACCGTCCCGTCCGCCAGAGACAGCTGCGCAGTCACCTCTCCCGTCGTCCATGCGAGATAGCCGCCGGTCTTGATGATACTGCCGGTTTTGATAGCCGTAATGGACGTACCCTCTCTGTTCGACAGGATTCCAGGCGTCAGACTGCCTGTATCCGCGTTCGCCGCTTTGGCAAGCCAGATACCGGTGGCGGCAAGCGTCTTATAGTCATCAGAATCAAAATCAATTACATTACCTGTTGATTTATCCTTCAGACACAGCACCAGGGCTGAAGTCTCATAGGCCTCTCCCCACATATTGTCCGCGGCAAGACTCTCATCGGCCTCCGCGCTGTTGATCGCGCCGCTCACCGTAATGGAGGGCGTAACTTTCGTCGCCGCCGTTTTCCCGCTATTCCATGTAACAGTTGCGATTCCGGTGAGAGAAGATACATTTGTGTTATAGGCAGTATCAATGCTCGTATCTGCTGACGTTCTGACATAGCTCCCCACGTCGCCCACGCTGATCGTGCCGTTTACTGTAAGATCCGAACTGAGCAGCACCAGATCCTGGATATTCGTGAGGCTGCCGAGCGACATCTGTGTGCGCGTCAGCTTGAATTTGGAGCCCTTGCTCACACCCGAGCCGGTCACAGTCGCGGTGCCTGCGTACGTTCCGCTGAGTCCGCCGTCATAGATGCACAGATCGTAGCTTCCCACATTGATGCTCTTATTATTGGTTGGCTGCAGCACTACGCCCATGAGACCAACGGCGCAACGCAGCGTCAGCGCGCCCTTGTAGGAGAGCGTGACCTGGGTAAAGCTGTTCGTTCCACTATCGCTGCTATAGTCGTCGTAGCCGTCCGCCCAGATTGTCACCATGGCCGCTTTGGAGGGCCAGGTGAGGCTGGAACTGCTCTCTGTCAGCACAAGAGCGCCGTCATCGTTCTTTGTTCCCGTGATTGTGATTCGGTAATAGCCGCTGCTGTCGTTCAGGCTGTCGATCTCCGTGAAAGCCGCCTGCAGCGAGGAGAAAGCACCGATAACGCCATTGTCCGCTATGCTTTCCAGGGATACCGGAAGATCGGAAATATCTCCGCAGCGGATATATTGCCCGTCGGCCTTGTAGGTCAGCAGGGCGAAGCCTGTTCTCTCCTTATCAGTGCCCGATGCATCACCATAGCTGCTTCCGACCACGAACCAGCCCGAGGAGGCTTTCGCCGCCGTCAGGAGATTCACTTTATTATCACTGGAATATATGTAGGCATTGTATGTTGTGTCTTCTTCATCTTCCATCGCATGCGCCACGATATCGATCGCGCCCATGCGGATATCACCCTCGTCAAAGGAACCGGTCTCCCGCATATCGGCATGATCATCGTCCGCCGTCACCGTGCCGCTGATCGTGAGCGCGTAGCTCTTGCCCGCCGCACCGTAAGCGATCCGGTTCAGGTCGCTGTTGGAAATCACATTGGTGAGCGTCACAGCATTGCTGCCCTCGAGCGTGCCGTTCTCCATCGTCAGCGTACCCGTCACCTTGACCGCGCCGACGGCGTTCAGCGTCGAGCCTTCCTCCAGCGTCATATTCACGGTCGTCACGGCGCCGGTCGTCGCAATCTCACTGCCGCCCGTCAGCACCAGCGCCGGGCTGCCCGTGCCACTGATCGACGCAAAGGCGGTCTTCGTCGCGGAATTGCTGAGCGTCAGGGTCTTTCCGTTCAACTTGACAATGCTGTTGTAGCCGTCCGTCGGGCTGGCGGTCTTGCGCGCGTCGAGCGTGATGTTCTCAAAGGTCAGATCCGTCGAGAGCGTCAGATCGCCGCGCCAGGTCAGGGTGACAGTCGGATCTGTCCCGGCAGCCGCGCCCCGGATAATGAGCGCGTTTACCTTTGAGGGCAGCGACAGCGTCGACAGGGTATCCACATCCTCAGACAGCTCCAGCACATAGGTCGTCGAGGTGTTGGACAGGCTGTTCAGATAGGTCGTGGCGGCTGACCAGGATATAAAGGTTTTCAGGACTCTCTCTGTCCCATCCTCCGCCTGCGACAAAAGGGTGATCCACTCTGTACCGGCACAGATATTCGAGCCGTCCTGGTAGACGATATTGTAGGTCTGGTATTCTTCCGTCTGCGCTACGCTCACATAATCGGTGTCAAAGCTCGAAATATTGGTCGTGAACAGTACGCTCCCCGCGCCAAGGCCCTGTACATCATAGGAGCCTTCCGCTCTCTCCTCCGCCAGCACGCCGACCTGCAGCTTTACGCCGGAATCTCCCGGTGTAAACTTGCCGTTGATCGCAAGCGCCGTGTCCGCGCTGCGATAGATATTCGCATTACCGCTCCTGCTGTCATAGGACCAGTATCCACTATCCACATCGTAAAACGAATACTCTGCATTCTCCAGGGAGAGATTATACACCGTAGCAGAACCTTCTCCGGTAATCGCAAAGATACTCTCCGCGCTGAGCGTCGTCGTGGCCGTCTTGACCTGGCCAAAGCTCTCGCAGATGAATTCGCCTTTCCACTCATAATTTACTTCACTGTCATAATACTGCACCTGAACAAAATTCTTCAGGTTCGCGATATTTTTGACATCCTTTATATACGTATAGCCGCCGTTCAAAAAGGTACCGGCCACCATGTTCAGGGTATCAACCGTCAGGGTCGCTCCCTTATTGACGACCGTTCCGCCATTTCCATCCACTATGCCGTCGTCCCAGAGATACCCGGTAGGCACGTTAAGCAAGTCCACGTGCAGCGTGGCGTCCGTGTCCACCCACAGCTGCGAACCTGTCATCGTCAGCATACCAATCGTCACATCCGCATTCAACTGAACGTACATATTAATCTCATCAATTTTCAGCGAATCAATGGACACCTGGGTAGGATAAGAGTCTTCTGTCAGGTACTCAGAGAAATCATCGATATAAATATTGCCCGTACTTTCCAGCGTTCCGATCTCGACGACTCCGCAGGGAATATCCAGCAATGAATCCAGCGTAACCGTGTCAGCATAAAAATAGGATGCCATCCCTCCATTCACATATGTGATATAGTCACGGGTGCTGAGCGTGCCTCCTGTAAAGGTATCGATGATCCACTTACCGGACCAGATCTGCAGCCCCTCCGCGCTGATCACAGAATCCGTGATATAGGAACTGTTCTCTTCGTTCCAGGTGCACAGGCATACGATCCCGCTCTCACTGCTCAGATTAACACCATCGATGACGGTCGTATCTGTCCCTGTATCTGAGGCGTCCTCTGTATTGTAAAGATAGAGTCGGGGACAATCATACGGATCTGTCTCCGGATCCGCCCCCGCGACAGTGTTTAATTGCAACGTACCGTTGGCGGCGACGCTGTTCACCAGCTGCAGGCCTTCGACCGTCAGGCTCGCCGCAGTCACCGTCAGAGTCTGGCCGCAGAAATCCAGGCTGGCGCCATCCGTCCCCGCTGTCAGGACGATCGCGGAGCTGTCCTTATCCGTCATGGCCGGCAGCGCCGCGCTCGCCGAGATCGCCTGCGCGCCGTAAATCGTGATCGTGATCGTATCAGCGCCCAGATACTCGCCAAAATCTGTCTGCAGCATGGCGATCGCTTCGTCAAAGTCGTCGTATGCCTGCGTCACTTCCCCGCTGTTCACTGTCACTGAATAGCCGATCTGCACATTGATATTCCTGCCGGACTGCCGGATGACCCCGCTGTCAGCGCCGTCCACCGCGATGTATGCCAACGGGAGGTCCTCGTTATCCGTCTGAAACAGAGTGGTCGTCTCCGTCAGCGTCGCCACCGTGTAGCTGCCATCCTCTTCTGTGGCAAGCGTCCCATCCTCATTCTGGACGAGAAGCCCAACTTTCAAAATAACATCTTCCGTACTGAAGGTACCCGCGATGGTCAGGCTGCAGGCGGGATTGCGGTACAGATAAGCGATGCAGCCAAAATCCGAATAATGCTCCAAAACCACATTATAGAGTGTGCTCTCGCCGCTTCCCGTGATCCAGAAACCTGGCCCGTCCTTCAGACAGACTGTCCCATTCTCTGATGTCACACAGGAGTCCACGATGATCGTGCCGAAATTTTCCAGATACGCTGTATTACCTGAGTTTGCGCTGTCCTGTACAGAGAGATCCCCTGCGGTGAGTGACGAGTTCATATCACTCACATCGAAACTGACAGTCGTCAGGTCGCACAGCTCCCATTTTCCTGCCACAACGACCGCCTCTGCCGTAACATCGCCGTTGATTGTGTAGGTATAATCATTGATTCCACTAAGAACAATGAGTCCATTCTGGAAATTGACATCGATATTGTCGATTCGGGTCGTATCCTCTGTACCTGCGGTTTCAATGGAAAACAAATTGTTCCTGTCGCCATCATAAGCCTCTCCGGTGTTCAGGTTCAGCGTAGCCTTCCCGCCTGTGCTTTTCAGGCTGATGGTCTTCATAAGATCAATATCCGTGGCCCTTGTCGAAAAGGTATATCCCGCAATGTCAATCACATGGGAATCGTCGCCATCGGTCTGGAATGTCAGCTTTTGCACATTGTCTGGCAGCGTGATGTCACCCTCCAGAGTAACATCCGTCAGAAACTGAATGGAGAAATATGTATCAGAAGCATACGTTTCAGACATGGCCAGCACTGCGTCGTCGAGCGAAGCATAATAAAGATTATTCGTGCTAAGTGACCCTGTCTCCGCGTCACCCACCCACAGGAACAGCGCCGCATTCTCCTCACTTGTCACATCCACCGCGGCCTGCGAGATCTCTGCGCTCGCTTCCTCCTCTGTCTCCAGTGTCTGCTCCGCGCTTTCATCTGCATCTTCCGCGGCTTCCAGGTCTGCATCTGCCTCCGACGCATCCGCGCTGTCCGCCGTCTCAGAAGAAACGTCGGTCCCGGATGTCTCCGCCGCAGCTTCGCCCGCAGCCGGTTCTGACTCCGCTTTCGTCCCGTTTCCGTCCGCATCGGTTTCTTCCGATGCCTCTTCCGTCTCTTCTGCTTCCGCACCTGCCTCCGCCTGCGTTTCCGCTGCCTCATCCTCCGTGATGACGCTCTCCGCCGCCGTGTCCGTCGACTCCGTCGCAAACACAACCGCGTTGTCGCCCAGCAGCATTGCCAAGGCGAGCAGAACCGCCAAAGTTCGCCTGAGTGATCTTCGCATAGCTCCTACCTCCTAAATAAGCTTTACCTCTTCGACAGGATCGAGAAACTCACTGTCTTCGTCCCACCATAATCTTCAAGACCGGTAAGATAGATTTTCCCGGTTCCGACGTTCTCATTTGCACCGTAAGTGAGCGTATAGGAAGACGTATTTACCAGATCGCCGCCTTTTTTGGTATATACGCTGACTGTCGGTATAATCTGACTGCCGCTGTAGTAATAAGGCCCGCCCTCAACGACCACATACAGGCTGGAAGCCGCCGTTTTGTAAATTCTGAAACTCCTGCTCAGTGCATCATCTTCCAATCCTGCTGTACTATAGTTACCCTTACCGGCAATGGATACCTTTGCATTTCCGATCGCAGTATTATCGCTGTAAGTGACTGTATAATCCGTATTCTTTTTCAGCGTCAGCGTCCTTCCGTCGTCCGTCGTCACCTTCACTGTGACCGCGGGCTTCGCGCCGCTGCGGCCGATTGTGGCAGTGTATTTCACATCCGCTACTGTGATTTCGGTATTATCGGCAGTCAGTTCCATCTGGCTGATTGCGAAGCTGCCCTTCAGGCTTCCCTTATAATTTCCCTTCCCGGTGACCGTAAGCTGGGCGCTCCCGACCTTTGTGTTATTCTTGTAGGAGACCGTATAATCTTTGCCCACGCTCAGCTCTGTACCGCTTTCGTCTGTTACAATCAGCTGTTCTTCCGTCAGTTTGATCGCCTTCCCGGTATACCGGCAGGAGCCGTCTTCGCCAGCAAAGAGATTGATGCTTCCTGTCGTGAGCGACTGCTTCGCTATCGTGAACTTCACAACCTTCGTCCCACCGTAGGTTCCCAGACCGGTGACAAGCACCTGCGCGTTGCTCCCCGCATTTACATTATTCGTATAAGAAACTCTGTAATCTGTCCCTATCGTCAACGCGTTGGTTTTGTTTTTCTGATCCGTTTTATTCTTATAAACTGTTATTGTCGGCTCTATCGTCCCGCCGGTATAGGTCATGCTGCTGTTTCCCTCCGGAGCAGTCACCGTCACGTAGAATCCGCTCGCGGCTGATTCGTAGATCCGGAAAGAAGCCGTGAGATCCTCTGATGTCGTGTAATTTCCTTTCCCGGCGATGAATACCTTCGCGTCTCCGATCGAGGTATTATTTTCATAAGAGGTTACTGTATAAGCGGTTCCCTTTTTCAGCGTCGTCCAGATATTCTCTTCGCCAAGCTTTACCTCCACCGTCAATGTCGGCTTCGCACCGCTTTTTTTCACCGTAGATGTGTATTTCACATCTGCAGCTGTGATCTGTGTATTCTCTGTCGTCAGGGTCAATGGCGTGATCGTGAAGGATACACTGCGGCTGCCGGAATAACTGCCACGGCCTGTGATGGTCACGGTCGGATAGCTGCTGCTCTTCGTCGTGGACTGCACTGCATTCACATTGTTTTTCCAGCTCAGTTTATAGTCTGTACCTTCCGTCAGTGTAACAGCTGTGTCGTCTGAACTTTCCGAAGGCTGATAAACCACCTGCACCTGCGGCTTCTGCGCAGCCCCCGTATAGATCGCGCTGTAGTCCTCCGGCGACAGCCAGGTCTCCCCGTCCGCCGACAGCTGCACCGTGATTTCATCCCCGGACTTCGGCACTGCAAGACTCTTCTTATTGATCTTAAATGTAATCGTCTTTGTCCCGCTGTAGGCCCCGATTCCTGTCAGGATAATCTTGCCGGTGCCGACCGCCGTGTTGTTCGCATACTCGACAGTGTAGTCTGTATCTTCCGTCAGTGCGGTTCCCGCCTTCTTCATCGCGCTGCTCGCATAGACCACGACTTCGGGTTCCAATGCGGAACCGGTATAAGTCTGTGCAGCGATCGTACCGATCACAACACCGGAAATATTTTTGGTCGCAATCCGATAAGTCACTTCACGTGTCCCGGTATAATTACCCTTCCCGCTCAGGGACACCGTCACGGTGTAAGCGCCCGTTGTATCTTCCTGTGCAAGTGTAAAGCCATCTACCGTGTAGTCCGTGCCGCGTTTCAGTGTCAGCTTCCCATACTTGACCGTCGGGTAGGAATACCATTTTGAAAGGAGATTGCCATTCTCATCAGTCACTGCCGCAGTCGCTGCTTTGTCTGAAGAAATCGCAGTAACCGATGAGGTGGCGCCTATATCCTGCGCGGTGATCTCAAACTCCGCGGTCAGCGTCATGGCATAATTTCCTTTTCCTTTGATGACAATCTGACCGGTTCCAACTTTTGTATTGTTTTTATAGCTCAGCGTATAGTCCTGATTTTTCGTAAGGATCCTGCTGCCGTCGTGAACCACCGGTTCCGGCTTCAACGCGCTGCCTGTATAGATCTGCACCGGTATATCCTCGACGCCAAAGCCCTCCTCCTGGATAGTGTAGGTCTGCTCTGCATTCGTCAGGTAATAATTAACATCTTCCTCACCCAGCTGCGCCACCGCCGTGTGACTGCCTCCTGCGGTTTCGTCTCCGCCAGAAAGCGTCAGCGTCACCGTATCGTCCCCATAAAGGCCACTCTTAACAGCAGCCGTCACGGTTTTACCGTCTCCATAAAAACGATTCGTCACATTCCCCCAGGCGAGCACCAGCGGACGCGGTGTCACCGTCAGGGTTCCGCTTACAAAGGTGTAAGCATAATTCATTGGAATTACGCCTGACGAGTCAATCTTGATCTCATATGTCTGATTCGCGCTGTCGCCCACCGTATATCCGGTAAATGCGAGTCCGTCAAGATCCAGCGCGCTTTCATCCTCTCCATTGACAAAGCCGCTGTACGAAAGGCTGAACTCCGCCTCCTCACCATACACCACACTGGCGTCATTCACAGTCACAGTCAGCGCCGCCTTTTTTACCGTCTGCTTCACTCTGAAAGACAAATGTCCTGAATCATTTTCCTAGGTTACGTATATCGCAGGCAAATAAATAGCAGCAGTCAGGCCGGTCACGGAAGTGTAGCTTACCGTGAAGCTCTCTCCCGGCGCAAGACTTGCGATTTCCGTTTTATCCGCAACAATAGCGCTATCATGAACCGGCATTGATATTCCGATCAGTGTCTGATTGCCTGTATTCTGGAAGGTATAAACCGCCGTGCTGCCCTGCTCGTAACCATAAGTCAGCTCAGCCAGACCGCTCTCCGGTTCCATTCCCATCAGAGAGAGTTCGTAGACTGCCTCCTCGATCTTCATGGCGTTTCCTTCCACGCTGAGTGCCTCTTCCACGCCGTCCAGATCCTCTGCAGGAATCGTCAGCGCAAAGTTTGTATCGCAGGTCTCGGTAGCAGCACCTGTAATCGTGATCGTCGCGGATTTATCGTCCACGCGTGTCACGGACTGCGTCAGCCCATCCGGCAGATTGGTGATCCAGTCGCCGCTCAGCGCATCCGCGAATGTCACATCGCTGCTCTCGTCGATCGTCACCGCAATGACAGTTTCCAGCTCAACCTCAGTGTATCCGCTGATGCTCCCATCGATCGTCACCGGAATATCCTTCGCCGTCACAATCACCTGAACCGAATAATCCTCATAATTCGTACAGCCGGTCACGGAAACGGTGATCGTCGCCGTGCTGTTTTCCTCACTGGCAGAAGTCGCGAATGTCAGGACACCGTCCGTTACATCGACGTTGCCATTGATCATTCCGCTATCATCAGCCGTAATTTCAGCATTGCCAAACGTGCCTCCGTCCAGCAGATAATCAGCGAGCGAGACACTGACAGCGGCGGTCGCCTTATTGGCCAGCACCGTCTTCTGAATCTCGATCGTCTCATACGGCGCCTTCTCTATCGTAAAGTTCACGCTGGCCGTGCCGGTATAGTTTCCCTTGCCTGTCACGGTCACCGTTGCCGTACCGGCATTGACATTGTCACTGTACTCGACTGTGTAGTCTTCACTGTCCAACACGGTCTCGCCGTTTTTCACGGTCACGGCCGGCTTCTTCGTGCCTCCGTCGTAGGTGTAGCTGGAGGTCGAGAGACTCACAGCAAGATCCGAAACGTCAGCAGGATTGATCGCGAATGTCCCGGTGAGCTTCCCGGTATAATTTTTTATTCCAAGGACTATGACCTCAGCCGTTCCAACATCTATATTATTGGCATAGACAATAGTATAGTCTATCGCTGCTCTCAGGGTTGTACTCCCATTTGTCAGGCTAAAGTCAGGGGTCTGCGGGTCTCCTGTATAAATGACATCGGTAATTTCAGAAAGAGAGAATGCGGAAATATCCGCTGCGCTGATCTCAGCCTCCGCAGTCACCGTCGTCGAGCTCAGGGCATAGTTGCCCGCATCCGTTCCCGACAATGCAATATTGGAAGCGGTCACCGTCGTCGCAGTACCTGCGTCCGCGCTGTCATATGCATAGCGTCCCGCCTCAGCGCTCACACTGTCGCCATCCACTACACCCGTCAGGCTGATGGAAAGGCCGTCCGGCGCATCCTTCGTGCCATCATAGGTTTTCGTGATCGAACCATCAGCAGAAATCGATGCCGTGAGTGTTTTGGGCGCAATCGTAAAATCTTTCGTGGTCGACCCTGTATAGTTCCCTGTTCCGATGATCGTGACCGTGGCCGTTCCGGCTTTCGTATTATTATCGTAGGAGACCGTATAGTCTGTACCGACAGTCAGAGTCGTACCGCTGTTCTCTATCGTGACGTCCGGCGTCTGCTCATCTCCTGTATATGTGATTGACGCAAGGTCAGAGATACTGCAGCCGGAAATGGACGCCGCATCGATTGTGAATGTCGCCTCGCCATATCTCCCCGCATAGTCGCCCACTCCCGTAACATTCACTGTCGCCGTTCCAGCATTGATATTGTCGCTGTAAGTAAGCGTGTAATCAGTTCCTTCCGTCAGCACCGTCCCATCGCAACTCACCTGAGGAGTCGGCTTCTTTTCCGTTCCGTCATATGTATAGCTGTCATCGGTAAGGCTGACATCAAGGCTGACATCAGATCCGGCTCCGATGACTGTGACCGGAATCTCAAGAGTTTGTCCAAAAACTGTCGCGGTCAAGGTTGTCTCGCCGCCCGCGACAGCCGTCAGTTGATTATCTTCCGTGATTTTCACCACCGAGGTATCAGCAATGGCCCAGGAGACGGAGTCCGCGGGGATCGTAACATCTATATATTCGACCCAATAATTCCAGGAATATTTTCCGGTATGCGAAATTCCGCCACTCACAACCGGCAAGCCCTCTGTATCATTTGTCAGCATATCATAGCTCGAAGGGCTATAGGAAAAGTCACTGGAATTCACCGTCACATAGCTGCTGTCATTGAGCACTTCTACGCTTACGCTGGTTTTACTGTCGTTCGCCTCCGTCGCTTCAGCAGTAACACTGCCATTGGAAAACTCCTGAACCATAAAATAAACGTTTCCATACGAAACACAGGCGATGCCAATTCTCGTATATCCAATATTGGAACCGTCTTCTCTTACCCCTAACATGTTGCGCCGATGTCCCTGCCCGGAAGAATCCTCATCCTCTTCCAGCCAGCTGGTAAAAATCCTGTCAGCTGCCGTCCCTACTGCAAAAGATGCGCTCGTACTTCCTGTCAGTGCAATATTTTCTCCGATATAGGTTATCCCATACGCAGATCCGGCTGTGTCATATTTCTGTCCATCTGGCCTGTAATGAGCATAGCGAAGCACGATCTCAGCCGCCCGCTGCATGGCTATCGCTTCCAGTTCATAGTCGTAATCCAGAGCACTCAAGCCCTCACAGTAAACCTGCTCCGTATTATCTTCATTCCAGTACCATGAGTCATCCCCAGTCCGAAAGGTATTGACATCATCAAGCATAGCCCTGGCTTCCGTCTGATAATACGTGACATCATATTCCACCGTCACCGTGTCAGAATCTGCATCTGTCGCTGCCTGCACGATCTTCGCTTCGGCTGTCTCTGGCACGGCTTCAATCTCTTCTACATCACCCTCCGTCTCTTCTTCCGTCTTTTCTTCCATTTCTTCTATCCCGGATGAAGTCTGGGCGTCGGAGCTGTCCTCCGCAGAATCGCCTGTCCCGCCATTCGATTCGCTTTCCGTATTCTCGCCCTTCGTTTCTTCCAGCGCAGCTGTCTCAGCAGATGTCGCCTCATCCGGTGCCTCTCCTTCTGACCCTGCGCTTTCTGACACCTCTTCTTCCAGCACAGCCGTCTCATCTGACGCAATCACGTCTGATGATTCCGTTGCAAAGACTACCGCATTGTCTCCTGCCAGCATTGCCAGAGCGAGCAACACCGCCAATGTACGCCTCAGTGATTTCCACATAACTCTTACCTCCACAGTATGATTTGTCTCTCCCAAAACACAAAGCAGACAGCTTTCCTGGCAAACACCTCTGTCTGCTTTACATAATATTAATTTTAGCATGTTCTGCCAGAATTTCCTCTTTCTGACAGTTGCAATTTATTTTGCTTAAAGTATTATCTCTGATTATAAGAACCATTTCAGCCACTTCGGCAGAATCGTAAAGCTCACCGTCTTTATTCCGCCGTAGTCCCCAAGGCCGGCGAGATAGATTTTTCCAGTCCCAATATTTACATTTGTGCCATAGCTCAGCTCATAGCAGCTGGCATCCAGCAGATCGCCGCCTTTCTTTGTGTAAACCTTAATCGTCGGCATAATCTGACTTCCACAGTAGTAATAAGGCGTGCCCTCGACAACCACATACAGGCTGGAAGCTGCTGTTTTGTAGATACGGAAGTTCTCGCTCAGTGCACCTTCTTCCAGACCGCTCGTACTGTAGTTTCCTTTCCCGGTCACCACGACTGTTGCGTCGCCAATTGCCTTATTATCGCTGTAAGTGACTGTATAATCCGTATTCTTTTTCAGCGTCAGCGTCCTTCCGTCGTCCGTCGTCACCTTCACTGTGACCGCTGGCTTCGCGCCGCTGCGTCCGATCGTGGCAGTGTATTTCACATCTGCTACTGTGATCTCGGTATTATCGGCAGTCAGTTCCATCTGGCTGATTGCGAAGCTTTCCTTCAGGCTGCCCTTATAATTTCCCTTCCCGGTGACCGTAAGCTGAGCGTTCCCGACTTTTGTGTTATTCTTGTAGGAGACCGTGTAATCTTTGCCCACGCTCAGCTCTGTGCCGCTTCCGTCGGTCACAATCAGCTGTTCTTCCGTCAGTTTGATTGCCTTTCCGGTATAGGTATAAGAACTGCCCTCATCTGCACACGGATTGATGCTTCCCGTCGTGAGCGACTGCTTCGCTATTGTGAACTTCACAACCTTCGTCCCACCGTAGGTTCCCAGACCGGTGACCAGCACCTGCGCGCTACTCCCTGCATTTATGTTATTTGCATAAGAAATGCTGTAATCTGTCCCTGCCGTCAACTCGTTGGTTTTTGTTTTTCTGATCCGTTTTATTCTTATAAACTGTTATTGTTGGCTCTATCTCCCTGCCGGTATAGGTCATGCTGCTGTTTCCCTCCGGAGCAGTCACCGTCACGTAGAATCCGCTCGCGGCTGATTCGTAGATCCGGAAAGAAGCCGCGAGATCCTCTGATGTCGTATAATTTCCTTTCCCGGCGATAAATACCTTCGCGTCTCCGATCGAAGTATTATTTTCATAAGATGTTACTGTATAAGCGGTTCCCTTCTTCAGGGTCGTCAAGGTATTCTCCTCACCAAGCATTACCTTCACTGTCAATGTCGGCTTCGCGCCGCTTTTTTTCACTGTAGATGTGTATTTCACATCTGCTGCTGTGATCTGCGTATTATCTGTCGTCAGGGTCAATGGTGTGATCGTAAAGGATACACTGCGGCTGCCGGAATAACTGCCACGGCCTGTGATGGTCACGGTCGGATAGCTGCTGCTCTTCGTCGTGGACTGCACTGCATTCACATTGTTTTTCCAGCTCAGTTTATAGTCTGTACCTTCCGTCAGTGTAACAGCTGTGTCGTCTGAACTTTCCGAAGGCTGATAAACCACCTGCACCTGCGGCTTCTGCGCAGCCCCCGTATAGATCGCGCTGTAGTCCTCCGGCGACAGCCAGGTCTCCCCGTCAGCCGACAGCTGCACCGTGATTTCATCCCCGGACTTCGGTACTGCAAGACCCTTCTTATTGATCTTAAATGTGATCGTCTTTGTCCCGCTGTAGGCTCCGATCCCTGTCAGGATGATCTTGCCGGTACCGACCGCTGTGTTGTTCGCATACTCGACAGTGTAGTCTGTATCTTCCGTCAGTGCGGTTCCCGCCTTCTTCATCGCGCTGCTTGCATAGACCACGACTTCGGGTTCCAGTGCGGAACCGGTATAAGTCTGTGCGGCAACCGTACCGGTCACAACACCGGAAATATTTTTGGTCGCAATCCGATAAGTCACTTCACGCGTCCCGGTATAATTGCCCTTTCCGCTCAGGGACACCGTCACGATATATGCGCCCGTTGTATCTTCCTGTGCAAGTGTAAAGCCATCTACCGTATAGTCCGTGCCGCGCTTCAGCGTCAACTTCCCGTATTTGACCTTCGGGTAGGAATACCATTTCGTGAGGAGCTTGCCTTCCGCATCGACCACAGTCGCGGTCGTTGCCTTATCGGCGGCGGTCGCGGTGACGGCGGAGGTGTCGCTGATATCTTTCTTAACGATCTCAAAGGAAACAGACACAGTATCGGTATAATTTCCCTTTCCCTTGACCGTAATGGTAGCCGTCCCCACTTTGGTGTTGTTTTTGTAAGTCAGCGTGTAGTCTTTTCCCTTTACAAGAATTTTTGTACCGTCCAAAACGGTCGGTTCCGGCTTCACAGCGCTGCCGGTGTAAACCTGATCCGGTATATTTTTAATCGTATACTCAACCCGATCCTCAGTCACCGTCAGGGTTCCGCTCACATAGCTGATTTCATAATTAACGCCGGCATTTGCGCCATACGGTGTGATCGTGTATTGCGCGGACTGGCTCATATCCGTTACATCACACAGGAAAGAGGGTTCCGTAATCAGCACATCGCTGCCAAGAAACCCCTCCACGCTATAACCGTACGTTTCAGGAACGCTGTCCTCATAACACAAATTCAAGTCATCGGCGCTTATCGTCAAAACCGCCTGTGTAATCTCAAAAGAATACTCCTGACTTCCCGTATAATTCTCATCATCTTCCGACACCGCTACTGTCAAAATGTAAGTTCCTGCATCTGTCGGCGGCTGCCCTGTCTCGTCATAGACTGTCCCGTCAGCTAATGTTCCAGTATAGGATTTCGTCAGAGTGACAATGTCGGTCAGATCGGTATCGTCCTCAGTAGAAGTAACTATAGCGGTACCGCTGTAGGTGTAGGGCAATGAATCGTAGACCTTGTTTTCTGCGGTGATACCGGAGAAGAGGACGGTCGTCTTGTCCGTTCCATCTACATTATTACTCACAAATACAGCGGTGATCCTGACATCTTCTCTTGCCACAAACCCATAGAGTTCGGATACACTCACCAATGTTTCATCCTGATACCACCCCATAAAGTAATAACCATCCTCTGGCGTAGCCAAAAGAGCAACTGCATCTCCGCGCACATATTTCCCAGCGCCGTCCACCGATCCTCCAACAGACGCATAGCAGCTGACAGACACGCTGGCGTCCTTATCCGGCGCAATGCTTTCATCCGCAGCCAGTTGTTCTCCATCTGTCGTAATTGTATAACTTTCGTTGACAGACTGGCTCTCCTCGGTACTTTCCACGGTTAAAAGCTGATTCGAGTACAATTCTATATCATAAAAATTCGTTCTTCCAGAAGGCTGCCCTTCTTCATCATATGCTTCTATACTGCAATCCAACGTACCATAGTCCGTAGCTTCCACCTCAAACGAGATTGGCTCATCCAGAAAGGAATAAATAATTTTCGCATCACCTTCCTCAGTAATATAGACCAACCCCTCCATATACCATATGTCATCATCTCCCACGTATCCGATCAGAGTACCCTCGGCATCATATACAGAAATATTGATAGGACATTTGAATGTCGCCTTTAGTGAAGCTATCTGGTCGCTGAACCAGTTCACTGTATTATTCCACCAGGTTCCAATTTTACTTTCGTCCAGAGTTCCCGCGAGATAACTCATATACGCATAATTAAGCTCACTTCCGGCATTTTTCAGCAATCTCCATGCTTTTTTCACAGCCGAATTTGTAATAGAGGTATCCTCAAACTCAATTCCCTGCATTTCTGACAGCAAATTTTCCGGCGTCATATCACTGTCCGACCAACTGACTATCTTCTTTGCATATTGATAATACTGATAGCAATCATGCAAATCCTCTATTAAATCTCCTACTCCAGATGACAGGAAACTGGACGTATATTCTTCCAATTTATCATTCAAATATTGTTGTGTCAGCTTATCAAGAGAACTTCCCGTAATATCCTTACAAAACGCGGAATACACTTCATAAACAGCAGAAGTTTCAAAATCAAGAAGTTCCAGCATATAGCTTCTCAAGATTTTCTCCATATTGGATGAACTTGAACAAATCGCATAATTGCTATACTGACTGTCACCTTTCTTTTTACATGTCATCATCGCACTATATGCATTGGTATAACAAAAACCGCTAATATTAACAGTCACATTTCCAATCGAATATTCTTCGGCTATTTTTCCGATAGAATTTTTCACCGAATTCACTAATTTTGCACCATTAATATCAGCTGCAGTTATACTACTTAAGTCAAAATCACTACACGAATTAATACTATCATACAAAAAAATGGAAAGAGCCTCATAAGCAGCATCTTTAACTACATCATCTTCAAATACTCCGGAAATATATTTCTCTCCATTCCCCGCTGCTTCATCCGCTTCCCTCATCGTTGCCTTCATACTGTAAATCACTTCAGTCCTGTCAGTTCCACTGGAAGCGTCCTCATAAAGCGTATCCTCAACCGTGTCCACATAGTTTGTATAAGCCTTATTCCATTTCGTCCAATATCTATTCAGCAAACTCTCGGCATCTGTTATGGAACTTTCAACATTATAGTTTGTATTCTCTTCCTCCGGCTTTTCTCCTGCCGCAGTCACTGTACAACGTGCACTCTGACCATCCGGCACGCTCAATGTGATAGTGGTAGTTCCAGAATTTCCTGTTCCAGCGACTGTCAAAAAGACCGACGATAGCTCCCCGGTGACCAGAGCCGTCGTGTAAACTTCCGTTACAATAGTTTCATCTTCAATGGTCCATGTAAAATCATCTGCCTCTAGCCCGCTAATGCCAGACACAGTCGCCATAATGGTCAATTCATCACCCGTATATATGGTATATTGAGTTTGCGCTCCAAAAGTCACGGCTCCATCTGAACTCACCACGCTGTCCTCACTGCCAATCACGTAAATAACATCACCAGACATGCCATACGCTATCGCAGTACCTATGCTTGTCCGAATAGACTGTAATGAATTCGCACTCAGAGACGCGGTCGCATACTCTTCTCCATCGATCACCACGCTTCCTGTTCCCGAATCATAGGATTCCAGCACACCCGTACATGTATTCAGCAACGCGATGTCTGTAATCACACCATTCTTCATGGTCACAAGGGCTGCTCCCAGATAAGCTTCACTACTTTCGTCGCTCAGCAGATCACCAGATGTCTCATATCGGACTCCATCAATTACCACAGCCGAACTGGAAATGGACGTAATCCATGCACCAAATGTCCCATTCAGACTTGGCGCATCCTCGTTTTCAAAATGGATCGTGGCGGAAGTAAGGCAGGTATTTCCATCGTTGATAGTAATCGCATTCCAATCGTCCTGTGTTCCTGCATAGTAGACATCCGTCAGGGCAGTGCAATTATAAAAAGCACTGCTTCCGACTTCTGTCAAAGTGACAGGCAACTCTATATATGTTATACTCGTGCATCCATAGCAGGCATAATTGCCAATGATTGTAAGAGTGTTCGGAAGAACCATATATTGCAGGCTTGTACAATTACTGAACGTGTAATCCGGAATTTCTGTTACTCCTACCGGTATCGATATCTTCTCGATGCTGGAGCCAGCAAATGGACCATCATACCTGCTGTTTCCACTGGACTTCAAATTAAGAGGATAATTGACTTCTGTCAAAACACTACAGCCGCTGACAATACCACCACCAAGGGTTTCAATGTTATTCGGCAACACCAAATTACTTATGCTGGAACAGCCGGAAAAAGCCCAGCTTCCTATTTCGGTCAAAGAATCCGGCAATTTCAGGTTAGTAAGGCTTGTGCAGCCGCGAAAAGTATATTCAGGAATAGATGCAAGGCCTTCAGGTATTGTTATACTTTCGAGGTTCACGCAATATTCGAGTATTCCGCAGCCCAGGGTTGCAATACTATCAGGCAATACAAGTGACTCAAGACTAGCACAGTCATAAAATGCATAGTCATCAATACTGACAAGTGATGCAGGCAATTCAAGCTCTCTAAGGGACGCGCAATTATAGAATACCCGTATGCCAATATGAGTAAGGGTTTCCGGCAACGCTATTTGCTGAAGTGATGTCGCCGAACTGAATGTATAATCCGGAATCTCTGTCGTTCCTTCCGGAACCGTAACGCTTTCTATAGCAGAACCATAAAATGGGCCAAAATAATAACCACTACTTACATAATAATTACTTAGGCTTAATTTTAAAGGATAATTTATGCTTGTCAGGTTGAGACAACCATAGAACATACTATAACCTATTGTTGATATGCTATCTGGCAATTTTAAAGCAGCCAAAGATGTACACTCATAAAATGCGTAATTTCCTACACTCGTAAGAGAATCCGACAAAGTCAGCTCCTCCAGTTCCGTGCAGCTCCAAAACACACCATCGCCAATACTGACAACAGAATCTGGAATTATTATTATTTTCAAACTATCACAATTACGAAATACATAATCCGGGAGAGTCTGAACACCGTCTGGAATTGTCACAGACTCTATGCTGGAAGACGCAAAAGGAGACGATGACGATGACCATCCTCCTGATAAGCTCTGAGGATAATTAATACTAGCCAATTTGGCGCAATCCTCAAATATACAGCTTCCCATTGACGATATGCTATCGGGCAATGTCAGATTACTCAAACTGGTACAATCAGCGAAAGCGCGTTCTTCAATTGTTGTTAAAGAAGCTGGAAGCTCTATATTTGAAAGACATGAACATCCGTAAAATGTTCCTTCTGGGATATTTACTACCCCATAAGGCACGGAGACTGTTTCAATCAATGAATCTCTAAACGCACAATACGCTGAAGTTAAATTCAAGGGATAATTAATACTGGTGAGCGCTGTACAATAGCTGAACACATCTCTTCCTAACAATGTTATACTGTCTGGCAAAGACAATCCTGTCAAACTACTACAAAAAGAAAAAGCAGACTCTTCAATGCTCACCAGCCCATCTGGCAGCTCGACAGACTCAAGAGCAGGGCATTCTGCAAAGGCATATTCTCCGATCGTGGTGACGGAGGTTGGCAGCTCAATATTTTTCAGACAGGTGCACGAATAAAATGTATAATCCAGGATCTCCTGAACCCCTTCTGTAAATATTACAGTTTCTATACTGGAATCGGCAAACGGGCCAGAAAAGGAAGACTGCCAGCCTCCAGTCAGACCAAGTGGATAATTGATACTCTTAAGACTCGTGCAATTGCAAAAAATCTGATACCCTAAAGTCACGATATTATCCGGCAATTTAAGTTCTGCCAGACCGGAGCACCCATAAAAGGCACGATCTCCTATCTCTGTAAGAGTATCTGGTAAACTGATGTCTATAAGGCTAGTACATCCACAAAAAGTATATTCCGGAATTTTTGTCACTCCATCAGGCATTATTATTTTCTCTATATTGGAATCGCCAAATGGTCCAACAAAATTCTTCCTGCTGACAGAATTCAAGTTGAACGGGTAATTAATGCTGGTTAATTCTGTGCAGCCTTCAAATATTTTGTAACCCAAAGATTCTACACTATCAGGAAGTGTCAATGATGTCAGATTATTACACCCATAAAAAGCATAGTCACCTATATTGACAAGCGAATCTGGCAATTCCAAGTGAGTAATACTCGTACAGTTATAAAATACATTATCATCTATGCTGGTAAGGGAATCTGGTAATTCTACATTTATAAGATTATCACAGCCATTAAATGCTCCGCGGGGAATTACAGTCACCCCTGAGGGTATCGTTACGGTACCTATACTGGAACCTCCAAAAGGTCCCCCATCGCTGAGGTACGAACAAGAATTTAAATTGAATGGATAATTAATAGCGGTAAGAGCTGTGCAACCATCAAATATTTTGTAACCAAGAGTCGTTATACTATCTGGAAGCTTCAATTCCTCCAGATTTGAGCAGTTCTGAAATGCAAATATACCAATGCTAATAAGTGAGTCCGGCAATGAGATGTTTGCAAGCTTTTCGCATCCACTAAAAACATATCCTGGTAATTCTGTCACGCCGGATGGCATTACTATCGTTTCAATATTGGAATTTCCAAACGGACCCCAATGAGGGCCACCAATACTGCTCGAACCATACCAGTTAATAGAAGCCAGATTAAGTGGATAATTGACACTCAGCAATTCTGTACATCCAGAGAATATTCGATATCCCAATGAAGTGGTGCTGTCTGGCAACGTAATTTCAGCCAGACTGGAGCAGTCAATAAAAGCTCCATTTTCGATATCAAGAAGTGTTTCCGGAAGTTTAATACTAACCAATGATGAACATCCTTCAAATGCATACTCATGTATGCTGACAACTGTATCCGAAAGGGCGACATTCTTTAAGTTTGAGCACCATAAAAAGGCGTATTTTCCTACGCAGGTGATCCCATCCTCAATCACAACAGCCAAAATCGAATCTCGCACATCATACCACGGCATAGTAGTCGATGTATAATCCTCCATCGCTCCTGTCCCACCAATCGTCAGGACTCCATCCTCATCTAAATTCCAGGTTATCTCCGCATACTCTGTATCTGTCGACGTATTAAAACTTGAAATCTTTTCTTCAGCTTGAACAGCTTCCTCAATTATGACTTCCGCTTGCACGGATTCCTCTATAACCGCATCTGTCTGTCCTTCTTTCGGTTGCTCTTCCTCGGCCTGGCTCTCTCCTGTCGGTTCCGCCTCTTCTGGCGTTTCTGTCCCTGTTTCCGATTCGGTCTCCGCTTCAATTTTTTCTTCTGTTTCCAATTCTCCTTCTTTTTCCGTCTCGCCATCCTCATCCATCGAGGTTTCTTCCACTTCTAACACGCCATCTCCTGCATTCGTGGCATAAACAAGCAGGGAAGTGTCTATACTTCCGCACATCAATACAACCGCCATCACCGCTGCCAAGATTCTTTTATGCATTTTCTATCCTCCTGTATATCGTCTTCCCGTATCTCTTCACGTCCTGGTATAACAGGCTAGAACTCAATGCTTCTTCCATATCTCTATCGGCCTGTAAATATATGAAATCATAATCCTGCTCGTAATTTCCATCATGGAAAACCTGATTTTGAAATTGAATGTAACCTCTGTCCCTGAATAATTTTGACTTTTGTTTTTCACTCACAATGGCCAGGTCTATATCTGAGTCTTCCGTACATTTGCTCTCTAAGGCCGATCCAAAAAGCAAAATTTCAAGAATTGACGGGCAATTCTGCGCATTACGAATAATGCTTTCGATATATTTCTTTTTTATCTCTGCAATTTTTACTTCTGTATTAAAATTCGTATTCACCGTCAACAGTCTGCACATAGAAACTCAACCCCTCTCCCGGCTCTGTGTCTCTTTCTATATTATAGGGTATTCACTGATTATTTCGCAACCTGCATTTTCATATTCGAAAAGCAGAGGAAGATTTCTCTGCCCCTGCTTTTCCTCTTTTTATAAGAACCATTTCAGCCACTTCGGCAGGATCGTAAAGTTCACCGTCTTCGTTCCGCCATAATCCCCAAGGCCGGTGAGATAGATTTTTCCGGTCCCGATTTTTACATTTGTTCCATAGCTGAGCTCATAGCAGCCAGCATCCAGCAGATCGCCGCCTTTCTTTGTGTAAACCTTAACCGTCGGCATAATCTGACTGCCACTGTAGTAATAAGGCGTGCCCTCCACAACCACATACAGGCTGGAAGCCGCTGTTTTGTAGATACGGAAGTTCTCGCTCAGTGCACCTTCTTCCAGACCGCTCGTACTGTAGTTTCCTTTCCCGGTCACCGTGACTGTTGCGTCGCCAATTGCCTTATTATCGCTGTAAGTGACTGTATAATCCGTATTCTTTTTCAGCGTCAGCGTCCTTCCGTCGTCCGTCGTCACCTTCACTGTGACCGCGGGCTTCGCGCCGTTGCGGCCGATCGTGGCAGTGTATTTCACATCTGCTACTGTGATCTCGGTATTATCGGCAGTCAGTTCCATCTGGCTGATTGCGAAGCTACCCTTCAGACTTCCCTTATAATTCCCCTTCCCGGTGACCGTAAGCTGGGCGTTCCCGACTTTTGTGTTATTCTTGTAGGAGGCCGTATAGTCTTTGCCCACGCTCAGCTCTGTACCGCTTTCGTCTGTTACAATCAGCTGTTCTTCCGTCAGTTTGATCGCCTTCCCGGTATACCGGCAGGAGCCGTCTTCGCCAGCAAAGAGACTGATGCTTCCCGTCGTGAGCGACTGCCTCGCTATTGTGAACTTCACAACCTTCGTCCCACCGTAGGTTCCCAGACCGGTGACCAGCACCTGCGCGTTGCTCCCCGCATTTACATTATTCGTATAAGAAACGCTGTAATCTGTCCCTATCGTCAACGCGTTGGTTTTGTTTTTCTGATCTGTTTTATTCTTATAAACCGTTACTGTTGGCTCTATATTCCCACCGGTATAGGTCATACTGCTGTTCCCCTCCGGAGCGGTCACCGTCACGTAGAATCCGCTCGCGGCTGATTCGTAGATCCGGAAAGAAGCCGTGAGATCCTCTGATGTCGTATAATTTCCTTTCCCAGCGATGAATACCTTTGCGTTTCCGATCGAAGTATTATTTTCATAAGAGGCTACTGTATAAGCGGTTCCCTTTTTCAGGGTCGTCCAGGTATTCTCTTCGCCAAGCTTTACCTCCACCGTCAATGTCGGCTTCGCACCGCTATTTTTCACCGTAGATGTGTATTCCACATCTGCAGCTGTGATCTGTGTATTCTCTGTCGTCAGGGTCAAAGGTGTGATCGTGAAGGATACACTGCGGCTGCCGGAATAACTGCCACGGCCTGTGATGGTCACGGTCGGATAGCTGCTGCTCTTCGTCGTGGACTGCACTGCATTCACATTGTTTTTCCAGCTCAGTTTATAGTCTGTACCTTCCGTCAGTGTAACAGCTGTGTCGTCTGAACTTTCCGAAGGCTGATAAACCACCTGCACCTGCGGCTTCTGCGCAGCCCCCGTATAGATCGCGCTGTAGTCCTCCGGCGACAGCCAGGTCTCCCCGTCCGCCGACAGCTGCACCGTGATTTCATCCCCGGACTTCGGTACTGCAAGACCCTTCTTATTGATCTTAAATGTGATCGTCTTTGTCCCGCTGTAGGCTCCGATGCCTGTCAGGATGATCTTGCCGGTGCCGACTGCCGTGTTGTTCGCATACTCGACGGTGTAGTCCTCATCCTTCTTCAGTGTGGTTCCCGCCTTCTTCATCGCGCTGCTCGCATAGACCACGACTTCGGGTTCCAGTGTGGAACCGGTATAAGTCTGTGCGGCGATCGTACCAGTCACAACACCGGAAATGTTTTTGGTCGCAATCCGATAAGTCACTTCACGTGTCCCAGTATAATTACCCTTCCCGCTCAGGGACACCGTCACGGTGTAAGCGCCCGTTGTATCTTCCTGTGCAAGTGTAAAGCCATCTACCGTATAGTCCGTGCCGCGCTTCAGCGTCAACTTCCCGTATTTGACTGTCGGGTAGGAATACCATTTCGTGAGGAGATTTCCATCCGTATCGGTCACGGCAGCGGTCGTCGCCTTGTCCGCAGAAGTCGCGGTGACGGCGGAAGCGTCGCTGATATCTTTCTTAACGATCTCAAACTCCACAGTCATCGTCCTGGTATAGTTTCCTTTTCCTTTGACGATAACCTGGCCGGTTCCGGCCTTTGTGTTATTTTTATAGCTTAACGTGTAGTCCTGATTTTTCACGAGGAGCGTGCCGCCGTCGTAGACCACCGGCTCTGGCTTGATTGCGCTGCCGGTGTAGGTTTGGGCGGGTATATCCTCAATCTCAAAACCTTCATAATACTGTCCCAGTGTCCAGTTTGCATAAACGGTCAGGCTTCCCGTCACCGGCGTCGTAGACGTGAATCTCGTCCCCTGACCATTTTTCTCCGTAAACCATCCGGAAAAATAGTATCCGGTGCGTTCCGGCTCATCCGGCAGCTCTATTGTCGTTCCCTCCGGGATGTCAGAGATCTCCTGTTCCTCATCCCCAAGATCAGAATCAAATGTCACAGTGTAGCGCGGAATCGCCTCTACCTTCACCTTGCACTCTGCTGCTTTTCCATTATCTGTCAGCGCCGTGATAGTCGCTGTACCGGCAGCAATAGCGGCCACCGTACCGTCCTCTGACACTGTCGCCACCGCTTCATCACTGCTCGACCAGGTCAGAGTCAGATCTGCCGCCAGACTTGCAGGAATGCAGGTGACGCTCAGAGTATCGCTTTCGCCCTCTGTAAGGGTAAGCGTATCGCTGCTCATGATAATTGCCTGCAGTTCCGTATCAGTAACATTTACAATACAGGCGTCATAAAATGTTCCGTTGATGCAGACATAAATGGTCGCCGTACCGGCGGCAATCGCGGTCACTGCGCCATCCTCTGACACTGTCGCCACCGTCTCATCGCTCGATGTCCACACCGCACTGACCTCTTCCGTCGACGCATCGCCGTTCTGATCTATAATTCCAAGCGAACCACTCTCTCCCTTTTGCAGTAAAAGCGCAATCGTGTCCAGGCCATAGACGGTATCTTCCGTCTCAGCCGCAGTCACCGTTACCACGCAGGACTCCGCATAACCGCCGTCCGCCGTAATTGCGGTGATGGTCGCTGTGCCTTCCTCCACTGCCGTAATCAGACCGTTTTCGTCCACAATGGCGACTTCACTGTTATCTGTCGTATAATAGATCGCGTTGTTCGCCGCCGTACTCGGAACCACAGTCGCTGTCAACTGTCCCTGTCCCTTTACTGTGAGCGTCATCGCCTCCGGAACATCGGCAATACCGGTCACTGGAATCGGATATACCACAATAATTTCGCTGTTGTTATCATATCGCCGTTCCTCAGATTCGGAACTGCACACCAGCTGGAAATATACGCCGTCATAAGCATTATCAAAGTTCAAATTATCTGATGCAATCGGTATGCTGAAATTATATTCCGCACCTACTGCTACAGCATCATATGTACCGGTATATATGACTTCTCCCGACTCTCCGCCTTCCAGCAGCTGAATCGTGACGCCTGTCTGCTCTGCATAGCCACTGTTAGACAATACACCTTCAATGACCGCAGATCCATCCTCTGATACGGTGACTGTCGCATTCTCGATTTCCAGCGCAAGGTCCCCGTATCCAATCTCCTGCTCCAGCGTATTATCAGAAGTATCGGAGTCCTCATAATCCACCGGCGTCACCGTCGCCGTGAGCGTCTTCATCGACACGTCATCGCCCAGCATCACGTCCACCGACACAGTTCCTTCCTCGCCCGCGCCGATTATGCAGAAGACGTTCTCCTCATTCAGCAGAATATCGCTGCCATCTGACAAGCTGACCGTAACAGTGCTCAGATCTGTGCTGCTTTCATTATACAGGGTCATTTCCGCGGTGACCGTTGCATTCGGCTCCACATCTTCCTCGTCGATATAGAAATCTTCCAGAGTCAGATTTGCAGCCTCCAGAACATCATAAACGCGAAGTGCCGTGCTCCCGTATGGGCTGTCCTCCCATTCCTCATATACTTCCGTCTCAAAAATCATGGCTGTCACACTGCCATCATCCTGCAGCACCGCTGCATAATCGTTGATATGCAGGCCGAAATCCGTCGCAGGAATCGGATCTGCAAAGCCGTCGCCCTCAGCCCTGGCCAGATAGAGCTCATTTTTAAAGCCATCCGCCACAAGGATAATAATCGCCTTTTCTTCGCCATTTTCCAGAATTTCAAAACCGGACGCGCCGGCAAGCCCTGTGGAGACAGTGCTTCTAAGTGAACCCACCTGCATCTGCATGATCTCGCCATTCGAGGACCAGTAGAGCATGTCGTCCGAGAAATGCACATTTTCGTCCGATTTGGAATCGGAGGTCACGCGGCTCGTCGCTCCGTCTGTGTAAAGGAATACTTCGTCATCATCGTCAGTATCCGTGCTCCCATCCAGGTCCATGATATAGGCAATATTCAGTACACCGTCCAGATAAGCCGCATCAATACTGGAAATCGCGTTCAGATTGTCCGCAACGCACACCGTCTCTCCCCAGTCGCCATCCTCATACGTCTTCGCATAAATTGCATTTGTACCCGACGAAAGATAGGGATCGTTCTCGCTGTTTTCCACCCAGATAACGGTACTCTTTGTTCCGTCCGCGATTACCTTCGCGTTCAGTTCCATGATATCGTTGCCGGTCTCCGTCACCAATACCGGTTCCGTAAAACTGCCATCCACAAACTCCGCGTAATAGATATCTGTGGATTTCATAAGTTCCGTCGACGTAAAATCACTGTCCAACTCATGATCAATATTAATCCAGACCAGATATGCCGTGTCATCATTCACGATCAGAGACGGATAAAAATCACCTCGTCCCGTCTCACAGACTGCTGTCGGCGTGCTCCAGCCGCTTCCGTCATTTACCGCGTAATACAGCGTCGTTCGGTTTTCATCCGACTTTGATCCATCATCTTTGATCCACACCGCCAGAAGCGTTCCATCCGAAAGCTTTACCATCTCTGGCGTTCCTTCAGGATAGGTGGTTTCCTGTTCAATTGTGGCTACAGTAGTTCTCCGGGAGTAGGCGGAAGTGAGATAATCACGATCTATCATCTCCCAGTAGTCATCTTCTGTATCTTCCGATATTGACGCAGCCTGTAAGGAAGAGCGAAATCCTCCTCCCGAATTTTCTTTCGGCCAAATTGGTTCTTCTACCAGTGTTTTTTCTTTATCCCACTTTAAGAAGAAGGCTTTTGCTTCAAAATATAATTTGGCAGATGCGTTAATTTCAAGCGAATTTTCTATATCCTCCCAGGGCAATGTAAGCTTTCCCTCGAGTTCACCTTCAGCACCCACTTCCAGATGAGCATTGTCACCGCCAACTCCAGCAGCAATCGTCAGTGTTGTCTTCAGATCCATTACCACTGCCCAGTCTATGTCAAAGTCATCTAAATATATCTCCAATTTTCCTTCTGAGGTAAGTTTCAACCCAGCCTTTACATAGACCAGATTCATCAACGATTTAATCGGATAGGTAATCTCTCCGCTTCCGGAAAAACTGGCAATAGCGCCGCCCTCCAGCAAAACAAGCTGCCCATCTTCATCAAATTTTACTTCGCAATACCCCATGATCTTGGTTTTGATCTCAACACCCGCCACTCCTGTATTTCCTGCAACATAAGATTCCATAAAGTTCTGAACGTTTTTTGCGCCGGACGTACTGCCAATACCATCACAGAGACTCTTTACCTTTTTGTATGTAATTTTATTAACGCTACCGTCTTCATCCTTTTCTTCGATACCAAAGAGAATTTTATATGTACCTTTCTCACCATCTACTTCTACTTTCACAGGCAGCTTTGTGTTCCTGTCTCCATTACTGACGGATGGGCTCAACTCAAACTTATATGTGAAATCCAGCCATTTTATGGATTGACTGCTGCCATCCGTTCCTTCGAGTCCATCTACACTATCCTCCAGACTTGCACTTCCGCTCGCGGCAGGCAAATTAACCCCTATGTCTACATCCCGCGTCAGATAAATATCCGTACTTTTAGCCGCATCTAACTCCAAATCGACAGTCACAATCTCATAGCCGTCTTTCTGAAAGAAGGAAGCCGGGTAGCTCGTGGGCGTACTACTGATCCGTAGAGTTCCATCGCTTTTTGTTGTATAACAGCTACCATTCAGTGCCACCAGCACATCCGAAAGCGGTGTCCCCATATCCGCATCATAAACTGTAATCACATAGTCCTGATATTGGGTGCCATCCAGACTGTTTTTATAAAGCAGAATACTTTCGTCCAGTCCAGTCGGCAGCGTAGTGATCTCTGTTCCGTCCTCCGTATACCATTTATCCTTTGCCCCCGCAGGAAGAGGAATACTTGCCCTCTCGGGCACATTCAGTGGTGCGTAAATCCTGGTAATTCCTGCACCACTAAACATACCTGTATTATAAGAACCTCCCCATAATTTGCTGAAATCACAGTTACTGAGATCCAGTGTTTTAAGCATATAGCAGTTTGCAAACATATTGTTTACATATCCCATATTGCTGGTGTCAAAACTGCTAATATCCAGACTTGCCAGAGAATAGCAATTCTGGAACATTGCCAATGTCCAGCTGCTCGCTTTTGACGTATTAAAACTGCTCAGGTCAAGGCTGGTAATGCTTTCGCAATCCGAAAACATATAAGAAAAATCGGTCACTTTGCTTGTGTTGAAGTTACTTAAATCCAGACTAACAAGAGATTTGCAGGATTCAAACATTCTCGACATGTCTGTCACTTTTTCCGTATTAAAACCGCTTACGTCCAAACTGATAAGATTACTGCATTCCGAAAACATATAGGACATAGATGTCACATTCCCGGTATCAAAATTGCTGATATCCAACTTTGTAAGATTCTTACATCCACAAAACATACGTTGCATATATGCCACACTATGCGTATCAAAATTGCTGACATCTAACTCCTTGAGATTTTCACACTCATCAAACATCCAGCTCGTACTTGTCACATTGCTTGTGTCAAAGCCGCTTACATCCAGACTTGTAAGCTCGCCACATCCATAAAACATTTGGGTCATGTTTGTCACATTATGTGTATCAAAACCACTTACGTCAAGCGAGGTAAAGCTATTATGTGTTCCCTCACTCAAGGTAGCATCAGAAGCGTATATAGCAAACATACTTTCCATGTTCGTGACACTGCCAGTGTCGAACCCGCTTACATCCAAACCGTCCAACGCCATACAGGCGCTAAACATATAGCTCATATCTGTCACTTTGCCTGTATCAAAGCTCTCCAGATTCAGGCTTGCAAGTGAAAAGCAGTCCTCAAACATGTGACTCATATCGGTCGCATTACTTGTGTCAAAGCCGCTTAAATCAACACTTTTAAGGCTATCGCAGTCATAAAACATATAGGACAGATTTTTTGTTCCACTCAGATTGATTTCTGCCTCCGTAATCTGACTGCAATATGAATACCACGGTGCTCTATCATAACTCGTGCTCGCTGAGAACTCTCCCGACCCTTCTACCGTCAGTTTTCCATTTCCATCAATTACCCATGCAACATTTCCATAACTTCCACTTGCAATATTGGATGAAGCACCCAAAGAGGGAACCGCCTCCTCGGCGCTTTCCTCGGTCTCTGCCTCTTCTACATCTTCTGACTGATTGTTCTCCTCCGGCGTAGCGCTCTCCTGCCCTTCTTCCGTCGGCTCTTCCACTTCCGAAGTTTCTGTCCCTGTTTCCGATTCGGTCTCCGTTTCTGCTTCTCCGTCTGTTCCCGGCTCTCCTTCTTCTTCCGTCTCTTCCGCCGAAGTTTCTTCCTCTTCTGACACGCTGTCTCCTGCATTCGTGGCATAAACGAGCAGGGAAGTATCTATACTTCCGCACATCAGTACGACCGCCATCACCGCTGCCATGATTCTCTTTAACATTTTGTTCTCCCCCACATGGAAATGTATGATTTTGTTTATATTCTACATGAAAAGTATGTATGCCGCAACCATTTTCATCAAAACATCCTATAAAACGAAATGGGAGGAGACGGGCATAACACCCGGCTCCTCCGCTATATGTTTTCTATCCCCGTGCAAGAAGTTCTTTCGCTCTCTGATACTCCTCTCTCGATGAACCGACCGCTCGACAAGCCTCATCCAGTGACAAGCTCAGATTTTTCATAAGATTGTCAATACTATGTACCAGAGTCTGACTCTTTCCCTGACTCACTCCATGGCTCATGCCCTCCCTCAGAATCGTCTTCGCCTCATACTCCAGAATTCTTCCACCCATGATTTCCCTTACTCCTTTCAAAATTTTGTCATACTTTATTGTGACATTCTCTGCGACCTTGATACTCATTTGTATAAGGGTCTTACACATAAAAGTGTTGATCTTTCCCTGCTCCACCAACACATCCAGACGCTGTGCGATATACCGATACTCCTCCCTCAGTGTCTCCAGCTTCACTGCATCCTTTTCATATTCCGCAAAATACTTCTCATGCTTGAAAATATAAAACGGGAGCAGAAACAGCAAGTTTTTCTGGAAAATCATATCCAGCGTGTAATCTGACAACCGTATGACCCGCACCTCGTACAGGGTCTCCTGCCCGGGCGCGCTGATCTGGATCTCCATCCTGTCCGGCGTATTCCGGTTGCTTCGCAGAAAAATCACCGCTGACCTGGGAAATGTTACCTTAAGTCTTTCTTTATCAAGCTCCCCCTCGTCCAGCGCGATCTGCGTGACGTATTCGAAGATACGGATCAGCATTCTGCTGTCCGGCCTGCTCTGGCATTCCATCAAGTATTTTCTGCGCTCCACGCCCACAATCGTGAAGCTCGTATCGGTGATCCGCTTCTCCTGTCTGCCTTCCTGCTGACTCAGGAAGTGCTCATTCTGGGAGAATACTATCTCTTCTTCTCCACTGTAGTTTTCCCGGAAAACTTCATTGACCACGGGGATAATCAGCTGCCTGCAGTCGACCAGAAGTGTGCGAAATACATCATCGTAAGCCGCGCCTCTGTAAGGCTTCGTCTGTTCCTTCAATCCGCGTTCCTCCATTATTCTCTTGTAAATCTCTGAAAATCCGGCGAAACGCCCGATTGCCCGAAGACAAATGAAATTCAGATCTGTTTTTAACTGTTTGTGTTATTTTAACTCACTATATGTGTATTGTCAAGCCGTATCACCTTGAAATTATGTAAAAATTTTAACACTTACCAAAAAGCACTCAGACTACAACTTCCGTCCGAGTGCTTTCCTGCTTTACAAATTTCTGATGTATCTTTGTCTCTTGCTTTTGGGCTTATCCGGCATGGTCATCACGAGGCGGCCGCTTTCCAGCAGCGGCTTCACAATCCGATCCATCACATAGTATCTGGAAAAGCCCAGAAATGCTGTCAGTTCCTCGCGGGAACGCGGCACACTGCAGAAGTCGAGCAGTTCTTCCTCCCGGCTGCGTCCGTCGCTCCTGCCATTCCACGGGCTCCCGCCCTCGGCTACCCGGCTCGCCATCTGAACCTGTGTATAGTATTCCCGCTTCATATTATTCCAGAGTATCACCTTGAACTCTCCGCTCCGCGCGACAAACTCCGGCGCGGGCAGTCCCGCCGCCTCCATCTCCCGCCGGATGGTCGGTATCCCGGAATAGCGATTTTCCGTGACGTGCAGCGCCTCCAGGATGCTTGCAAGCGTTGTATTGCGGATCTCCGCGTGCACCTTGCCAAGCTGGCTTACCGAGATGCGGCCATAGAGACCGCCCTTGCTCGTGACCTCCATCCGGTCAGAGAACATACAGATCGTGACCGGCGAGCTCTCTGCATGCACACTGTAGTCCCGGTGCAGAAGCGCGTTGAGAATCACCTCGCGCACCGCCCGGATCGGGAATTCCGGCTTGTCCTTCCGCTGTCCGTTCTCGTTGATCACGGTCTTCACCCTGCTGTTGCGCCGCACAAACTCCACTGCGCCGTCCAGCATCTCGCTGATCGTGCCATTGATTCTCTGATTTGCCAGGAAACGCTCCCCGTCCGCGCCGGTGTCGCCCGTCTGTGTCCCCGGGACTACCACGGCGGTAAGCCCCAGCATGGGGAAATATGCCTGCGGATATTTTCCGAAGGCAAGTACCGCAGCCATGGTAGGCTTTCCATCGCGCGTAAGCCCCATCAGCTCCATAATCTCATCATCCGCTACCCCATGGGAAAGATTCGCACTGTTCTCCTTTATCGCGTTTATATAACGCTGCAGCTCCTCTTCGCGAAGCTGGCTCATCTTCGCCCCCTCCACGATGCGGATGTCGTCCCTTACCCTGCGGCGGAATGCGTCATAGCTGTAAATCTCATAATCATTCATCGGTTCATCCGACTCGCCAACGCGCACGTAGGAGCCTTTCTGCCGCCCTACGCCCCGGTAATATACAGGACGCTGATCCGCCTCGACGCCCGGAATCTCCGCCGACACAATATAACGTCCCTGCAACTCAGCCACAGTAAAAAGCGGGCGCACTTCCGGCTCCATCTGCTTGCACTGCTCTGCGACCTTGTGCTGCAGATCCTGCACGCCGTAAACGCCGACTGCCTCGAAGGCTTTTTTCTCATCCAATCCAAACAGGATCACGCCGCCCTCGTCCTGATTGGAGAAGCTGGACAGGCTGTCGTATAGTCTGGTGGGGCAACCGGCATGCGCCGCTTTCACTTCGATTGTCTGAAACTCACAGCGAAAATGCTGTACTTTTTCGGCCAGACGGATCAGATCTTCAGTCTGCATAAAATACCTCCCCTTTTCAGAATTTTATCAACTTTTTGTTGGTTTCAATTATTTTTGCCAACTTTCAGTTTGATTATAGCAACTTATTTTGAAAAGTGCAAGGCGTTTTGTCAAAAAAGTTTCTGAATTTCATTCAGTAACATCCGGCAGGTTCACGATCACCGGTTCATGCCCCATCGCCGGAATGATCTTCTCCATCAGATCGCGCGTTCTGATCCGCAGACTCGACGTGTTGATGCAGGGATGGCAGCCGATGTACTCCCCCTGCAGCACAGCCTCGTCAATCACAAGCCGCACGCGCTTTTCTTTGTCGTTCATCAGACCCATGACGCTGACTGAGCCCGGCGTAATATCCAGGAATTCCTCCATATACTGCTCCTTTGCGAAGGAGAGGCGTGCAACGCCGAGCTGCTTCGAGAGATCTTTCGTTTTAAATTTCTTATCTCCCGGTATCATCAGAAGATAGAAGTCCGTCTCCTGCCGGTTGCAGAGAAACAGATTCTTGCAGATCGTTGCCCGCAGCGCCAGATCGATCTCCTCGCAGGCCTCCATCGTCATCGCGACCTCATGATCCACGCGCATATATGGGACCCCGAGCTCGTCCAGCAGATCATATACCCGTATTTCTTTCTCAAGACGTCCTGCATCGCTGACAGGACGCCCTTCCTGTAATTCCAGCATATCCACTCATTCCTTTCTTAATCCGGCTCGCCGATGCGCAGATTGGCCTTCGCGCTGAGCTCTGTCACGCGCAGACGTGCCACTGCCGTCGCCTTCACAAGGCTTTTCTGATAGGGAAAATTCTTTGTCTCCTCGTGACGCGCCATAATAATCTGATCGAGCGCGTACTGCTTCTCCTCCCCTTCGAGGAAATTGATGTCCGCGGTTCCCATGACACATTTATAGCGCATGGTCACGTCCCCGCGCTCCGGAATACACTCCAGCGCAACCGGAACGTCCATCTCGAAGGAACAGCGCCCGTTCTTTCGCATCAACTCATATTTTCGTCCCGCCTTCGCACCGTGAATATAGAGCGCAAGCCGCCCTTCCTCCATCCGCCAGGCAAAATTGACCGGGACTATGTAGGGAACATCCCCGTCCGCCAGCCCGAGGCGCACAATCTCACACTCGTCCACTATCTCAAGAATTTTTTCAGAATCTGTCACTTCACGGTCTTTTCTTCTCATGTTCCACCTCCTGTGGTCTGCCGACTCAGATAAATGCAATCATATACAGCGGCAACGTAATGATACGATCTGTACTCTCGCCTGTGTTTCCGTCTACCAGCTTATATCCATAACAGATATCTTTACGGCTCTTCATAAGTGATCGGAGTGAGCCTGCCCGTGTATTTCCACTCTTGACTTCGATCGGAAGTACCTTTCCGTCTTTCTGGATGATTACATCGATTTCTTTTTTCGTCGTCTCATTTTTATAGAAGTATAATGGATACCCTTTTTTATAGAGGGCATCTGCGATGGCACATTCAAATATGCCCCCTTTGGAATTTCCCGTCAGGGTATTTTCTACAATGTGCTGTTTTAACGAGAAGTCCTTCATCGCCATCAGCAGTGACAAATCTGTCGTATAGGCCCGGAAGAAATCGTCCCTTGCATAATCATCCAGATCAAACCGGATGTCTGTCACACGTCTGCACACATGCACGATATCTGCGCGGAGCAGCCATTCAATACTTGAAAAATATTTTTGTGCCCTGCCGCCATGCTCCACTTCCTTGTATTGAAATTTATGATTTTCTTTATCCAGCAGCTGCTTCGCAAGGGAAAGGTAACATTTCTCTGCTTTTACTTTTTCTTCAGCCGTTGCATAATGCGCGATGTCATACTGATATCCCTGCAGGAGACTCCTCTGTATGCGATCAACCTCCCTGAAATCCTTTGTATCTACGTACTTTTGTACTGCTTCCGGCATACCGCCTGTCGCAATATACTGTCTGTAATAGCTCATCATCTGAGAATTGACTGCCTCAGGAATCATCGTTTTCGATGAAAGGAAGCTGCGGAGATTCCCGATCATATCTTCCGAAATTCCCATAGCCCAGAGGAACTCTTCAAAATCGAGCCCGTACATTTTCAGATAATCAACATATCCAACGGGATAAGAGGATGCGCGTCTATAGTCGATCCCCAGAAGCAACCCGGAGGCAATCACATCAAATCGATTGTCTGTCGCCCAGAACTTAAGTGCCGTGATCGCCTCCTGACACTCTTGAATTTCATCCAGGAAAATCATCGTTTTCCCGGGCATGATCTTCTTTTCGGGGAACCGGAAGCGCATGGCCATAACCATATTGTCTACCGTGAGATCACCGGCAAAAATGTCCATTGCAGAGGGCATCTGTTTGAAATTGATTTCAACAAATTCCTCATAGTTTTCTTCCGCAAATCGTTCGATGATATAGGTCTTTCCTGTTTGTCTGGCTCCCTGAACGATAAGGCATTTTTTATCCTTCGAGTTCTTCCATCTTTTAATATCATCTGTCACTTTTCTTTTCAGCATAAAACACCCCGGATTGACAAAATTTATGCATATTAACACACTTAATCAACATTTTGGAACTCTAAAATTGTTTTTCATCAACATTTTAGATATTATATCATCAATCAGGAGATATTTCCAGTGCTGATGACGCAGAGAAAGAAATGGACAGAAACGTCCCCTTCATGCTATAACTATAACCAAGAAACCACATCTAACATAAGAGGGAGATATGTTATGGCTCATTTTTCTACGGATACATCCGGGCGCAGCCTGCTGGGCTGGTGTGAAGCGTTGATCGTACTTTTTCTGGGACTGACAGTCGCCCATCTGGGCGTCACGCTCTTCCTGCTCGCGGAGCTCGGCTCCGACTGCTTTACGGTTATGGTTCAGGGCATCGCCCTGACCGTCAGGCTCAGTGTGGGGACCATCCACGTGATCGTATGTACCCTGCTGATGATCGTCATGTTCTTTACGACGAAGGGCTATGTAAAGCCGGGTACGGTGATCTGCGCCTTCTGCGGCGGACCGATCATCGATTTCTTCACCTGGCTGCTGGCACCATTTCTCTCCGGAGCGTCCCCCCTGATTCTGCGGCTTCTCGGCGTGGTGCTGGGCTGCGTGATTCTGGCGCTGGGCATGTCCATCGTCATCAACAGCGAGGCCGGTACCGGGCCGAACGACCTGGTCGCCCTGATTCTCACGGACAAGCCGGAGCGCTTCCAGTTCCGCTGGGTGCGGATTGTCTGCGACCTGTGCTTCCTCGCTCTGGGCTTCATTCTGGGCGGTGTCGTCGGCGTGGGCACTCTGGTCGCCGCTTTTCTGGTCGGTCCCTGCGTCCAGTTCTGGCTGCCGGTTACCAGAAAGTGGATGCCTGCGTTCCATCAAAAAGGAAAGCCCTGAGCCGCAGAATGGCTGGCAAGCGTTTCCTTTCACCCTAGCAACTCCAGCAACTCCTCCTGCGACAGACTCGCGAGTGACACACTTTCCCCGGAAAGAATCTGATCTGCAAGAGCCTTTTTGTCCTCCTGAAGCTTCAGAATCCGCTCTTCAATCGTCCCTTTCATGATAAGACGGTACACCGTGACCTGCCTGGTCTGTCCGATACGATGGGTGCGATCCGTCGCCTGGTTCTGGGCGGCAAGATTCCACCATGGATCGTAGTGAATGACAATATCCGCTCCTGTCAGGTTCAGCCCGTTACCGCCCGCCTTGAGCGAGATCAAAAACACCGGCACGTCCCCCTCGTTGAACTGATGCACCAGCCGGATGCGCTTTTCCTTGGACGTGGCGCCGGTCAGAATATAGTACGGGATTCCTTCTTCTTTGAGATCTTCCTCGAGAAGCGCGAGCATCGAGGTAAACTGTGAGAAAAGGAGCATCCTGTGCCCGCCGTCCATTGCCTGCCGGATCAGCCCCATGACCGCTTCCCGTTTTGCACTCTCTTCATGATAGTTTTCAAAGAGAAGGGAGGGATCACAGCAGATCTCACGGATTCTTGTGAGTTCGGCGAGTACCTTCACTTTTTCTGTTCCCATCGTTCCGTCCAGGATTCCATTTCTCAGTTTCAGAACCTCTGCGTCATAGAGTTTCTGTTGCTCTCCGAAGATCGGGACATAGCGCACCTCCTCAAGCTTTGCAGGAAGATCCTTTAAAACGTCCTCCTTTCTCCTTCTCATGAGGAAGGGCGACGTCATTTCTTTGAGTTTTTCCATTGCCGCCTTCTCTTTGTTCTTCGTAATGGGAAGCGCAAATCTCTGCTCAAATTCCTTCTGCGAATACAGATAACCAGGCATCAGAAAATCAAAAATACTCCATAGCTCAGAAAGACGGTTTTCGATTGGCGTTCCGGTCAGCGCGAGGCGATGTTCCGCGTTCAGTGCCTTCACGGCCTTCGAAACTGCAGCGCCCGAATTTTTGATGTACTGCGCTTCGTCCAGAATCACATAAAAGAAGCCTTTTCCTGATAGTTCCGCGATATTACGCTTCAGCAGGTCATAGGAGATGATATACACCTGCGTTTCATCCCAGGCCGCAAGGGCTTTTCGTCTCATCGCTGCGCCACCGGCAATCGGGATGACCCGCATATCCGGCGCAAATTTTGCAAATTCCTCCTGCCAGTTATAGACAAGAGAAGCGGGGCAGACTACAAGGGATGGCCGCTCCGTTCCCGGCTTGTTCTCATCATAGTCATACTGAAGGACAGAAATCGTCTGCAATGTTTTGCCCAGTCCCATTTCATCCGCCAGAATCCCGCCAAATCCGGCCCCCTCCAGAGTCCTGATCCATTTGAAGCCCAGGGTCTGATAAGGTCTCATAATTCCGGCAAGCTCCGTCGGCGGTTCGCTCTCGGAATCCCGAATTGTCTTAAAATTACGGATAATACCGCGATAGACCCTGTCTCTTGTCGAGTACAGCTCATCATGTTCTTCAAGAAGCCTGTCGATATACAACGCACGGTAAAGTGGCAGCTTCGCACTCTTCCTGATCACATCCTCAGGCCTCAGAGCCAGTTCCTGCATAAAATCCTGAACCTGGGAAAGCTGATCATCCTCTGCCAGGTTCAGGAAATCACCTGACGAAAGCACATGAAATCTTTTTTTCAACCGATAACTCTGCAGCACTTCCAGCAGCTCCTGCTCCGAAATTCCGGTGGTTGTCAACGACAGGTCAAGAATCCCACTGTCTACGGAAACGCCAACCTTCACCTTCGGAACCGGCGCGACCGTAAACTTCCGGAATGCCTCGGATCCATGTACCGTACCATACTGTTCCAGAACTCCAATGCCGGACTGCAGGAAATCAAAGAGCTGCTCATCGCTCAGAGTATCAGAGAAGACCCCATCAGCATCCGGCTTTGTGTGCATAAGCTCTTCGACCACGTCGGCAACCCGCTTTTCCTGCTCGATGTCCCGATACCCGTCCTCCGGATCAGAAGCACAAAGTGTATAGACCTTTTCCGCGTTTTCTGATTTCCTCCGGTTCTTTTCCCTGTAAGAGACCTTTCCCGTACATTGCAGGAAATGCATCGCTTCCAGGCTACTCTCCCGGCCTTTTTTCGCACGGGATCCTGTAAGCTCCGAAAAATCCTGCGTCTCGCAGTCGAGATAAAAATCAAAATGCGGTTCGGGCGGCAGATACCCTTCTGCCTCCTTCTCACAATGATCTGTAAAATCAACAGATGGATTCTCTAAAAAAGCCGGCACGACACGATAGTAGAATTCCTGCAGGTTTGGAAGACCTACCTGAAAGCGAAAGTATCCAGATCGGTCTGCAACGGCGTCAAACGGCTTCAGGATCTCCTGTTCCTTCTTCGTGATTCGTGAAAGTCCATCCGCGTTCAATATATAGCGGTGAGAGCCGCTGCCAGAAAGCAGCACGGGAATCAGACCATGTACCACAATGCCGGAAAAGACGCCCTTCGCGTCTGTCAGACGGTCGCAGGTCAGAGAAAGAGCGATATCCCTGTGCGCCACCGGAATCTCCTTACTTGCCACCCCGTTTGTCTTATCCTGATATTCTGCGTCCCGCCCCTCCCAGACATCGTAGAAATTGTCAAGGACAGCGCCCTTTAACGCCAGATTCGATGTGACATTGATCGTCCTGACGCTGTGCCTGGAGCGCAGATTCTTCTCCTGGATCTGCAGATTCGTATCAGAGACGTCTCCGACTTTTCTCTGCAGGAAATCATAAAGCGCCGCTGAATGATCCGTAAATTCATATTCTCCAAAATCAATACTTTCCGTTTTTGACAGGACAAGCTCTTTTCTGCCGACACAGGCTGCGACCAGCTCCCTGACATTGCGGATCACGATAGTCTTTCCCTGCGCCTTCTGTATCCGGAAGCTGAGTTTGGCTTCGCCATCTTCAATAATAATGCGGGGGTACAGTTCTACAGCCTTCTTCCTCTGTACTTCGATGGGTTCTGTCTTCTGGATTCTGACCCGGGCGGTTTCTTCCAGGCTGCTGAAAAATAATCTGGCCTTCTCATCTGTAAGGTCGGAGGTCTCCTTTGCCAGTTTATCCGTCTCATCCCACAGCTTTTTGCACAGGATCAATCCGTTTATATTAAGATGCTTCTCCGCCTGAAGCTTTCCATCCGGATCCTCTTCGGATTCTTCCCTGGGTTCTTCATAAAGGTACTCGCCCCGATAAAACCCTGACCAGTTCCCTCCGTCAAGATATCCCTCTCTGGCTTCCAGATATAGCCTGTTTCCCGTAATGCGGGCACTTCCCGCCTTAAAATTATAGTTAAACAATGAATCAACCGCAATGAGTTCTGTCCAGAATGTCCGTGTGCCGTCGCGGTCTTTCACTTCATTTGCACGAAAATAAACGGATTGGGGATGATTTTCCAAAATTTCATTCGCCATATGCATCGAATACGGATCCGTCACATAATCCTTAAGAGCGGTTCGCATATCGTAAATGGCAATCCCGCCGACCTCCCTGCGATCCTGAAAGAAATCGAGCGCAGGGCACGGCGTGAGCCCGTATTTCTCGCGCAGACACGCCTGTTCCCCTCGTTTCCTCTTTCTCATATTGTTGTGAATCCGTTCCGCACTGGCACGTCTGTCCTCCTCCGTAACGATAAGACCTCCATTTTGCTGCTCCAGACAGTATAAAACTGCGGCCTTGTGGCAGCACGGCCCGCCTTTCTTTCCCTCCGGACAACCGCAGCTCAAAAGCGACGGCTTCAATTCCGTGTTCATCTCGGGCGGCCAGTCGCGAATGGTAATTGTAAAACATGCATCATTTGAACGATATTTGGCGCGGATCCCGTTCCAATTGTTCATAACTCTGATTTTCGACTGCATGGATTTACTTGATGCCTGTTCAACAACAGATGCAGGAAACAAATGCCTCCATCGGACAGGCCCACGGAGCGGTTCCTCCGATTCCGGATCCTCATTCAGCTGAAATTTCTCACGCATCTCATCTGTGATAACCAAATCTTTTCCCATCTCAATTTCCCTTGCCATCATTTTCTCCTCGCTCCGCTTATACTCCTTCTTCCTTACATTTTTCTATCAGGGAAAGGAATCTTTTCCCATACTTGCGGTACTTTTGTTCCCCCACACCGGAGACGTCCAGCATTTCCGGCCGGGAAGCGGGCGCCTTCGCCGCCATGTCGATCAGGGTCTTATCGCTGAAAACAATATAGGGCGGTATGCCCTCCTCGCGCGCGATCTCCAGCCGCAGCTTCCTAAGCTCCGCAAACAGCCTGTAACCGGCCGCCGTGAGCGATTCCGAACCTTTTGCCCTCTTTTCTTTCTTTGCTTTTGGCTTTCTCTCCGGATACTTATCCTCGTCAGTGATTTTGACGAACACCCTCGTTTCCGGATTTTGGAGAGCGGAGGTGTCCCCCAGCTTCAGCACCTGATAGACTCCTAATGTAAGATAGCCTTCCAGTAGCAGCTGCTCCACCAGACGCCTCAATAAATTCCTGCTGACCAAGGCCAGCGCGCCATAGGATCTGTAATTCACCGTGCCGGTTTCTTCCAGTCGCGCCGTCTTCGCACCGGAAACGGTGTCGATAATGATTGTTTTCCCATACCGGCCCTTCGCCTCGTACACGCAGTTCAGGATCTTTTTCGCCGCGTCCGTCATGTCCAGCGTCTCAAACTCACGCAGGCAGTTGCCGCAGTCCTCGCAGGGCTTTTCCGGATGTTCCCCAAAATATTTTAAAATATAGTTGCGCAGGCATTCTGTCGTGTAACAATAGCGCTCCATGAGCCGAAGCCGCTGCGTATCCCGCTCTCTCACAGTCTCCCGGTCGGCGGCGTCCATCTCCGCCATTTCTTTATGATCCAGCAAAAAGCGGTTGATCACCATATCCTGCGGTGAGAACAGCAGGATACATTTCGCCTCCAGTCCGTCCCGCCCGGCTCTTCCCGCCTCCTGATAATAATTTTCCATGCTCTGGGGCATATTGTAGTGAATGACGAAGCGGACATTGGATTTATCGATTCCCATGCCGAAGGCATTCGTCGCCACAACGATGCTCTTATAGTCAAAGACAAAATCCTCCTGCATCTGCTTACGCTCCGCAGCCTCCATCCCAGCGTGGTAACGGGCAACGGATATCCCCTTGCCCTTCAGCAAGGCAAACAGATTGTCAACATTCTTTCTCGTCGCGCAGTAAATGATGCCGCTCTCGCCCGCATGCTCCGCAATGTAATCCAGCACGTAGCGGTCCTTGTCCGCGGGCCTCTCCACCTGGAAAAACAGGTTTTCCCTGTCAAATCCGCTTACCAGCGTGTAAGGATTCAAAAGGCCCAGCGTACAGACGATATCCTCGCGCACCGCTTCTGTCGCCGTCGCGGTGAAGGCACTGATAATCGGGCGCTTCCCCAGAAGCCGCACAAACTCCACAATCTTCATGTAACTGGGACGAAAATCCTGCCCCCACTGCGAGATACAGTGCGCCTCGTCCACCGTCACCATCGAGATGGAAACGCTTTTCGTCAGTTCCAGGAACCGCTCTGTGAGCAGCCGCTCCGGCGCCACATAGAGAATCTTATAGAAGCCCTGCTTCGCTTTCCGTATCGTCTGGGAAAATGCGCTCTCCGAAAGAGAGCTGTTGATAAAGGCCGCGGAGATCCCCGCCTCCTGCAGCGCCTGTACCTGATCCTGCATAAGGGAGATGAGCGGGGAAATGACCAGCGTCACACCCGGCAGCAGTACGGCAGGAACCTGATAGCACAGCGATTTCCCGGCTCCCGTGGGCATCACCGCCAACGTGTCCCGCCCCGCCAGAATGCTGTCAATCACGGCCTTCTGCCCCGGCCGGAACGAATCATAGCCAAACAAGCCCTTCAGAGCCGCTTCCGGTGTCTCGTACTTCTGCTCATTTTCGGGATTGCTTTCCGGAAAATCCGCGGCGTCATAGACAGGTACCGCCTCCGGCTCCTCGAAATGCTCCGCCATCTCAAACAGAGCGGCCCAGGAAGGGTCTTCTGTATTTTCATGTCTAAAATTAAACTTATCATCCATTACAAGTACCTTATTTCACCTCTATTACGAAATCAGGTGCATTTGCACCTTTTTTCGCAATACACTGCAGTCGGCTCTTCCTTTTACCTGCGTTTCTGCAAGTATATTTCCTTCAGATCTTCGATGGCTACCCTCATGGACCATCATATGAAACATCAGATATTCAGGCTCTTCTCATCAAGAAGGAAATTGCGAAGCCCCATGGTGACAATGCCTTCTTCATTTCTTCTTACTTTTATGTTATCCGCCACGATGATGATTTTCCTGAACGAATCGGAAATATTCGCGAAAGGCCTCTGTTCCTGGGCAATCTTCTCCTCATTATTCATTGCAAAAGCAGACTGAATATAATGCTTCTCAGAACCCTTCGTTGCCACAAAATCAACTTCCAGCTGTTTCTTTTGTCTTTTTCCATCTCCACCTGTGCTAAAGTGCTCCACCAGGCCGACATCTACTTTATATCCCCGAATCTGCAGTTCATTATAGATGATATTTTCCATAATATGGGTGATTTCCACCTGTCTGAAATTCAAGCGTGCATTGCGAAGTCCAATATCCTCAAAATAGTACTTGGCAGGCGAACCTATATAACGTCTCCCTTTAATATCAAATCGCTTCGCTTTGCTGATCAGAAAAGCATCTATTAAATAATCAATATAATTTCTCAATGTTTTATCGCTAACCGCCTTACCTTTTACACTCCTGAAAGTCTTTGCCAGCTTGCTGGGACTCACCAGACTGCCTGTCGCCGATGCCAGAAAATCCACCAATTCGTCCAGTTCATCCCTATTCCTGACTCTGTTTCTCTCAACAATGTCTGAAATGTAAACTTTCTGGAATAGCGACGTTAAATATTCAACTTTATCCTCCGCTGTTTCCATGGAAAGTATCAACGGCAAGCCACCATAATTAAAATACTCATCCCACGCTTCATCCAGAGAACCATCATAGGCCGAAACAAATTCCCGAAAACTAAGTGTATGAATCCGAATCTCGTCTCCTCTTCCCCTGAATTCCGTAATCAAGTCAGAAGAAAGGAATCTGGAATTACTGCCGGTGACGTAAATATCCGCATTCCGAATGTGAAGGAAACTATTAAGGACATCTTCAAATTCATCCAAAAGCTGAACCTCATCCAGAATAATGTAATAAATCTCCTTATCGACAATTCGATCTTTTACGAATTTAAGCATATTGTCCGGATTGCGCAGTTCTTTATTGCTGCGATCATCCAGAGCTATTTCTATGATGTGCTCCTCATCCACACCATCCTCTAACAGATGATTGTGAAACAGATTAAACAACAAATACGATTTCCCACATCTCCGAATACCGGTAACAATCTTAATCAACCCATTATTTTTCTTGCGAATCAATTTGTTTAAATACATGTCCCGTTTAATGTCCACGGTGTCCTCCCTTCCTATTACGAAATCAGGTGCATTTGCACCTTTTTTCGTAATAAATATTATTCAATTTCCATAAATCTGTCAACAGAAACAGCCCAGCTCACGATCTCCTGCTCGATCTTGCAGTCCTGCTCCAGCATGAACTGCATTTCCTCCACATGCTTTCCCTTTTCGATCAGCGTCTTCGCCTTCCTCTGGTCATTCTCCTCCATCGGCCTGCCATACTCGCGGTACTGCCTCAGCTCGTCGACTCCCATATGGATCGGCGCAAAATCGATCCCTGTCTTTTTCCGCAGATGTTCGATGATCAGGAAACCGTCCGGATCAAAATCGCCGAAATGAAACCACTGAAGACCCTCGTTCTGCTCCGCGATGCGCCGCAGGAGGCGCTGCCGCACCGTGTTGTGGTACCCGCTCAGGAACAGGTAAAACCAGCCCTCCTCCTTCATCCGGTTAAAGGACGTCAGATTCTCGATCGTCATGACGCGTGGGGTGTGGATTTCAATTTTCTCAAGGCGCTCCAGGCTCTCGGATGACAGAGCCAGTGGCATTTCCTTTTAGAGCTCCATCGGCGGCAGATCGCGGAAGGTCAGCACCGCCGCGCCCTTGATATAGACATAGGACGGGTTGCTGTGGACGCCATGCTCTCCCAGCAGAATCTGCTCCTTTTCCCGCTGATCGTCCACGCCGTCCAGAAGCTCCGCGTAATCGCCATATTTCTGAAGGATACGGCACACGCGCGTCCGGTATTTCTTTTCAAACAGCTTGCTGTCGCCGAACTGCACGATTGACAACTCCCGCTCCAGAAGCTCCTGCCTGTTCTCCAGAATCGCAAGGCATAAGGAGAGCAGCCGTTCAGCCTCCTCCTGTGGATACTCCGTCCTGCGCCCCGCCTGCAGGCGGGCGATCTGCTCCTCACAAAATCCGTCCAGGACAGGATGCCTGTCCAGATAAGCCTCATAGAACGAAATCTGCCCCCGGATAATAGCGTTCCTGTCCTTTCTTCCCAGTATCTCATAGCAGGCCGGAAGCGCCTCCTCATTCAGCAGAATTTTCCGGATAATCATCCCTTTTCGTTCCAGCCGGATGAGCCCTGCCTCTTCCAACCCTGTCAACTCCTCCTCGAAACGGCGGATCTTTTCCACATCCGCGAAATCAGAATGATATTCGCGCAGGACACTCTCCGGAGCGATGCCAAAGCTCTGATGTACCTGATTTTCGCCCTTGTAGGTTCTGCTGTTTTCATATTTGTCCAGCAGCAGGGATAGCACCTCCTGCTGCACCTTGTCCGCGTTAAATTTCATCCCCTCTGATCAGGCCCTCCACCACCTGCGAATAACGTCCCGTGATGACCAGACTCGCCGTGGAGTCGATAAACTGTCCGATGCTGCCGATCTTCTCGGGCGGCGCAGCATAGATCACCTGAAAGCCGTTCGCCTCCAGATAATTCACCATCTGCTCGATTCGCTCCCTCGAAAGCGCGGAGAAAGCCTCATCGATAAAGGCCAGTCGCGCGCAGCAATTCTGCCGCGGGTAGTACTGCATCAGGCTGGCCGCCAGAATGATAAAGTATGGCGTCTGCTTCTCTCCATTGCTGGCCGATCCCTGTTTCTTTGACAGATCCGCCGTGACCACCGCGCTGCCCTGATTGCTGCTGATCTCCATATCGTAAGAAAAATATTTCCGATAATCCGTGTACTCTGTCTCGTCCTCCTCTTCGAGAATAACGCTCATAAATTCCTGAATATCGTGCTCCATTTCCTCATCGTCCCGCATGGAATTCATGTAGACCTCCGGCGAATTCATATACTCTCCCAGGCGTCTGCAAATCCGGAAGAAGACGGCGCGATCCGGCTTTTCCTTCATGACAAAGCGATAGGTATCGGTGCCGAAGGGAAGCTGCTTCAGCTCCCGGTTGATGCCCTCAATCTCCAGCTTCGCGTCCATCACCGTCTCGTTGATCTCCGCGACGAAGTCATTCATAAACGCGCTCTCCAGCCGTCTGGACTGCTCCTCCAGCTGCGCCCGAACCTGCTCGATCTTCACATTCGCGATACCACGGTACTTCTCCCTGTAAAAAGGAATATAGGCCGGACCATGCTGCATCAGATCGATCTGCGCGATCCGACAATAATTCAGCTGCTCATTTTCCATATCACGCCTGCATTCTTCTGTCCTGTCCCGCAGACGATCCACCGTATTCCTTTTGATCACACGAAGACTGCCCTGACGCTTCTGCAGTTTCTCGTATTCTTCCAGCATCGGGCGCTTCCATTCCAGGTGTTTGACACACTCGTCCTCATACTGCTGCTGCAGAAGATAAATTTCTGCGGCGAGCTGCTTCAACCGTTCATCGATGCCGGAAATCTGTTCCGTACAAATGCCTCTGTCCGCGCTGTTTGTGTCAGAACGATTCATCACCTCATTATAATATGTTTTCGCGTTTTGCTGCTCTTCCAATGCCGTGGCAAAATCCGGATTCGCTTTTATGCGCTCGATTCTGTGCTCGATATCCTGTTTTTCCCGCAGCTGCTGCGCCAGCTGTTCCGGCGCGGCGAAAGGATATGCGTCCGCCCTCCAGACCACTTCATCGAGCTGCCCCGCTTTTTCGCGAATCTGATGCAGTTTTTCCCTGACTGTCGGAAGCAGCCCGTCCAGTTCCCTCTTTCTTTCGTGCACCGCCTTTTTCTGCAGCTCGACCGCCCTGGAGCCGAGACAGACCCGGGTGTCCTTCAGATTCATCAGGGATACCGCATAGCTCTTCGCCAGCGTCCCGTCGCGCATCAGGCCACCCTTCGGGTGATCGTGCAGCTCCCTTAAGTCGCTGCAGAGATGAATCCCGTTCAGGAGATAATTGGCATAGCGGCGCGCATAGATGTTCGGGATCTCCAGCTGCTCCGCCGCGCTGCCCGGCATGACCGGAGTCTCCGGAAGCTTATCCGTCAGCACGATTGTCGCCGTCCGGATCTGCTTCTCATGCAGGATTTCCAGCGCCTGGTGACAGTACTTCCCGTCAACAATAATATGATGACGCTTAGCTCCCAGGAAGGTCTCGATCGCCATGCGCCAGTCCTCATCCCGGATGTCCTGCACCAGCTCCGCAAAGGTGCGCACCTCCGTATGAATGCCCTGCTTTTCCAGTTCTCCCGCGATCAGCGTTTTTGCTGCAGTAATCTTCTCCGGCTCAAGCAGACGGTTGAATTCCAGCCTGGCAAGCTGCGCGGAAAGGGACTCCTGCTCCTCGGAAATCGCCTTATCCTCATCCTGTAAATGCACCCGCTCTTCCTGCAGCAGTTCCTTTTTCCCGTTCGCGAAGCCGCACAGGCGCTGGAACAGGACGCGCTTCTTCTCCTCCTCATATCCAGCTTCCGCGAGATTTTTAAGGCAATCCCTGTCTGCATCCGATTCCAGGCATTCTTCCAGAAGCCAGGACAGCTCTCCGCTCAGACTCTGCTGCAACCTCTTAAGCCGGGCCGTCTCCTCCTCATATTTTTCGATCTGTACGCCGATTTCCAGCAGACGTCGTTCCATCACCTGAATGCCGGACTGCATTTCCTGAAACAGATCATTTGATTCCGCCGCCTGCAGACGGCTGCGCGCGTATTCCAGCTGTTTTTCGATTTCCGCCTTCTGTCTTCCCAACGACTGCAGGCGCTGCCGCAGTTCCTCCTGCCGCAGCGTTTCCTGCTCTTTTTCCTCCTCCTGCACCCTCAGCTCCTGATAGAGCAGCATCAGCTCGCGGATTCCCAGCATCCGCAGCTGCTTTTCATAGTCCTGCGTCTTCTGCTCGATCTCCTCCAGCTTCTCCTTCCCGGCCTGCAGATCCCGGTACGATTCCCGCAGCTTTTCAAAATGCTCCTTCTGCTCGCGCAGCTCTTTGAGGGAATCCGCCTTTCCAGGTTCGAGCACACATTCCTGGATAAACTGGTCAATGTTATTCTCCGGATTAAAGGCCATCATTTTCAGAAGCTTCGCCCGGTACTTTTTCACATCGCAGCGGAGCCCCAGAGCACGCAGAAGCTGCTCCGTTCCCTTGTCTCTACCCATGAAATCGGAGGATTTCAGCCGCTTCCCGCCCACGGTAAGCTGGCGGAGCGGTGTCACATAGAACTTTTTATCTTCCGTCCTGCCAAAATCCTGCTCCTCCAGTCTGGTATTCCCACAGACAAACCAGGAGGAGGACACATCGGATTCGCTGACGGATTCAATGCCTACGCCGACCGTCAGATACTGTTCCTCAACCGGCGACCAGAACTCCATTACGATATAGCTCACCACCGCGTCTTTTCGCAGATAGCGGTCGGCTCCATTGCTCTTTGTATCCCCGCGCACATAGGCCGTGACCGTCCGGTCCCTATCCTTCGCCGCCTTGTTGAACTGCGTATTTCCGGTCAGCAGATAGGTCATGGCGTCCAGGATCGTCGATTTGCCGCTCCCGTTGACTCCCGTGATCAGCGTGGATCCCTCCAGACGCACAGAGATGTGCTGAAAACGGGACCAGTTGATCAGCAGCAGCTTTGTCGCCGTCTTCCTGTTATTCTGCCTCGTCTTCATCTGCCGTTCCATCTTCATCCTCCTCGTACTCCTGACCCTTTTTATCCTTCATTCTCTGATTTGCCGTCTCCACAAAGCGGGCGAACTCGTTTCCGTCCAGCGCGAACTGCAGCGACGGATAGAGCCGTATCAGACAGTCCGGCTCCCCTACCTTTCCCTGCACGTCGATCAGGCTGAACCGCGTAAACAGCGCCAGAATCTGTGTCATCTGCGTTTTGTCAATCGGATCCTTTAATCCATATTTCTCCAGCTCATATTTCAGATCAACCACGGACACCAGAATGGATCGCGCAAGACTCCCGGACCGAATGCGATCCACATACAGCGTCCAGAGCGCGCACAGCACAAGGCTCTCGCCCTTTTTCAGGATCAGATGATTCGTCTGGATTCTTCCGTTCTCTGACACATCCACGCAGTTGCGCAGCATGACCACCCCGTTGTCCCGGTCAAGCACCACGTCAAAACCGATATAAGAAAAATAGGTAGAAAAGGGCTCCGGCCTTTTTGATACAAAGAAATATGCGCGTTTGCTCTCCTCGTCCTTATCGCGGACGATAAAAGTCTGCCGGAGCAGCCGTCTGCAGATTTTCTGAAATTGTTCCTTTTCCGATGAAGTGTAGCTGTCCCAGTATTCCTGCATCTATCCTTTGTCCTTTCTGATCGTAAAGTTTCGAAGAATCATCCGATCGGTCTGCGTATAGCCCTCTCCCGGTTCGACGATATAGCCGTTCTCTCCGCTGTAGGCGACCGCCGACAGGCTCGCCAGAATATCGTTTTTGCTCCGAAGGGGAATCTCCTCGCTGTCCAGCGTCTCCCGCTCCCCCATCAGCTGCTCCACATAGCGCTTCATCTTCTCTCTGGAATACGGATTATAGGCCTCCTTTTTCTGCGCCCGCCTGGCCTCCTCGATCTGCTCCTGCGTCATCTCTTCGATTTCCGCAGCCGTGACCTTTGCAATCTGCCGCTGTTTCCTCGGATACCGCAGCGAAGCCATGTCGATGAACTCATTCCGGTCCAGAAGGAACAATCCGTTCATATCCTGCGGCATCTCGTCCTTCATGCCGATATCCTGCATCTCTTCTATCATATATTTGATGGTATGCTCCACGGACCCACGGATATCCGTGCCCCGGTTGTAGATGAAGCGCATTCTTCCCACCGCCACATGCAGGTAAATATTGATCTTGTGCTTGATATCCTTCATGATCCGGTCATAGTCATCCGTGAGAAATCTTCTGGCAGACTGAATCAGGATAAGTACCTGCTCCTCAGCCTCCCGCCGGGGAATCTCTTCCTCCGCCATACAGCCGGTCACGAGCCGCTCCATGATGTCCTCATCCTCCTGCAGACGATCCAGCTGTTTCCGGATGATGCCGCGATATACGTGAATATTCTGCTGCTTGGTCAGCCTGGTATATTCCTTGATGAAGCTTCCCTCGCAGTATTCGATGATATTTTCCGTCAGACTTTCAAACGTTCCCTCGTTCACCATCCGTTCTATGATCTTACGGATAAAGGTGGACAGCCTTTTCAGCGCTTTGGAGAGCATTCTCGCGTTCCGGTTGACCGGAAGCAGAACGTCGATATACGGATCCTGTTTCCACATTTCTTCATTTTGAAGTGTATTATAGATGCTGTAAATATAGCCGGAAAATTCCTCCTTTTCCGGTTTGATCAGTTCCGTCAGAAATTCGGCCAGCCGGATGCCCGCCTCGGTCATCACGATATGCTTTTCATAAGTCACATCGTCCGCCTCTTCCTCCAGCCAGCCGACATTCGGATCGGACAGCCTGCGAATCACAGCACCTGCCATATCGTTATAGTTTTTACTTTCAGGAAAATTCTCGTCCTCCATCCGGACATGATTCTCCATCAGATAGATCGCCAGCGTGTCGCGCACTCTGCTTCTGGGAATCCGGTATGAAATTTCTCTGTCATACTCCTGGTAGATGATCTGCAGACAGTCCGCATAGATTCGATGATTGCTGTTGCTCGCAAGATAATTGAAAAAACCGGCCGGTATCACATCAAATAAATTTTGCATGGCAGTCGCTCCTCCCCGGCGTTCTTTTCGGATGCTGATGCCATTATAACACCGAAGAGCAGCGGATGTCATTCTTTTTGTCTTACAATCTCACAGCGCCCGGAACACTCCGTAAAGATCCAGCAGTCCATAGCCCCAGTTCCGGTTCGGATAAGTGAAGGGCTCCGGCCTCGCAGCTCCGCGCACCAGATAGCGCTGCACTGCGGTGCTGTCCATGGCGGGCGCGTTTCCGCGGACGACTCCCCACTCCAGCAGCAGCGCACAGGCGCCCGCGCCGATCGCTGCCGCGGCACTCGTACCGCTGAGTATGCCGGGAATTCCTCTCGTATTCACTGCAGACACCTCCACAGCAGGCGCGGCGACATCGGGAGCAAGCCGTCTGTTTCTCGTATAGCCGCGGCTCGCCTCCTGCCAGACGGATGAATTACGGGCATCATAACCCGCAAACGAAATCACACCCTCCGCATCCGCCGGACAGGTCACCGTCGTGTCCGGGTCAGGCCGCAGGAAATACGTTTCTCTGCCGAGGAAATTCGTAACCGGCAGCCAGGCATGAAAGCTGCAGGCAAAATCCCCGGCGGAATATATCCGAATCGTCCAGATCCCCTCCGTCGGCTCCTGAAAAGCGAGCAGCAGCCGTTCATCGCCGGAGATCGGTTCTGACCACTCATACTGAATATCCAGAATCGTCCGTTCAAAGATGAAATCATAGCGCGCCCTCTCGTTCCTGCGCAGCGCGGACTCCGGCACGCGCTCGCCGCCCGGGGCGATGACCTCTGCGTTGAGAAGTCCCGGCGCATCTCCCCAGAGATTCAGCTGAAATCCTTCTACATTCGCACCCACCCGCAGTTCCAGATCCATATAGTCCGTGGACGCCGGGATCATGCCGTAGAAATGGTGAGCCGCATTCCCCTCATTTCCCGCCGCCGCGGCGATCACCCGGCCGGCCTTCCGCGCCAGCGTCTGGAGATACTGCCCGAGTGCCGTCTCCCCCCGTGTGTCCGCCTGCATTGCTGCCGAGCGCGATACAGATAACGAGCGGCTTTCCCTCCTGACTGGCCAGTTCATCGAGCCAGCGGATCGCCAGCATGAGATCCGCCTCCTCATAGGCGACAACGTCCTGTGGGATACGCTGCATTTCCCGCATAAAAGGCTTCGCTTCTTTCAGTTTCACGAAGGCGATCTGCGCCTCCGGTGCTGCTCCGGTGAAATCCATATCGAAAAGCGGCGAACCTGCCGCGCTCGACGCCACTTTCGTGCCATGTCCGCTCTCATCCCGTCCCGGCAGTTCCTCCCATCCCTCCGTCAGCATACGATCAATATCCGTCGATGTGTAAACGCTGCCATACAAAAAACCTTCCGGCGCTGTCCCGCTCTGGTCAGTCTGATCCCACAGCGCGAGCACCCGGCTGCGCCCGCTGCCCGTCCGAAAGACCTCCTGCTCCAGCGCAATGCCGGAGTCAAGGAAACCGATAATCACCTTCTCCCCCGACAGCTCCAGCGCCGGCTGTCGCTGAATGGCATAGATGCCGCTCTTCTCAAGGCTCTCCGTTTCCATCGGCGCATAGCAGGCCATCCCCGTAAAATCTCCGACCGGCAGGCTCTGCCGCGCCCCGAACAGCCGCTCCCTTTCCACATAAAAAACCGTAAAAAGAGAACTCACCCGCTGCACACACTGTGCGTACAGCAGGGAGTCCTCCATCGACGATACAGTGTCCGTCTTCCATATCAGATCAATATAATCATTCGAGAGAATCGCTTCCCGGCAGGTCATGGCTTCTCACTTCCGCACATCATCCCTATATTGTATGCAGCAGTCTGCTTTCCTGTTTTCATGATGTCCACACCAGCAATATACCCGTTTACCCTCGATGACTACAATCATCCCAGAATTCCCAGATACCCCGCCACAATGCCGACCAGCGCGGAAGCCCCGATATAGACGACCGGATGCCTGTTCCACTTCTTAATTGCCAGGTAGATCAATACAGCCAGCACAATTCCAAACCAGTTAAAGGCGCCGAGCGGATCGGTCGGCAGATCGGTAACCGTGAGAAGCGTCGCCAGCACCACAGAAAATCCTGCCGCGGCGATGAGTCCTGTGGAAGCCGGACGCAGTCCGTAGAAAGCATTCTGCACAATGGCGCTGCTCTTAAACTTCTGAAGCACTTTGGAGATCAGAATAATCACAATGATCGAAGGCGTAACCAGTCCAAGCGTCGCCACAATGCCGCCGATCACCCCACTCGCATGGAAGCCCGCGTAGGTCGCCGCATTGACGCCGATCGCGCCGGGCGTTGACTCGGAGATCGCGATCAAATCCGTCAGGTCGTGCGTGGTAAACCAGCCTGTCTTCTGACTGATCTCCTGCAGAAAAGGCAGCGTCGCGAGTCCGCCGCCGATCGCGAACAGTCCCGCCTTAAAAAATTCATAGTATAATCTCAGCAGCAACATCTTAAGCCACCTCCTTCTTGCCGCTTCCGCCGTGCAGCACCACACCTGCCACCCCGGCGATCACAACATAGACGATCGGTGAGATGCTTGTCAGATTCGGATAAAAGCTCTGCGCCACCGTAAGAATCGCAGAGACAAGAAATACAGCCAGGAAAATCACTGTCGTCGGCGAGTCAATCACCGATTTCTTCCAGAGCTTCTGCACCGCATTGAAGATCAGCACGCACACGCAGACGCGGATACCCGAGAAAGCGTACTGCACAAGCGCCAGATCCGCAAAGTTCGTCAGGAAGGCCGCGATGATCGAGATAATCACCAGCGAAGGAAATACGACGCCGAGTGTCGCCATAATGCCGCCAAGAATTCCCGCCTCCTTATAGCCGATAAAGGTCGCTGTATTGACCGCGATAATGCCTGGCGTGCACTGCCCGATCGCATAATAGTCTGTCAGCTCCTCTTCCGTCGCCCAGTGCCGGTTCTCTACGACTTCACGCTGCAGCATCGGCAGCATCGCATAACCGCCGCCGAAGGTCAGGCCGCCGATCCGCGCGAAAGTCAGAAACATATCTGTCAGTTTTTTTAACATTCTTCCACTCCTTTCCAATTCCGCTTGACATTATAGCACGCGGTATCCTATATTAAAATTATTGATTTTATATATTATATATACGTTTTTACTATAGGAGGAACGCATGGACTTAAAACAACTTTCTTATTTTACAGCGGTGGTTGAGGAAGGAACGATCTCCGCGGCAGCGCGCAGACTGCATCTCACCCAGCCGCCCTTGAGCGCTCAGATGAAGGCATTGGAGGAAGAAGCCGGCTGCGTCCTCTTCGAACGCGGTTCCCGGCAGATCCGGCTGACTGCGGCCGGACAGATGCTCTATGGACGCGCACAGAAGATGCTGGAGCTTGCCGACATCACAGTGCGGGAACTGCAGGATTATCAGGAAGGGACGGGCGGAGTCCTGCGGCTCGGCGTCGTCTCCTCCATCGGCAGTAGTTTTCTGACCGGCGCCGTCTGCAGCTTTTGCACGGAGCATCCACAGGTCAATTTTGAGCTGACCGAAGGAAACACCTACCAGCTGCTGGATGGGATTTCCTCCGGCCTCATTGAGCTCGCCATCGTCCGCAGCCCTTTTCCCGAAAAAGGACTGATCTCCATCCCGCTGCTGGATGAACCGTTGCTGGCGGCAGGACATCAGAAATATTTTTCCGGAAAAGATTCGCTGACACTGGCTGATCTGAAGGAAACGCCGCTCATCCTGTACCGCAGATGGGAATCCATCCTGCTGGAACAATTTCAATCAGCAGGTTTTCAGCCGCGCGTTTTCTGTAAAAATGACGACGCCAGAACTTCGGCGGCCTGGGCGGATGCCGGACTCGGCGTCGCAATTCTCCCGGCCTCCGCATCCTGCCATTTTCATCATCCGGACAGCCAAATCCTGCCTGTCAAGGATCTCGGCCTTCTCTCCGGCATCTGCCTGGTGCACAGCGAGGGAGCCTACATCTCCGCGGCGGCCCGTGCGTTCATGCAGCACCTTCCGGAACACATCTCGAGCTAAAAACCATCATAATTCCGATAAAGCCGCGCCGACAAGAGCGCATTTTCATCAAGCGCTCGACTGTAATTCCGGATCTCCTCTGCGGCCGGTGCGACGCCTCTCTCCAGACGCTCCTCAAGGAACCGGTCGCTCTCCTGGCAGAAGCGGTTCACCTCGCCGTCCATGATGAGACCGCCAAGCCCCTGCTCCTGTCGCGTCAGGCGGGAAAGAGCCTTCAGAAAACTTCTCTTTCGCGGATTTTCACAAGTGAAAAAACGCAGCGTCCGGCGAAAACCGTGAATACATACGCCGATCTGCTGCGGCGATACCCTCTCATACATCCGGGAAATCTGCTCCCGTGTATGCGCGCGGCTGATCAGATGATGAATCGGCACATAGCGGCGCGGATCGCGCCCGTCCAGCTCCATCAGATAGCGGTCCAGTTCCGTCTCGATCTCGATATGGCCGACCTTTTTTTCCTCCATATAATAACCGACAAAAGGATGACATTCGCTGTCCAGAATGAAGTGACAGATATATCCGTACAGATAGGCGCGCAGCGCCGGATCCGGTTTTTGCCGATACTCTGCTCTGCCGCGTTCAAAAAAATCCGCCGCAAGTTCTTTATGCATCCGCGTTCCCTGCTGATTGATCCTGTTTTTGCAGACAGGTACGTAATAAAACAGAAGATCCGGGCCGTGCAGTCCGAGCAGGAAGGCGTCCTTCGCCTGCCGGATGATCTGCCGCTCCTTTTCGGGAAGCTCCCGGTAAACCTTTTTCCCAAATCGATAATGTGCGTAAGCTGCGGGCATTTCCTTACTCCTGTTCTCTGTAGATTCGATTTCCCACTGACTTTCCAAGTATAACACAAAATAAATTTCCTGCATATGATGAAGTGTAAATAGATTTTGGAGGTTATCATATGGCTGATTTAAGTTCGAGAAACGGCTGTGGCTGCAGCGGCGGCATCTTCGGCGGCAGCTCCTGCTGCACCTGGATCTGCATCCTGATTCTTCTGAGCGAGTGCTGCGGAAACGGAGGCGGCATCTTCGGCGGAGACGGCTGTGGCTGCGGCGACAACAGCTGCATCTGGATCATCCTTCTGCTCCTGTTCTGCGGAAACGGCTTCGGCGGCTGCGGAAACTCCTGCTGCTAACGCATGATGTCCCCTGCGGACTGCCGGAACTTCCGGCAGTCCCACCCCTTTTGTCAGACAGCATTCATGCATGATTCTCCGTGACAAATCATATATTTTAGCATGACTTCCTTTGACGAAGCGATTCTCCCACCGGAGCTGAAACTGTTCAAAATCCTTCTGCCTTTTCTTCCCCCTGACGCGCAGAAAATCCTGGCAGTCTTCCTCAAGTGGACGGAACTTATCGGTACAGTCCGCTATTATGAGCAGCATCCACCCACGCAGTGCAATCCCGATGTTCAAAGCCTGCTGAAGTGCCTGAAGGATATCCTGCCACCCGAAGAGCTCTCGCAGATGGAACAGTTTATGGATATTTTTGAAAATATGGATCAGTACCGGGAAATGTTCGAGAGCTTTTCTGCCTTTGACATGCCCGGCCAGAAAGAAGGTGACCTGTGAATACACCGGAATGGTTTTACGATGAACGCGTACAGAAGATCGCACCCGAAAAATTGCAGCTCCTCATGAGTCTGGCGAGTCAGCTCGACGGCAAATCATCCCAGAAAGAAATGCTGCCCATCCTGCTGGGCGCGGCGGCCAGCGCAAGCCGCCGGGGCCTGAGTTTTACCAAAGACGAGTTTGATCTCATCTTCCGCATCATGAAGGAGGGCAAATCTGCAGAGGAGCAGGCGCAGATGGATCGAACGCTCGAGAAGGCACAGCAGCTATTTCAGCAGAAGCGGTAAGGCGCCTCCATCTCCAAAGATCTCAATCCTGCCGCTGTCACCGCCGCGATCCCGGAAAGCCGGAAAGAGAAAGCCGCTCTGCGGCTTCTGCGGCTCGTAGTCCCCGCTGACCCGGCAGTAAGAGCCGACCAGGAAGGAATAGACCTCCTCCGACTCCCACTGGCTCTCCTTGTCCGTACCCTTTCGCGGGATGTCGTAGCTGCCATAGAACAGATAGAAAGCGTAGGGACTGCCCGTCTGATACCGCTCGCCCGTGATCTCGTACAGCGTCTCCAGGAGCGCGTCGTTCTTCAATTCGCAGCCCTTCAACGCCATCAACATCTGCCAGACGCCGCCGGGTCTCTGGTCCGCCGCGTCAAATACATATTCTTTCAACTGCACATTCGTCTCCGAAAAGGGAATCGTCTTCGCGATCTCAAGATTTTCTTTCTGCTCCGCCTCTGTCAGTCGTTTAAAATGGCGGTTGAAACTCCCGTCCACATAGCCTTCCTCATCAAAATATGCCCCTGCAATCCTGCTGAAGCAATTTCTGCTTAAAGTCATTCTTCTGGTGAGCTCCAACATATCCTCGCGGCGAATGCTTCCCTGCTGTCTCATATTCTCTTCACTCCCTCGTCCTGCGATTGATAAACTGAAGTTTTGTCTTCGAATACAGGATCTTCTGGCTGTGATACAGGCCAAAATAGCCGGACTCCATATAGCTCACGGCAACGGCCAGCAGGAAGTACGGCATCGCCTCAAACCCGAAAAGCTCGAAGCTGAGAAACAGCGATGCGAGCGGGCAGTTCGTCACGCCGCAGAACAGCGCCGCCATACCGCAGGCCGCAGCGAGGGACGGCGAAAAACCAAAGATCTGACCGATAAGGCAGCCGAAGGTCGCGCCGACGAAGAGTGTTGGAACGATCTCCCCTCCCTTGAAGCCGCAGCCAAGCGTGACGGCGGTAAATACCATCTTGATCAGAAAGGCAGCGGCCACGGTCTCCCCTTCGACGGCGCGTTCGATCACTCCCATTCCTGTGCCGAGATAATCTGTCGTGCCAAGCAGAGCTGTCATCAGGATGATCGGCAGCGCGCCCGCGATCACACGCAGCCACTCATTCGGAATATACTTGTGATAGAGATGTTCCGTCTTATGTAAAATCAGGCAAAAAAGGATACTGACCGCGGCGCAGGCGACCGCAAAGAGAATCACAAAGCCCGCGCTCTGAAGCGTAAATTCAGGGATATTCACAATCGTAAAGTGCTCGCCCTCCGCACCGACCAGACCTGCCACCGCAGCGGCCATGAGCGAGGCAAGCGCACAGGGAACGATCGCCGCATATTGCATGATGCCGACACTGATAACTTCCATTGAAAAAACCGTGGCCGTCAACGGCGTGCCGAACAGTGCCGAAAAGCCCGCACTCATGCCGCACATGATCATCAGCTTACGGTCATATTCATCAAGCTTCAGTACTCTCCCAAGCGTCCCGCCGATGCTGCCGCCGAGCTGCAGCGCCGCGCCCTCGCGTCCGGCGGAGCCGCCGCAGGCATGCGTCAGCACCGTTGCAGCCGTGATCAGCGGCGCCATGCGCAGCGGTACGTAGGAATCCGAGCTGACGCCCTCCAGCACGACATTGGTACTGGATTTATAGGGATCCAGGCGATAGAGCGCCACGATCAGCAGTCCGGCGATCGGAAGCAGATACAGCATGAAAGGATGTGCCCCGCGAAATGCCGTCACCAGAGATATGCAGCATCCAAACAGGCCGCCCAGTATCCCCAGCAGAATTCCTGTCAGTCCTGCTATCAGCAGCCAGCGAATGAGCAGCCAGCCTCTCTCAAGACATGTTCCAAGATATTTCTTCATTTTTCCCTCTTAGCGGGGAAAAGGCATTGCCCGAATGAGGCAATGCCTTTCCCCTTTCTCATGAAAAGATCGGACAATTATAAGTATCAGCTATGCCTCGGCAGCGGCTCTCGCCGCCACTTCCTTCTCCTGTACATCAGAAGGAGCCTGCTCATAGCGTGCAAAATCATAAGAATATACACCACTTCCGCCGGTCATCGAACGAAGATCGGTCGAGTAGCCAAAGAGTTCCATCATCGGCACTTCTGCCACGACCTCGGTCTTGCCGCCGCCCGCCGGGTTCATGCCAAGTACTCGCCCTCTTCTCTTGTTCAGATCGCCCATCACGTCGCCGGTGTATTTATCCGGCACGAGGACCGTCACGGTCTCAATCGGCTCAAGAAGAATCGGGGAAGCCTCCATAAAGCCCTTCTTGAAGGCCTGCACGGACGCAGTCTTGAAGGCCATCTCGGACGAATCAACTGCATGATAGGAACCGTCGTAGAGCGTTGCGCGCACGCCGACGACCGGATAACCGGCCAGCGGGCCTGCCAGGACAGAATCCTGAATGCCCTTTTCAACCGCCGGGAAATAGTTCTTCGGAACCGCACCGCCGACAACCTTCTGTTCGAACACGTACGGGGTCTCAAGATCCCCGGAGGGCTCGAAGGTCATCTTGACGTGCCCGTACTGGCCATGGCCGCCGGACTGCTTCTTGTGCTTGTATTCCACATCGGACTTCTTGCGAATGGTCTCCTTAAAGGCTACCTTTGGCTTCACAAGTTCTACTTCTACCTTGTATTTCTCCTGCAGGGTGCTGACGATAACCGACAGATGCTGGTCGCCCATACCATAAAGGAGCGTCTGGCGGTTCTGCCCATCGTTAACCGTCCTGACTGTCAGATCCTCGTCCATAATCTTCGCCAGAGCCTGAGCAATCTTATCCTCCTCACCCTTCTTCTTTGCACGGTAGGCCATATAGGTGTAAGGCTTCGAGAGCTCGGTCTTGCCGTAGACGATCGGCATGGCCTTTGTGGACAGGCTGTCGCCGGTCCTGCAGCTCGCCTTGCCGAGTGCGCCGATATCTCCTGCATGAAGCTCGCTGATCTCCTCCGGCTTGTTGCCGCGCATCACATAGAGCTTGTTCACCTTCTCCTCTCTCTCGGTGCTGCTGTTGTAGAGGACATCGTCCGACTTCAGCACGCCGGAGCAGACCTTGACCAGAGAATATTTCCCGATAAACGGATCTGCGATCGTCTTGAAAACATATGCGGATTTCGCCTTTGAGAAATTGTAATCTGCCTGGAAAATCTCGTTTGTCTTCATATTGACGCCCGCACAGCTCTTCTTATCCGGCGAGGGAAGCAACTCCACAATGTCGTTCATCACATTATGTATATTGCGCAGCTCGATACTGGAGCCCATCGTCACCGGCACGATGCTGCCGTCCGTCACATTCATCTTCATCGCGGAACGAATCTCCGCAACCGAGAATTCATCCCCCTCAAAATAGCGCTCCATGAACTCCTCGCTGGTCTCCGCGACCGCATCCATCATTGCCTCGCGATAGATCTCAAGATTCGGTCTGCAGTAATCCGGAATATCACAGGGCTCTCTCTTCCCGATGCCGGTGAACCTGCGGCCTTCCATCTTCATAACATTCACATAACCGACGAACTTCTCATGCTCACGGATCGGCTGATAGAAAGGTGCGATCTTCTTGCCATAGAGCTCAGTCAGGCGCTCGACAACTGCGCGGAAGGATGCGTTGTCCACATCCATGTCGGAGACGAAGAACATCCTCGGCAGCTTATATTTCTCACAATACTCCCAGGCCTTCTCCGTGCCGACCTCAACCCCCGCCTTGCCGGACACGACGATAATCGCGGCATCTGCAACCGCGACAGCCTCCTCCACTTCTCCTACAAAATCAAAATACCCCGGCGTGTCCAGAATATTGATCTTTGTATTTTCCCAGAGAATCGGAACGATCGATGTGTTGATCGAAAACTTACGCTTAATCTCCTCTTTATCATAATCGCTGATGGTCGTGCCATCCGCGACTTTCCCGAGTCGGCTGGTCAGTCCGGATACATGCGCCATCGCTTCCACCAGGCTGGTCTTTCCGCTGCCCCCGTGCCCCAAAATCACTACATTGCGGATACTGTCTGTTGTGTAAACGTTCATTATTTACCTCCTCCGAAACATTCTTCTCAAATTATACTAAATTAATCAGCAAATAGCAAGAGAAAGCAAAAGCTCTTGCCTTTTTTTTATCTTCCGTTATAATGATTACTGTTAAAAATGAAGTGAGGAGCCGCCATGATTTTAGCCTGTCAGAATATCAGCAAGGCGTTCGGGGACCATGAAGTCCTGAAAAACGCCTCTTTTCATATAGAAGAACGGGAAAAAGCTGCCATCGTCGGCATCAACGGAGCCGGTAAATCCACGCTTCTTCGGATCATCATGGGCGAAATGCCTGCGGACAGTGGAGGGGCTGCCCTCACGCGGGGCTGCAGTATCGGCTATCTCGCGCAGTACCAGGAGATGGAGAGTGACAGCACGATCTTCGACGAGCTTCTGACAGTCAAGCAGGATGTCCTGGAATTAGAAGAGCGTATGCGGGAAACGGAGATCTCCATGAAACGCGCGCAGGATGAAGAGTTGCAGATGCTGATGGAACACTACGCGGAACTGAACCGGGAATTCGAGCAGAAAAACGGCTATGCCTGGAAGAGCGAGATCACCGGCGTCCTGAAAGGTCTGGGCTTTGACGAGGAGGATTTTGGAAAGCATGTGTCTACCCTCTCCGGCGGTCAGAAGACCCGTGTCGCGCTCGGCAAGCTGTTGCTTATGCGACCGGATCTCATCCTGCTGGACGAGCCGACCAACCATCTCGATATGGGCTCGATCACCTGGCTCGAAACTTTTCTGATGAACTACCCCGGCGCGGTACTGATTGTCTCCCACGACCGCTATTTTCTGAACCGTGTCGTCACAAAGATCATCGAAATCGACCAGGGCGAGGTCACAGTCTTCACGGGCAATTACACGCAGTATGCGCAGAAGAAAGCGCAGCTCCGTGAGGCACGCATGCATGCCTGGCTGAACCAGCAGCGCGAAATCCGGCATCAAGAGGAAGTCATCACGAAACTGAAATCCTTCAACCGGGAAAAGTCCATCCGGCGCGCCGAGAGCCGTGAAAAAAAGCTGGACAAGATGGAAGTGCTCGACCGCCCTTCCGAGGCGAAGACTGACATGCGCATCCGGCTTGAGCCGCGCATCACGAGCGGCAATGACGTGCTGACCGTGCTGAATCTTGCAAAGGCGTTCCCGCCGCAGACACTGTTCTCTGACCTGAATTTTGAGATCAAACGGGGCGAACGCGTCGCACTGATCGGCGCGAACGGGACGGGTAAGACGACGATTCTGAAGATTCTGAATGGCGTGATTCCGGCAGACGCCGGCGAAGTGCATCTCGGCTCGCGCGTACAGATCGGCTACTACGACCAGGAGCATCATGTTCTTCATATGGAAAAGACACTCTTTGAGGAGATGTCCGACGCCTATCCGACGCTGAACAATACGAAGATCCGTAATGTGCTGGCCGCCTTCCTCTTTACGGGCGATGATGTGTTCAAGCGTATCAGCTCCTTAAGCGGCGGCGAGCGGGGCCGCGTCTCCCTTGCAAAGCTCATGCTCTCCGAGGCGAATTTCCTGATTCTCGATGAACCGACCAACCATCTCGATATTGTGTCGAAAGAAGTGCTCGAGGATGCGCTGAACCATTACACCGGCACGGTACTCTTCGTCTCGCACGACCGCTATTTCATTAATGCGGTCGCCATAAGGGTGCTGGATCTGAATGAACAGAAGCTGACGGAGTATCTCGGTAATTACGATTATTACCTGGAAAAAAAGGAGAATATGACGAATTTCACCGGTACCGTGGAAGTTTCCCGCGAAGCTGCCCCTGAGCCAAATGAGAGCGTCGCCAAGCTTGACTGGAAGCAGCAAAAGGAGGAACAGGCTCGCCTGCGAAAGGTGCAGAATGACCTGAAGCGGACGGAACAGCGTATTGAAGAACTGGAGGGACGCGACGGGGAGATTGACGAACTTCTCGCTCAGGAGGAGATTTTCACCGATGTCTCAAAGGTGACGGAGCTGAGCAGGGAAAAAGAGACCATCCGGCAGGAGCTGGACAGCCTCTATGAAGAATGGGAATCACTGTCGGAACTGCTGGCTCTTGCCTCTTCAGGCTCCAGCAGCCGATAGGTTAACAGAAGATACAGGAGCTGGTCTGGATCGTCGAGATCGATCTGAATCAGCTCTTTTATATGTGCCATCCGGTACAGAAAGGTACTGCGGTGGATAAAAAGCGTCTTTGCCGCCTGCACTGCGTTCATCTGGCAGGAAATGTACGTGCGGAGCGTCTCATAGTAATCGGTCTTGTGCTCCTCGTCATATTCCCTCAAAGTCAGCACCGCGCGGCTGCATACCACTTCCGGATCCAGAAGTTCCGTGCATTTTCCCATCAGATAATCCAAGGCAATATCCTCGAAGCGGTTTACCCAGCGCAGAGGATAACGCTTCATGCCCTCCTCCAGCGCAATGCTGGACTGCAGATAATACTGCCTCATCGTTCCCAGTCCGGTAAATGCATAGCTGATGCCCGCCTTCAGGTAGCTGTCCTGCAGAAAGCCTGTCACAGCCTCCAGCGCCTCATCAAGCGTGGTACCGCCTTCTGTAAGATTTACACAGACTACAACCCGCTCATTCATAAAAAACGCACAGCTTCCCGGAATCAGTCCCTCAATCCGGTTGCAGAGGAAGCGAATCACCGTCAGGTTCTGCCGGTCAACCGTCGACACATGAATATTCATGCAAAAATAGGAATGTCGCTCCTCCCAGTGAAAACTCTGAAAACGCGCCTGCAGAGAGGACTTCTCAATATTTTCATCTGTCAGGACATTCGACAGCAGGCGGTCAAGCGTATAGCTGACATCCGGCTGCACCACCGTGAACCTCTCCACCATCTGTTCAATATACTTGGAAAGATGCAGCAGTAAATGCTCGTCGGAAACCTTCAGCCTGCGGGATGTTTCCAGCAGAATAAGCCGGTAAACATTCCTGTTCTTGTCATAGATTTCCACAAACAGATGATTTCTGTGACTCTCCGGCTCCTGATAGTGATGCACGGATGAAGTGTCTCCCGCCCCTGCATCCTCCGGAATGCAGCAGTGCTGCAGCGCATGCTGCAACTCAGCCACGGAATCCATCAGGCTGCTGTGATCCACCACAAAGCCCTCTTTCGTGGTGACCATGATCGGATTGTGAAAAATCCGGTAGGAAGCGTCGAGCAGCGCCTTCATCGTATTCTCGGACAATGCCATGCTCTGCATACGCTCATCCCAGGCGTCGTAGGTGTCAAAGGCACGCTGCACCGTGTTGAACAGCGCTTCGGGATCGCAGTCCTCCGAGAAAAAAATCACGCCCGGCAATGGTTCCGTTTTCTCCTGTCCGGCATCCTCTGTCACAAGAAGCAGATTATCTCCGTGAGATTCCAGAATTTTGCGCGTCATATCGCTCTCATGGGCAATATATACTTTATTTTTCCGCAGACTCGCACCGCTCTGATAGAAAAGCGGCCGTTTGAGATTCATCTCATCAGACAGCTCTCCCGCGCGGCAGTCCGGATAATTCTGGCGGACACGGTCCGCCAGAATCTGCATACTGATTCGCATAAATTAAGCAAACTTTCTTTTTGCCGCTTCCACGACATGACCGACCAGCACGGAGGTCGTCACACTGCCGACGCCGCCCGGCACCGGTGTGATCGCGTCGACGATCGGCTCCACCGCTGCATAGTCTACGTCACCGCAGAGCTTGCCTTCTGCATTCACATTGATGCCGACATCAATAACAATCTGTCCCGGGGAGACATACTCCGCTCCCACGACGCCCGCGCGGCCCGCGGCCACGATCAGGATCTCAGCCTCGCGCGTCACGGACGGCATGTCAACCGTCCTCGTGTGACAGGTCGTGACCGTCGCGTTCTTCTTGATCAGCATCTGCGCGGCCGGTTTGCCGACGACCAGTGAACGGCCGATCACAACGGCCTTCTTGCCCGTGCAGTCGATGCCGTAGTGGTCGAGAATCTCCATGCAGGCCTGCGGCGTGCAGGGCGGGAAGCCTACCTGCTTGCCCGTGAAGACGCCGCCGAGGGAAGCGTCCGTCTGGCAGTCCACATCCTTATCCGGGCAGAGCGCATTTTCCACCACTGCCTGGTTGATGTGCTTCGGCAGCGGACGGAACATCAGCACACCGTGGATGCCGTCGTCCTTGTTCACCTCATCAATCACCTTCAGCAGCTCCTCCTGGCTGACATCAGCCGGAAGCAGATACTTCTTATACTCAACGCCCAGAGTCTCGCAGCGCTTCGTCGCGCCTCTCTCATAGGAAAGGTCGTCCGGTCTCTCGCCCACGCGGATGATACCGAGCGTCGGATTCACGCCCTTCTCCTTCAGCGCAGCCACATCGGCCTTGATCCGCTCATTGAGAGCCGCTGTCACTTCTTTTCCCAGTAATTGCTTCGCCATCTTATCCTCGCTCCTCCTATCTCAGTCTCGCGTTCACAGCCGCGAAAATCTCGTCCGCCTTTTTGCTGTAGTCCGCGATCATTTTGTCTGCCTTTTCATTGAGCGATGCCGCGTATTCCTTATCCGCCATCGACTTCGTATTGATATAGACATTGAGGGACGCCCCCAGAAGCGCCGCCTTGCAGAATGTCACACCGACGCCCGCATCGGAAATCGCCAGCGCCGATCCTTTCGCCGCGAACTCTTCAATCACGTCGATCGCCTCGCAGCACTTCTCCATAATCTCCATCGGCACCGCGCAGGCGTCCTTCAATACGATCGCCATCACGCGCGCCTTCTCGGCCTTCTCTTCCTCGGTCTCGCGCGGCATGCCATAAGCCTTCGCAAGCGGCTCGAAAGCCTGCGCGTCAGCCTCTACCAGACGCAGGAAATCCGCCTGCAGCGCGGTCGCTTTCTCCTTCAGTGCGACAATATCGGCCTCCACGTCCGCATATTTCTTCTTTCCGACGGTCAGGCTGCCGACCATGTTGCCGAGCGCCATGCCGATCGCACCGACGAGCGCCGACGCACCGCCGCCGCCCGGTACCGGCGCCTTTGACGCCAGCACATCTACGAATTCTTCACAGGTATTTGTCGTAAATCCCATATCTTCCTCCATATGCATGGATGATGGCAGGGAGCGCCATCGCCCCCTGCCCGCATCCTATATTGCATTCCGTTTCTTCTTAGAACAGTCCGGTGATCTTTCCGTTCTCGTCAACGTCGATCTTCTCAGCCGCCGGCACCTTCGGCAGACCCGGCATCGTCATGATCTCGCCGGTCAGCGCCACAATGAAGCCTGCGCCTGCGGAAACCTTCAGATTGCGCACCGTAACTTCGAAATCGGTCGGAGCGCCGAGCTTCTTCTCATCATCGGTCAGACTGTACTGTGTCTTCGCCACGCAGATCGGGCAGTTGCCAAAGCCGAGATCTTCCAGCTGCTTTGCCTGCTTCTTCGCATTCGCGGTCAGAACCACGCCCTTGCCGCCGTAGACCTTCTTCACGATCTGATCCAGTTTCTCCTCGATGCTGCCCTCAAGCTCATAAGAGAAGGTGAAGCTGTCATTCGGCTGCTCGCAGAGTCGTACGATCTCCTCGGCCAGTGCAACGCCGCCCTCGCCGCCTTTCGCCCATACCTGAGACAGGACGACATTGACGCCGAGCTCCTTGCACTTCTTCTCGACAAGATCTACCTCCGCCTGCGTATCGGTCGGAAATTCGTTGATCGCGACCACGCACGGAAGCTTGTAGACGTTCGTAATGTTGCTCACATGCTTCAGAAGGTTCGGAAGCCCCTTCTCCAACGCCTCCAGGTTCTCACTGTTCAGCTCTGCCTTCGGCACGCCGCCGTTGTACTTCAGAGCGCGAACCGTCGCTACGATGACAACTGCGTTCGGCTTAAGTCCTGCCATACGGCACTTGATGTCGAGGAACTTCTCAGCGCCAAGGTCAGCGCCAAAGCCCGCCTCCGTCACGGTGTAGTCCGCCAGCTTCAGGCACATCTTGGTCGCGGTCACGGAGTTGCAGCCGTGGGCAATGTTCGCGAAAGGTCCGCCATGCACGATCGCCGGGGTTCCCTCGAGCGTCTGTACCAGGTTCGGCTTCAGAGCATCCTTCAGAAGCGCTGCCATTGCGCCCTGCGCGTTCAGATCGCCAGCGGTGACCGGCTTCTGCTCTGAGGGCTTTCCATATGTATAACCAATGATGATTCTGGAAAGTCTCGCCTTCAGATCATTGATATCGCTCGCCAGGCAGAGCACCGCCATGATCTCGGACGCCACAGTGATATCATAGCCGTCCTCTCTCGGCGTGCCGTTCGTCCTGCCGCCAAGACCATCCACGACATTGCGGAGCTGACGGTCGTTCATATCCACGCATCTTCTCCAGGTGATCTTCCGCGGATCAATGTTCAGCGCGTTGCCCTGGAAAATATGGTTGTCGATCATGGCCGCAAGGAGGTTGTTCGCCGCGCCGATCGCGTGGAAGTCGCCGGTAAAGTGAAGGTTGATGTCCTCCATCGGGACGACCTGCGCATATCCGCCGCCGGCTGCTCCGCCCTTCACGCCGAAGACCGGTCCAAGGGACGGCTCACGGAGCGCTACCATGACATTCTTGCCGATCTTCTTCAGGCCGTCCGCAAGTCCGACAGAAGTCGTCGTCTTGCCCTCGCCCGCCGGAGTCGGGTTGATCGCGGTTACGAGAATCAGCTTGCCGTTCTCAGCATCCGTATCCTTCAACAGATTGTAATCAATCTTCGCCTTGTACTTTCCGTACTGCTCCAGATACTTGTCGTCGATACCTGCCGTCGCAGCGATCTCAGTAATCGGCTTCATCTCGCATTCCTGTGCAATCTCAATGTCGCTCTTGAATCCCATCGTTCTTTCTCCTTTCTCATCCGCGAACGGGCATTCGCGGAAGGCCGCGCGTCTGCGCATTGTTTTCTTTTTAACAAAGGAATGTATTTCCCCTGCTTCCTTTCGCAGTATACGACTTTGATAAATATTTCACATCATACACTTTGTAGGATTCCGGGGCGCTACGCGCTGAGCTTCTTCAGCGTTGTAATGGACAGATCACCCGCCACGACCATATCCTCAGCATGAAAACCGAACTGAAAATTGTCGCTGTAGAGAATCTGCGCCGAGGGCGGGAACTCATCGTCTCCTTCCCAGAAAATGAAGCGCATCCGATAGCCGTTGATCAGCTCAAATTCATAGGCAGCGTCACCCATCTTAATCCGCTCTGCGCCGGGAATCCGTTCCATCGCCGCCGAGAAAACCGGCAGCTTATAACCGAAACCATAGGTCAGGCGCTTGATACAGCGTCCATCGAAAGGCTTGTTGTACAGTTCCCCGTAGACCGGCACCTCCCGGAAAGTCATGAAACGCCCGCTGGAGCGGACATACTGCCCTTCCAGAAGATAGCGGAGAATGAAAGTCTTCGCCGGGAGACTTGTCATCAGAAGATCTCCGGCGTCCGCATCCTGCGAGGTGATCTCAAACTCCGGCCAGGCCGCCTCATAGGCATATCCCATAAATCGAAAATGAAATTTGCCCTCCGAATCATCATACACAATGTTCAGTCTTCCGGCAGCTTCATGCGGGTCGAGCGAACCATATTTTTCCAGATAATGCTCGAACGGCACTTCTTCTTTGTGATTTTCGATCTCCAAAATCAGATTTCCTCCTGTTTTACGCTCGGGAAGAGCGAAGTATCGGTATGCGGAAGGAAGCAGGCCGCCACAAACTCATCCATGTAGCCCGGTTCTGTACTGAGCTCCATATAGGTCATATTGTGAGAAAGCTCATGCACCTTCTCTTCCGCTGCCTCTGAGAGCGTCATGCAGTAGGCTCCGGTCAGAGAAGAATTCCCAATATAATGGAACTTGTCAAGCTCGATATCCGGGAACATGCCGATCACCACAGCATTGCGCATATTGATGCCGCTGCCGATGCCGCCCGCGACATATACATTCTCGATCATCGACACATCGAAGTCGAGCGAGCGCAGCATCGTGCAGACCGCTGAGAAGATCGCACCCTTCGCACGGATAAAGTTGTCGATGTCGACCTCGTTAATCTCGACGTCCTTGTGCCCCGCGGCGTCCTCTTTAAACGCAAGCACATAGCTGCCGACGCCGTAAGCGTCATGCCGCACTCTCTCACCCTCACGGATGAACTTGCCCTTCGGGCTGATGATGCCACAGCGGAACAGCTCCGCAATCACATCGATAATGCCGGAACCGCAGAGGCCGACCGGTTTCTGTCCCTCGTCGCCGACTATCGTGAGCGTCGGCTCCATCGTGCGTGCATCGATCGTACAGGCTTCGATCGCACCATCCGTCGCACGCATGCCGCAGCTGATGTCGCCGCCCTCAAAAGCCGGTCCTGCGGAACAGGCGCAGCTCATCATGAAGTCCGAATTGCCGAACACAATCTCGCCATTTGTACCGAGGTCAATGAAGAGGTTAAACTCCGGCTTGTTCCAGATCATGCTGACCAGCGTACCTGCCGTGATATCTCCGCCCACATAGCTGCCGATATTCGGCGAGATAATGACCCGTGCATCCGGATGCACGTGCAGGCCGAGGTCATAGGCATCCACATTGTCCGTCTCAAAGAAGGTCGGAATGTAGGGTTCCATGCGCAGCGGATCCGCGTTGACGCCCATCAGCAGATGATTCATCGTGCTGTTGCCTGCGATGCACATATGGTAAATATGGCTTCCATGAATACCGGCGCTGTGACACATATTGTGAATCATCGGATTGATCGTCTCCTCAACGATGGCCCGCTGCAGCTTTGCGCTGCCACCCGGCTTCCGGGACTCAATGATCCGGTTGATCACGTCCGCGCCAAAGCGAATCTGTCCGTTACCGGAGGAAGCCTTTGCCACGAGACTGCCGTCCTTCAGATTCAGGATGACCGCCGACACCGTCGTCGTACCAATATCTACCGCAAGGCCGAAGAGCCGGTCGTCGTCCGGCGGCAGCACGTCGTAGGCCAGGACGCCGTGAGCGCCCTTTTTCAGCACAGCGTTCACATGAAAAGCATTGTCGCGCAGCGCGTCCGCCAGCTTCTTCAGCACCTGATAAGTCAGTTTCACTTTTTCTGCGCCCGTCACAGCCTGAATGGCACGAATCAGCCGCTCGTTGTCGGGCATGGTGTCGTCGAGCGTCGGTTCCTCCATCGACAGCTCCACAACCTGAAAATTATTTTCAAAGGGAATACCGGCTTCCGCCACGTCCTGCTTCGCCTGCTCAAAGATGGCGACCTCTTCCTTCGAGCTTAAATCGGCCACTTTCATGCGGCTCTTGTAGGCGGATGCGATGTCCGGTACCAGAATCTCCACATCTCCCTCGATGGTACTGGCGCAGGCCAGGCGGACGCCCTCCCTGAAATCCTCGTCGGAAATGTGCCTTGTCTGTTCTGTCTTCAAATCGCCACTGATATATTTTACTCTGCATTTCCCGCAGGACCCGTTGCCTGAACAAGGTGCATCAATGGCTACATTCGCTTTGCGCGCCACCTCCAACAGGTTCTCTCCGGTTGTCACCGCGACGGTCGTCGCAGCGCCGTCTTCGTATCGAAATGTTACATTGGGCATAATATTCTGTCTCCGTTAAAAAAGATTTGCCCGCCGGCCGTTACGACCGGCGGGCAAGAATGTCCAGGTGTGAATAAGTTACATCATAGGATCCAATCCCAGTGCCGGATGTCCTTTCTCAGTCAGGTACTCGAGCAACGCTTCAGGCTCGGTCGCGATGGTCTCGTCGCCGATCATATCGCAGAAATTGTCGATGCCGTAGAGCTCCTTCGCAGTCTCGTTCAGACGCTCGCTCACCTGATCCTTCAGATCCTTCGGCATCCAGACGATGCGCTCCACGCCGCCCTCTGCCTTCATGAACTTCTTGGAAGAGATGAAGTGCTTGCCGTGGCCCATGAAGCCCGGGGTCTGCACGCCGCCGCCGGTCATACCGGCCAGGTCCGCGAAGGTCATGCCAAGAGGCGTCATGCCCGCGTACTCGCGGTTCGCGATGATCACACCATTCGAGAAGGGCTCGATGCCGCAGATGCACTCGAAGCAGCCGCAGGAGGTCATCGGGTCTTCCATAATCGAGTAGAGCGTCACGTGCTCAAGAGCACCCTGCGAGAACTTGTTCACCGCCTCGTCGACATCCTCGTAACGTCCAAGGTTCTCATCGATCACGCGCTCCTTGGTGATAACCTGGCAGGGTCCTTCCGGATCGAGCTGGTTCGTCGCCTTCGCGTCAAGCCACGACACAGCGCCGCAAAGTCCGAGGCGCTCCGGGGTAACCACGCACACATGGCTCGGCGAGAAAGCCTGGCACATGATGCAGCTGTAGTAGACCGGCACGGACTCGTCCGTCAGGGAGGTCAGTCTCTCGTCACGCGCGTCGTAAGCCGGAATCGCCAGCTCATGGCGCAGCTTCGTGCACTCCGCCGGATCGGTCACGATCGTTACGGAGCACTTGTCAACCACCGCGTCGAACTCGTTCATGACGTTGCAGTACAGCACCTCCGCCAGATCCTTTGCGCGGAAGCCCGCCGCAAAAGTGTCCTTGCTGATACGCACGCGGATCATGTCGCGCTGTCCGGTGTGCATAATACCCTCCACACAGTTGATATAGCTGTGGAATTTACGCTCGAAGACCGGCTCAAAGTCGGACTGCATGTTCTTACCCGCAACGTTTACGATGTAAGCAATATTCTGCTTGCTGCCCTCTTCCATCGCGTCGAAATCCGGTCCGATGAGCTTGAATTCGTGATCCTCGATCTCGGAGGCGTCCTTCGTGACGACCAGCTCGAAGCAGTCCTTTCTGGAACCGTCAAACTCGATCTGCATATCGCCGCGGCGGATAATCTCGCCCTCGTAGGTGGAGGCGAATGCCACCGGAATCGGAATCTCTGTTACTTTAATCTTGATATTGCGAAGCTCAAGGCTCTTCTTCACCGTCGCGTCATGGTCGGTCACGGATTCCAGTGCTCCCGCGATCTGCAGATCGCCGAGATCAATGTCCGCAATCACCGGGAAGCCAAGCGCAATCGCGCCCGCGCCCGCAGATACCGTCACCGCATCCAGCGCTCCGAAGGTATTCACATAGGCCGGCACACGCTCCTTCGTGTAAGCAAGAAGGCCCGCCAGGTCACCCGGCTTCACATTGCCGAAGATCAGCGCCGCACGGATCGCAACGGTCACAACATGGATCACAGCCGTCACGTCATGTCCGAGCGGGACAACACGGTAGTCAAGGCCGATCTTTACGCCGCTCTCCATACATTGCTCAATGACATCACCCACCAGGAAGGACATGATACCCTTGCTCTGGTAATCCTTCACGATCTTCGCCACGTCCGCCGCGTTGTCAGCTTTACCAAGAATAACCGCCACACCGGGGATATCGCCCGTGACAAGCGGCACGCCGAGTGAACGGATGATCGGATCCGGAACGAAGCCGATACCGCTGTCCTCCGCATAAGGATTTTCATTCTCCACATACTTCAGAGCCTCGAGAATCTCCGCGCCGACCGCCGTCGCAAGACCCGCGTTCAGAGCCGCGCCAAGATCTTCTTCATTGGTGATCAGACTCTTGAGCACGCCCACACATGCCGGCAGATCGCCGAGCTTTGCGACCTTCACGCCCGTGGCCGCATAGATGGTCGGAAGAAAATACGCCGTATCGCCAAAAGATACCTTCGCATCCTCTCCGTGTTTTGCGATCGCGTCGTTCACAGCACCCTCTGTCAGACCGGCTACCGCATTGGAACCCCCATAAATTAAATCTGTCAAAGCACCCATTTTACAATTACCTCCTGTTTATGTGTCTGCTTATATACAAAGAGGCACAAAATCCTTTGTGCCTCTCCTTATTCTTCTCTGATTAGATCTCCAGATAGGAGTCTGCATACAGATTGTTATTCTTGATGATATCACAGGACTTGATCGTCTCCATCAGACGCAGGTCGTTCGGGTTCACGATCGCGGAGGTCAGGCCGCACATCATGGCCATGGCTACCATCGCGGAATCCATAATCGGACGAATATGCTTCGGCATACCGTTCGAGTTATTCGAAAGGCCGCCGGTGGAGTTCAGCTCCATGTCGGAAATCATCTTGATGCATTCCAGAATCTGCATCTGCTTGTCCTGCATACCCTTGATAACAAGGAACAGCGGATCAAACCAGAGGTCTGACGGATCCATGCCGTGCTCCATGCCTCTCTCAAGCATGGTCTGGCAGTACATCATACGCTCGTCGTTGTCCTTCGCAATGCCTTCGCCATTGCACAGAGCGATGACAATGGCATCATTTGCAGCCGCAAGGTCTATGTACTCGATTCTGCCGGCAGCGTCAGCGGAGTTTACGATCGGCTTTCCTTTCGCACGGTTGTAGACGGAGATACCCGCCTCGATCGCAGCCTTGTTCGCCGTATCGAGTGCCAGCGGAACATTGTCAAACTCGCTCTGGAGCAGCTGCACCGCCCACTTCATCAGATCCGGTCCATCGTTCTCAGCCGGTCCGATATTGACATCCAGATAGGTCGCACCCGCATCCAGCTGCTGCTTTGCGCGCTGAATGATCGGCTCCGGATCCCTCGAGGTGAAAGCCTTGTTGACGCTCGGTGCGGTCGTAGACAGTCTCTCACCGATTACTACAAATTTTGCCATAGTCATGTTCTCCTTTTTGATTATTTATTTGTACCCCGCCGCCAGGAGCGGCGGAGCCATAGCACTGTTTAAATCTCGCCGGCAGCCTGCATGTCCTTCAGGAATTTTACGAGCTGCACCGCCTCGTTCGGAGCCACGATCACTTCCCAGCCCGGAAGCTTCGCTTCCACGTCGCCCTTCAGCACGGCAACCTTTCCGGGGATGATCAGCTTCCTGCACTTGATCTTCGGCTCTACATTCTCGATGATGAATTTCGAAATCGAAGTCGAAGAGAATTTGCCCGCTGCCCAGGATGTCAGCACGGACAGTCCGCCCGCATCGCTGATCGCAAGGTTGCACGGCACGCCGGAGCGCTCCAGCTCACCGGAAACTACGAAATAGGTAAGCGCAAAGTCAACGGTCGTCAGAACTACGGAATTCTCATCGCCGCCGTTCAGCGGATAGATGCCCGGCTCCACCTTCATCGGCTTCTGCGGATCGGTGTAGACGTTCTGGCGCAGGCCGTACAGCGGAAGCGCTCTGGCGTAGTTCATCGTATCCATCACGATGATCGAACCGTATTTCAGCACGAACATGGACGCGAGCGCAATCTGCATCGGCTCATCGTTCGGCGCGATCTTCGAAAGGTTCACAATCGACGGATAACCGCAGGTTCTGTCCGGATTCTTTGCCAGGCAGGCACGACGCACCTGTACGGTGGTCGCAAAGGTCGTCTTGATGTCCGCGCCGGTCGTGTCGAGCACAAGCTCCTTATAACCGAGCTTCTCAATCGCTGCGGTCGTATCGTAGAGCTCATTGATATCCGCTCCGGTCACGCCGAGCACCACGCCCGCAGCCTTCGCAGCCTCAACCATGTCCGCATAGTTGGAAGCGTCCGCACCATCCAGGATCGGCTTCTCGGCCTTACAGACCTCGAGGGCAGCCTTCGCAGCCTCGACGTCCTTGCAGCCAAGGATAATCGTCTTGCCGATACCGCAGACCTTCTTCACAGCCTCAACATAAGCTGCGCTGTCTCCGGTATACTCTACATAGACCATCTCCGCGTGCATCTGCTCGCCGATACGGTCGTAATCAACCTTCTTCACTTCAGCCATTACCGCGTCGATATCCATATCCGCGGTCAGGTTCACCGCGAAACGCGGTCTGCTGACGAAAGTCTTCTCATGTCTGGCCAGAACAGTCTCGCCGCCCAGGCTGTACTCGGCGTCGCCGGTACCAACCTTGATCGTCTTCATGGGCGGAGCCGTCGCCTCGGACAGCGTCGCGAGAGCCTCCTCCGACATATGCGGGCACTTGGAAAGATCCACCGCGCCCTGCGCCACCTTCATCGAGAAGGCCATGCAGGTCGGGCTGCCGCACTCCTTGCAGTTCGTCTTGGGTGTCAGTTTAAAAATATCTAATCCTTTTAAAGCCATGGTATGATTCCTCCTCCTCGATTACACCAGTTCTTTGATCAATGCAGATATGGTCGCAACGGAAGTCGGATGTTTCAGAATGACTGCGTTGGAACCGGACGCCAGTACAGAAGCGGCCGTGGATACCTCCATGCCAATGCCGCGGGCTTCCTGATCGCCCCACTCCGGCATATCTTCCTCAGAGGCAATCGCCTCTTTTGTGCTCCATGCCTCATCGGCAACCGGCGTAATGATCGGCATCTGAAGCTGTGCGTCGCCCTGGGACAGAGCCGCCGCCTTGACACGATCCATCGTGGAGACCACGTACTCGAAACCGTATCCGACAGCCGCCGTACCGACGTTCATGACAACGTTCGCCGGTGCTACGCCGAGCTGAGAAATCAATACATTAAGCTGTTTTGCAAGGTTGATATCAACGGCGGATTCCGCACCGACCTTCTGATTGTAAGCAAGACCTGCGGCTGCGCCGATACCCTTGTAGTTCTCTTCCTTCGCCGCCAGGATCAGGACATTCTTCCCCTGAGCGACTTCCGCCGCCTTCGTCAGAAGCTCGGCATCCTTCGTCACGTTCTTGCAGCCGTATACAACAAGCGGTACGTCGATGGCGTCAACGACCTCTTTCAGAACGGTCATGCACTCCTCGGTAGACTTGTTCTCGCCATTGGGATCCGCTCCCTCAAGCTTCAGGCAGACAAAATCTGCGCCCGGCATCGCGGCGGCTTTCTGCGCGATCTCGGCAAAGCTGCTGCAGCCCTCATAGTAGGCTTTTACGCCCGCCGGCTCATTCTCCAGGCCGAGGTCGGAGATCATAACGCCGATCTTCGGCGCGTTCTCGATCGGCGCGTCAAAAGTATAGAACGGATAAACGTTCTCGCCGCCAATCTTGATCGCCTTCTCGCCGCAGCCGATCTCGACTGTGTTGATGGAAGCATTGAATTTTCCTGATTTTCCATTGAATGGCATTGGTATGTATCCTCCTTAAAAAATATCTCCGTAAATTATAACACAAATAAAAGAAAAGTAAAAGCTTTTCGCACGCTCCGAAAGGGAAACCCTGAAAATTTCAGGGCTTCCCTTCGTCGGGTGATAAAAACAATAATTGTTACATCATTGGCTCCATGCCAAGCGCCGGGTGCCCTTTCTCAGTCAGGAACTCGAGCAGGGACTCGGGATCGGTGGAAACCGTCTCATCGCCGATCATATCGCAGAAGTTGTCGATGCCGTAGAGTTCCTTCGCTGTCTCGTTCAGGCGCTCGCTCACCTGATCCTTCAGATCCTTCGGCATCCAGACGATGCGCTCTACGCCGCCCTCTGCCTTCATGAACTTCTTGGAGGAGATGAAGTGCTTGCCGTGGCCCATGAAGCCCGGGGTCTGCACGCCGCCGCCGGTCATGGAAGCGAGATCCGCAAAGGTCATGCCCAGAGGCGTCATGCCCGCATACTCACGGTTCGCGATAATCACGCCGTTCGAGAAGGGCTCGATACCGCAGATGCACTCGAAGCAGCCGCAGGATGTCATCGGGTCTTCCATGATCGAGTAGAGCGTCACATGCTCCAGCGCGCCCTGCGAGAACTTGTTGACCGCCTCGTCGACGTCCTCGTAGCGGCCGAGGTTCTCGTCGATCACTCGCTCCTTGGTGATGACCTGGCAGGGTCCCTGCGGGTCGAGCTGGTTCGTCGCCTTCGCGTCAAGCCACGAAACGGCGCCGCAGAGTCCGAGACGCTCCGGAGTAACCACGCACACATGGCTCGGTGAGAAGGCCTGGCACATGATGCAGCTGTAGTAGACCTGCACGGACTCATCGGTCAGAGATGTCAGTCTCTCATCACGTGCATCATAGGCAGGCGTCGCCAGCTCGTGGCGCAGCCTCGTGCACTCCGCCGGATCGGTCACGATCGTCACGGAGCACTTGTCGACGACCGCGTCGAACTCGTTCTTGATATTGACATACAGCACTTCCGCCAGATCCTTCGCGCGGAAGCCCGCCTCGAAGGTGCTCTTGCTGATACGGACACGGATCATATCACGCTGACCGGTATGCATCACGCCCTCAATGCAGTTGATGTAGCTGTGGAACTTACGCTCAAACACCGGCTCGAAGTCGGACTGCATATTCTTGCCCGCCACATTGACGATATAGGCAATCTGCTGCTTGCTGCCAACTTCCATCGCATCAAAGTCCGGTCCGATAAGTTCGAAGCCGTGATCGACGACGTCGCCCGCTTCCTTCGTGCAGACCAGCTCGAAGCAGTCCTTGCGGGAACCGTCGAACTCGACCTGCATATCGCCGCGGCGGATGATCTCGCCCTCGAACGCGGAAGCGAAGGAGACCGGGATATCGACCTGCGCGATCTTGATCTTGATGTCGCGCGCCTCAAGGGACGTCGCGTTGAACTTGGATGTATCTCCCTGCAGAATGAGGCTCTTCGGCACGTTCATATCCTTCAGGCTGACCAGATCATTCGAGATGACCGGGAAGCCGAAGGCAATCGCGCCGCCGCCGCAGCCCACGGTCAGATCGTCAACCGGAGCATATGCGTTTACAAATGCGAACACACGGTCCTTTGTGTACTCCATCAGACTGTCG
>MSHD01000013.1:0-47267 GCA_001941045.1 Lachnospiraceae bacterium Zagget2
AACTTAAGGAGGCGCTCGCGTATGTGGACGCTTCCGCGATCAGCCTTGAAGGCGATCAGGTGGTGCTCGGGGAAGGGCAGATGCTCGACCTTGGCGGGATCGCGAAGGGCTACACCTCGGCGCGCATCATGGAGATCTATGAAGAGTACGGTGTGACCTCCGGCATGGTCTCCCTCGGCGGCAATGTACAGACACTGGGGACGAAGCCGGACGGTTCGGACTGGCGGATCGGCATTCAGGACCCGGACGGTGAGACAGGGAGTATTTTAGGAGCGCTTCCGGTCGTGGACAAGGCGGTCATCACCTCGGGAGGGTACGAGCGTTATTTCGAGGAGGACGGGAATACCTACATTCACATCCTCGACCCGCGCAGCGGCTGTCCGGCGGACAGCGGACTGATTTCGGTATCGATCGTCTCGGAAAACGGGATGCTCGCGGACGCGCTCTCAACGGCGCTTTACCTGATGGGACTCGACGAAGAGACAGAATACTGGAGCGCGCACGCCGATGAGTTCGACGCGATCTTCGTTACAGAAGATCGGGCGGTCTATGTAACAGAGGGGATCGGCGAGGAGTTCGAGATGGATGGAAAAGTAACGATTCTGGAGAAATAAAAGTCCACAGTCCCGGGCTTTTATTATAAATCTTTACAAACAAAAGGAGGGAAAAGTTTTGGCAAAGAATGGAATTCCCCGCAGCACCTTTATCAAGGGCGTTGTAGCGGGGGTTGTCAGCATTGTGGTGCTCGTAGCGCTGCAGGCGGCGGAGGTCTCCACCGACACTGCAGACAGCGCGTCAACGGGCGGTGCAGCGACGGCAACTACGACGACCGCTTCGGCCGGTGAGGCGGGTACATACACGCCCGGCACTTATACCGGAGAGGCTTCCGGCTTCGGCGGCCTGGTATCGGTCACGATCACGACGGACGACAGCTCTATCACAGAGGTGGAGACGGTTGGCGACAGTGAGACGGAGACCATAGGCGGAGCGGCTCTGGATGAGCTGGCACAGCAGATTCTCGACGCGCAGAGCGCCGAGATCGACGGCGTATCCGGAGCTACTTATACTTCTGACGGCATCCGCGAGGCAGCGCAGGCGGCGATCGACGCGGCGGTCAGCGGAACGGATACCTCGGTGGCGGACGACGGCGAGCTGACGTTCACGGCGGGTACTTATACGGGAACCGGAGAAGGGTACAAAGGAGAGGTCAAGCTGGATGTGACATTCAGCGACACGGCGATTACCGATATTCAGGTGAACACCTCTTCCGAGACTGCTCATGTGGGCGACGTCGCGTATGACATTATGTTTGAGGACGCGATCGCGGCGAATGGCTCCGGCGTTGACTCGGTGTCCGGCGCGACTTTCACGAGCAGAGCGGTCCGCGAGGCCCTGAACGACGCGGCGGAGCAGGCAGGCGTCTCAAATGCAAGCACTTTCCAGAAGAATACGGTCGTGCATGAGGCGCAGGAGGATATCGAGGAAACCTATGATGTTGTGATTGTCGGAGCGGGCGGCGCCGGTATGGCGGCTGCGGCGCAGGCGGCACAGAATGGCGATACCGTCCTGGTCATCGAGGAGAACGCGGAGATCGGCGGCAATACGCTGGTATCCGGCGGCTATTATCAGTCGGTGATGCCGTATCTGGTGTGGGATCCGGAGGATCCGGATGCGACGACCGGTGTGTGGGATTACGACGGTCAGACTTATGACAAGGTCATGTCCGTGCAGGGCTGCATTGACACGCTGAAGACGATTCTGGAGTGGTCGGAGGAGCCCTTTGACGAGGAATATTATCAGGATCATGAGTTCGTGGCCGGCGATATCGAGGAGCTGAGCCAGCACGGTGTCCATGAGGAATATCTGGAGACTCTGCAGGAGCTGAAAGAGGAGATTCAGGAGTATCTTGACTGGGCACAGCCGCAGCTCGATGCGGGCGTGCCGGAGAGCCAGATCACGCTGTTCTCCACGGTCAATCTCCACATTTTCCAGACCTATTACGGCGGACTTCGTCCGAACGATGATATGACGGAGTGGAACTATGGCGATTATGAGCTGGTCAGCCAGTTTATCAACGGCGGCCAGGGTCTGAAGGAATGGCTCGAGGATCAGGGCGCGCTGTTTGACGACGCGAGTCAGACGACGCTGATCGGCGCGTTGTGGTACAGAGAGAACGGCTATATGGGCTGCGATCTGGACGGCGACGGTGAGGCGGATGAGACCGGAAACTGGGGAACCTACTTCGTCTCTCTGAGAAATACGCTGCTTGAGACCTCTGAGACAGCGGATCAGAATAAGATCATGACCCGTACCACGGCGGAGAATCTGCTGATGGATGAAGAGGGAGCAGTTGTGGGTGTGCAGGCGACCATGTACGACGGCACGACCGTCTACGCCTACGCGAACGAGGGCGTGGTGCTGGCGACCGGCGGCTATGCGGCAAATATTGATAAGGTCATTGAGACCAACGAGTACTGGGATGTCAGCTACATCAATTCCGACACCGAGACCACGAACCGTTCCTCGCTGCAGGGCGACGGCATCACGATGGCGGAGGAAGCCGGAGCGGCTACGGTCGGCGAGGGCTGGACGCAGATGATGCCGATCTCCTGGATTGACGACGGCGATCTGGCCTTCGGCGGCGGCACCGGCTGTGTGTATATCAACCCGACGACCGGTACCCGTTTCGTGAATGAGTCCGCGGAGCGCGATGTTCTGTCTCTGGGCGAGTTTGCAAACGGCATCGAGTACAATGGAACGCAGGGCGTCTTCCTTGAGTTTTCCAATGGAAATGTCTCTCCGGGCGCAGGTTATCCCTACGAGTTGGATGAGGAAGTAGACGGCAGAGTCTATCTCGTCTCCAGTGAGGAGGAGATTCAGGAAGTCCTGGATGAGTTTGGCATGGAGGCCGATCCAGCGGACATCTACGCGACGATTGAGGCCTATGACCGCTCGATCATGGCGGGCGAGCAGCCTTCCGACGGCATTGAGAAGAGCCAGGCGAGCGCACTGATCGGCGATGTCGAGACCGATGAGGACGGCAATTATATCGAGGACAGCTACAATCTGGAGGGCGCGGTCATCCGCATCCGTGTGATGGCTCCCTCGACGCATCATACGATGGGCGGCGTATCGATCGACACCGAGCGCCATGTGCTGGACGCTGACGGCAACGCGATCACGGGCCTTTACGCAGCCGGCGAAGTCACCGGCGGTATCCACGGCGGCAACCGCCTGGGCGGCAACGCGATCGTCGAGATCCTCGTCTCCGGACGCACGGCGGCGAATGCGATCGACGCGGACAGCCAGTAGAATTTTGTGATATGCTCCCTTCCCTTTTAAGGGAGGGGAGCATGTTTTTTTTCTGAGATAGGAAGGATAACAGATCATGTCAAAACAGAAACGAAATCTGATTGCGCTTGCTGTGCTGGTTCTCCTGATAGCTGTCGCCGGGCTTTTGTTCCAGCGCTACAGGGCGTCACAGGAACCGGCAGTGTATGCCGTAATCCAGTATCGGGGGGAGATCTATGAGAAACTGGATCTCTCGAAGGACACGGAGCTGCGCATCGAGGACGATATTGTGGGCTACAATGTCATCCGGGTACAGGACGGTGAGGTGAGTGTGACCGAGGCGGACTGCCCCGACCAGATCTGTGTGTACAGCGGCGCGTTGTCGGAGACCGGCGGCGTGATCGCCTGTCTGCCGCATGATCTGCTTATCTATATAGAGAGTGAGGAGGAGTAGTTTTGAAAAAGGAAAAGATTTCCCGCAGTACCTTTATCAAAGGCGTGGTTGCGGGAGTCGTCAGCATCGTGCTGCTCGTAGCGCTGCAGAGGGTGTTTGTATCCGGCGATACGGCTGCGGGTACCTCTGCGGAGACGAGTACTGAGGCTATGGAAGTAACGGAGATCGCGGAAGTCGCCGAAGGCGCGACCTACGCTCCCGGTACCTACACGGCATCCGCGCAGGGGCTGAACGGCGCAGTGACGGTGGAGGTGACGTTCAGCGAGGACGCGATTGAGAGCGTGGAAGTGACGGATCACCAGGAGACGGAAGGAATCGGGTCGAACGCGGTCGATCAGCTCCCCGGTAAGATCGTGGAGACGCAGTCGCTTGGCATTGACGGCGTCAGCGGAGCGACCTATACTTCGACAGCGATTATAGAAGCGGTCGCGAACTGTGTGACGCAGGCCGGCGGGGATGCGGAAGAACTGAAATCCGTAAAGGTCGAGGCGACCACCGAGAAGACGGAGGAGACACTGGAGGCGGATCTGGTCATCGTAGGCGGAGGCGGTTCCGGTATGACAGCCTGCATCCGCGCGACGGAGCTTGGCCTGGATGTGATTCTCGTGGAGAAGATGTCCTACATGGGCGGCGCAATCTCGATCAGCGGCGGCAACCAGGTGGTCATGGGATCGCAGCTGCAGATCGATCTGGGCGTGACGGAGGACTCCGTGGAGAGCATGGTAGAGGATTTCATGGCGAACGGAGCGAACCTGAACGTGACGGAGCTGGTGACGCTTTATGCGGAGAATGTCGGCGAGACGTCCGACTGGCTGCAGGAGCAGGGTGTGACCTATGACACGGAGAGCGGACTGCATCAGCTGGCGGAATATACTTACGACCGTGAGCTGGCTTATACCGGCGGCGGTTCCGGTGCGGCCGAGACGATGCGCGAGCTGGTCGAGGCCTCCGGCGCAACCGTGCTTCTGAGCACCCGGGCCAATGAGCTTCTGACCGACGACAGCGGTGCGGTGGTCGGTGTGGCAGCGTCCAGCGATACCGTGGATTATACCATCAATGCGGACGCGGTGCTCCTGGCAACCGGAGGCTATGGAAATAACGATGATCTGCTGACAGAGGAAATGCAGAACGCACTGTATTATGGGCCGGTGTCGTCCACAGGAGACGGGATTATCATGGCGACGGCGGAGGGAATTGACGCGGATACGCGCCTGATGGAATATGGAAAGCGTTATCCGAACGGCATCGAAGTATCGGAAGGCATAGCGAAGTCTACGATCAACGGAGGATACAAAGCTTACACGATGAGCGGCATCCTGGTCAGCCCGGAGGGCGAGCGCGTGGTCAACGAGAAGGCATCCAACCGCACGATCCTGGAGGCGGAGCTCGAGCAGACAGATCAGATGCTGTATCTGCTGATGGATGAAGAGACCTTCCAGGAGTTTGTGCCGGCGGTGAGTTCCGCGGGTATCAGCGAGGAAGATATCGAAGGATATCTTGAAAATAACGGTTCCACAACGCCGATTTTCTATCATGCAGACACACTGGAAGAGCTGGCGGAGTTGGCCGGTATGGATGTGGATACGCTGACGGCGACCGTAGAGCGCTACAACAGTTTCGTGCAGAACGGCGAGGATGAAGACTTTGGCCGTCCGGCCGAGTATCTGACGATGGAGATCGGCGACGGTCCCTACTATCTGGTAGAGCAGAAGCCGCGTTTTGCTACGACGATGGGCGGTCTGGTTGTCAACGAAAACCTTGAGGTGCAGAATACTTCCGGCGAGACGATCGAAGGCCTGTATGCGTCCGGCGAGACGGTCGGGGGCGTCATGGGCGATGATTCCCCCTCCGGTGCGAACAATGGCTGGGCTGTGACCAGTGGGAAACTTGCGGCAGAAGCGATAGCGGAAGCACTGCAGTAGACAATGAAAATAAAGAGGCGTCCCAGGAGGGACGCCCTTTCTGCAGATTTTTTAAAGTTCCCGAATCCCGGAGATATCCGGGCTGATCATCATCGAGTAGTTCGTGTAGTAGACGACAAAGCCGGGCTTCGCGCCGTTCGGCTTCTTCACCTGCTTCTTCTCGACATAGTCGATCTCGACCTTCTCGGCGTCGCGGTTCGCGCTGTAGTGCGCCGCCAGCCGCGCGGCCTCCTCGAAGGTGGAGTCGGGCAGCGTGTTTCCATTTGTCCGCACGATGACGTGGGAGCCGGGAGCGCCCTTTGCGTGGAACCACCAGTCGTTGCCGTTTGCAAACTGGAAGGTCAGCGCGTCGTTCTGCAGATTATTCTTCCCGACATACATATCGTAGCCGTCGGAGGAGATATAGTGGAAGGGCTTTGAGGTAATTTTCGGCCGCTTTGCGTTTTGCGGCCGCTTGCGGATATAGCCGGACTGCATCAGCTCCTCGCGAATCTCGGCCAGATCCTCCTCCTTGAGGGCAATGTCGAGCGCGGTCTGGATGGAGCGCAGATGCTCGATCTCCTCGCCGGTTTCCTTGAGGAGGGCGGTGACGGCCTCATAGGTCCTCTTTAATTTTCCGTAGCGATCAAAATATTTCTTTGCGTTCTCCTGCACCGGAATCTGCGGGTCGAGCGGGATCTCGATCTCCTCGCCCGTGTAGTAATTGAGCGCGCGGAAGCTCTTGCTGCCGGGCTCAACATTGTAGCCATAAGTGTTGATGAGTTCACCGTAAATTCGATACTTTTCGCGCTTTTCCGTGTCCTTCAGCTGCTTCGCCTGCAGGTCGTATTTCTTGACATTGCGCTCCAGCGCGGTCTGTACGATGCGGCGCAGGTCGGTCGAGCGCTGACGGATACGGCTCAGCGTGTTTTTCTCCGCGTAATAGTGCTCCAGCATGAGCGAGGCGCTGGGGTATGACTCCCGGCGGCTCTCGGCGTAGAGCGTCAGCGGCAGACAGGAAAACTCGACGGGATTTTTGCCGTCGTAGTAGATCGAGGGCTGGAAATCTGCGTCCTTGCCTGCTGTGTCTGTTTCCTTCCATATGCTTACCGGTTCCAGATAGCGCCTGAGCGTCCGGTACAGGTGCAGCAGTGCCTCCGATTCAAATACATTCGCAGGCCGGTCGGAGTCAAGCGAAGCCAGGTGACAGATTTCCTCCGCCGCGACAGGACTTAAGCCTGTGAGCGAGGTATAGAGCGCTTTTGCGAGCTTCGCAGATTTTGCACCGATCAGAGCGATAAAATCCTGCTCCGTGATCGTGAGCGGGTAGGATTTGCCCTGCGTGTCCGGGATGAAATAAGGTCTGCCCGGGAGAACCTCCCGCACGGAGCTCATATTGGCGGACACACGCTTGATACTGTCAATGATCTGATCGTCCTGCGTGCAGAAGATGATGTTGCTGTGCTTGCCCATCAGCTCGATGATCAGATATTTGCGGCAGAGATCGCCCAGCTCGTCGAGATGCTCGATCTCGAAGCGCAGCACGCGCTCCATCGAGGGCTGCGTAACCGAGAGAATGCGCCCGCCGCTCAAGTGCTTGCGCAGCAGCATGCAGAAATTCGGCGCCGTCATCGGCGCCGTCTTGTTCGTCTCTGTCAGATAGACGAGAGGAAGGCTCGCGGAGGCCGAGAGCAGCAGCCTTAAGTTTCCCTCCTTTGCCTTGACGGTCAGCAGAAGCTCGTCCGTCTCCGGCTGCACAATCTTTGAGATGCGTCCGCCGGACAATTTCGTATTTAATTCATGCGCCATGCAGGCGACGGTGATGCCGTCAAAAGCCATAGTTGCGACTGCTCCTTATGTAAATAAATCTGATTTTCTCTCTAATTCCTTGTATTTAGACATCTGTTACTGTCCTTCCAGTTCTGCAAGGCGTTTTTTGAGTTCAGCAAGTTCGGTAAGAGCTTTTTCTTTTTCAGCCTGAGCAGTCTTCACGGCAGCTTCCTTTTCAGCCTGAGCAGCTTTCACGGCAGCTTCTTTGGAAGCTTTCTCCTGTTCGACCTCCTGTTGCAGCTCTTCCACGATAAATTTCAGGGTATTGTGATCCAGTGTCCGTATCATTTCCGAGTACATTCCGAGCACCTCCCCCGGCCTGGTACGAAGCATGGCAATCTCCTGATAAATCTCCTCCAGCCATGGATAGATCTGTATCCATGTGTCTGCGTCTGCGAGTGTCTCTGTGGCGAGGAGCGAGAGCCATGCCGTCTGTCTATTCTGAGGTTTATGATACGGGAAATTTCGGAATACGTCAAGGGAGACGAGGCAGTATTCCTGCAGGAGTTCCATGTTGAGTCCGGTGTTAAAGGTGGTCTTTCCGTAGTGGACATAGTGTTCCGGACAGTCCGAGAAAGCCTTCGAGCTTTTCTCGTAAATCACGATGACATAGACCTTTTTGATATCGCGGTAGGTAAAATCCTTTCCGCGTTCGCCTCTCACCCGTGTGTACTGCCGCATGAGCAGGTCCGCGGAGTAGCAGGAAAGGCGTTCTTCGGAGAAAGTGTAGGGTTGCTTCTGAATCTCGACCGCGCACAGGCCGCCTCCGCTGATCTGAACCAGCAGATCCATGACAACGAAGGATTCGCTGCTCAGCATGCTGTCCTCATTGGGCAGGATTCCGATAATTTTCACTTCCACGTCCAGCAGACTGGAGATGAGGCTTTCCAGGCGATCCTGGTGAATGTCGGGGTGAAAGATTCGTTTGAAAAAGGGATCGTAGGTGAGGGGAAGACTTTTCTTCCCGGTCAAGAAATCGAGAAAGCGCTGCCGCCATTGTTTGTCCATGGCATGGTATTCGGTGAATAATGCGGGCGATTTTTTTAGAAGCTGAACAGCTTCTTCTGATGTTCCCGGCGGCGTGGACCACTCGACAGGACTTGCGTAGCTCTGTAAATTATAGTTGGTCATAAGTATACTCCATTTTTGATGATATAACTCTATTTCGTGGGGAAAATGAGAGGAGGGCGCACACTGTGAGATGTGCGCGGTCATAAGTCCGGCCGGACAGGACAGCTATAGTATACACGAAGAAACGGGAAGTGTCATCGGGGTTTACAAATTGTTCATATTATTTGTGAAAGCTGCACAAAGAGATTCAGCGATAGGAATGCCGGTATCAGATTTTACTGTTGAAATACTCCTGTGTTACCTTTAACTGCTTTTTCAGAATTTCCCGCCACATATGCGGATGTATTTCTCCGGAACCTTTCGAAACTTTCGTCAGACGGATGCTTCCGTCTTCATCTGTTTTCCTGAAAAAGTAGTGATCTGTATTTTTATAGAGTTCCCAGCCGTCGTGCTCACAGAATCTCTTTAGTTCTTTCCATTTTGGCATATGATGCAGTCTCCAATCTGCTGCGGATCATCCATGATCAGAGCCTTGAACACATAGGGAATATGGCCTTTGCGATTTGGAGAATGGCTGTAGCGTTCATATTCTCTGTAGTAATCCGTTGCGTATTCCAGAATGGATTTTCCAAGAGCCAGGCGGGTAACAGCCTCCTCTTTTCCATTTTCCACCAGATCGATCTCGTTCAGAGACAGGGTAATGGAGCCATCGTCTTCTACATATTTCTCAGCGGTAAAATGATAGCCATCTAAAATATCTGCCATGGTGTCGAGACTGGAAAACCACATTTTGTCCCGTGTGCGCTTGATAAATTTCGGCTTTTCATGGATCACACTGTCACAGACAGCGCTCCACTGTTTTCTTACTTCTGTGGCCTGCTCCATCAACATATGAATCATCTCCTGCTTCCATTTTTCTATATTATAATATTTAACGTACGCAATGTCAATAATGAACATAATGTACGTTTTTTCTATTATATGTTGAAAATATGGTTTTATACTCTGGAAGTATTTGCAGGAGTTTGCTGATGGAGCAATCAGCTAAGGTATACACGAAGAAACGGGAAGTGTCACCGGAATTTACAAATTGTTCATATTATTTGTGAGAGCTGCACAAAGAGATTCAATGATCGGAAGAGCCATCATCCTTCAGAAGCGTCTCCACCGGTACCTGGAAAATCTCAGAGAAATACAGAAGTTCATAGTCTGGAACGACGCGTTCCCCGGTTTCGATGCGGCTGATGGCCTTCTGGTTCAGATTGAGGCCGGCGAGCTGGGCGTGAGCTGCCAGCTGCTCCTGTGACCAGCCGGCTTTCTCCCGCAATTTTCTGATTTGAGTGCCGGAGGCGTTACATGTTCCATTTGCGTAACGATAAATCTTCATGTCAGCCTCTTTCTATGCCAAAGATGGATAACTTTTTGTTGACATTAGCACAATTGCATGACTATAATTATCCCAATAATGACTAAAGAGAAAGTGTTCAGGGAAAATGTTATTTACAAGTCTGGAGTTTGTGTTTCTGTTTCTGCCGGTCGTGCTGGGCATCAATTTTATTCTTCCCCGGAAAATGAGAAATTACTGGCTGATGCTGGCCAGTCTGTTTTTTTATGGCTGGGGAGAGCCGGAGTTCCTACTGATCATGATAGGCTCGATTCTGTTCAATTATTTCTCCGCCTGGAAAATGAGTGAACTCAGGGAAGAGGGAAAAGAAACTTACTGTAAGTTCACTCTGATTTTTACAATAGTGATGAATCTTCTCCTGTTATTTCGCTATAAATACATGAATTTCGTCACAGCGACTCTGCTGAACAGTCTGCCTTTTACAGCAGGATGGGTGACGCAGACGGAGATTGAGCTCCCCATCGGCATATCCTTTTTTACTTTCCAGGCGATCAGTTATGTAGTGGATGTGTACCGGGGAACAAAAGTTCAGAAAAATCCGGGCTATGTTGCATTGTATATCTCGTTGTTTCCGCAGCTGATCGCGGGGCCGATCGTGCGTTACAATACGGTGGCGAATGAAATTGAACATCGGGAAATCACGGGAACCATGTTTTCGGAAGGCGTTTTACGTTTCTTACGTGGTTTCAACAAAAAGGTGCTGCTGGCCAATCTGCTGGCTGTTGTGGCGGATGCTTCATGGGATAATGGAGGTCGTTCGGTAGCGATGGCCTGGTTGGGGGCGCTTTGCTACATGTTACAGATTTTCTTTGATTTCTCGGGATACTCGGATATGGCAATCGGCTTGGGGAAAATGCTGGGATTCCATTTCCCGGAAAACTTTAATTATCCCTATATTTCAAAAACAATCTCTGAATTCTGGCGCAGATGGCATATTTCCTTAAGCTCCTGGTTCCGTGATTACGTGTATATTCCGCTTGGCGGTTCCCGCGTGCGGACGAAGGGCAGACTGATTTTTAACCTGTGTACGGTCTGGCTTCTGACAGGAATCTGGCACGGGGCGAACTGGAGTTTTCTGGCCTGGGGAGCACTTTATGCCTTCTTTATCTGCGCGGAAAAGATTTTCGGAATGGAAAAGCTGGTAAAAGAGCACCGCATTCTGGGCTGGTGTTATCAAGGCGTTACGTTATTGATCATATTGCTTTTATGGGTGCTGTTTCGCTCCGAAGATATCCGCATTGCCTGGTATTATCTGCACTGTATGCTTGGATTGAATGGAAATGCGCTTGGCGATGCGTCCGTTCTGTTTTATGTGAGAGAGTACCGCGTGCCGCTTGCAGTGGGGATTTTGTGCTGTACGCCGCTGTTTCAAAAGCTGCAGGAGAGCTGGGAAGCGAAAGGAAAAGGAGAACTGTGTAATGCTTTGACGGCAGTATGTCAGATGGTATTATTTGTATTCAGTCTTTCGTATCTGGTGATTGATGCGCATAATCCCTTTATTTATTTTAATTTCTGATCGTCAGAGAATGAGGTGAAATGGAATGAAACGGATTCGGAAACATGCAGGATGGACGTTGCGGGTATTGGCTGTGGTGTTCAGCGCTTTTATTTTCATGGCCGCGTGGGAGAATCATGCGATTACGACGGAGCAGTGGAGAAACTGGAGAGCAGGAAAAATTACGTTCGCAGAATTTGTAGACAATGTATCTTCCGGTCTTCTGTCCGACCTGTCGGGCAAGAATACTTACATTAATCTGAACGGTCTCTATGCCCGTCTCACCGGTCAGATTACCTGCAATGATGTGGTGCGGCTGAACGACGGCATGCTTACCATCATGGACACGACGGTCGAGCGGCTCGGTATGGAGCCGCGTGCAGAGAGTATCAGTGAGCTGGACAGCTATCTGGAAGAAAAAGGAATCGAGTTCCTGTATGTGCAGGCGCCGGACAAGGTGGATCAGGAAAAAGAGTTATTGCCAGATGGTATCAAAAACTATACGAATGAAAACGCAGATGAACTGCTTTCCTATCTTGAAGATGTAGGGGTGGCTACGCTGGATCTGCGTCCTTACACCAGTGCCACGGCGGAACTTTCGGAGACCTACTTTTATAATACGGATCACCACTGGAACGCACTGGGCGGTTTTGTGGGTTTTCAGAAAATCACGGAGTATATACAGGAAAAGTTTCCGGAGACGGAGATAAATGAGGAGATTCTCTCACTGGATCAGTGGGAGATTCATATCAAGGAGGACTGGTTTCTCGGAAGCCGTGGCAAGCGGGTTGGTATTTATTTTGGCGGTGTGGATGACCTGATGTGGATCACGCCGAAGTTCGAAACAGAAATATCCTGCTCGATTCCCTACAGCAATCAGTTTTACAAGGGGACGTTTGAAGAAGCCAATATCCGGGAAGAGTACTACGAGTCGGATGATCCGGATTATTTTAATAAGGGTGCATATGGTGTCTATATCGGAGGCGACTATGCTCTTGTCCAGCATCGGAATGCGGAGGCGGCTTCCGATCTGAAGTTGCTTATCATTAAGGATAGTTTTACACGGCCGATGCAGGCTTTTCTATCCACGGAGTTCCAGGAGATAGATGTCATTGACCTTCGTTATTATATGGCAGGGACACTTGTAGACTACATTGAGGATTCACAGCCGGATATAGTGATCCAGATGTTGTACCCGGGAAGTTTTTCTAAAGATTTACAGTTTTCTTATGGTCTTGATGAAGTTGCCGAAGAAAGAACCGGGGAAATTCAGAAAGTCCTGGTTGAGGAGTCTGTAGTGATTGACCAGACGGATATGGAGGCAGACTATGGTGTGCTTTTTGAGGAGCTGGAGCCGGGAGCTGTCTATGAGCTGACTTTTGACTGCGCGGATGTTCTGCAAGGAGAAAGCGATTGCATCACGGTTGCATTGTATGACGAAGCTTCCGGAGCAGTGTCTCAGATTCGCCAGTTTGATATCGGATATTGTAACGAAAATGGCGGATACCACTGGCGCTTTATTGTACCGGAGGACAGTGAAGTTCTGTCGCTTGTGCTCTGGCCGGGCTTACGGCCGGAGGCGGACGGAGAAACAGATGAAGATGAAGTAAAAACACTGGAGTTGTACGGAATAGAGCTTATAAGGAGTTGAACGGAGCCTTCATTTTCTTGACATTCCTTTTCGATCTGCTAAAATAGTAGCACTAAATAAAGAAGGCGAATGTACAGATGAACGAGGCAGAAGAGAAAAAGGGAATATTCGAGTCCATGCCGGTGCCGCAGGCACTGCGGCTGATGGCGGTGCCGATGGTGATCAGCCAGCTGATTGTGCTGATTTACAATATGGCGGACACTTTCTATGTGGGGAGAACAAACGATCCCTACATGGTGGCGGGCATCTCGATGATGCTTCCGGTCTTCAATATCACGATCTCCCTGGCGGGAATCTCGGGCGTCGGTGGAGGAACGCTGATTTCCCGGCTGCTTGGGAAAGGGCAGGAGCAGGAGGCGCGGAAGGTCAGCGCATTCAGCGTTTATCTTGCGATCGCGCTGGCGGCAGTTTTTTCCGTCAGCATGCTGCTGTTCATGAACCCGCTGCTTTCGCTGGTAGGAGCGGGAGAAAATACGATCGTCTATGCGAGACATTATACCTTCTGTGTGCTCGTGATCGGCGGTATTCCGACGGTTCTCTCGAATGTTCTCTCCAATCTGATTCGCTGTGTGGGTTATTCGAAAAAAGCCAGCTTCGGCATCGCAATGGGCGGCATCCTGAACATTGTGCTGGATCCGCTGTTCATGTTTGTGATTCTGCCGGACGGCTATCAGGTGCTCGGCGTCGGCATCGCGACCTGTATTTCCAACTGTGTGGCCTGTGCTTATTTTCTGCATTTTCTCCATCACAGCAGGGAGCAGCATGTCATCACCCTGAATCCCCGGGAAGGCATGCCGGAAAGAGAAAGCATCCGTTCCATTCTGGAAGTCGGTATCCCGTCCTCGGTTACAGTTCTGCTGTTTGATCTTGACTATGTGATACTTGACCGGCTGATGGTTACCTATGGAGATATTCCGCTGGCGGCGGTCGGCATTGTTCTGAAGGTGGAGCGCTTCCCGCTGAATGTCGGGATCGGTATCTGTCAGGGTATGGTGCCCCTGGTCGCGTACAATTTCTCTTCGGGGAATCATGAGCGGATGGATTCCTTTATCCATTGTGCGCGGAAAACCGGACTCATCGTCGGGCTTGCGAGTATCTGCGTCTATGAGCTGTTTGCGATGCAGCTGATGAGGTTCTTTATCGCGGACGCGCAGACGGTACAGCTTGGAACAAACTTTATCCGCGCGCGTATTCTGGCCACGCCGATGATGTTTCTCTGCTTTTCCATGGTTCATGTCTTCAATGCCTTCGGCGATGGAAGGCGGGCGCTGTTCCTGGGCGTTACGAGGTGGGTGGTCATCAATATTCCAATGCTGTTTGTGATGAACGCTCTTTTCGGTATCTATGGGCTTGTCTGGTCACAGCTTATCTCAGACAGTATTATGGCAGCTGTCTCCTTTGGCGTTTTCCATCGATACCGGATATTGCAGGGAACACAGGCGGCTTCCGCCGGCGGCGGGAAATCCTTGCGGGATACTTGACGCTGTTCTCAAAATAAATTATAATATTTTTTATTATGGCATGAGGTAAGTTTTGTGCCTTATTTGGGGAAGATATAGAATGATAAAGAGTATGACAGGCTTTGGCCGCTGTGAAATATCAGAGGGCGAGCGGAAGATCACAGTGGAGATGAAGTCCGTAAACCATCGTTATCTGGATGTGGCGATCAAGATGCCGAAAAAGCTGAATTTCTTTGAATCGGCGATTCGCATGATCCTGAAGGAGTACATTTCCAGAGGAAAGGTGGATGTTTTTGTTTCCTATGAAGACATGGGAAAGAAGGACTCTGCCTTGTCCTACAATGCGTCAATTGCCGCGCAGTATATGCAGTATTTCGGACAGATGGGGCAGGAGTTCGGACTGGAAAATGATATCCGTGTTTCCGACCTGGCCCGTTTTCCGGAGGTGCTGACGATTGGCGAGCAGCAGGAGGACGAAGAGGAGATCTGGCATCTGCTGGAGCAGGCATTGCGCGGTGCCTGTGAGCGTTTCGTGGAGACACGCGAGCGGGAGGGCGATGCGCTGCGGGCAGATCTGATCGGCAAGCTGGATGAGATGCTTGTTCTCGTGGCGCAGATTGAGGAGCGATCGCCGGATATCGTGCGGGAGTACCGGCAGAAGCTTACAGATAAGGTGGAGGAGCTTCTGGGTGACACGCAGATAGAGGAGAGCCGGATTCTTACGGAGGTAACGCTTTTTGCTGACAAGATCTGTGTCGATGAGGAGATTGTGCGGCTGAGAAGTCACATTGAGTCCATGAAGGCTGCACTGGAGGCCGGCGGAGAGATCGGCCGCAGGCTGGATTTCATCGCGCAGGAGATGAACCGCGAGGCGAATACGACGCTGTCGAAGGCAAATGATCTGAAGCTTTCCGACTGTGCAATAGATCTGAAGACCGGGATCGAAAAAGTGAGAGAACAGATACAGAACATCGAGTAGATACGGCACACAGGAAGGGCAGACAGAGTATGGACAGAGAAGGGATTTTGATTATTGTTTCCGGTTTCTCAGGGGCAGGCAAGGGGACGATCATGAAGGAACTGACTGCCCGCTGCGAGCAGTATGCGCTGTCTGTGTCGGCGACGACCCGTCAGCCGCGCCCCGGCGAGGTGGAAGGCAGGGAGTATTTCTTCCGGACGCGGGAGCAGTTTGAACAGATGATTGCGAATGACGAGCTCATAGAATACGCCTGTTATGTCAATAATTACTATGGGACGCCGAGGACTTATGTGGAGGAGCAGCTTGCCAAGGGACGCGATGTGATTCTGGAGATTGAGATCCAGGGCGCGCGCAAGGTGAAAAAGCAATATCCCAATGCGGTGCTTCTCTTTGTCATGACAAAGGATATCCCGACTCTGATGGAGCGTCTGACCGGACGGGGGACAGAGTCGCCGGAGGTGATTGCGGAACGGCTGCGCAGAGCTGCCGCGGAGGCGGAGGGGATCGAAGAGTACGATTATCTGATTGTGAATGATGATCTGAAGGTCTGCGTGGAGCAGGTGCACGCGATCATCGAGAGCGAGCACGAAAAGGTCGTTCACAACAGAGAAAAAATAGCCCGGATACGGGCAGAACTTGAGGAATTGGTGAAAGGAGAATAATTATGTTACATCCGTCTTATTCAGACTTAATGAAAACGATCAACGGGGAGAGTGAGGGCGATACGCCGGTAGTGAACAGCCGTTATTCGATCGTCCTGGCTACCGCAAAAAGGGCCAGGCAGCTCGTCGCGGGCGAGGAGGCCTTCGTGGACAGCCGCGGGAAAAAACCGCTCTCCGTTGCCGTCGAAGAGATGGAAAAGGGTTTTGTGACAATCGAACCGGAACGCGCTGAGAACAGTGAGGACGTGATACCGGAGATTGAAGATTCTGCCAACACTGCCGGAGAGGAGACAGAGGAATTATCATAATACGATGGGAGACGTAGCATGATAGTGAAAGAAGGCAGGAGCGTATTTAAGGGGGTCGCGATCGGCAGGATCTTTGTCTACAGGAGAGTTCAGAAGGCTGTCAGCAGGGAGCAGACTGAAGATACTGCCGCGGAGCTTCAGCGTTATGAGGCTGCGAAGGGGAAAGCGCTTGAGCAGTTGAAGGGCCTTTATGAAAAGGCACTCAGAGAGATCGGTCAGGAAGAGGCGATGATCTTTGACGTCCATCAGATGCTGCTGGACGATCCGGATTTTAATGATTCCGTTCATGACATTATTGAAAATGAGCGGATGAACGCCGAGTATGCGGTCTTCATGACCTGTGAGCAGCTTGCTGCGACGTTCCTGAACATGGACGATGAATACATGAGAGGACGTGCAGCGGATGTGAAGGATATTTCCGGGCGCGTGATCTCGATTCTGAACGGCACGCAGGTGAGCCCGGAGGCGATGCCGGAGCCGGTCATTATTCTGGCGGAGGATCTGGCGCCGAGTGAGACGGTACAGTTCGACAAGTCCAGACTTCTGTCGATTGTGACGCAGAAGGGCTCTGCAAATTCTCACACGGCAATTCTTGCCAGAACGATGAATATTCCCTCGCTTGTGATGACGGATATTGAGCCGGATCCTGTGTATCATGGCAGGAAAGCGATCGTGGACGGCTTCGCGGGACTGATTTACATTGATCCCGACGAGGAGACCATGGCGAAGATGATAGAGAAGAAGGGCAGGACTGACGCGCAGCGCGCCCTGCTTCAGGAGATGAAGGGCAAAGAGACCGTCACAAAAGACGGAAAGCATATTCGCCTTTACTCCAACATTGGCAGCGTACAGGATGTGGATGCCGTTCTGGAAAATGATTCCGAGGGCATTGGGCTGTTTCGCAGCGAATTTCTGTATCTGGGCTGTGACGATTACCCGGGGGAAGAGCTGCAGTTTGAGGCTTACAGGACTGTATTGTCCCGCATGGGCGGCAGGAAAGTCATCATCCGCACGCTGGATATCGGTGCGGACAAACAGATTGACTATTTTGATCTGCCGAAGGAGGAAAATCCGGCGCTTGGCTTCCGCGCAATCCGCATTTGCCTGATGCGGGAGGATGTTTTCCGGACGCAGCTGCGCGCGCTGCTCAGAGCCTCTGTCTACGGTGCGTTGGGGATCATGTTTCCGATGATCATTTCCGTGAAGGAAATCATCCGGATCAGGAAGATTGTGGAAGAGGTGCGGCTCGCTCTGGAGAGAGAGAATATCCCGGTGGGCGATTTTGAACTTGGTATCATGATTGAGACCCCGGCAGCGGCGATTATCAGCGACCAGCTGGCGCCGCTTGTGGATTTCTTCAGTATTGGTTCGAACGATCTGACGCAGTACACGCTGGCGATCGACCGGCAGAATCCGTCGCTGGACGCATTCTTCGATCCGCATCACGAGGCGGTCCTGCGCCTGATTCAGCTGACCTGTGAGAACGCGCACAGACACGGCGCCTGGTGCGGCATCTGCGGCGAGCTTGGCGCTGACATGGAACTGACGGCAAAATTTATACAGATGGGAATTGATGAGCTTTCCGTATCCCCGGGCTGCACGCTTGAGCTTCGGAAACGTATTCGCGAGTGTTAGGCATTTATTTCAAATCTTTTAAAAAGGAGCTGAAAGTAATGAAATCATTTACCTATACTGTACAGGATGAGCTTGGAATTCACGAAAGACCGGCCGGACTTCTGGCAAAGACTGCCGGCGCCTACAAGAGCGTCGTCATGATTGACAATGGGACAAAGAAAGTGGACGCGAAGAGACTGATGGCGATCATGAGTATGGGAGTGAAGAAGGGTACTACGGTTGCGGTCACGGTCGAGGGGGAAGACGAGGATGCCGCGGCGTCAGCGATCGAGGAATTTTTCAGAACGAATTTTTGACCGGAAGGAGGGCCGGGGCGGGAAGCTTCCCCGGCTCTTTTCTGTTGATAGCGGAGGTGGAATAAGTGGCTAAGATAGAGGAATTGACAGCATATGAGCTGATACAGAAAAAGGAGGCGCCGGAGATCGATTCAGTGGCGTATCTTCTGCGGCACAAAAAGAGCGGAGCCCGGGTCTTACTTCTGTCCAATGAAGACGAAAATAAAGTGTTCAGCATTGCATTTCGTACGCCTCCGTCGGACAGCACGGGCGTGCCGCATATTCTGGAGCATACGGTGCTCTGCGGCTCCCGGGAATTTCCGGTGAAGGATCCCTTTATCGAGCTCGCGAAGGGCTCGCTTAACACGTTCCTGAATGCAATGACTTATCCGGATAAGACGGTGTTCCCTGTGGCAAGCTGTAACGATCAGGATTTCCAGAACCTGATGCATGTTTACCTGGACGCGGTCTTTTACCCCAATATTTATAAAGAAGAAAAAATATTCCGGCAGGAGGGGTGGCATTATGAGCTGGAGTCGGCGGATGCCGAACTCGAACTCAACGGCGTCGTCTATAATGAGATGAAGGGAGCCTTCTCTTCTGTGGAAGATCAGCTGGAGCGGGAGATCATGTCGTCCCTTTATCCGGATACACCCTATTTCCATGAGTCTGGCGGGCATCCGGATCATATCCCGGAGCTGAGCTGGGAGGATTTCCTTGGCTTCCATCGGAAATATTACCATCCCTCGAACAGCTATCTCTATCTTTACGGGAACATGGATATGGTGGAGAAGCTTGCATGGATCGACGAGAACTACCTGTCCCACTATGAGTACAGGGAGGCTGACTCCGGGATCGCGCTGCAGAAGCCCTTTGCCGCACCGGTGGAGAAATCGGTTCCCTACTCCATTCCGGAGGAGGAATCGCCGGATGGCAAGGCTTACTTAAGCTACAGTGTATCAGCGGGCTCTTCCCTCGATGCGGAGAGCTATATTGCCTTCGAAGTGCTGGACTATGCGCTTCTGTCCGCGCCCGGCGCGCCGCTGAAGCAGGCGCTGCTCGACGCGGGGATAGGGAAGGATGTCTTCGGTCAGTACGACAATGGAACTGCGCAGCTCAGCTTTTCGGTGATCGCGAAACACGCGGACGCTTCACAGAAGGAACAGTTTGTGGAAGTGATCCGGAAGACGCTTTCGGACATTGTGGAGAATGGCTTTGACAGGAAGTCCCTCGAGGCCGGCATCAATTACTATGAATTCCGCTATCGTGAGGCGGATTTTGGCAGCTATCCGAAGGGCCTGATGTATGGCCTTCAGGTGCTGGACAGCTGGATTTATGATGAGGAGCAGCCTTTCCTGCACCTGCTTGAACTGGACAGTTTTGCAAAGCTGAAAGGACGTCTGAACGGGCGGTATTTTGAGGAGCTGGTCAAAACCTGGCTTCTGGACAATCCGCATACCGTAATCCTGACACTGCAGCCCGAGCCGGGGCTCGAGGCGAAGGAGGCCGCCCGGCTGAGGGAGAAGCTGAGAATTTATAAGGATAGCCTGAGCGAAGCAGAACGCGAGGCGCTCGTGAAGGAAACGCATGAGCTGAAAGCCTGGCAGGATGAGGAGGACGCGCCGGAGGAGCTTGCGAAGATTCCGCTGCTCACACGGCAGGACATCCGCAGGGAGGCAAGGCCCTATGTGAACCGGGAGCTTCAGGTGGACGGTTTTACGGTGCTGCATCAGGACATTTTCACGGCTGGCATCAGTTATATAGACCTTTTGTTCGATGCGACGAAGCTTCCGGACGAGCTGTTACCATATCTTGGCCTTCTGAAGTATGTAATCGGTTACGTGGATACTGCGAATTACAGTTATCGGGAGTTATACAATGAGATCAACTGCCATACAGGCGGGATTTCCTACATGGCAAATCTCTATACAGACCGGCATACGTTCGGAAAATATCGGCTCATGTATGAGGTTCGCACGCGCGTGCTCGCCGAAAATACGGATTTCGCCTTTGCGATGATCCGGGAGATTGTGAAGAGCTCGAAGCTGGATGATTATAAACGTCTGCGGGAGATTCTCGCGGAGGTGAAGTCCCAGACTTATATGGTTCTGGTATCAGGAGGACATTCTGCTGCGGCGCTGCGTGCACGCTCGAAGTTTTCTTCTGCCGCGCGTATCAGCGAGCGGCTGTCAGGCATCAGCTTCTACCAGTTTGTGGAAGCGCTGGACCGTGATTTTGAAAAGCGTAAGGAAGAGCTCGGGAAGAAACTGCGTTTTGTAGCAGACTTTGTGCTGAGACCGGAGAATCTTATCCTCAGCTGTACGTCGCGCGAAGATGGACTGGAAGCAGTGAAAAAGGAAATCCCGGCGCTTCGGGAAGCGCTCAGGAGGGAGCCGGTCGCACTGCCGCAGGAGGAGCCGGGAGAAACAGACGTTCCGGCACTGCGCGAGGGCGTCATGATTCCGTCGACGGTTCAGTATGTGGCGCGCGCAGGGTGCATCAGCCGCTATACAGGCGCATATCATGTTCTGAGAGTGATTCTGAGTTATGAGTATCTGTGGAATCAGGTACGGGTGAAAGGCGGCGCATATGGCTGTATGAGTGGGTTCAGTGTCCATGGCGATGCGTTCCTTGTCTCCTACCGCGATCCGAACCTGCGAAAGACAAACGAAGTCTTCGAGGGGACGGCAGATTATGTCGCGCAGTTTGACGCGGATGAGCGAGAGATGACGAAATATATTATCGGGACCTTCAGTGAACTGGATACCCCTCTGACGCCGCGCGCTGCGGGCAGCCGTTCCATGGCGGCATGGCTCACGCACACGACGTACGAGGATGCACAGAGAACGCGTGACGAGGCACTGGATGCGCAGCCTGCGGATATCCGCGCGCTGGCGGAAGGGATCCGTCAGCTGCTGGCGGAGGAAAGTCTTTGCGTGGTCGGAAACGCGGAGCGCATCGAGAAGGATAAGGAGCTGTTTGACGCTGTTTTCAGTGTCAACGCATAGAGGACAGAGGATGGAAGGGCAGAAGAAAACAGGTTTTGCCGCACTGATCGGCAGGCCAAACGTGGGAAAATCGACGCTTATGAACCGGCTGATCGGTCAGAAGATCGCGATCACGTCTCATAAGCCGCAGACAACGAGAAACCGGATTCAGACGGTGTATACCTGTGAGCAGGGACAGATTGTCTTTCTCGATACGCCGGGCATTCACCAGGCAAAGAATAAGCTCGGGGAATATATGGTCGGCGTCGCAGAACGCGCGTTGAAGGAGTCGGACGTGGTACTCTGGCTCGTCGAGCCGAACAGTCATATCGGAGCTGGAGAGCAGCGCATTGCAGAGCGGCTGGCGAAAGGAAAGATTCCGGTCGTGCTCGTTATCAACAAGGTCGATCAGATAAAAAAGGACGAGGTGCTGGGCTTTATCGACGCCTGGAGGAAAGTTCTGGACTTTGCGGACATTGTGCCGGTGTCGGCGCTGAAGGGGACGAACACGGATACGCTGGTTGAAGTGATTTTCCAATATCTTCCCTATGGGCCGATGTTCTATGATGAAGATACAGTGACAGATCAGCCTCTGCGGCAGATCGCGGCGGAGCTCGTCCGTGAGAAGGCGCTGCAGCTTCTGAGTGAGGAGATTCCGCACGGCATTGCGGTGCAGATCGATAGGATGCAGCCTCGCCCGGACGGACGGATCTGGGACGTCGAGGCGACGATCGTCTGTGAGAAGGCGTCTCATAAGGGAATTATCATCGGAAAGGGCGGCGCCATGCTGAAGAAAATCGGCTCCGCGGCGCGCTTTGAGATCGAGAGTCAGCTTGGAGCGAAGGTAAACCTGAAGCTCTGGGTGAAGGTGAAGAAGGACTGGAGAGACTCCGACTTCCTGATGAAAAATTTTGGATATGACCGAAAAGAAGTATAGAGGCCGCCCGCTTCGGAAATTCTAAGAACGCACGGAATGAGGAAGCGAAAGGAAGCGGCGGAAGATGGATCATTGGAGTCAGTTTGTGAATACCGGAGATGTGAGGGAGTATCTGGCTTACCGGGAGCAGACAGATCGGAAGGAAGAGACGGGAGAGAAAAATGAGCGGCGAGAGCTTTACGGTAACGGGAATTGTGTTGTCCGTAAGACCGGCGGGAGACTATGACCGGCTGGTTGTGCTTCTGACGAAGGAGCAGGGGAAGCTTCGCGCTTTCGCAAGGGGCGCGCGCAGGCCGAACAGCCAGCTGCTGGCGCCGACCAATGTGTTTGCGTTCGGACAGTTTCAGCTTCGGGAAGGACGTACGGCCTGCAGCATCGTGCAGGCATCCATATCGAACTACTTCAGCGAGCTGATGACGGATTTTGAGGGTTCCTGTTACGGGCAGTACTTTCTGGAGTTTGCGGATTATTACACCCGTGAAAATGCAGACGCGGAAGATTATCTTCGTCTCGTCTATCAGTCCCTGCGGGCACTGTCGGTCCCTTCCCTGCCAAGGCCGCTTGCGCGCTACATATTTGAGCTGAAGGCGATGGTTCTCAGCGGAGAGTGCCCGCAGTCGCTCGAAGCCTTCGAGTCCTGGAATCTTGATGCCTCCACCCGCTACGCGTTTCAGTATGTGGTCGCCTCGCCGGTGGAGAAGCTTTACACCTTTACGCTCAGCGAGCCGGTGTGTGCGGAATTCGCCCGCGTTGTGACCTGGCTGCGTGAACACTATGTGGAACATCACTTTAAATCGCTGGAAATACTTGAAACTTGTCTTTAAAACGGGTATACTTTGAAAGAGTCCGTGCGGACTTCGAGGAGGAGAGTGCATGAAAATATCATGGAAGATTGCGTGTGCGCTGGCAGCCGTGCTTCTTCTGACGGGCTGTGGCGGCAGTTCTTTTGAGCCGTCGGCTTCTTCCCTGTACATACAGAAGGACGGGAGTATTACAGAGGCGATTGTGGAGAGCTTTGCCCAGGATTATTACAGCTTTGATGAATTTGAGCCCATGGTTAAGGAAGAAGTCGAGACATACAATCAGGGCTTTGCGGAGGAGCAGGTATCGATTCAGAGCGTGGAGCTGAAGAACAGCGCGATTTATCTTTTGCTGGACTATCCGGATGCGGAGGCCTACAGTACGTACAACGAGATCTACTGTTTTCAGGGAACGATCGAGGAGGCGCTGGCAGAAGGGCTGACTTTCGACATGCTTTTCCGGGACGCTGATTATGAGGATTATGACACGGTCGAGGTGACGGCAAAGAGTTCGAATCAGGTGCTGGTGCTGCGCGATGAGTGTCTCGTACAGACGGAAGGCGCGATCAAATATGTCAGCAACAATGTCGAGATTCTGGACAGCCACATGGCGGAAGTCATGCCGATTGACGACGAAAATGAGTACGCTTATATTATTTATTAATATTTATTAATATATAAAAACGAGGAGAGTAATCAGATGGAAAAGACAATGGACAAAATCGTAGCGCTCGCCAAGAACCGCGGCTTCGTATACCCGGGCAGCGAGATCTACGGCGGGCTGGCGAACACCTGGGATTATGGAAATCTTGGCGTGGAGCTGAAGAACAATGTGAAGAAGGCCTGGTGGCAGAAGTTCGTGCAGGAAAATCCTTATAATGTGGGTGTGGACTGTGCGATTCTGATGAATCCGCAGACCTGGGTGGCCTCCGGTCATCTCGGCGGCTTTTCTGACCCGCTGATGGACTGCAAGGCCTGCAAGGAGCGTTTCCGCGCGGACAAGCTGATCGAGGATTATATGAGCGAGCAGGGGATTCAGCCGGAAGTGCCGATCGACGGCTGGTCGCAGGAGCAGATGAAGACCTATATCGACGAGCATGACATTGTCTGTCCGAGCTGCGGAAAGAAGGATTTCACGGATATCCGTCAGTTCAACCTGATGTTCAAGACCTTCCAGGGTGTCACGGAGGATGCAAAGAATACGGTGTACCTGCGTCCCGAGACCGCACAGGGGATCTTCGTGAATTTCAAAAACGTGCAGCGGACATCCCGCAAGAAGGTGCCTTTTGGTATCGGCCAGATCGGCAAGTCGTTCCGCAATGAGATTACGCCGGGGAATTTTACATTCCGTACGCGTGAGTTCGAGCAGATGGAGCTCGAGTTCTTCTGCCGTCCAGGCACGGATCTCGAGTGGTTCCAGTACTGGAGAGGCTTCTGCCGTGACTGGCTTCTGAATCTTGGAATCAAGAAAGATGAGATGCGCCTGCGCGACCATTCGCCGGAGGAGCTCTGCTTCTACAGCAAGGGAACGACCGATATCGAGTTCCTGTTCCCCTTCGGCTGGGGCGAGCTCTGGGGTATCGCGGACCGCACGGACTATGACCTGACGCAGCATCAGACGGTGTCCGGTCAGGATATGAGCTATTTTGATGATGAGCAGAAGGAGAAATATATCCCTTATGTGATCGAGCCTTCCCTGGGTGCGGATCGCGTGGTGCTGGCTTTCCTGTGCTCGGCTTATGACGAGGAAGAGCTGGAAGGCGGCGATATGCGTACTGTCCTTCATTTCCATCCGGCGCTCGCACCGGTAAAGATCGGTGTGCTGCCGCTCTCGAAGAAGCTGAATGAGGGCGCGGAAAAGATTTACGCGCAGCTTTCCAGAAAGTACAACTGCGAGTATGACGACCGCGGCAATATCGGAAAGCGCTATCGCCGTCAGGATGAGATCGGGACGCCGTTCTGCGTGACTTACGACTTTGAATCCGCGGACGATGACTGCGTCACGGTTCGTGATCGCGACACGATGGAGCAGGAGCGCGTGAAGATTGCGGAATTAGACGCATATTTTGAGAAAAAATTTGCGTTTTAATGTTACCATTTTAAATTATTTTCAGGAGGATAAAAGACATGAGCGAATTAAGAGGAGCTATGATTATCGGACAGTCCGGCGGACCGTCCTCAGTGATTAATGCGAGCTGCTACGGCGCGATCAAAGCGGGTCTTGACGCAGATTGCATTACAAAGGTTTATGGCGCAGCGAACGGAATCGTTGGCGTCTTAAACGATCGTCTCTATGTGATGGACGAGGAAGATGCGGAGGAGCTGGCACTCATGAAGTATACGCCGTCGTCGGCGCTGGGTTCCTGCCGTTATAAGATCGCGGATCCGGACGAGGATGAGACCGATTATAAGAAGATTCTTGAGATCTTTAAGAAATACGATGTCCGTTATTTCTTCTACAATGGCGGAAACGACTCCATGGACACCTGCAACAAGATCTCCAAATATATGAGAAAAGTCGGCTATGACTGCCGCGTGATGGGCATTCCGAAGACGATCGACAACGACCTCTTCGGCACGGATCACTGCCCGGGCTTCGCTTCTGCGGCGAAATATATCGCGACCTCGCTTGTGGAGGTTTACCAGGATTCGCATGTGTATGACAAGGGCCAGGTGACGATTGTCGAGATCATGGGCCGTCATGCGGGCTGGCTTGCGGGTGCAGCATCCCTCGCGAAGGTGGCCGGTTATCCGGCAGATCTTATTTATCTCCCGGAGGTCGACTTCAAGATGGACGAGTTCATCGAGGATGTGAAGAGCATCTGGGATGCAAATAAGAACGTGATCGTGGCAGTGTCCGAGGGTATCCATTATGCTGACGGCCGTTTTGTGTCCGAGGCGGAGACTTCTGCGACGGACGGCTTCGGCCATGCGCAGCTCGGCGGCCTGGCAGTGAAGCTGGCGGATGTCGTGAAGAATGCGATTCCGGGCGTCAAGGTTCGTCCGATCGAGCTGTCCCTGCTGCAGCGCTGCGCGGAGCACTGTGCTTCCCAGACGGACTCTGACGAGTCCTTCATGGCTGGTCAGACTGCAGTAAAAGAGGCAATCAGCGGCGTGACCGACAAGATGGTCGGCTTCAAGTGCACGCGTGACGCGAGCGGTTATAAGTGTGAGGCAGAACTTCTTGATCTCTCCAGCGTTGCGAACTATGAGAAGAAGGTTCCGGTCGAGTGGATCAACGAGAGAGGAAACAATGTTTCCGACGACTTCATTGATTACGCGCTGCCGCTGATCCAGGGCGAGATTGAGATGAAGAAGGAGAATTCGCTGCCGCGATTTGTGAAGCTGAAGAAAGTGCTTGCGAAATAAAGCAAAGGCAGATTGACTTTTATTTCCGGTATGCTATAATATTTTATGTGCGCAGTTGTGTTACGAGGTACACACTGCGCACATTTTATTTGGAGCCGCAGGCGGTTCCGAAGTAACAATTATTATGCGGTAGGAGGATTTGAGATGGCAAAATGGGTGTACCTCTTTAAAGAGGGCGATGCAAGCATGCGCAATTTGCTGGGTGGCAAAGGCGCAAATCTGGCAGAGATGACGAATCTGGGACTCCCGATCCCGCAGGGCTTTACAGTGACGACAGAGGCCTGCACGGATTACTATGAGAATGGGAAGAAGATCTCGCGGGAGATCGAGGCGCAGATCAACGCGGCGCTTGTGTTCCTGGAGGGAATGCAGGGCAAGCAGTTTGGTGATAATGAAGATCCGCTTCTGGTTTCGGTGCGTTCCGGTGCGCGGGCATCGATGCCGGGTATGATGGACACAATTCTGAACCTTGGCCTGAATGATGTGGCCGTGGAAGGCTTCGCGAAGAAGACGGGTAATCCGCGCTTTGCTTATGATTCCTACCGTCGTTTTATTCAGATGTATTCGGATGTCGTGATGGAAGTTCCGAAGTCCTTCTTTGAGAAGATCATCGATGAGGTGAAGGAGGAGAAGGGTGTAAAGTATGACATCGAGCTGACCGCGGATGACATGAAGGAACTGATTGCACGCTTCAAGGCTGTCTATAAAGAGGCGAAGCAGGAGGATTTCCCGCAGGATCCGAGGGAGCAGCTGATGGGCGCGATCAAGGCTGTGTTCCGTTCGTGGGACAACCCCCGCGCGATTGTATACCGCCGTATGAACGATATTCCGGGCGACTGGGGCACCGCGGTCAACGTGCAGGCCATGGTCTTCGGAAATATGGGCGAGACCTCCGGTACCGGCGTAGCCTTTACGAGAAATCCGTCTACCGGTGAGAAAGGTATTTACGGAGAATATCTGATCAACGCGCAGGGCGAGGACGTCGTGGCGGGCGTGCGTACACCGCAGCCGATCACAAAGCTGAAGGAAGACCTGCCGGAGTGCTATGATGAGTTTGTCAAGATCGCGATGAAGCTGGAAAATCATTATCGCGATATGCAGGATATGGAGTTCACGATTCAGGAGGGCAAGCTGTACTTCCTGCAGACCCGTAATGGTAAGAGAACTGCTCCGGCAGCACTGCAGATTGCCTGTGATCTGGTCGACGAAGGCATGATTACGCAGAAAGAGGCTGTGCAGCGCATCGAGGCGAAGTCGCTTGACCAGCTGCTTCATCCGACCTTTGATCCGGAGGCTCTGAAGAAGGGGGAGGTGATCGGTTCCGCACTTCCGGCTTCCCCGGGAGCCGCAGCAGGCAAGGTTTACTTCAACGCAGAGGACGCGAAAGCGGCGCATGAGAGCGGCGAGCGCGTAATTCTTGTCAGACTCGAGACTTCCCCGGAAGACATCGAAGGTATGCACGCGGCACAGGGCATCCTCACCGTACGCGGCGGCATGACGAGCCATGCGGCGGTTGTGGCCCGCGGTATGGGCACCTGCTGTGTATCCGGCTGTGGTGAGATCAAGATCTCTGAGGAAGAGAAGTGGTTCGAGCTGGGCGGCCATCATTTCGTTGAGGGTGATTATATTTCTCTGGACGGCACTTCCGGCAATATTTATAAGGGTGACATCCCGACAAAACCGGCGACGATCACCGGCAACTTCAAGAGAATCATGGGCTGGGCGGACAAATACCGCCGTCTGCAGGTCCGTACGAATGCGGATACGCCGGCCGACACGCTGAATGCGATCCGTCTTGGCGCAGAGGGCATAGGCCTCTGCCGTACCGAGCATATGTTCTTTAATGAGGAGCGCATTCCGAAGATCCGTAAGATGATCCTCTCCGACACACATGAGGCGCGCGAGGCTGCTCTGATGGAGTTGCTGCCTTATCAGAAGGAGGACTTCAAGGCGATGTACAAAGCGCTGAAGGGCCGCCCGATGACGGTGCGTTATCTCGATCCGCCGCTGCATGAGTTTGTGCCGACCGAGGAGGACGACATTGCCGCGCTCGCAGAGGATATGGGTCTTTCGGTTGACGAGGTTCGCGCGAAGTGCCAGGAGCTTCACGAGTTCAACCCGATGATGGGACACCGTGGCTGCCGTCTGGCTGTCACCTATCCGGAGATTGCCAGAATGCAGACCCGTGCTGTGATCGAGGCTGCGATTGAGACCGAGCGCTCGGAGGGCTTCGACGTCACGCCGGAGATCATGATCCCGCTTGTCGGCGAGCGCAAGGAGCTGAAGTTCGTGAAGCAGGTTGTCGAGGAGACCGCAGAGCTTGTGAAGAAAGAGATGGGCAGCGATATCCAGTATCATATCGGTACGATGATCGAGATTCCGCGTGCGGCGCTGACCGCGGACGAGATCGCGAAGGAGGCAGAGTTCTTCTCCTTCGGCACGAACGATCTGACGCAGATGACCTTTGGATTCTCGCGTGATGATTCCGGCAAGTTCCTGGATTCTTACTATAAGGAGAAGATCTATGAGTCCGATCCCTTCGCGAAGCTGGATCAGGAAGGTGTCGGCAAGCTGGTGAAGCTGGCGGCTGATCTTGGACGCAAGACCAGGCCGGATATCAAGATGGGTATCTGCGGCGAGCACGGCGGCGACCCGTCGTCTGTGGAGTTCTGCCACAAAGTCGGACTGAACTATGTGAGCTGTTCTCCGTACCGGGTGCCGATCGCGCGTCTTGCAGCCGCGCAGGCAGCAATCAACGAGGAGGAAGCTAACGCATAAAAGCGGTTTGGCTTTATCAGAAATAAAGAGAGGAGGGCGCGTGATGGTCAGACTGAAGATCAAGGTTCAGTTTGTCGCGGATGCGCCCTTTTTCGGTCCAGGCGTCTGTGAGTTGCTGGAGCAGATTGATGAGACCGGGTCGCTGCAGAAGGCCTGTAATGCCATGAATCTCTCCTACAGCAAGGGGAGCCGGATGATACGCGGCCTTGACCGGCATTATGGCCGGCCGATGGTGGAGCGCAGAGTCGGCGGCCCGGATGGAGGCGGTTCGACGCTGACCGAGGAGGGCAGACGTCTGGTAGATACCTACAAAAGAATGCTCGCGGAGGTTGAGCATGATACAGAGAGACTGTATAAAAAATATTTTGAGGAAGGAGATGGACTGCAATGAAACTGATCCGGACGCAGGACGCGGTCGGGCATGTGCTTTGTCATGATATCACGCAGATTATCCGGGGTGTCACAAAGGATGCGGTGTTTCGCAAGGGACATATTGTGACGGAGGAGGATATCCCGGTTCTGTTGAGTGTCGGAAAGGAAAACCTCTATGTCTGGGAGAAGGAAGAGGGTATGCTCCATGAAAATGAGGCGGCGGAGATTCTGCGGAAAATCTGCCAGGGTGAGCATATGCATCCTTCGGATATCAAGGAAGGGAAGATTGAGCTGATCGCTGACGAGGACGGCATCCTGAAGATTGACCGGGAGAAGCTGAAACAGATCAACGCGCTGGGAGAGATGATGATCGCCACGCGGCATGGCGATTTCCCGGTGAAAAAGGGAGATAAGCTGGCCGGGATGCGTGTGATTCCGCTCGTGATCCGCGAGGAGAAGATGAAGGAGGCACAGGAAGTGGTTGGTGAGCAGCCGATCCTCACGATTCTGCCTTATCAGAAGCGGCGTGTTGGTATCGTGGCGACAGGAAGCGAGGTCTACTATCATCGGATCGAGGATACCTTCACACCGGTGATGGTCGAGAAGGTGGAAGAGCTCGGAGCGGAAGTCGGGGAGAAGCGGGCCTGTAATGATGATCACGAGATGATCACGGCGGCGATTCTGGAAATGATCGGCGAGGGCTGCGACCTGATTCTCTGTACCGGTGGCATGAGCGTCGATCCGGACGATCGGACGCCGCTCGCGATCAGGAATACCGGGGCGGATATCGTCACCTATGGCGCGCCAGTACTGCCGGGGGCGATGTTCCTGCTTTCCTATTATAAGGAGAATATTCCGATCCTGGGAGTTCCGGGCTGTGCGATGTATTCGAAGAGAACGGTGCTGGATCTGGTCCTGCCGCGCCTGATGTGCGGTGAGCGGCTGTGCGCGGAAGATCTCAACCGTCTGGGAGAGGGCGGGCTTTGCCTGAACTGTAAGCCCTGTACCTTCCCGAACTGTGGATTTGGAAAGGGAGTCTGAATGAGATGACAGAGCTGTATCGGATGCTCTCGGAACAGGATTCCAATCGGCGAAGTGTAGTGCTGACCGTGCTGGAAGAGCCATATCTGGGGGAGAAAGCCCTGCTGTGTGAGGGAAAGCTTCTCTGTTGTTCTGATCCGGAAGGGCTGCTTGCGCGTCAAAATCTGGAATTTATGCAGACAGAGGCGTGTGATGTGATCGAGCTGGAAGGGAAAGCGGTTTTCTGCGAGCCTGTCGGACGGGAGAAGACGCTTGCAGTCTGCGGAGGCGGTCATGTGTCAGCCGCAGTGGTTCGCCTGGGAAAGATGACCGGGTTTCACACGATTGTCTTTGAGGACAGGCCGAAATTCGCGGACAACGTGAGGCTGGCCGGAGCTGACGAGGTGTACTGCGAGCCTTTTGAGACCGGACTGGACAGGATCGAAGGAAGCGCAGATACGTACTTTGTGATCGCAACCCGCGGTCATCGCTATGACCATGTCTGCCTGCGGAAAATCGCGGAGAAGGACCATGCTTACATTGGCATGATCGGAAGCAGGCGCCGGGTGACGATGCTGAAACGGACACTGGAGGAAGAAGGGGTGAACCGGCAGATTCTGGACGAGCTGCACGCACCGATCGGTCTTGCCATCAACGCGGAGACGCCGGCGGAGATTTCCGTCTCGATCATGGCCGAGATTATTTCGGAAAAGAACGGCAAAAACCGGGCAGGAGAATATCCGCGGGAGCTGATGCACGCGCTGCTCGATGAAGGAACAGAGCATGGCAGAAGGGCGCTTGCGACGATTGTGAGACGGAAAGGTTCTGCACCGCGCGAGATCGGGACAAAAATGCTGATCTATGAGGATGGTACGACGGTCGGTACGATTGGCGGAGGCTGCGCGGAGGCGGAGATTTTCAGCCAGGCCCGTTACCTTCTGACAGCGGGTGAGACTGACGCACGCATCTGTCATGTCGACATGACGACTGAGAACGCGGAGGATGAGGGCATGGTCTGCGGGGGCAGGGTTGACATTCTGCTGGAGGTGGTGTAAAGTATGAGTGGATTTACACATTTCGATGGAGATGGCAGTGCGATTATGGTGGATGTCAGCGCGAAAGCGGACACGGTAAGAGAAGCCATCGCCTGCGGCAGGATTCATATGAGTCCGGAGTGCTATGAGAAGGTGAAGACCGGTGCGATGTCGAAGGGTGATGTTCTTGGAGTTGCGCGGATCGCAGGGATCATGGGAGCAAAGAAGACTTCTGAGTTGATTCCGCTCTGTCACATCGTGAAGCTCACGGGAGTTACCCTTGATTTTGAACTGCTGGATGACAGCTGTGAGATCGAGGCGCGGTGCACGACGCGGACCGTTGATAAGACCGGTGTCGAGATGGAGGCGCTGACCGGTGTGCAGATCGCTCTGCTCACGATCTATGATATGTGTAAGGCTGTGGACAGGGGAATGCAGATGAACGGTGTCCGGCTGCTTGAAAAGTTCGGCGGCAAAAGCGGTGTGTATAAAGCGCCTGTATGATGCAGGGAATTACGGATTCTTCGGAGTTCGTTTTTCTGTCGAAGCGTTCGCTTTTTGAAAAGATAACGCTCCGATGATAAAAAATTTATCAGGAAAAGGAGAGAGAGTATGAAAAAAAGAGTATTGGCAGTTTTGTTGGCAGCGACGATGGCTTTTGGGCTCATGGCCTGCGGCAGCAGTTCTTCGTCGAGCAGCAGCGAGACGGAGGAGACGACGGAAGAAGAGGCAGTGGAAGAAGAGGAAGCCGCTGCGGAGGAAACGGAGGCTGAGGAGGCCGAGGCGGAGGAAGAGACTGCGGATGTCTTTGAGGAGACGGAGATTCAGGTCTTCATCGCAGCCAGTCTGAATACGGTGATGCAGGAGATCGTCAGCATGTACAACGAGATCCAGCCGAACGTGACGATCACGCTGAACGCGGACAGCTCGGGTACTCTGCTCACACAGATCGAGGAAGGCTACGAGTGCGATATCTTCTTCTCCGCGGCGCAGAAGCAGATGAATACGCTTGAGGAGGACGGCCTGATCGTCGAAGGAACGAGGGCCGATGTGCTGAATAACCAGGTGGTTGTGATCACCTATGCGGGTTCTGAGACGAGCGTTACCGGGCTTGACAATATCGGCGACGCGGAGAGCATCGCGCTTGCGGACGGCAGCGTGCCGGTCGGCAAATATACACGTGAGGCGCTGATCAGCACAGGCGTGCTCGACGGTTCCAAGGAAGCGTCTGAATACACGACGGAGGAAGTCTCCGAGGCGCTCGGCGGCGTGGAGATCAGTGAGCAGAGCAACGTCAGCAAGGTGCTCGAGGCGGTGAAGGAGGCGTCCTGCGAGGTCGGAACGACTTATTATTCCGATACCTATGGCTATGAGGATGCTGTGGAGATTCTTGAGGTGGTCAGCTATGATCTGACCGGCGACGTCATCTATCCGATTTGCCAGGTACAGAATGACGAGGCGGATGAGCTGCAGACGGAGGCGGCCGCGGACTTCCTTGCCTACATCCTGTCGGATGAGGTGAAGGATGTGCTCGACAGCTACTACTTCGATACGGATCTGTAAAGCAGACAGAGGCGAAAGAGGCTGGCGTGGGGAAGGATGTTTCTCATGCCAGCCTTTCCATGGATAAAGGGGAGGAATGTTGATATGGAAGAGATCATGGAGATTCTGCAAAATCTGAACTGGAGTCCGCTGTTCATTTCGCTGAAGACGGGGGTCGTGGCGACGATTATCTCCTTCTTCCTCGGTATCTTCGCAGCACGCAAGGTGCTGAAGGCAGGGCCGAGGCTGAAAGCGGTCGCAGACGGCATCCTGACTTTGCCGATGGTATTGCCGCCCACCGTGATGGGTTTTTTCCTGTTGCTTCTGTTCAGCCGCAGACGTCCCTTAGGCATTTTCCTGTATGACAACTTCAATATCAAGATCGTGCAGTCCTGGACAGGCTGTATCATCGCGGCGACCGTGATCGCCTTTCCGCTGATGTACCGCAACGCGCGCGCGGCCTTCGAGCAGGTGGATGTGAACCTGATCTACGCGGGGCGTACGCTGGGCATGAGCGATACCGCTATTTTCTGGAAGGTGACGGTGCCGACTGCGGGACCTGGCGTTGTCTCAGGTACAATTCTGACCTTCGCGCGTGCGCTCGGCGAGTACGGCGCGACCTCGATGCTGGCCGGCAATATACCGGGTAAGACCAGTACGATCTCGCAGAAGATCGCCATGGTTATCCAGGACGGAGACTATGCGACCGCGGGTGTGTGGGTCGTGATTGTCATGCTCATCGCCTTCGTGATTATCTTCCTGATGAATCTGGTCACGGGCGGGAATATGAAGAATATCAAACAGTGGTAGGAAAGCGGGGAAAGTACATAGATGGCGATAAAAGCAGATATTAAAAAAAAGCTGGGTGACTTTTCCCTGCATGTAAAACTGGAGAGCGACTGCCGGAGAATCGGCATCCTCGGCGCTTCCGGCTGCGGCAAGAGTATGACGCTCAAGTGCATTGCGGGTAGCGAGAAGCCGGACGAGGGGCAGATCGTGATCGACGGGCGCACGATGTATGACTCGGCCACGAAATGCAACTGGAAGCCGCAGAAACGGAATGTGGGCTATCTCTTCCAGAATTACGCGCTGTTCCCGACGATGAGCGTGAAGGCGAACATTGCTGCGGGATTAAAGTGCGGCAAGGAGGAGAAGGCGGAAAAGGTGGAGCGGATGCTGCACCGGTTTCAGCTGGACGGTCTCGGGGAGAGGCTGCCGGGCGAGCTCTCAGGCGGTCAGCAGCAGCGGGTAGCGCTTGCGCGCATCATGGTCTACGAGCCTGACGTGATTATGCTCGATGAGCCTTTCTCGGCGCTGGACGCTTTTCTCAAGGAGCGGCTGCAGCAGGAGATGCAGGAGCTGCTTGCGGAATATGAGGGAAACGTCATCCTCGTGTCACACAGCAGGGACGAGATCTATCAGCTCTGCGAGGAACTGCTGATCATGGATCAGGGCAAGGATATCTGTTATGGAAAGACGAAAGAGATTTTCGCAAACCCGGAGCACAAGGAAGCCGCGCGGCTGACCGGCTGTAAGAACCTTGTGCCGGTCATGAGACTTGATGCGCATACGCTGGAGATCCCGCAGTGGGGGACGATGCTTTCCCTGGAGCATGAGATTTCGGAGGACATCTCTTACATCGGGCTGCGCGCCCATGACTTTGTCCCCTGCTGGGAGGAGGAGCGCCCGGTGAACAGTATCGCCGTGCAGGTGAACAGCATCGCCCGGCTGCAGTTTGAACATAAATATTTCCTGGCGACACAGCAGGAAGGGGCGGAGGAGATCTGCTGGTTCGTGCAGCGGAATGAATGGCCGCTCTATGAGGAGAAAGGCCTGCCGCGCTGGCTCATCATACCGGAGGAGAAGCTGTTATTGTTGAAGGAATAATCGATATCGTTTAAAGCATGAAGGGCAGATGCGGTGAATAAGCATCTGCCCTGCAATTTTTTATTAATGTCCGAGGCGCTCACGCAGAGAATCTTCTGCCTTCGTCACTTCTGTGTCCAGGGCTCTCTGACGCAGCTGCTCCAGATGTTCCAGATGATAGGTTTTCTGCTCGTTCTGCCATTCCTCATTAAAGGTTCCGGATTTGATCGAATCATAGGAATCCTTCAGAAAACTGCGGATCATGCTGCTGTCGATTTCCTCGAAACGTTTCAACTGCGCGTACTGAGCAGTGTGAGAATGCAGGCACAGCTGCCGGAAGAGCCCGCGCTCAGCTGCCTGCTCCCAGAGGAAAGCCATCTCTTTCGAAAGATAAGCTTCCGTCAGAACCGCTTCCTCCGGGTGCCCCATTTCAACTTCCAGGCGAAATGCCTCCGCAAATACTTTATATACCAGGGGCAGTACGCCGAGTTCCGTCATCAGGTCAAGGAAAGTTTCGTCATCAATTTTTCCTTCGATGGCACCCTTTCTGGTAGCGCCGATTGCCTTGCAGATGGCTTTTCCATACTCGAGTGCCATGCCGCTCGCATCCTGCGCGACCGCTACAAATGCAGGGTAGCCTTCGCCGCTCAGATACATCTCGCGGACGCCCTGACCGAGCATCCGCGGGGCGGCCATAACCACGTCGGAATCTGCAGGAAGTTCAATATTGTGAAAGGTCAGGTTGTATCCGGATGCAAAGTTTAAAATGACACCTTTTTTGAAATAAGGTTTCATCTGCGTGTTGTAGATCTCCGGGCAGGCCTCATCCGGGAGAAGTACAAAAATGATGTCTGCCTGACTGACCGCTTCTTCAATGGAGCAGACGTGGAAGCCGTCTGTCTTTGCCTGCTCATAGGATTCATCCCGCCGGTTCCCGATAACGATGTTTGTCACTCCGGAATCACGCATATTCAGCGCCTGTGAGCGTCCCTGATTTCCATATCCGAGGAGTGCAATGCATTTGTCCTTTACCAGATTCAGATCTGCATCCTGGTCATAGTAAATTTTTGCCATACTGTTCTCTCCTTCCTAAAATAGATGATTGTTTTGATTCGGCCAAATCCGGATTGTATTGTCAGAAAGTATATTGTTCCTCTGACTGAAAGTATTGTATAATAAAAAAGAAAAAGAACTCTACTACAGCAGAGACAAAAAATGTTCTGAAAACGACATTCAGGGGTAAAGACATGGTTACAGAATTGCTGCTGATGCAGCTGGCGCATGATCAGAAAAAAAGACAGACTCACGACAGTCCGCATTTTCCATGCAGCGCCTATTTTACGAACTGGCGTGTACATGAAATCGAGGGCGTGCCGTGGCACTGGCATGATGAGCTGGAATTCCTGATCGTGAAAGAAGGAAGCGTGCAGGTATTCTGGGGAGATCAGGAGCATTTTCTGCGGGAAGGAGATGGATTTTTCTGCAACAGCCGCTGCCTGCATCAGGTTCGAATAGGAAAATGTGAGCATTGCTCGACTAATTCCATGGTGTTTGACGCAAATCTGATTTCCGGTGGCCCGGGTACTGTATATGATGAAAAATATATTCATCCACTGGTCTCTTCCGCGGCTTTTTTCGGTACGGCCCTGTTTTCGGCAGTGGGGGAACAGCGACAGGTTCTTGCACATATTCAGGCAGCGTATGAGAGTTGCCGTGAAGAGCAGGTCGGTTATGAGTATGATGTCCGTTATCATCTTTCCAGGGCGCTGCTGGCGATTTTTATGGAAAACAGGGAACGTCTGTCCAGCGGCGCGGCAGAAGGACAGATGGGGCGTGTGCGGGATATGCTTGCCTATGTTCATGAAAACTATGCATCTTCCATTACGGTAGCAGAATTGTCCCGGGCAGCAAATATCTGTGAGAGAGAATGTCAGAGGTGTTTTCGGAACATCCTCCGACAGTCCCCTATGGAGTATGTGCAGCAATATCGGATTCAGATCGCGGGCAAACTGCTTCTTGAGACAAAGAAGTCTGTTCTCGAAACCGGCCTTGCAGCAGGTTTTTCCAACCCAAGTCATTTCTGTAAGATATTCAGAAAATACATGGGTTGTTCTCCCACCGCTTTTCGAAAAAGGAATGGGGGAAAATGTCAAGAAGTGTAGCGAAAATATTTCAAGTTTGTGAAATACCGCCAAAATAGGGCTTGTTTGAGCGTGTTTTAGAGGGGATTATTTGTGCAGAATGCACAGAAGGGCATGGTTAATAAAGTTCGTACGTACGAACTCTCAAGAAAGACGCTGTATGCCGCATGGGTATGCAGTTCGTATGTACGAACTCTCAGGCAAGCCCTAGCTCCTTTGCTATATCGTTAGATGAACGCCAACCGAACAGTTTGCGCGGAAGGTTGTTTATCCAATTCTGTATGCGTGGGATATCGTCCTTGTACTCTGATATATCAGACCCTTTTGGAATCCAACGCCTGATAAGCTTGTTCTGGTTCTCATTACTTCCACGTTCGCCAGAGCAGAAGGGATGGCAGAAGTATTGAACAGTGCGGACAGCATCAGGAACAGTACAGCTTTTCTGGACTGCGTTGAAATTCAGGAACTCCACGCCGTTGTCCGTTGTGATGGAGTGATAGCGTGCGCGGAATGCCTCAAAGCCCACGCGCTTCTCGATATCGTCCAGAATACGGACAGTCTCGGCGGCAGTTCGGTTTTTCATGAAATAGACCTCTTCCAGACGTGTCTTGCGTTCTGTCAGGACGAGCAGACAAGCGGGGCTTGTCCCCTTGCCGCCGTAAACAGTATCCATTTCCCAGTGACCGAAGGAATCGCGGGAGCGTATCTCTTTTGGACGCGCCTCTATACTTCTTCCCCGGATATTTTTCAAGGCAACCTTGCTCCGCTCCTTCTTTTTGCGTTTGGATATATTATAGGGTAAGTTCTCGTCCGTAAGATTCAGGAACACACCAGAGTGAATGTAGCTGTATAAGGTCGTGTAACTCACGGTTGTGTCGTGCTGTTCTCCTTCCCAGAGTGCAAGCGCGGCGCAGGGAGACAGTCTTTCCTTTCCTACTGCATTTTCAAAATACCGGATAAAGGCCATATCATTGCCAACCTTCAAAGGCCTACCCTTTTCAGACTGCCTTTCTTGATATCTCATTTGCGCGGTATCTGCCAGATACCGCACTTCTTTTTTCAGGTCACGTCCATAGACTTCCACAAGTCCGCGACTACGCTCCCGGTAGATTGTACTGACATGCCGCCCCAGAGCGGCGGCAATTTCCCGTACCGGAGTTTTGGCTTTCAGCATCAGCTCCATAGCATAGCGCTCCCGCTCGTTCAAATGTTTCCGTTGTGACGCTCGTTGCAACTTCCCGTCCTTCCCACGGTCTGACCACCTACCGCAAGGGCGAATTGGTTTACAGGTTTCCCTTGGAACTCTCAGGCTCCCATGCTAGGAGGATTTCACCCCGCTCAATCAGGCGCGAGGCGTGCCGCTTACTCAGCCCCTCCCCGTACAGCTCCGGAAGATACGCCTCTGCGGAGGTCGTGCCCTTCGAATACTCCCAGTCCGGGAGCCCACAAGGTCTACCCGGCATCCGTTCCCGCTGTACGGGCAATCACTGTCTCATAGCTCTGGAGAGCGTGAAGCTTACGACCCACGGAACGTACATGCTCCTCCTCGGGCTTAAACGTCACTAACATCTGCCGCCCCTCCTTCTTACATCATTTTGCAGAGCTTCGCGAGTACCTTACGCACCTCCGCTCTCACGGCCTACTGCGCCTCCTTCAATCCAGTAGCGGCAGGTCTGCTGTCCATGAACGGTATCCGGGCTTTCCCCTGTCCTTTCCGGTCACACACCCGACTGTCCGCCTCCTAGTTCTTCGAGCAATCTGACCTACGATATCCTCATACATGCACATCGTTGAAGCATTTCCTCTAAGCAACCTTTTCTGTACCTTATCCATCTGTCAAAGCATGTACTCCTTTCCTCTCTCTGATTGGTTGCCTTGTTACATTCTCAGCGTAGCACGCCGCCCACACCATCTCAAAAGGTGGCTTTTAATTTTTTTTTAAAATTCTGATTGGATTTATAAGGAATTTAAAAAAAATTAAAATGCTCATTGCCATATTGTCAAGTGATGAGTTCATTTTGGGGCAAAAAAATAAGAGCCGGTGAGTTTATTGCGCTCACTGGCTCCCATTTTCATGAATTATTTAACAGACGATATTCGCAATCACGCGGTTATGCGTTCTCTTGATTTGTCTGCCCCTGTACTTCCGTCTCTGCCGGTATCTCCCCGACAAAATTATAGATGATCTTGACCTTCTGAATTTTCTGTCCATCCACCTTTTTGACCTCGCCGATCAGGATACGGTTGATCAGGCGGTGCAGCACTGCTTCATCCAACTCCGTGATCGTGGCATACTGCCGGATTTCCTCTATGAATGCCTTCACATCGCATTCTTGCTCATCTGAATTCCGTATTATTTCCCCCAGATCGTGTAGCCTGTTCTTATTCGATTCCTGTTCGGCCTCCATCGCGCCGGTCAGTTTCAAAAAACGCTGCTCTGACAGAACGCCCTTTGTCTTATCCGTATAAAGGTTCAGAATAATATCGTCAATCTCCTGATTCCGCGCCAGGAGCCGGTCACACTCTTTCTGTACCTCCGATTTGTCCGCCATATAGCGCTGCTCCATACGTCTGGTCAGCCGTTTATAAAAAGCATCCGCATCTTTCAATGCCAGCGCCGCCAGTTCCTGGATGTCTTTCAGAACGATTTCATGCAAATCCCTCGCTTCAATCTTATGGCTTGGACAGGCATTCCGTCCCAGGCGGTTATAGGTCTGACAGATGAAATAGGTCTTGTCAATCGCTTCCCGTTTCTGTTTCGTGGTACGGTTGATGTCTGTCCGCCCCACCTTCTCATAGCGCACCTGCATGGACTTTCCGCAGGTTGCACAGTAAATAATCCCATGGAAAATATTATCATAGGGGCAGGCGTTACCCACCATAATACGCGGCTTCGCGTCGATCATTTCCTGTACGCGCTGCCATTCATCCGGCTGGATAATCGCTTCATGGCAGTTCTCAATAACCTCCCATTCCTCCCGCGGAATGAGATTGACTGTATTCGACCGGATGCCTTTCTGGTGTGAGCGGAATACAAGGTGCGCCCCTTTGTAGAATGGATTACGCAAGATATGGCTGATTCTGGAAACAGACCAGTAATAATAATTCTCGTTCCGCTCCGTGCTGGTTCTAAGGCGGGTAATTGGGATTTTTTCCTCCATCAGCCTTTTGGAAATCCGCATACAGCCCATCCCGTCCAATGCCATATCATAAATTTTCCGGATAACCGGCGCTTCTTCGGGATTTATAATCAAATGCCCTTTGTCGTCCGGATCGCGCATCAGGCCATAAGGAGTTGTCCCTCCGCAGGACTTTCCCTGGCGGGAACGCGCCGTGATACCGGCCAGCACTTTCTTTGATATATCGCGAGAATACATGTCGTTGAGGATATTTTTGAAAGGCGTGATGTCCATCTCCTGACGGGTCAGGCTGTCCACGCCGTCCGTGACCGCGATATAGCGCACATTGTGTTTTGGAAAATAGATTTCGATATAACTGCCCGCCTCGATATAATTACGGCCCAGCCTACTAAGATCCTTGGTGATTACACACCCAACCTTTCCGGCTTCAATGTCTGCGATCATACGCTGGAAAGATGGTCTGTTGAAATTACGGCCTGTATAACCATCATCAACATAGTATTCGTACTGAAACATTCCATTTTTTTCAGCGTAGTCCTTGAGCAAAAGTTTTTGATTGCTGATGCTCATGCTCTCATTTTCACGGCCATCTTCAAGAGACAGCCTGCAATAGAGGGCAGCTATTTTCTGATTTCCAGATTTGGATTGATTTTTCCTGCTCATAGTTTTCTCCTTCTATGAACAGGGACACGATACAATCATACTACCATGCCCCTGCCCATCTTTCAACATATTTTTACAGTTCCCATAAATTTTTCAGCTTGCTTTCTGCTCCAGCCAGTCCTCGAACCGGTCATAAGCCTGCCGTTCAATCAGCTGCTCAAACGCTTCCTGCATGGCCTGCTGTCCGGAAAACTCCCTGCTGACCACGAAGATTACCTTTGATTTCTTCTTTGCCGGTTTTTCCGGTTTCTGAAATTCTTTGATCTCTGCCATCTCAATTACCTCCGTAAAATAAAAATTGCCGACGCTCCCTGCACGGCTCTGTGTGTTTGTGTTATAAAGCAAGTCCTGATTTTGAGAACTTGCGGCGCGGCGCTCAGTCCACAAGTTCTGATTTTCAGAACTTGCGGTTACTTCCGTATCAAGTTCCCAAAATGGGAACTTGATTTCCCACCTGTGGTACTGCTCAAAGTGAGCAGTACCAACACCCTGTCTCCTCGCCTCGCGGCGCGGAGCTGCCCGACAGGGAAAAGCAATCCCGCGAAGCCGGAAGGCCGTGGCTGTAAACGAAAAGTGTAAACAGCGTCCAAAACATTTTCATAATAAAACCATACTTCCAGAAGCCCTCCCTTATTGAAAAAAGTCTTTTATCTTCGTTTACACCGTTTACATACATAAGAAAGAAAAAGAAAGCCGATATTTCAAGGCTTTCCGCTATCAACAGCTTGTAAACAGGTGTAAACGGGGATGAACGATTTTCTCGAAAATCAGTCCTCAAAAGGCGTCTGAACGCCATCCGGCAGGGGCGAAAATACATTTTTATCGCGCGGCGCGGAAATATTCTGCAAAGACATTTGCGTGAAACTCGATTTCCCGTTTACAACCTCGCCGTTTACATTCGCTGCCGGACTGTCTCTGATCCATGAGCGCTGCTGACCGTATTCGGGAAAACGGTGCTGCGGGCCTTTGCTCCACCCGTCAATGGTATTGTTCATCACGCTGTTGATCTCGCTCTTGGCTTTCGGGTCAGGATCACCGACCAGTTTATAGCACTCGTTGTAAATCATCTTCGTGCATACATAATCTCCGCTGTAGCTGTCAAGCCACGCCTGAACCATTCCCGTCGCGGTGTCCTCCGCCATGAAGTCCAGACGCCGGATATTCATTTCTTTTTCCAACGCCGGGGAGAAACGTAACGACCAGTCCCCGCTGTTATAGATAACCATAACTTCCGCCCAGAGCTGATCTACATACGCTCTGGTTTCCGCTTCATTGCTCAACACGTGCGTCTCTGCCTTTGCAGCATCCGTCTGAATCGGATAGAAGCGCCGATTGCCTGTTCGATCTAAGGGCAGAAAGCGGACGCGGTTGGACGTGCCGACAAAGACGCACTGCCGCGGCCTGTCCTTTGGATAACGATCATACGGCGTCTTATAGGTTTCCTTCTGCCTTGAAAGAAAGGCTTTGATCTCCTCCACGCTCTTTGCACTGGACGTCCCCAACATCTCCGCCATTTCTATAATCCAGTGTCCCTGCATCTTCCGATATACGTTTTCATCGTCCATCTTTTTCAGGTCGTCGGAAAACCACTCGTCCTTGGTCGCAAGGAATCGGAAAAAACTGGACTTGCCGACGCCCTGATCGCCGACAAGGCAGAGCATGGCTTCATACTTACACCCTGGATGAAATACACGCTCGATAGCACCCAACATAAACAGCTTCATACATTCGCGGGTCAGCTCGTCGTTGTCTGCGCCCAGAAAGTGGTGCAGCACGTCTCCCAGACGTTCCTGCCCGTCCCATGTCAGGCTGCTCAGATATTCCCTGATCGGATGATAGGTGTTCCTGTTCGCCACGACGCGAATCGCGTTCTGGATATTCTTCTCGTTGATCAGATCGTAGCAGACCTCCAGATAAAGATAGAGCTGGCTCAGATCATCGTCTGTCAGGCTTTCTTCCTCCCTGCGCCACCCTACATCTTTTACGATGTCTATCCTCCCCGTCAGAAGGTTATACCGGATCGCGCCCTTCAATACCGGATCGTTTTCAAGTGCGGTCACACAATTCTGCTTTGACTGCCTTACGCCGCCCTTCATTGTGCATTCCAGTGAAGCCCTGACCGCTTCGATCTGCTGAAGGGTTTCCTCGTTCGCATTGTTCCACTCGTCGCTCATAAACTTTTATCTCCTCTCTGCAGCGCGAATATAAATTCCAGAGCTGATCTGCGCTGCATGACGTCAGCTCGTCCAACAGGTACTCCACGCGAACCTGCCTCTCCAATGCTTCACAAAAAAGAGGATTCCACTCCTCCTCCATGTTCCGCGGCGCGCATTCCTCATGCCACTCTCTCAGGAGTGATAAATAATGCAGAAGGACTTTTACGCCATGCCGGACTTCCTCCTCCTGCTTCTTTTTCGGGTCTTGCTTCAACTGCGGCAGTATCCTTTTTCGGTAATGAGTGTTCCGGCTGTCTCTATCCGGCAATATAATTCCAAAATCATCTGCTAATTTCAGCGCGGCGGCGCGGACAGTCAGACCGTGCAGCTTCGCCGTCAGGTCGATCACGTCCCCTGTCTCCCCGCAACCAAAACAGAAATAACGCCCGTCCAGTTTCATACTGGGATTTTTATCATCGTGGAATGGACAGCAGGCCATTCCGTTCCGGTTCACTTTGATTCCATAGTGCTCCGCCGCCTGCCGCGCCGTGACAGACTGCTTCACGGCTTCAAATACATTCATACATAATCTCCTCCTCTGACTGAAACCAAAAAAAGCACCTGACTTTCGTTTTCAATCAGACGCTTTCTACAATTCCATATTTTTCTTTTTGCCTTGCTGTTGTTCCTGTTCCGGTGTCAGGACATTCTCCACCTGGCGGTGGACAGCGCCCAGTTTTTTCACTTCCTCCCTGCATTCTTTCAGTTCTTCGAGCTGCTCCTTGTGCGCGGCGCTCAGGTCGTCAAGCTCCTTCTGCCACTCTTCCAACTTCTCCGGCAAAGAATCCAGCGCGATATGCTTCGCATGGAGATAACGGTTCGCGGCGTTCCAGAGAGACAGCTCCGTTCGATGCTCCTCTGCAAAAGCCTCCTTCTTTTTCTCACGCTTGATCGAATTGTACTGCTTCCGGATCGGCGCGTTCTGCTGATACTGCCTGCCCATGTCCATCATCTTCTGCAATTCTTTCATACGCGTTTCTTTCCCTTTCACGCTCCGATTCAGCGTAAAAGATTTATCCTTTACTTCTTTGAACGCCGCTTCCAGATCGTCCAGGGTGTGGATGCCTTTCGCGTTCAATTCCTCGATGGATTTCTCTACACCTTCATAAAGGGAAACGATGTGCTTTAAGCGGAAAGTGTCGGAGTATTTCTGGACGCGCCGCTTCTCTGTCTCAATATACTGCGTCAGCAGATCGGTGAGATTAGGAGACTTCGCTTCCTCCATGATTTCTTTCATTGCGTCAGAAAGTGCAGTGAGCCAGAGCTTCAATTCTCCGATCTTCGCGCGAATGTCTTTAATGATCCGGTTCGCCGCCCTGATCTGTCGGTTGATGTCGCCGCGCTCTGTGCGGAAGCCCTTCTTCTCCATCGCACACGCTGAGGGTCCCATGTGGATGCTCGGAATTTCATCTAGACCGCGCGCCGCGTTGCTGCGATGGTCGATGCGCTCTTCGATGCCGTTCTGTTCCAGATGGCGGTTGACTGTCTCCGCCCACGACGCCCGCCACCTTTCCGCGTTCTCCGGATTGCTCCAGTCCACGGTATTCACTTTCCGCGACTTCCATCTGCCGTCCGCCTGCCGGATGCGCTCCCCGTTTTCATCCAACTCAAACTCCTGATGGCTTTTGGGTAACCACTTCCCATTCTCGTCCAGTCCCCGCATGGTCAGCATGATGTGGCAGTGGGGATTGCCATATCCCTTGTCGTGGATGTTCATGTCCACACACATCCCCGCGTCAACGAACTGCTGGCAGAAATCGTGCATGATCTCTTTGTGTTCGTCGAGCGTCAGCTCCTTCGGAAGCGATACTTCGATGTCCCTGGCAAGCTGCGCATCGCGCCGCTTCTCGCTCATCTCGACGGAGTTCCAGAGCGTCTCCCTGTCCAGAAAAGAATCCGGCGCGTTTGCCGGAAGCATGATCTCTGAATAGACAACGCCCTTCTTTCTGGAATAGTCTGAGGTCTGTCCGTTCCATTCATTTTTCAGTTTCGTGCCGCTCCTGTATGCCGCGGATTCCACGGCGCTGTGTCCGTGGTTCCGGCTGCCGCCGCGCCCGATGATCTTAATCGAACAATGATAGATTGCCACGCTGTCACCTCCCCCGCCGCGCGATCAATAGCAAAAGCGCCGCGGCGAAGATCAACCAGACGCATGGCGGCGGTGGATTGAAAAAGGAATATGGTAGGTATTCCTTTTGATAACTTACCATTTCCCGCACCGAAGGTGCCAGCCCTCCGCAGATAACGCGGCAGCGGTATCGGTAGGAGCCTCCGGAGGACGCACGGTCACCGCAGGTGACGTATAAGTGCGCTTCCAGTAATAAATCAGTGTTTTCGGCTTTCTGGTATAACCTCATTTTCTTCACTTCTCAGACCTCGCTTTCTTAAAAATGTCTGTGCTTCCGTACTGGTGGCTGCAATTCGGATGAAATCCCCCGCGTCGCGCTCCTCCATTTCTTTCAGCTCCGGCACAAAGTGTTCCAGAATCCCCGCCTCCGTGCAGAGCCGCCGCGTCCTGAGCCTGCGTTCTTCTCTGCTGTAGGCGTTCGCATAAAACTTTTCCCTGTTTTCCATCTGCCGGATCTGATTCTCCGTCAGGTCAATCTCCGCCTTTATTTCTTCTCTGGTCTGCGGTATTTTCCTTCGTCCCATAAGCAACATCTCCTCTCTTGGTTTTGGGCAAAAAAATAACCGAGTACGGTTCTGCACTCGGTCTGGAAATGGAGGCTACTGCCTCCGCAAAAAATATATTTTTATGTAGAAATCGCTGTCGATCTGTGATAGGATAATGGACAGGAGCTTACCAGGATGGTAGGCGGTTAGCCCTCGACAGAGGGACTGTGACCCTCTGATTACATAGAAACCCGCAAGGGAATCCGAGGAAAGGAGGGCTGAGCCGATGGATATTTTATTGGGACTCATTGCTGTGTTGGGCTTTGGCCTGACCTGCTTTGAAATAGGATACGCCTTAGGCAAGGATACTAACAAGACGCAGAAATGACCGCCCCAGCCGTGACAAGTTGAGCGGTCATTCTGACTACAAAATTTAAATTGCGGCTAACCGTCGTCTATCGGTAGCTCTTGGGGGACACCTGTTCACACAGGTGTCTTTCCTTATGCCTACTATAACATGAATTCCGAAACAGTTCAAGAAAATTTAAGAGGTTGATAGCGTAAGTTTATTGTAGGAATCAAACGGACAGAGTCGCCCCCAACGATGTGTTACGATTACTGTTTCAGTTTATTCCCTTTTATCCTTTTTTACAAGCCCCATATCTGATTCTTGAGCGCCGCAATCTTCTTTATCTGTGGATATGGAATTGTATATACTGGTATATTGGCCAGGTTTCCCAACCGTTTCCTATGCGCACGCTCCATTCCCAGTATCTCACTTGCACTGAAAATGACTTCTTCTGCGCCAGCGGCCTTTTTTAATTGCTTCTTCTGGTACCGGACAAGCTCCAGCATATCCCCGCCGTTCTTCTTATACACCCTCAGCCTCGCCATCCTGTCTGCACCAACAACCGACCAGCCCAGTGGACGTGAGCTCATCCGGTCTGAATAAATGTGGCTGACATGCCCTTCCGCGCTGCAATGGATGTTGTCCTTCCGGTTCTTCACCCCGTTCATGATTGCCGCCCAGTTCCCCAGAATATACTGTCTTGATGCCTCTACAGTTTTCCTCTTGCCTTCGCTTTCTGTGATGGTCAGAATCCGTTCAAAAACGTTTTCCGCATCTTTCTTCCTTTTGCCGTTGATCGCCCGCCAGAGCTCGCTCCTCACATCCGGCGCGGAATCTTTCAGATGGGAAGTTGCAGCGATGATGTATTTATGCATATGGTATTTATCCAGCACAAACTTTGCTTTTCCATGCTGCCTTGCCCCTGACCTTATCCATTCTGCACCGTCCCCGTTTACATAGATACGTTCCAGGTATTCCCCGTCATAGGCATTCTCGATATAATCGTATACTTCCTTCCAGAGT
>MSHD01000013.1:47408-92421 GCA_001941045.1 Lachnospiraceae bacterium Zagget2
TCGTCGGCATCAATGTAAAGTGTCTTCACCTGCCGTTTTTCTGCTGGTACAGGAGACGCAGGAAACTCCAACATGTGTAGCTTTTCCATGACAGTCACCTTACTAACGGCATCCCCAGCAATACTGGCATTTAGTCCACCTTTCCGGTAGCTGCTGTCAGCTGCTTCCTCCAGTATTCGGGCAACTGCATCCTCCGTCAGCCGTTCTCCCGGTTCAAAGCCCATCAGCCGATCCAGGAGATAGCATCGTTCTCCCGTCACTGAATTATGGAAATACGTTTTATGGTAGACCACTTCGCCTAACGAAGTCAGCTTCGACACCCTGTCACGTCGGATCACCTGCCACCCTGGACGCAGATCCTTCCGGTCACGCAGCAGCTGGTCATAAAACTCCCATTCCTCTGCAATCATGGACAGGCCAAGTTTTACGACGTTCTCTGTCACGCCCGCCACCATCTCTGCTACCTTTGTGAGATCTGATGAATAATCAACAAAAACTTTTTCTAAATTTTTTACCCCTTCTGCCTGGAACTGTTGTATACTGTTAATCATAGAAAGCACCTTCCTTATCTGCGGATTTTGTCTGTCAACTTAATCCTAACACAAAGTTGGTGCTTTCTATTCTGTCTTTTTTCCTACAAAAACTTTACCCTAGCTAAGAGGTTTGTTTCGCCCCGGTCTTTTTCAGCACAATTGGCAGTCCATTTTTTCACCGCTCCTTACTCTGTCAGTTCCACATATACGCCCGGATAGACATACCAGTTCGCATTCATAGCAATGGAGACGTTCATTCCGAAATATCCATATGTCTCATAAAAATATTCCAGTGTCTCATGTGGGATAATGGCCTCTCCCGATTTCATATCAAGTTCTGTGACGGGAAGCTCTCCATAATAAGGATCTCCTTCTTCCTCAAACCAGTAATTAGAGGAATAGAAGGTTTCTCCGTCTCCCATCTCACAGGTGATCACCAGATCCTCCCCCGAAGAAATGGACAGGTTGTCAGGTGCGCTCAATGAGGCCAGCGCCACATCATGGCTGCTGAGACAGGTAATCGAACAATATTCAGCCTTGTCCAGACTGATCGTGCTCCCGTCCTTCCGGATCAGGGTATAATAATATTCCCGCTCAGTCGTCTGCAGCGCCAATCCTTCTGCTTTCAGCGTGACGGCAGATCCATTCTCCGAAATCTCATACAGCTCGCTTGACAACATCTGTTCCGAGGACATAAAATCCATCGAATCCGTATGCTGTACCCCGACGATTGTATTCTCTCCCAGATTTGCGAGATACAGAACGATGTCCTCCGGCGTGTCCTGATAAAAGAAATTTGTGTTGTAATTATTTCCCTGCTCAATAAGCAACGGCGTGTCCGGCGTGAAATCCGTCGTATCATAGATTTCTGTGTAATAGGAATTATATTGAGCGCCCTGATCCATTTTCAGAAACAAATAGTAACTGCCTGCTTCTACATTTTGATAAGCGGATTCCCGCAGGAGCAGCACTTCGCCATTCTTAACAACAGAAACCTCGTCCGCTGAAAATTTTCCAACAATTCCATTCGCATCGCAGAACATCCCGCCCTCGATCTCACACTCTCCATCATCCCATGGATAATAGCAGTCGCCGCTCGTATCCTTAAAAACAGCGAACGCCGTCGTATCTTCCTCACCGCCATGCAAGCCGATAAAGATGTCCTCGCCATACTCCGCGACTTCCGGCAGGGAACAGAACATCTCATAAGGGCATGGATAATCTACGGTAAGCTCCGCTTCCGGCGCAATCTCGCCCTCGTCCGCCGTCTCGATCACTTCGTTTTCCTGAATCAGTCCCTCCGGCAGCAGCTCCGGCTTCAGCCAGAGTACTGCCATAAAAGCGACAACTGCCAAAGCTCCCAGAAGCAGCAGGATTTCGATCAGTCTGCCAATCCATTTCATATTCCGATTCCTCAACTTTATCTTTCATTTCGGGACAATATGAAGAATCCACAGTTTCATCACTTCTGTCCCTGAGAACTTTTCACTTTGTCAGAATCTGATTTATTCGACCACGGCCAGGCTCGCCCACAGGGCGGCCTCCTCCGCGCTCAGCTCTTCCTCCGGATAGTAGATGTAGAGGCAGCCATAAGCCTCCTCACTCTCCAGCAGCGTATAGTAGACCTGCCGTCCATCCTCCTCGTACACATACTGCGCGGAGAGATTCCCGTAACTGTCCTCCTCAAAATCCGTGCCATCGGGAAGTGGTTGCCTGATACCGGCTCTCGATGAAAGATCCGCAAGATCTGTCGGCATCTCCACTCCGGCGGCGCTGTAAACACTCTCATCCATGCGTAAGAGGACGATGTAGATATCCCCCTTATAGTACGCGGTTATCGTCATATTCTCCATGCCCGGCTCGGCTTCCTCGTCAACCTCAAAGCCCTCAGGCAGATAGAGCGTTCCGACTCCCGCGGCTGCGTACTCCGTCAAATCGTCTGTGCCCTCCTGTGCAGCTTCCGTCCCCGCTTCCTCCACATCTGCATTGTCCTCGTTTTCTTCCGTTACTTCCACTTCTTCACCGGAAGCGCTCTCCGAGCAGCCTGTCAGTACAACCGCTGTCAGGCACAGGGCCAGCAATACAGTCATTACTTTCTTTTTCATGTTGTCTTTCTCCTTTTCGTGTAGTGTGATTTGAGTTAATCCAAAATGTGTACGTTCCTGTAAGCACCTGCTTTTATTGAATCCTTGTCTATGATACCATATCAAACACCTATTTTCCACAATAAAATCCACAAATTTTGCCAATGAACACACCTCGTTTTCAGGCTGAAAAAGGGCTGTCCAAAACGTACACATTCCTGTAAATTTGCCCGCTTACAATAACTTGGCTTTTTCGTAAACATCCGCCCGATACCGAAAGGTTGACATTGGCATCCCGCATTCCCGCGCTGCCACTAAACCTGTGATTTTTCCCGCTTTCCATCGCTGATAGACTGAATGAAAGTTCGCCGGAAGGGGAGCGGGCGGCCTGCCGAACCGCACGCCGCGCGCTTTTGCCGCTGCGATCCCCTCCGCTTGGCGCTGCCGGATGTTCGTTCTCTCATTCTCCGCCACAAAGGAAAGCACCTGGAGCACGATGTCAGACAGGAAAGTTCCCATCAGATCTTTGCCGCGGCGCGTATCCAGAAGCGGCATATCAAGGACTACAATGTCCACCCTTTTTTCCTTCGTCAGTATCCGCCACTGTTCCAATATTTCCTCGTAGTTGCGTCCCAGTCGATCAATGCTTTTGATGTAAACCAGATCATCCGGTTTTAATCTCCGAAGCAGTCGTTTATACATGGGACGATCAAAGTCCTTGCCGGATTGCTTGTCCATATAAATATTTTTTTCAGGGATATTCAATTCCTGAAGCGCGATCATCTGTCTGTCCTCATTCTGATCACGCGTCGAGACTCTCACATATCCATATACATTTGCCATACGCGTCCCCTTTCTCCAACAAAAAGTGCCGATGATCTGTCGCTCGGTCAACATTGTTTTCCTGTGCAATTCTGCCGCGTGTCCGTCTGAAATTTGGTAAGTCCTCATTTTGATGACTTACCACTTCCTTGAATAGCAGACAGAAACCACGATCAGCTCTGATGCATGTTACCCTTCATACCGTACTCCTTCGCCCACTCGCTCTGCTTCCTCCGGCGCTCATCGGAGTACGGGCGGGTCACATGGATGCTGATCCGCTTCTTGTCCACTATGAAGAAGTAGCCGCAATTTTCTTCCACCTTATCTAACTGGCACAGCTCCGGAAACTCCTCGCTGAGCGCCGTCAGCTTCCGGATCAGCTTTGGGTCGTTGGTGCGTATCTGCATGGGATCGTTGGTCTGGTTATACCAAATGTCGGTGTCTCTCTCTCTTTTTGCAAGCCTGTACATAGGAACCTCCAAAATTTTGATTTTTTCTCTGAGGGGGCTTTTTCGAGCATTATTCTCCGATTGGCGAAATGGCGTTTTTTCCGGATTTGAAGCTGTCGTAAGTCCCGATGGGTAGTTATCCGTATAGAAATGCTGAGAATCGCAATTTTTCCGATTTTACCGAGTGACGACTGATTTTTACTGGATTTTCTTCCGTCCGATGCGCCGCCCATTTTGGTGGTGGTCAAAATGTCCACCACCACAGATCGGAAATCAAGTTACCATTTTGGGAACTTGATTTCACGCGTCAATCGCCGCAAGTTCTGAAAAGCAGAACTTGCGGTCAATCCTTCTCTTCGAGAGACTGATCTGCGCGGCGGCACCGCAAATGGACAAAATGTCCATCGTAGTAAATTACTCATTTTGAGGAACTGAACTGAGCGCCGCACCGCAAGTTGTCAAAATGGCAACTTGCGGGTCAATGCCGCATTCTGAAAATCAGCTCGAAATCGCCGCAAGTCCTCAAAATGAGGACTTGCGGTCAGCAGCTATAACAAGGTCAGGCGATTTTCTTCTCCAAAGCAGCAATCTGAAAGCCATGTTCCTTTGCATATTTCCGCGCGGCGGCCTTCCTTTCCTCGCTGTACGGCGGCACAAACCGGATTGACAGCCGCGATTTGTCAATCGTGTAAGTCACGCTCCCCTCGGCAGTGCTGCGCGTCAGATAGCAGAGAGAAGGGTAGCACCTGCTGAACTCCGCGAGTCTCCGTTTCAGGCCCGCGTTGAACGTGTAGATCGTGGCGTCCTTCTCACCCTCATTAAAGTTGATAATCGTTTCTTTCTCATACTTAGACAGCTTTATCATACAAATCCTCCTCATCACACAGATAATCTTCATCGGCTTCAATCAGCCGCACAGACCGGACTGCTTTATCATAATCTCTGATCTCATTTCGCGTGATCTGGTAACAGCAGGGATACCATTGCGCGAATTTCTCCGTGTCGATCTTCTTAAGCAGCGCCAGCATCCGGCGTTTCCCCCTGGGATCAACCATAAAGCTGGTCAGGTATTTCAACCGTTCCACAGTGTTCTTGTGGCTGGGACAGCCATAGTAGTACAACACATACTTTTCAAAAATATTCAGCCTCATAAATTCCTCCATTTCCGGAGCAGCATCGCGGCTCCTGTGGTGGGCAACTGCGCGCAGTCACCCTTATTAAAAAGTTACATTACGCAAAGCTGCTACAATCTTCCTACCCGGGAATCTCACCCCGGCGTATTGCTCCCTTTGGTGCGCTCATGTCGTCGCGTCACTTCCCTAGAGAGCATATGCCACTCACAGCCCGCTGTTCAGTTGTCAAGGTCCATCATTTCAGTGAAGCCATCATACTGAAAAAAGCGAGCTTCTCCCGTATATCCGAAACGTTGGAAAAGCCGCTGATGACAGAATATTTCCACGCTTATGGAAATCCGTTACAATCTCCTGAAAAGGCGGAATCCGCTCCGTTGAAAGTCCGCAATCATCTGGACGCCATTGTGAAGGGCATCCGCGCCGCGCGCCAGAAAAGCCACACAACTGCCAGCCCAAACCTTTCGATCAGTACCTCTTTATTGTAAAAAGAAGTCTTTTATCACGGGAGTGACTGGTAGTCACACTCAGGTGGTACTCTTAGTACCCCCCCCCTGTTAAACCGCTCCTCCTGAAATCGCTTTGCCACATCTGACAATTCTGTAATCACTGTCAACATCTGTTCTCTTTTCGCAGTACAGTTGGAAATGTTGGAAAAGTCGCTGAAAACAGAATATTTCCACACTTACGGAAATCTGTTATAATCTTCTGAAATGGTTGGAAAACGCGCCGCGAAAGGAGAGAAGCAAATGGAAGTAAAGCTGACCATACAGGAACGGTTAAAGGATTTGCGGGTAGTCGATAAGCACCTTACCCTGGAACAATTATCAGAGCAGACCGGCCTCTCGCGTTCCGCGCTGGGCAATTATGAATCCAATGATTTTAAAGACATTAGCCCATTGGCCATCGCCACCCTTGCAGAGTTTTACGGCGTTTCCACCGACTATCTGCTGGGATTGACTGAAAATAAAAATCATCCAAATACAGAGTTGCAGGCCCTACATCTGAATGACGATATGGTGAAACTATTGAGCAGCGGCAAAATCAATAACCGGCTGCTCTGTGAGATGGCGCTCCATCCTGGTTTTCTCCAGCTCATGACAGATATTGAAATCTGTGTTGACCGGATCGCGGATATGCACATCAACGATATGAACCAGCTTTTAGAGACAATGCGCCAGGCTGTCATCAGGAAATACGCCCCGGAAGATCATGATCTGAATGTTCGGACACTGGAGCTTGCCCAGGTCAGCGAAGATATTTTTTACAGCCATGTCATCCATGATGACATGGACGCCATTGTGAAGGACATCCGCGCCGCGCACCAGAAAGACCGCACGACCGCCGATCCAGACCATGACACAGCCGCTACCGTAGAGGAAGTGCAGGAAATGTTGGAAAAAGCATTTAACTACGAAGGAAACCTTGACCAGAAGCGGGCGTATTATATCTGCCAGTCATTAAAGATTGATTATGAGCGGCTCTCCCAGGATGACCAGGAGGCGCTATCTCGCATTGCCAGGAAGTCGCCTGTGTTGACAACGGCTTTCAGCCAGCGCGGAAAAGCAGCTTTCTATCAACAGAAAAATTCCGGCAAAAGGAAACGGAAAAAGTAAACCTTTGCCGGACATGAAAAAGCGCCCAGCCTGTTACAGTTGGACGCTCTCATGGGTTTTCTGTGGAATTGTTATTGGCAGTGCTCGGTATTTTACAATAATTTCCGGAGCCGGAAAACCTTCTTCAAATGACGCAGATTCCGCGCTGCTGGGCATACCCATATATTTTATACCTTTACGGATTGCACGCTTGAAAAGATTGGCTCCAGAGCCGCGATTTTCAGCCTTAAAATGCAGATTAACGCTTTCTAAGCGAGGATTTTTGCCCTCTGCCAGCGTCGGCATTTTCAAAAGATATTTCCGCTCAGTTGTAGATCATCTCTGACCGGAGAGTTTCTTCGGCACGGCTCTGGATATTTCCCATGCGCTGCACCCAGCCCCACCAGTCCCGGCGCTTTAAATCTTCGGTCACTCCCTCGGCAACTTTCATCTGCTTGATGATAAGCTCCAACCGGGCCTGCGCCTGCTCATTCAAATCTGCCAGATATGTCCAGAGCTTGCCGGATATAACCAGATCACTGTATGCAGCCGGACGGTACTCCTTCAGATAATCGCGGTGCATCCGCCCCCATTTTCCAATCGGGCGGCGCTCCTCTGGCAGAAGTAAATCTGGTATGTAATAGTCCCCGACCAGGTGATAGTCAATGCCATTTTCTGTGATTTTTTCGGGTAATTCTTTCATGCTCGACCTCCTGTATTCAATTTTTCAGAATCCAGTTGATCGTGTCCCTGTCCATGTGAAATTCAAGGCAACTGAACTCTTCACATAGGATTATGGAATATCGCTTCGCGACTTTTGATATGGAATGTTCGGCGTGCTCCTTGTGAGAACGTAACAAAGCAATACACCAATCAGAGAAAGGAAAGGAGCACATTGACAAATGAATAAGGCACAGAAAAGGTTAGAGGAAATGCAGACACTCGTTGACATGTATGAGTATCTCATACGCCAGATTGCGGACTGCGAAGAAACCGAGGCGGACTATCGGGAGCGCGACCAGAAGGAGCAGGAGGAAAACCCGGATACCTATGGACAGCAGACCCGTCACTACTGGTTGGAGTCGGCGGAACGTGAGGCCGAGAAAGCGGAGGTGCGTAAGGAACTCGCCGAGAAGCTCTACAAAATGATGTAAGGAGGGGTGGCAGATGTTAGTGACAAGCCCGAGGAGGAACATGTACATTCTGTGGGACGGAGATTTTCGTTACCTCCAGAGCTATGAGACAGTGATAGCCCGTATCTATTGCGGGAACGGATGCCGGGAAGACCTTGTGGTCTCCCCGGACTGGGAGTATTCGAAGACGACACTTTCCCATCTCAAGCAGTTTATCGAGGCTTATCTTCCGGAGCTGTACGGGGAGGGGCTGAGCAAGCGGCAGATAGAGCGCCTGATTGAGCGAGATGAAATCCATCTAGCACGGGAAATTGAGAATCCCAGAGATTACCTGTAAACCAAATCGCCCTTGCGGTAGGTGGTCAGACCGCAGAAAGGACTACACAGTGGCAAAGAGAGAACACGAACTCTATATTTACAAATTGAACGAGCAACACCCGGCATGGAAATATGGATACAGATACGATGTGAAAGTTTTCATACATCCGGATTCACACAGGGAAACAGCCTACTACTCAGGAGTTGGTAAGTATTGCAGGACACGCGAAGAAGCTAACACATATGCCGAAAGCTTCCCTTTTTCAGTTCGTACGTACGAACTTTTTGTTGCGTGAATTTAATTTTCGTGATACTCTTTTTTTGGAGGTAAGTGTTATGATTTTTCTTTTGAATGTGGCAATATTGGCAGATATCGTGTTCATGCTATGGCAGATAGGTGAACTGATTTCCATAAACGGCAGGAAGAACGCACTGCGGGAAGAGCGGGAAGAGACAGCCCGTAACGGCATGGGGTGGTACAGAGTAAATTTTGCACGTTCATGGGATGAAAAGCTTGACGAGGTAATTCTGCGGGAAAAGGTCAGGTATCTCTTTTATGGAGGCATGGGATTTATTGTATTATTCCTGATACGGATGTATTTTGAAGTTATCACAGTGTAGGAAATCATGAATGGAGCGGCAGGTTATAAACCCACCGCTCCATTACATATGCGTTTAACATCAGGCAAAAGGTATCAAATTCCAGAGTGTTTTAATAACAGCAACAGCAACACGGAATATGTAAAATACCACTGCGATACGCAGTATTGTTACAATCGTCCCACAGGGTAGCATATAGAGCACACCCTTTATGAGTGAGATTGCATCCTGATAGACTAAACTGCTATAATCGAACGTTATAGAAGGAAGCGCAGAAGCTACAGCCTTTATGAGCGAAAAGAAAAACGATATAGTTTTTTCAACAATCATAATTTACCCCCTTTTATCTCTTAACATGAAGCTCATTATATTCCGCACGAAGCTCCCCAGATTCTGAATCAGTTGAAAATCCATAGTGCAATACACTACCACCCTGAATAATACTAGGCAGGTTCAGTATCAGCCGCCAGAGGAACACTAACCACAGGAATGCACTGATTATGGCATCCCCATATTTCTTATAATCCGCATACCATGAGAAATCTACTAAGGCAATCATGTCACCGTATTTAAAGTTTTCAGACGTGGCGGCACTCAGGTCGATGTAAATCACAGGTGGTTCTGCATCCTCTTCGAATATGCTGATTATATCTTCATAAACTGTTATCAGCGTATCTATGAACGGGAAACCAGAGCGAAGTTCTGATATCTCGTCAGTAATCGCATAGGATGAAGGAACAAACAGCGTTTCAAGGAGTGCAGACAGCAGGTTGATAATGTCAGCAGGAATTGCAATTATCGTTGAGATTATATCTTCCAGTGTAGCAACTATTGTAGCAGGTACAGACAAGATTGCATCTATGATTTTCTGTAGCCATTCCCAGAGCAAATCCCACGCAGAAGACAGCGCGACTGTTATTGTATCCGGGATTGATATGATTAAGTCCCCAATACCTTCAACAGCTCCGACAATCGCGCCCGGGATATCAAGCGTGCCAATCGCTTCCGCGACAGCGGCAGGAATCGCGGTAATACCGTCAATGATATCTGTCAGGAATGCGGGAATCGTCAGGCCATCAAGCACCTCTTCAATGTAGTTTGCAATGGACAAGGGTATTCCCGTCAGTACGTCAAGGACATTACTTAACGCGCCCGGGATGGAAGACTTTTCAAGCACGTCCCCAATCGCGTCAGGTAAGCCTACTGTAATACCCGTGAGCACATCTGATATACTACTGGATATGCCCGTCAGCGTATCATCAAGCCCCGGGAAGGTATCAGCGATAGCATCCGCGAGGGACTGCGTTTGCGCGTATAGCGCATCTGTGACACCAGATAGCAATGATTGAAGCAGAGAATCGAGCCCGCTAAACGTGTCTGTTATCGTGTCAGCAACATCTGATATGTAGCGCGGTATGGACTGAACAGAAGCCAGTGTATTTGACAGATACCCGTACAGGACGGCAAAGAGGGACGATAGCCCCAAAGCGTTTGCAATCAGCGAAGGTAGGTCAACAATCGTGTTGACGATTGCTTGTAAACCAGATATAATACTATTTGTATTTGACACCGACTGCTGATTGAGAGCTTCCGTAGAGTCCTCTATGTCAGAGGCGTCAATAGTACCCGCAGGGTCGATAGTCGTAGGGACATAGACCGTTGATTCTTCGTCCGTATCGTCTACAGCCTCATCATAGGTTGTGGAAACAGCAAGCGCGTCAGAGACAGCTTGTACAAAGATTGCTTGTTGTTCGGTATCCGTCAGGTCAGGATTATCCGCGATAGCGGCGGCAACTGCCGCTTCCGCTATTTCATAGATATCAACGTTGTTGAACGATATCGAGGTTGCGTTGTCCTGATAGGGCGCAGTGTCAACCATTGAGGAGGAATCGACTGCAAAGTCAGTCTCAAGATCCACGATTGTACTATCATCATCGAAATAGCATTCAAGACCATATTGGTCAATATAAATACAATTAGCCGCATTGCTCTGTGAAGTTGAACATAAAGACGGCATAAAGTCTCCGATGATATAGAATTGCGTCAAGTAGAAATTATAACTTTGGTCATTACTATTGTTAAGAAGTCCAAATGAATAAATTGTATAATAGTTCCATAAACCTGAAATTAAATTATTTAATTTATCAGCAGAACCAACAGAACCAAAATTATATAGATACGTTGCATTAGAATACTGAGAAGTTGAACCCGTATACCATCCATCATAATCAGAGGCACCAATAGATGAAGAGGGAACAAAACCAAATGTAATATAAGTACCGTTAGAAGTAGAGTTAATATAACGAATACTCATAATTCCCTGAAAACTGTTAATATAACTAACAAAATCATTATAACTTGAGGAATCATAATTACTTGCCGCAGAGAGCCAATCCGATAAGGGCATATCATTGTAGTCACCAATATCGCCTAATATATCTACAGAGAGTGACGTTACGTGTCCACCGTATGAGCCAGTGTTGGAGACAGTACCCACAGAGGCATCATAAGTGAACACGTTTTTCAGGAACGTGTAGAGGGCAGAGGCAACGTAACTAACTTGTGCGGCATCGTTGGCTATGGTAATGATAGGGCTTGTGTCACCACTCAGGGTATCATCTAAACCGTATAAGATATCCAACACGCTATTAGCAGTCGTACCGCCGACAATAAGACCTGAATCTGCATAGATTTCAAGCCAGTCAAAGAAATCACCTGTTAAAATAGAAGCATCTTTTGAGCTTATGTTAGATACGCCCATAGAAGGAAGGAGCGCAGATATAAGCGCCGCACTGCCAGAAAGCGCAGAAATCAGAAGACCATATTCGAGGCCAGTTGCGTTGACTTCATACGTTTTCTTTGAATCAAGATAAGTTGAAACAGGCGATAGGAACAGTATCAGGACTGCCAGTGAAAAACACAAAGCCCGTTTACAATATTTTGTTAAACGCATAAATACCTCCTGAAAGGATAAAACAAACAAATGTTATGGACAGTAGCAACTATCATATTTAATATACTTTTAATAGCCATGATAGCCTTTATCATTATGGCTATCTCAGCTTATATAAGTATCTGCACAAGAAACTACAGGGAACGGAAAACAGCAGAGCGCGGAATGGGTTTGTTCAGGATTTACTTTTCTAAATCTAAAAGCGAATTGTCTGATGAAGAAATGTTAAATAGTTATTTGAAGTATGCGATTATTTGTTTTTTTTCAATGGTAGGTGTATTAGCTTTTACTGAATTGATAGAACATATAATAGGGTATTTTTCATGATTTTTTATGATACCATTCCTAAACCCCTTCGTCCTTCGCCCCCCCCCTTTCCCCTCTCCAGAGGGGGGCGGGACAGTCAACACATTTCCGTCTTTAAAGGGGACGGAAATATGTTGAGCAAGATGCGCGGGGAAGTTCTGTTTTATGTTTTACGCTTTTGCCGCGAAAGTTCGTACGTACGAACTCTTTTTCTCAAGCGGGACAATTCTGCACGGCCTGAATACGCGAAGGGACTTTTTGTCAATGAACTCATACAGATTGAACTTGCGGATATTCTTGTCAAATGTTTCCTTGCTTCTCTTCGCATTCTTTGAATCAATCGGTTCATTGTTTTCGCCAGTTTCGATATAGTAGATATCGCGATTACACTGCGGGACATGTGTTTTCTTGATACAGTCCATATGCCCGGAAAGGTTCTCTAGGATTTTCATATGGTTCTCGATGTATACTTCGTCACATACGTCCTTCGCCCGTACTGTATTGCGGGAGCACCAATAGCGGTGGCGGCCATGTAAAAGACCTTCTGTGTCTTTCGTGATATACTTCGCGATATAGTTGCTTACTTTCCCAGTGTGGCCTACTTCCGTAACCGTATTAAAGCCATACTTCCATGAAGGGATATTGTAAATCACGTTCCCTTTCTTATCAAACTTGCCAGAAACACGGAGCTGTAGGCCGCTACAGTTCGCCAGAAGCCCATGCAGGTGGTAATGCTCCCCATCCTTGTGAAGCTCCGGGACAAGCACGTATTTCAGGTCAGGGCATAAGCGGGAGCGGATATTATTAAGCCACTTTCCCGCTTTATGGCAGACTTCCTCATAGTTGGAAGAATCAACCAATTTCTGGTTGAAGGTGAAAGTGATGAAATAGTCCCATCTGTTTGCGCGGCAGATTCCAATCAGGCTTTGCTTAGAACGGTTCAAGGAAACTTGTTTATTCCGCTCAGCTTGTTCCATGTCAACGATATACTCGACTGTATTGGTAAACGGATTAAACGTGCCTTTCCTCTTTTTCAGTTCTTCCCGTGCTTCCGCCAGTTTTTCCATGCGGTCAGCTTTTTTTGGATTCTCCTTGCGGAGATTCTTCTCGATACGGCTTTCAAGCTCCTTTTTCATGAGCTTTTCCGATTCTGACATTTTTGTAACTGGACGGGAATATATGCGGTATTGCGTCCCGGTCACATAGTAGTATACTTTCAGGTTGTACTTTTCCATTGTCTTAAAGTTCGTATGTACGAACTTTTCCCCTTTCCCAGTGTAGCTTTCACTCGTTCTGAGTGAAAAATGTTGCTATTGTCAAGTATGCGCTCCGCGCTCCGTTTCGGCGCACGCGCCGAGGCGGGAGCGCGGTGCGGAGGCATGGCAACAGCAACCTATTCTGATTCAGTCGTTGGCACGTCTCGCGGCAGGAAGCCGCTTTTTGTGAGACTGTCAATTACGGCATACGTGTCGTATGCGTTGCGGATTCTATCCGTATGGGTGAAGCAGTAAAAGCCCCGGCTTTTCCACTCGACTACTTCGCCCTTGTCGTTCAGGACAGGGGCTTTACAGCGGACGATTGTGAAGCAATGCAGGATTGTCATGCAATCCCGCACTTCCGTGGCCTGAGAGCGGATTGCCTTTGCGAGCAGATAGAAGTTCTGCGCAGTACCCAATATAATACGACGGTTTTTTCTGTTCTGAGTGATAATTGAAAGCATTTCAGGCGGGAAGTTGCGGGAGGCGTTTGAACCAAACCAGTTTTGCAGTTCGTCCATTCCGACAATAACGCCTTTCACATCATTTTTATAGTCTGTGAGCATACGCCAGTCTTCGAGAAAGCAATCTTCATATTTGTATCCAAAGTTTGTAATACACTTTGCTTTCGGATAGCAGTCTTGTAAGTGAAGCATATACTCCACCATGGAGACAGTTTTTCCCATACCTTGACGCCCGGTGAAGATAATCATCCCTTGCGGGTTGAAGAAATCAGCGGGACGAGACATGTAGTCACTGACCATCTGGCGGGGTGCAAGGATAAAGAGTGAGTAAAATATGTTCGGACGCTTTAAATGCTTCACAGACGTTTTCGCAGGACGGATACCTTTTGCATAAGCAAGTATCAGATAGAAAAAGTAGATCATCATGAAAACGGCATAAAGCCCGACTATAATAAGCAAAGGCCATTTCAGGATATTCAGAAACGCCAGTAACATATTTAAAAAAGAATCGAGCATAGTATTTTCTCCAATCGTAAGGTAGTGGCAACCACAAGGTTACAAGGGGCACTTAAGGCCGCTGAGCGGGAAAAGCGCCACTCAGCGACGCTAAGCCAGTTTTCGTCCATTCCATAATCAGTAAACGGCAAGAGCTTACGCTTCGAGTGCCGCACAGCTCCGTTTCACTACGCTGTACGGCCTCAACCGTTTGACTGATTTTCCATGGACTTGGCAAGCGTCAGGTTATCACAGGACTGCCAGAGGGGCGGCTTCAAAGTTCGTACGTACGAACTCTAGCCCCGGGAGCTACGCGCTGTTCATGGTATCACGGATAAAGGCTATTGCTTTGCGGATACCCAGTGCAGAGACAAGGACAGCGATACAGGCCGGGAGACAGTAGAGGATATAGGCGAACATGTAGGACGGGTCAGTCAGGACTGTGAGCCACGATGAATCCTCCATAAGCTTCATATTTACATAGGTAAAATAATCGACCAAAGAATAAACAACACCAGTGCCGTCACAATTAGCACAGGTACCATAAGCCTTAATATTGCCGCTTCCATCACAGGTAGTGCAATCTACAGTTTGCGAAACAATACCAGAAGTACCACAGTCGCCACACATGGTGTATTCTGTCAGAGCGCCGGAGCCTAAACAGGTATCACAGGTGTAATAAAAAAAACCAATGCCGCCACAGGTAGAGCAGGTTTCCGTATACTCTACGGGATTTCCTTCTCCGTCTGTATCATAAATGGTAATAGTACCCATACCAGAGCAGTCGGAACACATTTCCATAAACGACCCAACGCCGCCACAGTTTGAGCAAGCAATTTCATACTCTGTATAACCAAAACCGCCACACATAGAACAGGCCGCGTCCTCATAGGTAAAACCATTACCACCACAGGAAGGGCATGTCTCATAACCTAAAAAAACTACCCCAGAGCCGTCACAGGAAGAGCAGGTCGTGGCAACACTATGAGAAGAAGCGCAGACCGGGACGCAGAGCATGGGGACGACCAGAAGGACGGCAAGGATTATATATTTGAGCTTGATATGATTTTCATGTTCTTGAGTATTCATAAGCCACACCTCTCAAAAGTTCGTACGTACGAACTCTAAAAAACGATAAATCTGAAAATGCCCTCCGACACATGGAACGTGCCAGAGGGCAACCCACCTTTCAGGCGGGCAAGCCCGCTAGGATTAAGCGGACTGAAGGATACTACGGACGAAGGCAATCGCCTTGCGCAGGCCGATGAAGGACACCATCACCGGGATGCAGACCGGGAGCAGAGCCACGATCTCGTCAAGCACGCCATTGAGCATGGCGGAAGTTACAACCTCAGACATAGGACACTCCTTTCCTCCACAGTTTTACATGCGGTGCACCACAGGCAAAACGGGATAATTTTTCTATAGGCAAGTGCTTCATTGCGTCACAGGGAGTGCGCGGCGAAGTCACTGGCTATACAGTTAAAATAGTTAATCTTCGGAATCTTTTACGTATCCATCTGGATAATAGTCCTTAAGGAAATCATATCTATCCTCATCAACATCTTCCTCATATTCTATATCGCTGCATATACATCTTCCCTCGAGACAATCTAAAGCAGCCCAATCACAGTCAAACATTACTATTCCTCTCTATCATTTATGTCTTCCTCGGATTCTACAGTCTGCTCAGGGAGCTGTTCAAACATAAGGGAATCGTCTCTAAATTCCCGCATATGCTTGTCCAGTTGCGCGCCGGGAGCCTTTACAGCAGGCTTTTTCTTGTGCCGGGAAGGGCGCTTGCCAGACTGCGAAGCTTCCCGCTGTCTGTCACCAAGGACAGACAAGAGGGAACGGTTGAAGGACTTATATTCCTTTATGTATACGACAGCGATAATCACAAAACACACGATTAACAGGGACATGGTATCCTCCTTTAAAAGAACATGTTAAAGAACTTGTATGTGTAGCGGAGCAGGATGATAAGCAGGAACACGATAAGCAGACACGCGATTGTGCCGTTTACGTCAATCAGGGAATCGAGCTTTTCATTGGCAAGGGCAATCTGCTCCAGTTGCAAAGTTTCCAATTCAGATGAATCATAGCTTGTTTCAGAATCTTCCGTACTGTCAGAATCTTCTGTTTCTTCGGAATCTTCCGTAGTTTCAGACTCTACACTATTAGACGAACTATTCGATACAGAACCCTCCGAACCAGATACCGAAGGAACTGAAACACTACCTTCGGAAGATGTACCAGAAGTCTCACCACTACCTTCTTCCTCACTTTCTTCTGCGCTTTCTTCTACATTGCTATCCTCTGAAACCTCAGACTCCGAAGCGCTTGCTCCGCTGTTTGTCTCCTCCGTATTGTTTCCGGATTCTGCTCCGGAGCCTGAATTTTCAGATGCAGAAATTTCAGAGGAATCATTTTCAGTTGTATTACCCATGTTGATATCCTTTCTTGTGGAAGTTCGTACGTACGAACTCTGTTATCAGGTAAAGGGAAGGTAATCCCCTTCACGGGAATCATCATCAGCGCGCGGCGGGCAATACTCAGGCGGCATACCACAGGGAAAGAACCCAATCGTGGCAATCTTCTCGCGGAGCGTTTCAAGCGCCTCCGCCTCGTCAAGGGACAGGAAATCATAGCCCGGGAGCTGTAATACACCACTGATGCTGTAGAGGCATGAGCGCGTAAAGCTCAGGCTATTGCAGATAGCAATCAGCTCAGCCCGGGAAAGGCTTATGGTCACAGGCTTGTCGCTGTAATCATCAGGATTTACATCTGTGTATATCATTTTTTTCGTTTCGATCATATATGTACCTCATAAGGTTGTTGTCAAGGGAGGTGCCCACGGGAATGAACCCGTGGGCATAGACAAAGGGACAGAAAAGGCAGTTTACGAATGCGCCGGGACGATGGACTTCTCCGTCTTGATGTCAACATCCGTGATACGCATATACTGATACTTATCATCATAGACCCCGGTCAGGACATAGGAACAGAAGGGCTTGACCAGATTATAGGCCGCTTCTGTACAGGAAATGCTTCCGGCCTGCGTACCCTGCATGATAGCCAGAGTATAGGACGGCTTGCCAGTGCTCTCAACGATTCTTGTTTCCTTCTGTAATACACTTGCTTCGATTTTTGCAGTTACTCTCATTTTGTTTTTCTCCTTTTCGTTTGGTATGTTTGGTATTTTTAAGAGGAAGCCCCTTACGGGGCTTGCCCTACTTAACAGGTTGGATAGGATATGCCGATATCAATACCGACTGCACGATCATCAGGCATAGTAGCGATATAGCTTTTCAGCGTCTCGCAGAGGTGAGTGAGATACTCCGTATCAGAAAGGCTTTTCTGCATTTCGTCACAGTCCAGAAACGACACGACAGAGAGATATGTACGAACCTTTCCCTGCTCGCCCTCAGCGTCCTCAGAATCGCCCTCAGAGCTTTCTCCACTGGAATTGCCACCAGTTGCACCTTCCTCAGATTCTTCCTCAGAATCCTCGTCAGAGCCGATCAGGCCGCTTTCAGAATCCGCCTCGATACACTCCATAACCTCTTTCTTCTTCGCTTGCATTTCCCGTGCGGTCATGGACGGAGTAAAGAACTCCAAATACTCGTCAGGGACAGTCAACAGAATGCAGAGCTTTGAGAAGGTGAACTTCTCAACTTCTGGAATCAAGCCAGAGGCATCCCCGGTCAGAAGATTGCCCTCCGTATCCTTTTTGCCGAAGCGCTTGATTATGTTAATGTAGTTACAGGTCGTGCCACGCGCGATACAGAAAGTCTCAGCGGCGAAGTCATAAATCGACTTGTGGCCGTCAATCGCGAAATACTTCTTGTCATACACTTCCGCCAGAGCAAAAGCGATAGCAAGGGTACTCTTCTCGACCTTCTTGTACTCGCGGGACATAGAGCCGATAATCTTGTTGTACTCAGCTTTTTGCTCAGGGGTGAATGTAGAGCTAAGATGGACTTTTGAATCGTCGTAGACGCTCAGGTTTGTGTTTGCCATAAGGTGCTTCCTCCTTTGTTTTTGTCTTCGCTACACATTATAAAATTTTCAGAAAAAGGAATGGGTCTTTTAACGATTGAAAGGACGGAACCGAAATGTTATAATATCCGGGAATGCAAATTATGGGAAGTCCAGGAGAAAGTTATGAACAGAGAAAAGCAGCTCATCATTGTGAGGGGCGGCGGCGACATCGCCACAGGTACGATCCACCGGCTGCACCGCTGCGGATATCCGGTCATTGTGCTCGAGACGAGCAGTCCGTCGGCGATTCGCCACAGAGTGGCTTTCTGCGAGGCGGTGTATGACGGGCTGAGCGAGATCGAGGGCGTCGTGTGCAGAAAGGCATCTGACTATATGGAGGCACAGGAGATTCTTTCCCAGGGGGAAATTCCGATCCTTGTGGATGCCTCCTGCAGGATTCTTGAAGAGGTGCGTCCCTGGGCGCTGGTCGACGCGATTCTTGCGAAACGCAATTTCGGCACGTCGAGAGTGATGGCGGATAAAACGATCGGCCTTGGCCCCGGTTTTACGGCAGGCGAGGATGTCGATATTGTGATCGAGACGATGCGCGGTCATGATCTGGGACGCGTGATCGAAGCAGGCAGCGCCCAGCCGAATACCGGCACGCCGGGAATTATCGCGGGTTATGGAAAGGAACGGGTGATCCACTCTCCTGCGGCAGGTACTTTCCGGAGATATGCCGAGATCGGCGATCTCGTGAAAAAGGGGCAGGTGATCGCCGCTGTGGAGACGGAGCAGGGCAGCGTGGAGGTACGCGCATCGCTCACCGGTCTGTTGCGCGGTATCATCCGGGATCAGTATCCGGTGACAAAGGGCTTCAAGATCGCGGACATCGACCCGCGGGAGAGTGAGTACAGGAATTGCTTCACGATCTCGGATAAGGCGCGCTGTATCGGCGGTTCGGTCCTCGAGGCGCTTCTGTATCTGGAGCAGAGACAGGGGTATTAGTATATGAAACTTGCAATGATCTATATGGCGTCCGGATTCGGACGCCGTTTTGGCTCCAATAAGCTCTTGGTTCCGCTGGAGGGACAGCCGCTGTACCAGCATGGACTCCGGCACCTCCTGGAAGCAGCGGGGCGCCTGGAGGCTTCCGGGGGCTTTCAGACGAGTGTGATCGTGGCCTCGCAGTATGAGGAGATTCTGGAGTATGCCCGCTCACTGGGGGCAGGAACTGTCCATAATCCCTATAGTGCGGAGGGCATCACCGCGTCCATCCGGCTGGGGACAAAAGGTGCGCCTGCGGACACAGAGCTTTATCTCTATTTCGTCGCGGATCAGCCATATCTTTCCGCGGAGAGTGTTGTACGCCTCGTGGAAGGCTTTGTGGCGAGCGGCTGCGGTATCGGGAGTGTGAAAAAGGGGAGTCCCTGTATCTTTGCGGCGAAGTATCGGGAGGAGTTGCTGGCGCTCACGGGAGACCGCGGCGGAAGACAGATCATCCGGCGTCATCCGGAAGATATCTGGGAGATGGAGGTTCCGGACGAGGAGCTGCGGGATATTGATTTACCTGAAGACATGCCCTTTCGTATCGCAGTCATCGGCGCGGGAGGAAAGACGACGGCGGTAAAACAGCTCGCTGCGGCGGGTGCGGAGCGCAGTGTGCTGCTCACCACCACGACGCATATGTATCCGGTCGAACCACCGGAGTGCAGAAAGCTGCTTCTGAATCCAACGGCGGAGGAGCTGATGGAGGAAGTAAAAAAGCCGGGGATTCTCTGCGCGGGAAGCGGAGCGGAGAACGGAAAGATGGGAATTTTGCCGGATACCCTTCTGGAACAGGCTGTACGCGTGGCGAAATTGACGGTTTACGAGGCAGACGGCGCGAAACGCCTGCCGCTGAAGTTGCACCGTCCAGGGGAACCCGTGATCCTGGCGGGAACGGATATCTGTCTTGTCGTAGCAGGCCTTTCTGCGCTTGGAAAGCCAGTGGGCAAAGTGGTTCATCGCTATGAGAGGAATCCTGCCTGGGCAGCGGAGCCTGAGAAGCCTGTAGGCCCGGAGAAATTTCTGTACTGTGTGTTGGAAAATGTCCGTTCCTGTGAGCTGCCTGCGGATCGCATCCGTGTGTTGCTGAACCAGGCGGATAGTCTGGCCGATACGCAGGTAGGAGAGCAGCTTGTCTGCGCACTGCGCGCGAAAGGGCTGGACTGCAGGATGGGAAGCCTGCAGCGTGAGCCGGAACTTTTGAGAACGTGGGTATTTACTTAATCATTTTTTTAGAATTGCCGTCTTGACAGATGAACTTATGGCAGCTAGAATAAAACAAGCAGTAGTGGTTAATCTGAAATTCATGCCAGGTGGCAGTCAGGCGTTTCGCCGTATTTTCAGAGAATGAAGTTGAATACTGGCGAAACGAAAGAGCAACTTGCCTTTCTCGCAGTTTCGCCGGAAGGAGGACTATGGGAAGGAAAGAAGAACCTCTTGTAAAGTATTATGAGAATGCGGAGCATTTTGCGGAGCTCATGAATGGCTGGCTGTATGCAGGAAGCAGGATTCTGACATCGGAACAGGTGCAAGCGAGGAATATTCGTTATACAGGGAAGACAGGGAAGGGGCGTGCGACGCGGTATCGCAGCAGATATCGCGATATTGTGAAATATGTGGATGGACTGCATCCCCGATTATAATATTAAGGTACTGGATATTCGGCGCATGTCTGATGAGCGGTTGTTGGAATTTCCAGATGATATAGCCTGTATGTTTCTGATTATAAAATATGAGAAAGAAGCGGCGATGCTGAGAACGGTAATGCAGGGGATATCTGCGTTTCGGAATATGGGAGAAGATGCATATGATACGGTATGGCATTTTGTGAGTGATCACCGGATGCTCGAACAAAATATACGTATGGAAAATGAAACTGGAGGGGTGAACATGTGCAAGGCAATTGATGACATCTATGCGGAAGGAAAAGCGGAAGGAAAAGCAGGGGAGATTGGAATTATCCGCCGTATGTATGAGCGGAATATGAAGACGAAAGCGGCAGCGGAGCTTCTGGGCTTTTCCGATTCGTATATTACGCAGATTTACCTGATGTTCAGAGATTATCCGGAGGAAAATGATATGCAGATTGCCGCGCGGAGCCTGTAGACCTTTAAAATAATGTCACATTCCGGGTGAATAAGCGGAATGTGACATATGATTATTCAATAATGAGTTTCTGGTCTTTTAATTCCGTCACATAACCTATGATCTTTACCCCGTCCATCTGTGCCTGCAGCTCGCTTAGCAGCGTCTGTGCGTCCCGTTCGGCGACGGCAATCAGCAGCCCGCCGGAGGTCTGCGGGTCGAAGAGGATGTCCTGCATCGGACGCGGAACTGCCTTATCCCATTTTACATGATGTTCCACATAGTCGCGATTACGATAGGCTCCGGCGGGGACGAACCCCATGTCCGCCATCTCCCAGGCCTCATGGTGATAGGGAATTTCGCTCGTCATGAGATGAATCGTGCATTCACTGCCGGCTGCCATCTCGTAGCTGTGCCCCATGAGGGAGAAGCCGGTTACGTCGGTACAACTGTGGATTTCATATTTTATCATGCTGTCGCGGGCGGCGCGGTTGAGCTGCGCCATCTGCGCGTAGAGCTTCTGCATGGTAGAGTTTTCCACGAGATCAGCCTTTGCTGCGGTCGTCAGGATGCCGACGCCGAGCGGCTTCGTCAGGATGAGCGCGTCGCCGGGCTTCGCGCCGGAATTTTTCAGGACGCGCTTCGGATGGACGAAACCGGTCACAGAGAGCCCGTACTTTGGTTCCAGGTCTTCGATCGTATGGCCTCCGGCGATGATAGTGTCCGCCTCATATGCTTTTTCATAACCGCCGCGCAGAACTTCCTGCACGGCCTCGTGTGTCATCTCGTTCGAAATGGTCATGATATTGAGCGCCAGCTTCGGTTCGCCGCCCATCGCGTAGACGTCGCTGAGCGCGTTGCAGGCCGCGATCTGGCCAAAGAGGCGCGGGTCGTCGACGATCGGCGGGAAAAAATCCAGTGTCTGGACGATCGCGGTGTCGTCGTCCACCACATAGACGCAGGCGTCGTCGCTCTTGTCATAGCCGACGAGCAGGCGTTCGTCGTAGCGGACGGGTAGATCGCTTAGCAGCTTTACGAGCATGCCTGCGCCGACCTTGGCGCCGCAGCCCGCGCAGGAAGCGAGTTTTGTCATTTTGATATCTTCACTCATAAGGTTCTCCTTTCGGTATCAGCTGTCTTCCGCGCGGTATACGCATTCGTAGCCCATATCTGTCACACGGACAATCTGCTCGATCTCTCCATGCTGGTCGTGGAAGTCCGCTGACTCCGACACGAACTCCACACAGGTGCCGCAGGAGGAGCTTAAATTCCGTGGGACGGGCATGATCGTCCCCTTAAGTCCCTGCGCGCGCAGCTCCCGGCCAAAGCGGATCGCCCCAAAGTGGGAGTAGAAGGTTGCGATGTAATGGCTCATCGCGTAAGCGTCAGGAGGAAGTCGTCCCCCTTCTCTTCGATATGGACTTCGTAGCCGCTGTGCTCGGCGAAGCGGGTCACATTCTCGACCGAGACGTGGTTGTCGACCAGGATTTCATAATTGTTTTCTTTTGATTCCAGAGCCTTCTTCAGCATGATGACCGGCTCCGGACAGGATCTTCCTCTTGCATCTACCATTTTGTATTCTCCTTTTATTCTTTATGGAAGGTATTAGCCGCAGCAATTACGGTCACGACGACAAGGCCGATAACGACAGCGAGCTTTCCGTTTGCGGTCGCGCCTGCCGTGGAGGAGGCGAGACCAAAGTTGTGCGCGCAGGCCGCTCCGACAAGCAGGCCGATAAAGGTTACAGCAGAGTCCACATTGCCCTCGCCCGCGAGCACGAGCTGGCGTAAGGGGCAGCCGCCGAGCAGCGCACAGCCGTAGCCGACCAGCAGCATGCCGAGAAAATTCCACAGACCGTCGCTGTGCGCGATCGGCTGGTCGACAAAGCCGAGGCTGAAGGAGCCGACGAGCAGATTGCAGACCAGAGCCGCGACAATGATCATGAGGAAACCGACAAGCAGCCGCGTCTGGCGGAAGAGCAGGAAATCACGGATGCCTCCGACCATGCAGAGTCGTGTCACCTGCGCGAGCGCACCGACGATCAGACCTGCCGCCAGAGAAATCAGGATCGGCGCATGCAGCGCGCCGGGTCCGCCGCCCGCCTCGGTGAAGTAGATAAAGGCAGGAGCCGCGATCAGCAGGATGAGCATGGCCACCTCGATGACCGGCAGAACCACGCCTTCCGCCACGGGCTGCCGGTAGGTGCGCTTCAGCGAGTAACCATGGTTCAGGAAGAGGATGCCGATACCGATGCCGACTGCGAAGCCGACGAGCCCGACGAGCGCGTTCAGGTCGCCACCGCCGATGCGCAGCACCATGCGGAAGGGGCAGCCGAGGAAGACCAGGCAGCCGATCATCACGAAGAACCCGATGACAAAGCGCGTCAGCGGTGCGGAGCCGCCTCGCGGCGAGAACTCTTTGCGGAATACCGCCATGAGAAAGGCTCCGAGCACCAGCCCGATGATCTCCGGGCGTATGTACTGAACTGCAGCGGCCTGATGGAGCCCGAGTCCGCCCGCCGTATCGCGGATAAAGCAGGCGATGCAGAAGCCCATGTTCGCCGGATTTCCGAAGACGGTCAGTGCCACAGCGATGACGCCAATGACGAGACCAACGACGGCAATGATGAGAGTTTCATTTCTGGATGTTTTCATAGTCACGTATTCTCCTTCGTTTGCATGAAAAAGTGTTCACTTTATTATAACAGAACGGTTCGTTCCCTGCCATTCTTTTATCTGATATTTCAAATCAAGCTATTGACAAAAACGATAAATAAGAGAAGGAGATGATATTATGAGTATGGAAAAAGCAGCCACATAAGCGATGATAAAAATGTCACAAATAAAAAATGACAAAAAAATCATCAGAAAATGCTTGACTGAAGTTAAAAATAATGTTATGATTCTTGCAGAACAGGAAAATACCGTCATTAACAGTGGCGACTGCTCTTGACGGTACTCTCATTGGTTGATATCTCACTAGCATGATAGCAAAATCCTGCCTGCTTGTCAATGAGAGCCTGTTACTCTTGAGAAAGGAGGCTGCTGTCATGCGTTTTTACGTTAATAAAAAAGCGCAGTCTGGCGGTGAACATGAGGTACATAAAGCTACTTGTTATAAGCTGCCGGACGCAGAAAATCGTCAGTATCTTGGCGAATTTTCTCGATCACAGGATGCAGTGAGGGCGGCAAGAAAATATTACAGCCAGGTAGATGGTTGTTTCTGGTGTTGCCGTGAATCCCATACCCGTTGATCGTCGTCATCCCGCCTGTGTTATCGCAGGCGGGATGAATTGAAAAAGGAGTAGACCATGGAAGCGATGAAGCTAATCCAGATAGCAGATTTACAGTGTGGCCTTGTATTAAATCGCAAGAAAGCGGATGCGTTCGGAACGGAAAAGAAATATTATAAACGCCTGAATATGCGTTCCCTTCAGGAGAACGGTTGTCTGAACAAGAGTGAACTTGATGATTATTATTCAGCGGAAGAGCTTGACAGCCAGTTTCTGACGCAGCCATCGGATATTATTGTGCGTCTGTTTATGCCGCTTTATCCGGTGCTGATAAGGGAAGATGAGGCAGGTTGCGTCATTCCCTCTCAGCTTGCTGTGTTCAGGCTAAAAGAAGGCCCAATTGTTTTGCCGGGATATTTGAGGTGGTATCTGTCATCAACAATGGTATCTGACAGGCTGAATCTGACGGAAAACACCCAGATACAGAGATCAGTTAAGGTTGGCGATTTATCACAGTTGCAGATACCCATTCTTCCATTGGAGAAGCAGGAGCTTATTATTCACATTCATGACACAGGTGTCAGACGGGAGAAACTGTACAGAGATTTAATGGATCAGGAATCCATATACATGAACGGCCTGTTACAAAAAACAATCAGGGGGATGGCAGAATGAGTACAACAAGAAAAGAGATTGAAAATGCTTTGATGCGCGGGGCAGATTCCCTTCGAGATACGATTGATGCAGCAAATTATAAGGATTATGTTCTTCCGTTAATGTTTGTAAAGTATCTGAGTGACACCTATATGGAAAAGGTACAGGAACTGGAAAAGAAGTATGAAGGAATTCGTCTGGAACGGCAAAAAAGCTATCTGCCATTTACCCTGTCACAGGAGTGTCTGTTTTCTGCTTTATATGAACAGCGCTATTCGAATAATATCGGTGAACTGATCAATATGTCCATGCGCCGGATTGAAAATGATAATAATCAGCAGTTGTCCGGTGTGTTGAGCAGCACGGATTTCAACAGTGAAAACGCGCTGGGGACCAGAGAGCACAAGAATGCGATCCTCAGGGAACTGCTGGAAGATCTGAATCCGCTGGATCTGCGACCGTCTCAGATTGAGGTAAAAGAGGATCAGATTCCGGCCGATGTGATAGGCGACGCATATGAATACATGATCGGGCAATTTGCCAGCATGGCAGGAAAAAAAGCAGGTTCTTTTTACACTCCGACAGCTGTTTCCGAGATCATGGCACGGATCGTGGCTGTGAGACCGGGGGATCGTCTGTACGATCCGACCTGCGGTTCGGGCTCACTTTTAATAAAATCCGCTAAACAGGCTCGTTCCAGGCAGATTTCCATATACGGGCAGGAGGTAAATGGTTCTTCTGTTTCCATGGCAAAAATGAATATGTATATTCATGAGATTCGTGATGCGAAGATTGCCTGGGGAGATACGCTTGCCAATCCTGTATTTAAAGATGAGGATGGGAATCTCCTTACCTTTGATGCGATTGTGGCCAACATGCCTTTCTCGAAGGATAAGTGGGCTGCCGGTTTTAATCCGGGAGGCGAGTCCAGCGGGAAAGGGAAAAAAGAGTTCAAAATGGAAGCTTCTCTGGATAAGTATCACCGCTTTGACTGGGGAGTGCCTCCGGCGAGTAAAGGTGACTGGGCTTTTTTGCTGCATATGATTGCCAGTCTGGCAGTTGGCGGACGGATTGCAGCCGTAGCGCCGCACGGCGTTTTGTTCCGTGGAGCTGCAGAGGGAAGAATCCGTCAGCGTGTAGTGGAGGAGAATCTTTTAGACGCTGTGATAGGACTGCCTGAAAACCTGTTTTATGGAACCAGTATACCGGCATGTATTCTGATTCTCAAAAAGGGAAGAAAAAATACGGATGTCTGTTTTATTGACGCCAGCAAAAAGGACGAGAACGGCGACTTGCGGTACATAAAAGCGCCAAAGCAGAATGAATTGTCTGTAAAACATGTTAATGATATTGTTTCTGCATATGAAAATCGTGTTGATGTGGATAAATTTGTGCACATCGCCACGCTGGAGGAAATCAGAAAAAATGAATACAATCTGAATATTCCCCGTTATGTAGATACGTTTGAGGAAGAACCTTTGGTCGATATAGAAGCAGTGCAACAAAACATTGTCCGTTTAAAAAGGGAAATTGCCGAGGCAGAAAAACAGATGGATGCATATTTAAAGGAGTTGGGTCTGTGAAGACTGTTGAGAAGTACAGTGAAAAGACATTTGAAGATATCAAGCACATCAATGAAAATGGGCAGGAATTCTGGTTCGCACGGGAGTTGAAAGATGTGCTGGAGTATGCCCAGTGGAGAAGATTTTCGGAAGCGATTGAAAGAGCAAAGCTTGCCTGTAAGAACAGCGGTTTTTCTGTAGAAGACCATTTTGCCGACGTTGGCAAAATGGTTCCCATAGGTTCGGCGGCGAAAAGGCAGATTGATGATGTAATGTTATCTCGATACGCCTGCTACCTTATTGTTATGAACGCAGATCCGCGAAAGGAAATTATTGCAGTTGGCCAGACTTATTTTGCCGTTAAGACAAGACAGCAGGAGCTTATCGAACACTATGACGATCTGAGTGAAGATCAAAAGCGACTGGCTATCCGGGGTGAAATGATCGCTCATAATAAGTCTCTTGCAGAGTCGGCAAAAATGGCAGGCGTTGTGGAACCGAGAGACTACGCGATTTTTCAGAACAGAGGATATCAGGGACTGTATGGCGGACTGGGTGCAAAGGAAATTCATCAAAGAAAAGGATTAAAAAAGAGTCAGAAAATTCTGGATCACATGGGCAGCACGGAACTGGCAGCAAATCTCTTCCGTGCAACACAGACAGATGAAAAGCTCAGGCGTGACAAGGTCCAGGGAAAAGAAGCGGCATGCGAAACTCATTATCAGGTTGGGGCGAAGGTTCGTCAGACGATTGGAGAACTCGGAGGAACCATGCCGGAGGATTTACCCACACCGGAGAAAAGCATTCAGCAGATAGAGCGTGAACAAAAATCGTGGAACCAGATTCAATAAGGAGTCAAAACATGACCGAAGAGATAAAGGCGAGGGCTGCACAGATACAGGAGGGCGAGGTACCGGAAGGTTATCAGCGAACACCGGCCGGTGTCATTCCGCTGGACTGGGATGTTGCAAAGCTGGGGGATGTCGTAAAAAAGATTGAGGAAACGGCGGGGAGTCGGGAATATGAAACACTCAGCATCTCTGCTGGCATAGGTTTTGTGAATCAGGCAAAAAAATTTGGAAGGGAACTGTCAGGAGCACAGTATTCCAGATATACGGTACTGCATCGGGGTGACTTTTCCTACAATAAAGGAAATTCCAGCTTGTATCCGCAGGGCTGTATTTATCGATTAAAAGATCGGGAGACAGCAGCTGTTCCAAATGTTTTCGAGAGCTTCCGCTTTGAGTCTTTGAATGGCGAGTATTACGATCAGCTTTTTACCGCGGGATATTTAAACAGGCAGCTTTTTCCAAAGATCAATCATGGCGTGCGGGATAATGGCCTCTTAAACCTGACAGGGCAGGACTTTTACAGCTGCTATATTCCGATTCCTCCGCTTGCAGAACAGCAGAAGATAGCGGAAATTCTTGCGCAGTGTGACACTTTAATGAAGTATAAACGGGATAAAATTGCGGAAATCAAAAACCTGAAAGTGGCTTATCTGGATAAGATGTTTCCAAAGAAGAACTGCAATGTTCCAGAAATAAGATTTCCAGGATTTGCGGATGTTTGGGAACAGCGGAAGGTTACTGAACTTGGAGAAATTTATATCGGATTAGTGACAACCATGACAGCTCACTATACAGATCATGGTACGTTACTAATAAGGAATTCAGATATAAAAGATGGAAAGTTTGAGTTCGATACCGATCCAATTTACCTAGATGATGAATTTGCAGAAGCAAATAAATCGAGAATGCATAAAGTGGGAGATGTTATTACAGTTCATACCGGAGATGTCGGAACATCTGCTGTGATTACTGAAAATGAAGCAAATTCAATAGGTTTCGCAACAATTGTCACGAGGCCAAATAAAGAAATTTTAGATTCATATTATTTGTCTACATTTCTAAATACAAATAAACACAAGAACTGGGCTGTGCAAATGTCAACAGGAGATGGACGAACAAATTATAATTTACGAGAATATACAGAATTAATTGTTCCAGTTCCATCTATAAGCGAACAGAAGAAAATTGCGAAGTATATTATTGCACTGAATACCCTTATCGCCCTTCATCAGCGAGAACTGGAAGAAACACAAAATTATAAGAAAGCATTGATGCAGCTCTTGTTGACTGGACTTGTGAGGGTGGGACAATAACGAGGCAGAGTGATTTCTGCAGAAGATAAAACCAAATGAAAGAGGGAAATGAATGCCTGACCATACTATATTTAATGAGCGTCCCGAATTGCAGGATCGGGCGCTGGCAGTATTGGAAAAATTGGGATACTCGGTTGTTACCAGAAGCGAGGCGGAGAAAAAGCGTGGTTCTCGCAGGGCGGTACTGTTTGAGGATGAACTGCAGAATTATCTGAGTCGGCAGACATACTCCTATAATGGTACAGAGAGATATTTTTCCGGCGCTTCGATTGCAGCGGCAGTTCGCGCTGTCGATCTGCAGAGCGCAGCGGGATTATATGCCGCAAATAAAGAATTCTATGATCTGATTTGCTCAGGAAAGAGCATGGAGGAGACACTGCCAGATGGCGGCAGACAGTCTTTTGATATCAATTATATTGACTTTGAACATCCGGAAAATAACATACTTCAGGTGACGGATGAATTTGAAGTAGAACGGGCGAACGGAAAGTATGCCCGCCCGGATATTGTTGTTCTGGTGAATGGCTTCCCGCTCGTGGTAATAGAGTGTAAAAAATCCAGTGTCGATGTCATGGAGGGTGTAAAGCAGAACATTCGTAACTGGGGCAACGATTATATTCCACGTCTCTTTCAGTATTCGCAGCTGGTACTCGCGGTCAATCCAGATAAGGTGCTGTATGGAACTTGCGGGACATCAGCGAAATATTTTGTATCCTGGCATGAGGACAATGAGGGAAACATACAAAACGAAGAAAATGGGAAGTGGTTGCAGCAGTGGTGTGAAAAATGCTCTCCTGATGGAAGAATAAAGGAACAGGATCGGGCGCTGGTTTCCTTGCTTCATCCAGAACGTCTATTGGATTTGATACGTAATTTCATTATCTACGACAACAATGTCAAAAAAATTGCCCGTTATAAGCAATACTTTGCGGTGAAAAAATGTATGAACCGGATTCTACTGAAGGATGGGAAGGATACTCGAAATGGCGTTGTCTGGCACACGCAGGGCAGCGGAAAGACGCTGACCATGATCATGCTGACAAAGATGATTTTGCGGGAGAGTATGAAACCGGGTAGTTCGATCAGACGTCCTCGTTTTATTCTGGTCACAGACCGTATTAATCTGGATAAGCAGATACGGGACAACTTTATTTTTACTCAGATGAGCCCGCATCGGGCAAAGACCGGAAAGGGGCTTATTGAACTTTTGCAGGATGAGGAAAATACGGTTATAACAGCGTTGGTAAATAAATTTGAAACTGCCATGAAACAGGGCTATCGTAACGAGAGCAGCAATTTGTTTTTGTTTATTGATGAAGGACACAGGACGCAGTATGGGCGTCTGAATCTCTATATGAATACGGTGCTGCCGAATGCGGTCAAGATAGCGTTTACCGGTACGCCGCTTATCAAAAGACCCAGAAGCAATGACAGTCGCGCTATTGAAAGTGCAAAGAATACTTATCTGAAGTTTGGTCCGCTGATTGATCGATATAATTTACAGGATGCCATTGATGACAAAGTGACGGTTCCGCTTGTCTACGAGGGAAGAGTCGTGCCACAAAAGGTCACGAGCCAGCAGATCAATGATCATCTCCGGTACATTACAGTTGGGCTTACAGATGAGGCTCGCAGTGATCTGGAAAAAAAATACAGCCGTTTCGTTGCGCTGGCACAGACCGAACAGCGTCTTAACATGATTGCCTTTGATTTACATGAACATTTTACGACGTATGTGAAACCAAAGCATTTTAAGGCGATGCTGACCTGTTCCTCACGTGCAGCGGCGGTACAGATGTTTTACAGACTTCGTGAGCTTGGCGGGATAAACCCGGCGGTGGTTATCACGCCCAACAGCGCAAAAGAGGGGGAGGATGAGGAACTATCGGCGCAATCACGGAAGATTGTCGGAGATTTCTTCCGAAAAGAAGTTGATCCACTGTATAAAAATAATTATGATGCCTATGAAGATTCTGTGACGGGTGAATTTATTGATCCTGAGGGAGAGATTGATCTTTTGATTGTGAAGGATAAGCTTCTGACTGGATTTGATGCGCCGGTTGTCGCGGTTCTGTATGTGGATAAAAGATTGCAGGATCATACGCTCCTGCAGGCGATTGCAAGGGTAAATCGCGTGTATGAAAATAAAGAATTTGGCCTGATTGTAGATTACATCGGTATTTTTAAAAAGCTTAACACGGCGCTTGATTTGTACAGTGACGAGCTTTCCGGTATGAACACTTTTGACAGCACAGATATTGAAAATGTCCTCTCAGCTGTGTCTGACGAAAAAACAAAATTGGAGGAGGCCTGGGAGAATCTCTGGAAGATTTTTGAGGGAATTTTAAAAGATGAGAAATCCGCGGATGTCTGGCAGGAGCGACTGCGCGAATTTGCCATCCGCAGGGAATTCTACGAACGACTTTCTACTTTTGCCAAACTGACGGATTTTATGTTTTCCAGTTATGAATTATATCAGGCTGTTGGGGAGCAAAAGGCCGAGGAATATCGAAATGACTACTTATTTTTCAAAAAATTGAAAGGAGATGTGTCACTGCGCTTTAATGACAGTGTTGATTTCTCAAAATATGAAGACGGCATTTACCGTCTGTTGAATACCTACGTGAACGCTGACGATGTAAAAACAGTTATTGAACCTCTGGATATTTCCAATAAGAAAAAAATGGAGGAACAATTGGCGCGGCTTGGCTCTAAAGAGGCGAAGGCAGAAGCAATTCAGACCCGTCAGGTAGAAGTGCTGGAGAGCCATAAATACGAAGATCCGATTCGCTATATGACTTTTATGGAGAGAATCAATAAAACCATTCAGGACTATTTGACAGAGCGTGACAGTGAGAAATATTTGGCATCTATGGAGCAGATGGCAGAGGACTATCGATCAGGCAGAGGGACTGCTTCCTATCCGGAGTCTATTATGCATGACGGTATCGCAAAGTCTTTCTATGGAGCAGTTTGCAGTGGTATTCAAAAAGCGCAGGGTGAAGTCCGTGCAGGTGAAGAGGAGAGCCTTGGGGAGCTGTCGCTAAACATAAAGAAGAGCGTGGCGTCCAATGCGAAAAGAGACTGGCGCGACAATGTGATGGTTCATCGGAATATAAAAAAAGAACTGGATGATCTTCTTTTTGATTATATGGAGGAGCATGAGCTGAACTGGTCTTTGGAAACGATCGATATTATCATTGACGAGGTGATGATGATCGCAAGGAAAGTGTATTAATCATGGAATGTATTGATATTATTCTGCCATCTTCCGGGCAGAGTTGTTGTGTGGCAATTGACCGGAAAAACATGAAAACCTGTCGGCTCAAGGTATATCCGGATCGATCTGTTGTCATAGCCGTGCCGCGGCAGACTCCATCTGACTGGATTGAAAAGTTTCTTACACAGAAAGCACAATGGATAGAAAAAAAACTTGAATTATTTGAAAAGACGGCAGGATATGCGGCCACTACGGAAATACGAAACGGACTGTCAATCCGAATGCTGGGAGAGGATCTGGTCTGTCAGATATTGAAAACAGAAAAATCTGACATATACAGAAAAGGAAACATTCTATATATCGCAGGACCGAATACCTGCTCACAGGAAAAGCTATTTCAACAGTTTGACAGGTGGTGGCGTAAGGAGGCACAGCTTGTTTTACAGAAACAGGTAGATGAATTGTATCCGGTTATTGGGAAATATGGAATTGAGAAACCGCAAATTGCCCTGCGGAAAATGAAGACGCTTTGGGGAAGCTGCAGTGTGAATCGGAAAATGATTACATTCAATCAGTATTTGATAAAGGCCCGGCCTGCCTGCATTGAATATGTGGTATTACATGAGTTGGTACATTTTATTTATCCAAATCACAGCAGACAGTTCTATGATTTTTTAAGCATTCATATGCCCGACTGGAAGGAACGCAAGAAAATTCTTGATTTAGATGTAGTCCATGGATTGTAGTCTGATGGTATCAAATGTATGTGAGGAGATATTTATGCAACCCATCTATTTCGACCAGGCCGCCACGTCCTACCCGAAGCCGCCCGGCGTGCCGGAGGCGATGCTTCGCTATATGACGGAGATTGGCTGCAATGTGAACCGCGGCGGCTACGCGGCGGCCTATGCCGCGGAAGACGTGCTGTTTGAGACGCGGGAGGCGATCGCGAAGCTGTTCGGCGCAGGGGATTGTAAGAACGTCGTCTTTACCTCCAGCGTCACGCTGTCGCTGAACATTCTGCTGAAGGGACTGCTGCGCCCCGGCGATCATGTACTGGTCTCCTCCATGGAGCATAATGCCGTGATGCGTCCGCTGCAGCAGCTGAGGCGGCAGGGCGTCGCGTTCGACCGCATTCCCTGCGCGGCGGACGGGAGCATGGATGTGTCCTGTCTTCCCGGAATGCTGCGGGAGAATACGCGGGTGGTCGTGACGACGCACGCGTCCAATGTCTGCGGGACGCTGCTGCCGGTCGCGGAGATCGGAAAATTCTGCCGGGAAAACGGACTTCTGTATATCTTGGACAGTGCGCAGACTGCGGGAGTCTTTCCGATTGATATGGAGACGATGCAGATCGACGCGGTCGCCTTCACCGGACACAAGGGTCTGCTCGGACCGCAGGGCATCGGCGGTTTTGTCCTGCGGGAAGGGCTCGCGGAGAAGATCGAGCCGCTCATATCGGGCGGTACGGGGAGTATCTCGCACACGGAAGAGATCCCGACGTTTATGCCGGACCGCTTCGAGGCGGGAACATTGAACCTTCCGGGCATTTACGGCCTGCATGCCGCGCTGCGGTATATTGAGGAGACAGGGCGGGAGGAAATTCTGCGGAAGGAGCTTGCGCTGACCGGGCAGTTTCTCGCCGGAACGGAGAAGATCATGGGTTTGAAAATTATCGGACCGCGGGGCATCCGGAACCGCGCGCCGGTCGTCTCCGTGCAGACGAAAGGAATCGAGCTTGCGCGTTGCGCTTATCTGCTCGACGAAAAGTACCATATCCAGACCCGCGTGGGTTTGCACTGCGCGCCGTCGGCGCATAAAACACTTGGGACTTACCCGGAGGGGACAATCCGTTTTTCATTTGGACACGGGAACACGGAGGAAGAGGTGGAGCGCTGCCTTACTGCGCTGAAGGAGATTTGCGATGGAGTTCCGACAACTTGAAGCCTTTGTGGCGGTTGCTGAGAAGAAGAGCTTCTCACTCGCGGCGGATGAGCTGTATCTGTCTCAGTCGACGGTCAGCTCGCATGTGAAAAATCTGGAGAAGGAGCTGGAGCGGCAGCTCATCATCCGCACGACGAAGAGCCTGCATCTGACGCCGGAGGGAGAGACCTTCCTGCACTATGCGAAGCGTATCGTGGAAACCAGGGACGCGGCGCTCGCAGCAATTTCCGAGCGTTCTCAGGGTGTGTTGCGTATCGGCGCTTCCTCCATTCCTTCCGCCTTTCTGCTGCCGGAGCTCATCCGTCGTTTTCAGGCGGGGCATCCCGACGCCGTCTGTGAGGTGCGGCAGGGAGACAGCAGAGATATCCATGAAATGCTGCAGGATGGGACGGTCGACGTCGGCTTTCTTGGACAGGAATTTCCTTCTGCGAAGTGCAGCTATATTCCGCTCTGCGCCGATCGGCTGGTACTCGCCGCACCGGCCAGCGACGCGTATCGGCGTATGAAGGAAGAGGGGAGGGAACTCCGTGAAATCCTGAAATCGCCCTATATACAAAGAGAGCGCGGCTCAGGTACGGAAGCAGTCTCCGCGCAGATTCTCAGAGAACTGGGAATGTCGCTGGCTGCTTTACATATCGTGGCGGGAACCAACGATCTGCAGTCGCTGACGCGGATGATCGAGGAGGGCGTCGGAATCTCGATCTGCTCCGAACTCGCCGTCAGAGAACTGGCGGAGCAGGGCAGGATCCTCATCTGGCCGCTGAATACGTCTGCGACGCGCAGCTTTTATATCGCGTATGCCAGTGAGAGGAAGCGTAGTCCGCTGCTGCGGGAGTTTATCGACGGCGTGGTGGAATTGTATCATGGATGAGCAGACTGCAGTGTGTTCGTAATTATATTGTCTGAGGGGTGGTATGAAGCCAGTACTCTATTCCTGACGATTATGGAGAACGTTGCCGGTTTGACGCTTAAAACCGTTCTCTGCAACGAGGCCAGAACCTATCTGCGGGATTTGAGTCGCCAGCGGAAACGGGAAACCGAGTTTAGTGCCTTGTCCTAGCATGAAATGGACAAGCTTTGCACGGTAGACGAATACCTAAGCGACAACATTGTGTTTACGGCCTTTGGCTGCAACCTGCATATCTGGGACGAGCTGGTGGCCGATGCCTTTGCAAGCCTGCCAGAACAGGAGCAAAGCATTTTGATCCTGTATTGTGTGTTGGAACTGACAGATGGTGAGATTGGTTGTATTGCAGGGATGTCCCGCAATGCCGTCAAACGGCACAGAACAAAGACACTGAACAAACTGCGAAAAGACTTACAATCCCAAGGAGTGAAAAACTAATATGAAGCAATCAGCTTTTAATGGCAGAGTGCTTTTGCCCATGGATGTAATCGAAGCAGCCTGCGCTGGTGACCTGTTGGCATTGGAGCGTATTTTGTGGTATTACGACCGCTATATCAACAAGATTTGCACGCGCACGCTCTATGATAAAGACGGTTTGCCGTATGTCGGCATCGACGAGTATATGAAGCATTGCTTACAGGCGAAATTGGCGCAAGCTATTGTAGTCAAGAAATAGTAAAGTTAAAGGACGCCGTCAAGGTTCGAGATGAACACTCCGCGCCCTTGACGGCTTCCTCCATCTTTGTTGTATGGTAACCAAGAGGGCGCAAGCAGAAATCCGTTTGCGCCCGGTGGTTTATTCACATCTGCGTGGCTGTCAGATATTCTTATCGTTGAAAATGAGCTTAATGTATGGACGCTAATACTGTATTCCTAAAAGTTAATTTCAACTATGCAAATTTCAGGCCACAAAAAATCAAGGCTCTGTGCCGGAACAGAGCCTTGATTATCAGTTAACCGCGATATTTTTCGCGAGGAATTCGCAGGCAGAACACCTTGAGCCCATATTGTGAAGCCCAGATGCGCACACCCTTGCGAGTAATGTACGGAGTGTATACCAGTACATATTCTTTATCCATAGGGCGGTCACCTCCTTTTGTGAAGGCTCCTCTTGAAATCCGCAACAAAGTATGGTACATTTTAATGTGTAAATCATGCACCCCGGCATACAAGTTGGTGGAGTCTGTGCTGCAACACAGATTCAAGAGGCAGATCACCTATGGGTGGTCTGCTTTTATTTTTCCAACTCTTCTTTTAGGTTGGAAATAAAAGTAGGTAACATATTTTGGATATAGAGTGTGATGAAATCCAAATCTTTTTCGGTCACATCTTGCGGAATCACAACTTTTGCTACAGATCCCGAAAGAGTTGGTATTGTAAAGCAATATCCTGGCTGATCTGTTGGCAACAAGACATCCGCTTTAGCCTCAGTAATAGCTTCGCTTTCGTGAGCACCTCTAGTAGGACTTACTTCTTCAAGAGAGTCAACGTTGCCTTCATCCGACTCTAAAAGAATGATCCCGTTTTTCAATATGTCAATTTGCTCAGCACTTTCAATAAACTTTGCGGCGGCAATGTCTTTGGCACTTTTGGTTAGATTGTATTCCAAAAGAAGAATATTTCCAAGTTTATCAGGACTAGGTAGTGCCTGATTTTCATATCTTTCGACTATCTTGCGATATAGTGGAGCAGATAAGAAGCTTTCCAATACAGCTTGCTTCATATCCTGGTCATTAATTGAATAAACAATCCGCTTAGCAAGCTCTGTTGTTTCAATAGTTCCGCTCGAACCTCGAATCAGTCCAAACTGTTTTGCAGTACTGATTTTTGATTTAAAGGAGTTTGTCTTAATACTAGTTCCGAGAACACTAGCTATGGTGTTTACCGATACACGTTTTCCACCAATTTTCACGATCGCCTTAACAAAATCTATAATTTCGTTAATAGAAAACACCGGGTATAGTGGGCTTCTTTCCTTCACTTTTTTTTCAACTGGTTGAGTCATATGGAGTCCTCCTTTTCTTGCACTGAATTTATTATAGCATCAAAAGCTGCTCACGTTAACACTCAAACTAAATTAGATTTGCATTATATCAAAATTTGAGTTTTTGACGTTCTTGCTTTTGGCTCAAATTGAGAGGCTCATGTTTTGCAAATCATCAAAGTGCAAGAATACAAAACGTATGCTATTGACAGAATGCACTCAAGCATTCTTCTTTCTTGGTGGAAGACAGCTATAGTTGTTTGCTGTTCGGTAATCAAGTGGGCGCAGGCAGATATTTGCTTGCGCCCACTTGATATTATGGTGTTTGTATTTACGCATTTAGAGAGAAAAAGATCTGATGCTGCCGAGCTTTTCAAGTCCGATTAACGTGCTGGAAGTATCTTACCATTCTTATCCTTGTAAATACAGTTTTAAATACGTAGAAAAGAAAACCGACGTGCATTTCATTATGAAATGACATGCCGGTTCATTTTAGCACCCCTGTTTGTCAGCCGTTAAGTTAATATGTTTTTGATACTTCCTTATTGGCGTTCATCAAATGGCATTTTTCTTTTTCGATGAAAATGTGTTAAGATCTGTCGTTAACTTCAAAAGCCGCTCAGAAAAACGCTTCCAGCATCTCCTGCTTTCCCACGTCGACGATCCCGCGCGTGGTCAGCCGCAGCTGCGGGATGACCGGCAGACTTACGAAGCCAAGCGTCATGAAGGGGTCGATGCCCTCCGAAAGACCGATATCGCGGCACAGTTTTTTTAATTTTTCCAGGCGTTCTTCTGTTTCCTCGGCGGAGAGCTCACTCATCAGACCGGCGATCGGGAGCGGAAGTTCTCCTGCGACCCTTCCGTCAATCACGACGGAGAGCCCGCCGCCGTTTTTGCGCACGCAGTTTGCGGCCAGCAGGATATCCTGGTCACTTGCGCCGATTACGATCAGATTGTGCGAGTCGTGCGCGACGCTGGAGGCAACCGCGCCTTTTTTGATCCCGTAGCCTTTGACGAAGCCGATGCCCCGGTGTCCTGTATTCTTATGCCGTTCAAACACAATCGCCTTCAGAATATCCTGATCAGGATCCACGCCGATCGGGAATCCGGCTTTTTCAATTTTCGGTATAAGCAGCTCTCTGGTCAGCAGTTTGCCCGGAATCAGTTCGATGACGCGCTCGATCGAACCGTTCGTCCGGATGGTCAGATCTGCTTCTGAAACCTCCGGCATGTGGAAGGAATCCCAGACACGGGGATAGTCTGTTCGCGGCTTCGGCGCTTTCTTCTCGGCTTCAAACGCGGGTTTGCCATCTTTATATACGCCGCACACGCGGAAATTTGTGAGATCCTCCAGTATGACGAGATCAGCGCGGTATCCGGGAGCAACGGCGCCGCGGTCATGGAGTCTGAAATACTGCGCAGGATTCCAGGTGGCCATTTTGATTGCATGAACCGGGTCTGCTCCCAGCCGTACCGCTTTTCGGATGATGTAGTCGATATGGCCCTTCTCAATCAGATCGCCGGGGTGTTTATCGTCGGTCACGAACAGGCAGCGCTGATAATATGGCGCCTCACAGAGGGAGATCAGTGCTTCGAGGTTCATCGCAGCAGTCCCCTCGCGGATCATGATCCACTGACCAAGGCTCAGCTTCTCGATGGCCTCCTGTGCATTCGAGCATTCGTGATCGGAGAGGACGCCGGCTCCGGCATAGGCATTTAAGCCATTTCCGGAAAGAAGCGGCGCATGGCCGTCGATGAGTTTTCCGCAGTTTTTCACATCCGCAATTTTCTGAAGAATGTCCTCCTCCTTATTGATGACGCCGACGGAGTTCATCATCTCGGCGAGACCGAGGACGCGCTCCTGCGCATACCAGGGGCGGATATCTTTCGCCTCAAAGACGGCTCCCGATTCGTCGATGGCAGTGCAGGGTACGCAGGCGGGCATCATCACGTAGACGTCCAGCGTCAGTCCCTCCGTTTCATCCAGAATATAGCGCAGGCCGTCGGCACCCGCCACGTTTGTGATTTCGTGCGGGTCTGTGACAACCGATGTCGTGCCGTGAGGCAGTACCGCGCGCTCGAATTCGCGCGGCGAGACCATGGAGCTCTCGAGATGAATATGCCCGTCCATAAATCCCGGACAGACGTATTTTCCTTCAAGGTCAATCTCAATACCGCCATGATAACGTCCGATACCGGCGATCGTGTCGCCAAGAATGGCAACGTCCGCTTCCTCAATTCTTTCCGTGAAAACATTGATAATCCTGGCGTTTTTCAGAACGATATCCGCCTTTACGGTTCCCGCAGCCACGTCGATCAGGCCGCGCAGTTCGTCTGTTGTTATATTCTTCTTCATAGCTGCTCCTTTCCGCTGCGATTGGTTTTAGAAAAAGACCCGGCGGAAGTGACTCCGCCAGGCCCTGGGTATGAAGTTGGTCGCCCTTAACTGGTTTTACAGGAAAATGTATTTCAGGATAAACAATACCGCCAGCACGTACATGAGCGGGGTGATCTTCTTCGCCTTGCCGGAGCAGAGGTTGATCACGACGTAAGAGATGACGCCAACGGCGATGCCCTCGGAGATGCTGTACATCAGGGGCATGGCGATCAGACACAGGTAGGCGGGCAGCGCCTCCGTGATGTCGTTAAAGTCGATGTCGATGACCGCGGTGATCATCAGGAAGCCGACATAGATCAGCGCGGAGCCCGTTGCGAAGCTCGGGATCGCGATGAAGATCGGGGACAGGAAGATTGCCAGCAGGAACAGAAGGCCGGTGACAGCCGCTGTGAGTCCGGTGCGCCCGCCCTCGGATACGCCGGAGGAACTCTCGACGAAGGTTGTGACGGTCGATGTGCCGCAGATCGCGCCCGCGGTGGTGCCGATCGCATCCGCGAGCAGTGCCGGCTTGATGCGCGGCAGTTTGCCTTCTTCATCGAGCATATCTGCCTTATTCGCTACGCCGATCAGTGTGCCGAGCGTGTCAAACACATCTACGAACAGGAAGGCGAAGATGATGACGACAAAGTCAAGAATCCGCACGCTGCTGAAGTCTACGTTGAAGCACTGCCCGAAGGTCTGCCCGATCGCGCCGGGGTTGAAGTTCGACCAGACCGGATAGAGTGAGGAACCTTGGTAGATGCCGAGCGCCTGGCAGATCATGCCGATCACCCAGGTGGCGATGATACCGATCAGGATGGAACCCTTGACCTTCTTCACGGAAAGTACCGCGATGATGAAGACGCCGATGATGCAAAGCAACGCGCTGATGCCGGTCGTATTGAAGTCTGACACGAAGCTGGTGATCGCCACGAGCGTGGAATCATCGTTCACGACCAGGCCGCCGTTCTGCAGACCGATGAAGGCGACGAAGAGACCAATGCCCACCGATACGCCCTTTTTGAGCTGAGCGGGTATCGCATTGAAGATGGCCTCACGCACATTGGTCAGGGAGAGCAGAATGAAAATAAGTCCCTCCACGAAGACCGCGAGCAGGGCAAACTGCCAGGAGTAGCCCATGCTGCCGCATACCGTGTAGGCGAAGTAGGCGTTCAGGCCGAGCCCGGGCGCCAGTGCGAAGGGATAATTCGCGAGCAGCGCCATTGCCATGGTACCGATGAAGGATGCGATTGCGGTCGCCATCAGGACCGCATTTGCGTCCATGCCGGAAGCGGACAGGATCGACGGGTTCAGCGCCAGAATATAGGCCATGGTCATAAAGGTCGTAACCCCGGCGATGACTTCCGTTCTCACATTTGTGCCGTTTTCCTTGAGTTTAAACAGGTTCTCTAACATTTTTCTTACCCCCTCTTTGAAATGTTAATCTGGAACAGGTTTACGGTTGCACGACAGTTACATAAGTTACATATGGATCCGCGTCCCCGTTTCTCCGAGGATGCCTTCCTTTGCTTTTTCCAGCAGGGTAATGAGTGCCTGGCGACCCTCCTTTGAAGAGGCGAAATCGACGGCGGCCTGCACCTTCGGCAGCATCGAACCGGGTGCGAAGTGTCCCTCCGCGATATAGCGCTGCGCCTCCGGGACGCTGAGCTCGTCGAGCCACTCTTCATCGGGCTTACCGTAGCGAATCGCGACCTTCTCGACCGCAGTCAAGATGATCAGGAAATCCGCGTCCAGTTCCTTTGCAAGCAGGCAGCTCGCGAAATCCTTGTCAATTACGGCGCTGGCGCCCTTCAGATGGTTGTCCTGGCGGACGACCGGGATACCGCCTCCCCCACAGGCGATGACCAGGTCTCCGGAATCTACCATCGTCCGGATCGTGCCGATCTCGACGACCTCGACCGGTTTTGGAGAAGCGACAACCCTGCGCCAGCCGCGTCCGGCGTCCTCCTTCATGATATAATCATATTTCCGGGCGAGTTCATCGGCAGCTTCTTTCGTGACAAATTTTCCGATCGGCTTCGATGGATTCTGAAACGCAGGATCATCAGCATCTACGCGGGTCTGCGTGATCATTGTGGCTACCGGAATGTCGGTGATGCCGCGGTTCAGCAGTTCTTCGCGCAGCGCGTTCTGCAGGTCGTAGCCGATGTAGGCCTGACTCATCGCGACGCAGACGGAGAGCGGCGTATTGGGCTGCTCCGGATCCTCGTGTGTCAGCGCGATCATCGCATTATTTACCATGCCGACCTGCGGACCGTTGCCATGTACGATGACGACCTCGCAGCCTTCCTCGATCAGATCGACGATCGCCCGCGAAGTGATCTTCACAGCGGCCATCTGCTCCGGAAGCGTATTCCCGAGCGCGTTGCCGCCCAGAGCGATCACGACACGTTTCTTTTTCAGCATATGACACCTCCGTCTTATTTCATGACGCGCGGCGTTCCTTTTTCTTCAAGCTGTTTCAGTAAAGCAGCCGGGTCCGCAAACTTCGCGAGGAAGATCATCGCCGCGATGATATAGGGTTTAAAGCTGGCCTCTTTATAGAGCGGAGTGCGGTAGCGGTCAAAGACGCTTCCGTCCACTTCGCCTTTCTCGCAGCTCACGCCGCTGATATCGGCCGGCAGACAGTGCAGGTAAAGTGCTTTGCCATCCTTTGTCAGGGACATCATCTCCTCGGTGCAGCTCCAGTCCTTATGCTCTGCATTTTGCGCGAGCAGCTCTTTCTCAAGGGCGTCGATACCGGCCTGGTCGCCCTGCGCGTAGAGATCAGTCCTCTTCTCCATCGCTGCAAAGGGAGCCCAGCTCTTCGGGTAGACGATATCGGCGTCCCTGAAAGCTTCTTCCATGGTGGAAACTTTTTTGTAGGAACCGCCGGATTTCGCCGCGTTCGCAGCCGCGACTTCCTCGACCTCCGGGAAGATATCATAGCCCTCCGGGTGTGCGAGTACGACATCCATGCCGAAGCGGGTCATCAGGCCGATGACGCCCTGCGGAACGGAGAGCGGCTTGCCATAGGACGGAGAGTAGGCCCAGGTCATCGCGATTTTCTTGCCCTTCAGATTTTCCACGCCTCCGAACTCGTGAATGATGTGGAGCATGTCGGCCATCGCCTGTGTCGGATGGTCGATGTCGCACTGCAGGTTGACGAGCGTCGGTTTCTGCTCGAGGACGCCGTCCTTATGACCCTGCGTCACTGCATCGACGACGCCATGCATGTAGGCGTTTCCCTTTCCGATATACATATCGTCGCGGATACCGATGACGTCCGCCATGAAGGAGATCATGTTCGCCGTCTCGCGCACGGTCTCGCCGTGGGCGATCTGCGACTTGCCCTCATCGAGATCCTGCACTTCGAGACCGAGCAGATTGCAGGCCGAGGCGAAGGAAAAGCGGGTGCGCGTCGAGTTGTCGCGGAAGAGGCTGATGCCCAGGCCGCTCTCGAAGACCTTTGTGGAAATATTGTGCTCCCGCAGGTAGCGAAGCGCGTCGGCGACGGTGAAGACCGCCTCAATCTCATCGTCCGTCTTCTCCCAGGTGAGGAAGAAGTCGCCCTCGTACATATCCTTAAAATTCAGCGAATTCAGCTTGTCGATGTAATCCTGCAATGTTTTCATGTCAATCCTCCTAAATGGTTATTCGTTGAAATATTTCGTCGGCAGCATCGCGTAGACGGCGGCGCAGGTCACGAGATCCTGCTTCCAGGTCTTCTCATTCGGGGCGTGTGCCTGCGCCTCCGCGCCCGGCCCGAAGCCGATGCAGGGGATACCGTTGCGGCCCATGATTGTGACGCCATTTGTCGAGAAGGTCCACTTGTCGACCAGCGGACGGGACTGCCGCATTTCCAGAGTCTCCGGTGCGCCGATGCGCTGCTCTCCGAAGAGACTCACATGTGCGGCCTCGAGCGCCTTTGTGACCTTGTGATCCTTCGGGATGGCCCAGGTCGGGAAATAGCACTCGATCTCGTAGACGCAGCCGGTGTAGGACGGACGGTCATAATTGTACATGGAGACGACGACGTCGTCTCCGTATTTCTGTACGGACGGGAGTGCACGAATCTCATCGAGACAGCTCTCCCAAGTCTCTCCGTAAGTCATGCGGCGGTCGAGTGAGACGGAGCAGGAGTCCGCCACCGCGCAGCGGCTCGGCGAGGTGTAGAAGATCTGCGAGACCGTTATCGTGTCTTTTCCGAGGAAGCGCGCCTCCTCATAGCCGGGATTGTACTTCGGGTCGAGCATTTTCACGAGTCCCTTGATCTCGGTGCCGTCCTCAGCGTCATTCTCATTCAGCGCGCGGACGTCCTGGAGAATATCGGCCATCTTGTAGATCGCATTGTCGCCGCGCTCCGGTGCAGAGCCGTGGCAGGAGACGCCGTGTACGTCAACGCGGATCTCCATCCGTCCGCGGTGTCCGCGGTAGATGCCGCCGTCAGTCGGCTCCGTCGAGACGACGAATTCCGGACGGATCTTGTCTTCTCTGATAATGTACTGCCAGCAGAGGCCGTCGCAGTCCTCCTCCTGGACGGATCCGACGACCATGATTTTGTACCCTTCGGGGATCAGATCGAGATCCTTCATGATGCGTGCGCCGTAGACGCTGGAGACGATGCCGCCCAGCTGATCGGAAGTGCCGCGTCCGCCGATCTCGATATCATTTTCATAGCCCTCGTAAGGGTCGAAATCCCAGTTGTCCATATTTCCGATACCGACCGTGTCAATGTGCGCGTCGTACGCAATGATCCGGTCGCCGGAACCCATATAACCGATCACATTGCCCTGCGGGTCGATCGTTACCTCGTCAAAACCGACCTTCCGCATCTCCGCTGCGATCGTGTCAATGTGTGCCTTCTCATCGCAGCTCTCGCCCGGGTTGCGGACGATCGCGCGCAGAAAAGCGACCATGTCTTTTTCGTAACCTTTCGCTGCATTCCTGATTTTTTCTTCCATAACCTGACCTCCTGTTTTATTTATTAATATTTACGTAGTTGTATAAAGTATATTTGGAAATACCAAAGTGTTCCGCGATCCGGTCGCCGGCTTTTGTGATAAGAAATGCGCCGGCTTCGTTCAGAAACTGAATCGCCCGGATCTTCTCCTCGCGGTTCATCAGCGGCGCAGGTACGCCGACGCTCAGGTAGGCCTGATTGATCAGCTCGTCGAGCAGGCTGTTTACATCGATCGGCACGGTTCCAGGCTCTGCAGAGCTGCCGTCCACTTCCTTCGGCTGTGTGCCGGTCAGGTAATGGATGCTGTTCTCCAGCGCGAGGAGATTCGTGATATCATAGTTGATCGAGAGAATGTAGTGCGGTTTGCCGGAATCATCATTGATGTAGAGAGTACTGCATCGCAGGATGTGTCCGGATGCGGTCTTCGAGAGATAGGCGAGGTGGTCTGTCATCGGCGCATCCGGGTGCTGGATTGCCTTGAGCACGACGCCGGAGAGGCCTTCGCCGACGGCCCTGCCGGTAACCTGCCCATTCTCGATGTAGACGATAGAATCCTCGACGGAGTTCTTCGACAGGTCATGGATCACCACTTCACAGTCATTGCCAAACTGCGCGGCGAGTCCGTGCGCGATCTGTTTTAACAGTTCCAGTTTCGAATCGGGCATTCGGTCACCTCCTGTTCTTTTCTCTTTCTTTTATGATATCATAATAATTGGAAAAAGCAACACAAAATTACAAAAATTTTTAGTTGC
>MSHD01000014.1 GCA_001941045.1 Lachnospiraceae bacterium Zagget2
GGTACTCATGTTTGAGTATTTACGTCACATCAATCTTATCCGGCCATTGTCCATCGTTCCAGATTGTGATCTTATCATCATAGACCCTGATCTGAATCGGTATCCCGGTCTCATACGCTTTATGGTTGACGAAATTCAACAGCACTTCCCCGAAACCTTCTTTTGGCCATAGGAAGGTTTCTACTCTTTGCAATCCATCGTACGATATCAGCGCTTTCAGGTATTTTGTGTAAATCAGATCGATTGCCTTATCTACCTGCGTCATCAACGGCCCGTGTATATCATCGGAGTAAATAATATCATCTACCTTATTCTGACCATAAGCTCCGGCCGGCGCAAAATAAGCGATTTTAATATATGCACCGGTCACATACTGTTCCGGATCTGGATGAAACATGAGCGCCGCCGCCCGCACAAGACGTTCATGATCATACAATCATCCGCCGCAGATACTTCCGCCTCCGTCATACGTTTTTTCGCAACCGCTTTCTTTCGGAACGTCGCCATTGCTTCTTTACTCAGATCCTCCACCTTTACATCCGGCATGGGAACAGCGTCCCAGGTCATACGCGCTCTTTCAAGCAAAAAATTCTGCAGTTCAAATCCGTTCAATTCATGAAGGACAGAACCGGAACGTTTGTAGTATTTCCCATCACAGGAAATAGCAAAAGGATACGGCCGAACCGATATTTCAATATAATTCATGAGCCCATCTGACATGATCTAAACCGGAGTTTCCTGCTCAAGCCTGTTTACAGCCGCATATCTGCGATCATCTTTTGAAAGCGTATCTGTACTCAGCAGCCCCCTTGCGAACTGATTCGCTATTTTCGAGGAGACATTTTCCGGCACCTCTGTGCCATAGCGTACATTGATCCCCTGCTGCTCCGTTGCCTTTCATCCATTCCCCATAATAATGGATGCCCTCTGCCAGTCTTTGCACCTCACATATTGTTCATCACAAAATCGCTATTTTTGATCGCCCATTTTTTCACAGAATCGCTTATTTTGTATGACCATTCTACATTTCATTGATTTCTATACACCCAGATTTTCTGTGACATAATGCACCCACTTCATGTAAGTTCTATATATCTTTTGTCAATTATTTCCGCGTACTACCATTTGCGTTCCGAAATCTTCACCGTATTTATTATCCGACTCTTAATATCACATTCAAACACATGGTATTGGCGATCCAGATATATTTTGTCAAATATAAGCCTTTCGTGAGTTTCCTGGGCTTTGACAAAATCTATAACTTCAAAAATACAATAATCAAATACCTCTAAATATATAGAGTCCACAAAAATATATAAGAAATTTTCTGGAAAAACCTCCAATGATCCATCATTTAGCTTTTCCAACTTTTTGTTTATTGTTGTTTTAATATGCTCTGGATTATCATATTGACCAGTGAAAATTGTCTGACGATTTCCAGCCACATCATCTGAAATTTTTCCACCTAGTTGATGAAAACGTCTAAGCCCCTCCTCAGGTATTAAATCCAAGGGAGTATTCTTATATTCTGCTAGGAAAGAACTCATTTTCATCTCTTTCTGAATAGCATCTTGAACCACCTCTATTCCAAATCGCTTGCTGTGGCTTTTTATATCAGGCCGGTCACTACGATATAAGTCATTCTCATCATAATTAAAATATTCAACAAGCATCTCAAGAGCTAAATCTTCTGTTTTACGTGAGCCAAACTGTACTTCCATTCTTTCACCCCTTGTGCCCTTTTTATCGACAATTACTATACAACCTATATAAATTCAGTTAAAGTCTGCCCCTTCTCATAATTAACCTTCTCCCCATTATCCAAATTAATGTTAATTTGACTTACTCGTTAATCGTTTCTATAACTCCCCCATTTGTTCTTCTTTCATACAGACCATTCTAACAGCAAAATTAGCGTCCTCTCTGCATTTAGATATAATATAATCTTTTGTTGTATCTGTTAATCCCTGAACATTTTTTAATCTGTACATAATCAGAGTTTTAATGCGAACACTGTCTGTATTCACTAATTCGATTAACTGATGATTTACAATACTGTAATTTTCTGGTCTTCGAGATAGCGCGAGTAAAATTTTTGTTGCATTCAATCTAATATCTATATGTTCTGAATGAAGCCATCGTAAAACATTTTGAAGAACTATACCTTCCACTCTGATTGGCAATAAAACATCTTCTGCTATTTCTAAATATTCCACCAAAATATTTGTAACTGAAATCGTTGCCGCTATATTGTCCTGAATTAACGGCATTAATTCAAGAATATCTGTATATACATCTATATTCATGGAAGCTCGCAAAAGCTGCATCCCAATTTTTAAAGGAACATTATCAATATTCGACAAAATGACTGAGTAATCGGCATTCTCTATCACTTCCCTTTCAGTAATTATTTTTTTCATAAACATTACTGTTACGCGCATAATCTGCCGGATATTTTATGCAAATACAAATGAGAAGTTCTATTGCATCAAGTTTAATAGCTATACTCTCTTTCGAGGTAAGCGTTTCTGATACTGTAGTTATTAATTCATCCATAGTTGCAGAATCAATTACCTGGTCTTCCTCAAGCAGAATATTTCTTAAAGTAGCAATTTCGCGTATGCCAGCTGTAAAATATACGCCTCCTTTTCCTTGTTTTTTATTATTTTCCTTAATACGCTCCACATAACCCCGTACAAATACAGGCATATCTCGTTTTTCATCTTCTGTAGTTTCCAACCGATAAATACCTTCATAATATTTCGGGAAATATGTAGCCACTTTTTTATCCATCTTATTTGTCAATAAAGGATTTTGCTTCCTGAGAACATACAAAAATTTGGATTCATAATTAATTTGCGCTCGTTCATTCTCATTTTCAAATATAATATTAATGTGCTCAATAAGTTTTTTCGCGGATTCATCGTCCATCCTTCTCAAGTCTATATGATTGGCAATAAATTTAAATAAATCTGTATACCAACGACTATAATGTTTATCAATAAATTGACAGCAAATATCACTGAGCGTATTCTGTGACATTCTGAGTGCAACTCCTGAAAGGCACCTGAAAACGTTTTGTCCAACCGAAATTACATGCTTTTCATCATTTAGCCACGTAGTAATCTCCGAAACGATGAATTCTTCATAGTACTTAAAATTTTCATCACTCAAGAAATAACCTATTGCTCCAAAAGCTAATAATTGACTGCTAAACCTTTCATGTTTTATAGGATGATTAGAACAGAACTCAATAATTGATAAAGCACTATCCGCGGTCATTTTATTTAAGACATCCGGATAGGAATTCTGAATCCCCTTAATTTCTTTTTCTTTTCCAGCAAATATCGCGAGCTTATACAAGTTAAGCCTGATATTCCAATCATCCTCTTTGCAACATAAATAAAATATAAAGTCTTTTATTTCCTCATAAATAAGCAAAATGTGGGTTAACGACCCATTGTACATAGCCGCAATAAGTACACTTGCCAACATTTCCCCATATTGTTCCCAATTATTACCTATTGTAACCGAATACGGGGAATCCGTTTTCTGCTTATATAAACCTTCTATGTATTTTCTATGCAATGAATCATGAAGCCGATCCAAAACGGGATAGTAAAGTGTTTCATTACTTTCAGTCAACTCCGTCTGCGCTGACGGTTCAGAAAACTCATTTCTTGCTGTACACCGCGTCCAATGCTGATTGCGCAAGTCGATCAAAATATCGTTGATTATCCATGATGGTTCTTTTAATTCTTTTGCTTCGTTTAACGCTGTTTCAAGATGATCTACACATTTTTCTATATCACCGGAAAAATATGCTTGAATTGCCTGCCAACGGGTTTGAACGACCTGAAAATAATTACTATCTTGTTGATTTTTCAATTCCTCCAGATACATTGCCACATTGAATTGTTTAATAGATTTTCCTTCAAACAACACCTGAAAAATCTGAACGCCCCAATCGTCAAACTCACCGGTTCTTTCACTTTTATCTGAGATTTTTCTTCGTGATCTTCCTAATGCAAACTGTAAAATACAATCTTTACACCTATCTACATTTTTTAATGTAGATTTGGGAATTGTTAGTAACTGATACTTTTCCGTTCCTACAACATCTTCTCGCTGAATTTCATCAGTGTCACTAGGATTCAAAACAATTTTTCCATCACAATAATAATGATAAACATTAACAATATCTTCAATTAATCCATTAGCACCTTTTTGACTCAACTCCTCAAAGCAGTGTACTGTTTTGCTTTTTGCAAAACGTGCACCCTTGAGACTTTGCTCTAAAGCAGTTTTTTCTTTACTGGTCTCATCGCAAAAATAATACAGTGCTTTTTTATTATATCTATTTACCGTATCGATTTCTTTCTGCACTCCTGGCGTAATTCCATCAGCATTATCAATTAAAAAAATACAAATGTCACTGTCCTCTAATGCAAATATATAATGATCACCTGCTGTCAGTGTAGATGCCTCTTCCTCTTCGAAGATATAAACTTTGGCCAATTGTGTGGCCTCAATAGCCTTTTTCAGTTTTCTACGAACTTTATCATATTTTTCGACGCCACAAATAGAACTAATAAAAACGTTTATTTTTCGATTTGGAAATATAAAACTCAACTCTAATCGGTTTCTTTTCTTAACGTATTCCCATGAAATCCCACCTAGAGGTGTACTGATTCCAGTTAACCTTATGCACATATACTGCTTAAATTCCCCCTCTATATATCAGATCTTCGTCAGAAACTGCATCTTCTTCCCGTCTCGCCCCGTCTGCACCTTTTCATAATTGACCTTCACACCGTCCTCCAAAGCAATGTCAACCCGGTACAGCGCGATATATCCCAGCTTCACATCATATTCCTGCGTCTCTTTCAATTGTTTCTGGAGCTTATCCCTGCGCTTCATGGCTCTGACCATCTGTCAACTGTTGCGGTCTTCCTCGATGATCTCAAGCATCTGCTGCATCTCCCACTTAATACCTCCCGCACACACTACTCTCATATTTTAATCAGCACCCGTAATGAGACGTTATCCTTATTTTTCAGTAATCCTTTACATCCCAATACCCGTAACGCTTGCCACCTTTTCGCTCAATATCGCCTTTATCAACCATACTTTTTATTACACGTTTTACGGTACTTCTGGAAATCTGAAACTTATCTTCTAACTCTGAATATGTTGTTTTCGGTCTGGCAGCAAGAATTCTCTTAATTTTCATTTCCAAAGGTTCATCTAAAGGTTCATTCTGAGCCTTTGGCCCTTTAGGAACTGAACCATTGGCACCCACATCTGCTCCCCATCCTTCACCACAATGGCGATAAAAGCGAACCGTAAATCCATACTCATCTCCATAATACTCAACCTTGCACCCTGCCTCGTCACAAGCGTCCTGTATACGCTTTAATCCAGTGGCAAAGCTTTCCATATCCTTAGAATAGTATAAAGTGCGCGTGATCAGCGGATTGCGACGAATCGGTTTACGGATTTCCCTGATAAACATTTCCGGCGTCACTCCGTCAGGAAACCTGCCCGGACTGTAAATCTCCATAAAGCTGCGGTAAATCGCCACTTCCACGCTCTGGCCGGATTCTATCAGGCGATGCGCAAAAGCGTTTATCACCGCTTCTCTGGCAGCATCCACTGGAACTTCCGGAATTTCTTTCCGTTCAAGACTTCCATCAAATTCCACGCGCCAGTCCATTGCGTCAATGATATACTGAACCGCCTTATCTGCCAGATCAAGAATAGAGCCAGTAAACCTGCGAATGTCAGTAAATGTGAGCCTTTCATCCGAAGCAAATTTCGCCATCTGAAGCTCGTTGATTCCACAGTCCACAAACAACGCCGCACCGGCATTTAAAAGCTGTCCATCATCTGACAAACCCAGCTTTGTCATCACCTCCACCGGTTCTTCATTTTCAAAACTGATTCTTCCGACCTTTCTGGCTTTTTTCAAATAGGATTTAAACACATTCTGGTCAATATCCGCAATGCCATATTTCGATTTCTGACTTTCCCATGAATAACTAACGCTGTCTCTCTTACGCAGCATTTCTTCATACACAGGCTGCTCCATCACCAAATCCTCATCCGCAACACGAATACGCGGAATATTATAAGCAAGATACGGCTGCCGCGTTCCGGAAAATTCCACCAGAACGACCGTCCGATCTCCATATCGCTGCTTCTTAATATCAGGATATACTGTCGGCCGCAAATGATTGCCAATCGCCTGGCTAATCGTGCGGAGTGTCGTATCGTTAATCTCCTGTCCGACAACTGTTCCATTATTCTTTACTCCAAAGTATAATTTCCCACTCTGATGCTTATTCAGAATGGCTGCCATGGAGATCACAGCCTCTTTCAGCTCGCCAGTACTTTTCTTAAATTCAATCTGCTCCGTTTCCTCGCCAAGCGAAAATACTTTTTCTTCCACGCAAATCCCCCTCTATATTTCAGATCTTCGTCAAAATCTGCATGTCTAAGGCTTCTGTTACAAATAATTTTACCATGCTGAGAAGTAATTTACAATTTGATTCCCCTAAAAGCCGCTCTGATTTTACTGTCAAAAAAAACAGGACAGGCTCCTCACCTGTCCCGCTCCTACTGCTCCATCTGCTTCCCCAGAAACACCGCCGCCGTGGCCGCGAGCTTCTGCTCCGTCTCGCTCATCTTGCTTCGTTCGTCCCGCCCCATGAGGACCACCGCGCCAATCGCGTCCCCCTCGCTGATGATCGGACAGATCGTCTCGGCATAGACGCCCTCAGCCGTTTCCTTCACAAATGGAATGAATTTTTTATCTCCGGCGGCGGCCTGTCGGCTCTCCCGCTCCGTGATCAGCTTCTCCAGCTCGGAACTGATCCGCTTTCCCTGATATTCCTTCTTCGCTCCGCCCGCTGCCGCGACGACGCCGTCGCGGTCGGTCACGCAGACCGGTCTGCGCCAGGCACTCCGCGTACTGCTGTGCGAAGACGCCCAGCTCCCCGATCGGGGAATATTTTTTCAGGATGATCTCGCCCTCGCGGTCGGTAAAGATTTCCAGAGGGTCGCCCTCCCTTTATTCTCAAGGTGCGCCGGATCTCCTTTGGCACGACGACGCGGCCCAGGTCGTCCGACTGTGTCAAGTAAGGGACAAAAATTTTTCTTTCAACCCAGCTTTTCTCTTAGTACTTCCACCTTGCACTCATGCCGTCTGGTTGTATCTTCTTTATCGTAAGCAATTCCTACTGCAAGCACCCGGCCTGTATATTCCGGCTTCTGCCCCAGCTTGCCTTCAAAGCGGAGCGCATACTGACGATCCCTGATCTGCTGAACTGCTTCTTCCGCCGTATGGTTCACCTTCAGTTCTATAATAATCGCGTCGTCGTCATTCTTAAACGGATAGAAAATAAAATCCACATATCCTATACCCGCTTTATCCTCCCGCTCGATCCGATAATAATTAATTGCATCCAGATAGACCCAACGAATAATGGAGGCCAGTTCCGCCTCATTGTTGTACATCAGAAGCGGACTTTCCGTGTTATGAACAAACTGCAGAATCTCCGCCATCGTTTTTGTATCGCCAGCTTTCGTAGCTCTCAACATACGCCCGGATTCTCTTGTGAGTCGGTACACATTTCCCAACGACTCTTCTTTTTGAACCATCTCGGCAAATTTGTCCATCAATTCCTTATTGGGAATCGAAACATAGCCGTCTTCATAATTCAAAAAACCATAGACAACCATCGCCGAGAAGATCTCATCCCGCGTTTTCAATTCCATCGAAGTCGCGGCATACTCCCGTACCTTTGCCGGAACCGGAATATCCGCCACCAGCAAGGCAACATCGTCTTTTACCTGATCCACATTCGCGCCGATATAATAAAACAATTCGTCATAAGGGCCTGAACTCGTCCAGTAACTGCCCAGGTTATTATTAGTCAACGCCAGTACGACAGACCTTGGATTGTAAACCCGCGCTCCTGCTTTTGTATGGTAACCATCATACCAGAGACGCAGCCCTTCTCTGCTTACCTTTCTGCAAGCCATTTCCTGCGTAAGATATCTCTGATAAAGCTCGTCAACTTCTTCATCCGTAAATCCAAAGTATTCAGAAAACTTTTCTTCCGTTATCATGGTGTATTCACAGAACATATTAAGTTCAGAACCGCTCGAATACTTCGAGATCGGGAGGATTCCTGTCATATATGCCAGTTCCACATATGCCTTATCTTTCAGAAGATTGCTCAGAAATTTTGTAAAATTATCTTTATCTTCTTCTGTCACAAATTTCTGATGATAAATATAGTCCCATTCGTCAAGCACGAAAATAAAACGTTCTCCCCCACAGTATTCGTAAACATTTGTCAAGGCATCCCAGAGCGCATCATCCTTTTCAATTTCAGCGTCAGGATAAGCCTGCCTGAGATCCGCCATAAGCCTCTTTCTAATCCTTGTAATATACTTTTCATATGAAAGAGGGACGTCCGGCAATTCACTAAATGTAATATGAATCACGTTATGCTGATTCAAATGCTTCTTATACCAGCCAAAAGAAGACACTTTCAGCGAATCAAATTCCCTACTGCTGTCCACGCCCCTTCCAAAATAAGACGCGATCATATTTGCCATAATCGTCTTGCCAAAACGACGTGGCCGTGTAAGGCTGATATATTTGGGATTTGTCTTAATATTCTGTGTCTCACCCGCAAAATTCACACACTCCGGATCCACAACCGCCACCAATTCCTCAAGAATCTGTGTTTTATCCACGTAGTAAGGGAGTGTGCACTCATTCTGGAACAATCCATAAGCTCCGGTTCCATTTAAATAGAGTCCCATTTCTATGCCTCACTTTCTTTTTGGTGAATCCTTCACAATTATTAAAACAATTTTACCATGCTGACAAGTAATTTACAATTTGCTTTTCCTAACTTTCTCAAAGTTTACGAGCAAATCCCATTTCGGGTAGTTTGGGCGGATTCAAAAAAACAGGACAGGCTCCTCACCTGTCCCGCTCCTACTCCATCTACTTCCCCAGAAACACCGCTGCCGTGGCTGCGAGCTTTTGCTCCAAATACGGTATCTTCATCTACAATCAGGGCAAGTACAGGCAACTCTGTAAATATAATCTGTATGGCATGCTTCACTTTTCCCGTCATTCCCGCATGATATAAGTCAGTCAGGCGTTTATCCATGCAAGCTCTCCTTATATTTGCGTTTGAAGTCGATCAGATTCATAATTTTCCGCTTGTCAATATCAGACAGCTCAGAAAAAATTCGAGCGAACATCTCTATCTCGGTCTCTCTGGCAACTTTCCCATACATCAATTCATCCACGCTGACACCATATAATTGGGCATACTTACTACCACACGGAAAGGATGGTATACGGCAACATAAGGCTCATGGTAAACCGAGCCTTTCTGTTCCAACATCTTCTGAATCGAGCCCCTGAAGGGCTCGTTGGTCATTGGGAATGTAGTTTCTATATAATCCCCAATACCCTCTTCCAGCTGTTTTGCGAGTATAGATGGCAGCATACGCTTTTTCCCTTTGTATGATTTACTGTGACAGTGGAATTGATACACCAACCAATGCACCAACTGAATTCTCAACGCACCAACTGATACACCAACTAGATTTTCAATACTTCAATTGATACATCATCTGAATTCCTAAAAACTTCAATTCAAACACTCAAATGCTAATTCATCCACTCAAGTGCCAATTCATCCACTGTTTCATCTACTCATTTACTTATAAATCACTTTATTAAGTAGATAAACTGCCTACTTTGTATCGCATTGCTCAAAAACTTTTTTCATGTACACGCAAGGAGCAGCATCGCCGATTCTGATGTTGATTTCCTGCTGCGGAAAAACATAATTTGCAATCTGATTGTACTGAGATTTCGGGATGCCATTCTTTTTTAAATAATTTGGGGGGAACAAATGATGAATATCCCCACGACTTTCCAGCATCGCCTCGACATCAATTTGCTCTGACAAAAATCCTTTATCATGAGCTTTTACCTGCGCTGCAAGACTAATATTTGCATCTTTCATTCCATCCCAAGAAGAAGCATCTTCCTAAGGTTTATATTCTCTGTACTGTGCTTCGTATAAATGCCAATAATACCCATCTGATAAGCACGGTATAAAATCATATCGAAATGATTGATAAGAATCTATTCTTTCGCATTCATATTCATTTTTTCATTAGCTCCTTCTTGCACAAGTTCTTTATCATCGCCCATCATTATCCATGTTCCTATAAACACTATTTCAAATATTTTCACAATTAGTCAAACAAACTCTAAAACCATCAACTTGCATTTTCGATTCTTTTACCATCAAATGACAACTCGTTCCTTGACGCTGCCTCACATACTTTATCCATAGCTTCAGCAATACAATGTGATTTATCCCCTATTATAGAATTGTCGGGAACTGTCAATTGCTCCTGTTGCTCCTGAAATTGAACAGATGTTAATCCAGAAGATAACAACTCAATTTGCTCATAACGCATATTCTTCAATTCAATTTCCCGGGCTTCTGCCTCTGCTTTCCTCGCTTGAGCACTAGAAAGCGATGCGTCCGCATTAGCTTTCGCCTCCTGCGCTTCAAGCAACTTTGTATCGGCATCAGCTTTCTTGCGATTATGATAATCATTGATCATTGTATTTATTTCTTCAATGATAGCAAGAATTCCAGTCACTGTCGAGCCATCGGTTCCTTTTACCTTTCCAATTAAAAACTTAATTATAATTGCCGCTATTACAGCTACAGAAGTGTTTGGAAGAATGAACTCGATAAAACCAGGAGAGCCAACCGCTGTCTTTACAGCTATCTCGTTTCTAAAACTTCTCATTTCATATAAAGACGCGGTTTCATCCATTACACTCAATAAACTTACAAACAGGTCTGCATTATTTGCAAGGCCAAACTCTGAAGTGGTTTTTTTCAAGAGAGTTAAATGTATCTCCTGACCAGATATATACACTGAATATAAATTCCGAAGAACAAGTTCGGCGTCACATGTTATATCTGAAATAGTCTGTTGTGCGCGAAGTGTTTCAAATAGATAAACATCCTGGTACGACTCTACCTCTTTAATCCAATCTACATGTCTTTTATGTATATAGGAACACATAGGATATTCATCTTCTGATATTTTATGAACCACTTCATCCTGAAAATCGCCGAGAATACCGATTTGAATCCTTTTCCCGCCAGCTGAAGGGATGACAATCAAATCTCCAATACTCATACGATTATAAAAAGTATCCATCTGTCCATAAATCAAGCCCGGGCGCTTTTCATTTTCGTACAGGTCAGCAATTAACTCCACTTTCGCGTCTTTCCCTTTTTGCGCGTCGCAAATTAATTCAGGAGAAATCAAATCCCAGCCAAGCGCAATATAACCGTTCAAAAAAAGTCATAATAGAAGAGACCTGCTTTGGTTCTGAAAAACCAAATTCTCTGTTTGTCGTTAATTACCTGTATGTCAAAAGCTTTCGCAAGTTCATCAGACAGTCTCATTTTTATCCTCCATGTGCCTATTTTAAATGGTATCGTTGCTTTCTTTCTTTTTGCCCTTCAGATATTTCCCGGATTTAATCCTCGCGTCTGCCGGTTTCTGTGCATCTGCCGGAATGATCCAGGAATAACCTACCTTTTGCGCACCCGGAATTCGTTCAGATGAGCATAAAGTCTGTATTCTCCTCACGGAAATCCCCCATTTTTCAGATGTTTGTTTGATAGACAGATATTCCATAAACAACCTCTCAAATATAAAAACAGTTTCACCATTTTCTTTTATATTTTTCATTATAGTCCAATTTACGAACAAAATCAATTATTAGTAGATGAGAGGATTTGCGCAAAAAACAGGACAGGCTTCTCACCTGTCCCGCTTCTACTGCTCCATCTGCTTCCCCAGAAACACCGCTGCCGTGGCCGCGAGCTTCTGCTCCGTCTCGCTCATCTTGCTTCGCTCGTCCCGTCCCGCGAGGACCACCGCGCCGATCGCGTCCCCCTCGCTGATGATCGGGCAGATCGTCTCGGCAAAGACGCCCTCCGTCGCCTCCTTCACAAATGGAATGAATTTTTTATCCCCGGCGGCGGCCTGCCGGCTCTCCCGCTCCTGGATCAGCTTTTCCAGCTCAGAGCTGATCCTCTTCCCCTGATATTCCTTCTTCGCGCCGCCCGCCGCCGCGACGACGCCGTCGCGGTCGGTCACGCAGACCATGTGTCCTGTCGTCTGCGCCAGGCACTCCGCGTACTGCTGCGCGAAGACGCCCAGCTCCCCGATCGGGGAATATTTTTTCAGGATGATCTCGCCCTCGCGGTCGGTAAAAATTTCCAGAGGGTCACCCTCCCTTATTCTCAAGGTACGCCGGATTTCCTTCGGCACGACGACACGGCCAAGGTCGTCCGATTGTGTCAAATAAGGGACAAATATTTTTTTACTTTTTCAAAATGCGGTATCTTCACCTACAATTATGGCAATTGCAGACGGATCTGTAAATATAAAATGTCTCCCTGATAGCAAAAACACAGCCCCCGTTTCCAGAAGCTGTGTCTCTTAATATCTTCCCGATCCGCGCTCAAATATCGCCCTGATCTTTTGCTTGGAGGGACACGTCCCATCAGAACAGGTGAACCCTGCAGATTTGTTAAGTCACTTGATGGCAACCAAGAATGAGGCGGGCAACGATTTATATCGCCACCAGTCCGACCCATTCCTCCACCTGTTTCTCGGACACCTTCAAGGAGTTTGCAATAATTTTTACAGAAACGCCCTGCTGAAAAAGATTCTTTGCAGTTTCTTTGGCAGTTTCTTTGACAGCCTCCCTTTTTTCGTCCGCCACATACGTTTTCAAAATATAATCGTCGTCAAACAGTGTCATCATAATGTCCACAACCTCCTTTTCTCTGGACTTTAGATACTCCGCTAAAACATTTTTATCTTTGCATATCCGGATTGTTTCCAATACCGCTTTTCTCGTCCTGCCATGAATTTTAATCTGCTCGTTGTATACTTTTGTAAAAATGACGTACTGGCTAATGATGTCTCCTTATCCTCCGGATGTAAAGCCTGATAGAGCTGAAGCAGATATTTAGGAATCCCGAACAGATCGGTAAATACACTGTCTTTGGCCGTACGTTTCGCAATAACTGATTCTCTGGCCTCCATCTACAGGAAGATCATTCTCATATTCCATTGTATACTGATACCTCCGAGCCGTTTTCTTTTATCTTAGCACAAAAGCAAATACCGAACAAGAAGGAAGCAAAATATCACTCCTGGAAATTTTATTGCAGTCTCCTGACTGCCAAAAGATATGATAGAATCTGGCAGGACTCCTGATGGAGCCGGGACGGGACAGACAACCCGTTCCGACTCCATCAGGAGAATTTTACCCAGGCGCTCGACATCACAGCCACATACGAGATCTTATCAGCGCTGCAGTCTATGATGGCAGAAGCGAGGATATGGCGTTTAGCGTTGACGGGAAACGTAATATTCACGCTATCTCCAAAATGTCGTTCGAAAAATCTGCCAAAGAAATCGAACTTGGCGCCAAAATTGCCATGAACCGCTTCGACGCCATGGTTTCCGATTTTGAAAAACACTCTTATCTGCAGGCAAAGAACTTAAAGAGCAGGGAATTGCGCGACAATAGGTTTTGTGTCGATTACATTCCTTCCGGAATCAGTCCACTCTCTTTTAAAAGGAGTTCCACATCGGTTCCCCTGACCTTCTTCATGAGAATACGAAGTGCTTCGTGTTCCCAGAAGCTGAGCTTCACCTCCGTAATGGGTTTCTTGTCGATGCCATAGTAGGCTGCCCGCAACAGTTCCCTGATATCATACTTACTTCCCCAGACCTCCGGCACGGCGCGATCTACATTCAGCAGAGTATAGACAGATTCCATGCCGGTTCTCATAGAATACTCTGTGGTGAAGATCGTGTCTCTGGGAGTCTCGGCAAACTGACCGATGAAAGCGAAGTTTACAGCCCCATCAGGGACAACTTTCGGACGGTCAGACTCCTTTCTGGGCTGGAAAAAGGAGTTGATAAAGGGCATAAAGCAGGTCGTGGTGTTGCACTCATTCCCGGCAAGATAAGCGATTCGATCCTCGGGGACGCCGATGTGGTACAGCCATTCTCTGCAAATCTCCTCACCGGTACAATCGCGCATTGCCTTTTTGACATAATTGCCCTCTTTATTTGTAGTCAGTCCATACACCCATACCAGAATGCTTCCCTTCTCCTGGGACTTAAACTGCGGCTGACGGTTAATCGTCCAGGACAGATACCAGTTGTCTGTGCTGTCCTTCACCGTCACGATTCCTCCTGTTGCCACCTTGCCGGAACGGGGATCACGCTGGCAGATATTCATGATATAACGGATGATTTCTTCATTGGAAGTAGCAACCGTAGCGCTCATCCAGTTTGTTGCTTCAAAATCATCACAGTAATGATCCGGATTGCCGAATTCCCCGTGGGTGGCCTGAGCGGCAATATTTTTCCACAGATCCCAGCTTTCACCGGTAAGATTGCGTACATTACTCAAATCGGGTGCATGTGTCTGATCACCATAACAGGAAGTGTCCGTGCAGCAACCATTGGTAATAAATACCAGATCATCTTCAGTCAAATCAATAATCTGATACTGACCTTCCTTCATATAAACAATCCGCTTTGCAACCTGCTTATCGCCCATGCTTTCGATCAGCACATTCTTGACATCCATACCAAATTCCACTTGAACGCCATGACTCACCAGATACTTGACCAACGGAAGAATCATGCTCTCATACTGGTTATACTTCGTAAAGCGGAGGGCGCTGAAATCCGGCAGGCCATCGATGTGATGGCAAAAGCGGCAGAGATAGCGCTTCATTTCCAGTGCACTGGACCAACGCTGAAACGCAAACATGGTCTGCCAGTACAACCAGAAGTTGGTAGACCAGAAGGATTCAGGCAACACCTCAGAGATCTTCTTATCCTCCAGCGCCTTTTCTGGTGTGATAAAGAGCTTTGTCAATGCCATTGCCGATTCTTTGTCCAAAGCGAACTTTTTATCTGTGTGGGCATCCTGCCCACATTTCTCCGTGGCGCGGCAGAGAGAGTAGTTGGGATCGTGCTTGTTCAGCCAATAATATTCGTCCAGCACGGAAACGCCAGGCGTTTCGATAGAGGAAACATCCCGGAACACATCCCACATGATCTCGAAATGATTGTCCATTTCACGACCACCACGCATATAGAAGCCTTTAGACACATCCTTACGTCCATCACAGCTTCCACCGGCCAGATCCAGCTTTTCAAAAATGTGAACGTGCTCGCCCTTCATCTGACCATCCCGCACCAGATAAAAGGCAGCTGTCAGACCAGCCAAACCGGCCCCAATGATATAGGCGGATTTTCTGTCTACGCCTTCCGGTTTTTCCGGGTGAGCAAACGCTTCATAAGTTCCTGCACCGTAATACATTACAATGACCTCCTGTTTTTGTTGATAATTTAATTGTACAAATTTTCCGCAGGAATTCTATAAACAGAAAAGTGGCGCTGATAAGAAATTTATCAACGCCACAAGATTGTAAAAAAGTTTATCATTTTGTTTCATTTGATGTATGATCCATTCGGAAACGCTCCAGCGACTGCCGGAATACACCCTGGATTTCAATTGCCAGCCTGGCGACTATCGTCGACGGTTCCTCCCGCATATCATCCCTGACCCAATCCAGCATCAATCCAATAAATATGTAGGAATAAATGTTTGCTATAAATGCCATGTCTTCTTCCCTGACCGACATGCCTCTGGACTCTTCCTCCAAAACCCCCATAAGGAGCCTGTTTACCAACGGTTTCAGGTAGAGTTCTACCTGTTCCCGGTGAACACAATGGTAGACATTCAGAATAAATGGCTTATTTTCCTTAACTGCCTGAAAAATCTGCAGGAAACCTTCCTGCCACGTATCATAGGTTTTCTTTTGCTGAAGAGCCTTCTGAGCATCTTCCAGGCAAGCCCATTCCACCAGATCATAGATGTCCTTGAAATGATAATAAAAGGTCATCCGGTTGATACCGCAGTCCTCTGTTATATCGTTGATCGTGATTTTATTCAATGGCTTTTTGAGCAACAGGTTTTTCAGGCTTTGTTCCAATGCCCGTTTGGTGATCTGCGACATAATCTCATTCCCTCTTTATTTCTTCGTAAAATGCCTGCACTTCCGCCAGTCTTTGCTCCTCACATATTGTTCATTACAAAATCGCTATTTTTGATCGCCCATTTTTCACAAAATCGCATATTTTGTATGACCATTCTGCATTTCATTGACATCTATGCACTTAGGTGCCTTCTAATTTGTTCATGCCTGTTTCCGATCCTGAATCATCATAATCATTATAAACTAACTTTTGTTCCCATTCAATTCAGAAATGACCTGTCGGCATTTGCATAACTTGAGTGGAGGTATTCCCTTGACATCCACCTTCGCAAAACCTATAATCAAATAAAGTCGTTCGGCATAATTTTAACAAAGCAGGCGCAAATACAGCCGTTCGGCATTTTTTATGAAGCACCTTTGGAAATAGCGCCGCTCGGCAAAAAAGGAGACTTTCCAATGAAAATCGCAGATGCAAAATCCTTCGGAGAAGCCATACGCAAAAGAAGGAAAGAACTTCACTATACGCAGGTCTACCTCTCCGCATGCACCGGACTGAGCATTACTTTCATTTCGGATCTTGAGCGGGGAAAGCCCAGTATACAGCTGGAAAAGGCGATCCAGCTGGTAAACATTCTGGGGATGGACCTTTTGATCGAGAAGCGAGGTGAGTAGGATGCGGAAATTATCAGTGTGGATGGAAATCAAAGGAAAGGCTGTTTATGTCGGTCAGATTACCGGACACGACAGCAACAACGCCTGTTTCTCCTATGCGGAGGACTACCGATCCCGTTCGGACAGCAGGCCGGTATCCCTAAGTCTTCCGTTGGAAGAGAGGACATTTTCGCCGAGCCGGACCGAGAATTATTTTGAGGGTCTCTTACCGGAGGGCTTTACCAGAAAGTGCGTTGCGAGGCGACTCCATGCCGATGAGGGCGATTATCTCTCCATCCTTTCTGCCCTGGGGAAAGAATGCCTCGGTGCGGTGAAAATACTGGAAGAGGGCGTGGCCGAAGATGCGCCGGAATACCGTCCCCTGTCTCCACAGGAGGTCGAAGATCTGGCGCGGGAAGGCGCGGTAGAGTCCGCATCGATCGTCGCCAAATCACACTTATCCCTGACCGGCGCTTCCGGAAAAGTCGGCCTCTATTATGATGAGCAAAAAGAGCAATGGTATCTTCCCATTGGCGACGCACCCAGTACGCACATTGTCAAGCAGAGCCATGTGAGGCTGAGTCGGATTGTAACAAACGAACAGCTCTGCCTCCAGACAGCGAAACGCCTCGGCATTGTTGTGCCGGACAGTTTTATTCTGAATCTGTCCGACTCTGGAAGAAATCCCGGTGAAGAAGATGTTCTCCTGGCGACAAGAAGATATGACCGGATCTGGCAGGATTCCTGCAGGAATCTGAACGGGCTGCCTGTCCCGCTCCGGCTCCATCAGGAGGATTTTGCCCAGGCACTCGGCATCGCGGCCGCGCGCAAATATGAGCGAGGTGATGAAGAATATATGGCGAGAATGTTCCGCCTGCTGCAGCTGTATTCCGCGAATCCTCTGGAGGACCAGCTCCGGCTCTGGAATATCTGTATCTTCAACTACCTCATCGGCAATACGGATAACCACATCAAGAATCTGTCTCTATTGTACAGCGCTGATCTGAAAAGTATCCGGCTTGCCCCCGCATACGATCTTGTCAGCACCGTGGTCTATGACGGCGGAAACGAGGATATGGCTTTCAGCGTTGGCGGGGAACATAATATTCACGCCATCTCAAGAAAATCATTTGAAAAAGCTGCCAAAGAAATCGGACTTGGCGCCAAAATGGCCATGAACCGCTTTGACGCCATGGTCTTCGGCTTTGAAAAAGCGCTCATTTCTGCAGGCGAAGAGTTAAAAGAGCAGGGATTTGCAGAGGCCAGCCATATGAGTGAATCCATTCTGAACAAGGGTGGCATTGCACGGCAATAAATTTACACATGCAGTCGCTGGCGTTATTCTCCGGAATTATATTCGTTCCGAAAACTTCTTCCCAGGCTTTTTCGTCCTGAAGCACCAGACCTTCTGTCAGAATCACATTTTCATCACTGTCAAACACAATATTCAATCCAAATAAATCGTGATAAAACTGCTTTGACTTTTCTATGTTCTTGACCACAATCAGTACATTTTTTAACTTCATTTCAGTCTTCTTCCATTCTTCTGCGATTTAAATACTCGTTATATACCGCATTGCTGTGCTCCAACTGCTTTTTCTGCATGATCCGCTTCCTGTCGTCGAGGATTGCAAGCATCTCATCCACGATCTCCCCTTCCGGCAAGCTGCTATAATGGGAAAGATAATAAATCATTCTCTGCGCGGTGAAATCCGTATTCAGATTCTGCGTGACCAGGTCGCAGAACCGCTCCTGATAGCCCCTGTCCAGCATTATCTGATAAAGTTCTTTACTTACCTCCGATTTTGCTTTCATATACCGTAGCCACTCCCACATTTTTACCGGGTACAGATTTTATCCTCTGTACCTGATGATTTCTCTTCTGTACGCAGATAGAATCTGCCTGATTTCCCGGTTCCTGTCCGGGTTCCGATAATGTTCCGTCTCCTTCTCCATCCGTATCCGAAATGCGATTTCCGCTTTTACCTGGCGCAGATAACTTCCCTTGTCTCGTTGTATTCTGACGACCGTCATTTTCGCCTGTATCAGATGCGCGCGCATAAGAGGAAACAGACAATAATACAGCTCGTCCTCCGCGAAGGAAATATGCCCGAGCCCATTCCCCTGCGAATCTGCGACCATAAGCTTCCAGTCATGAAGCGCCGCCGGATATACGGCATCGCCTTTTTGAAGAGAGAGTATTCGCTTCATCCTCTCTCTGTCCTGCTTTTCCCCGATATAAGCACGGAAACAGTAAATCTTCCGTCCCGCCTCATCGGTCGTTTCCGTCTCTGCAATTTTCTCAAGGCAGTATAGCGGGTCCACGAACTGCAGCGCCAGGCAATGGAACAATTGCTTCTGGAAAGGAATACGCAAAGCATCTGTTCCGCCATAAATACCGCATTCGCTTTCCACTTCATCCAGCAAATCCTTCCCGGCATGAAGGAGGCTTCGTAAAAACAGCGGGAATTCTTCCTCATCCGGGTTCCACATGTATTTCCCATGGGCCAGGGTCTGATACATTCCGCCGGTATCAAGATCCATATGGTATGGGGCGTAGATATTTCTGGGGACATATGCGGCGTCGTTGACCGGAGCTTTCCACAAAAGCACCTTTTCTTCTCTTCCCCTGAAGAAGTCTTTTCTTTTGAGCAGCGTGTAAGCGGCATTGATTCTTTGCGCCTGTTCCTCATCCATTTCAGTCCTTCTTTATTTCTCCGCATCAAACCTCGCTTAAAATTTTCTGCCTCGCCTCATCGGTCGTCAACTTTCCCGATCTGATTTCCTTCAGCATATCCAAATCGTCTTGCGTCAGAGACATTCCCTCCATTTTCAATGTGGCGTCTATCTCCCGAATTGCTTCCGCTGGAGTATATATAACCCTCCTGCCCTTTACCCCAAAAGGAATTCCACCCCGCGTGATTAATTGTTTCAGCGAATTTTTGTACCTTTCAGTCATTTTCCCACCTGTTTTTCGTGTTCAACTGCGTAAGGCTTACACAACCGGCCATAGACCGGGCGATAGATTTCCTGATACATCTCCTCCACAGCGCAATGCAGCTGTTCCATCGAATGATCAGGAATCATTTGGCTGATATACAGAATATTATAATCCACACCAAACAGCAGGCATTTTGAGTTTATCAGCAAGGCGCCATTTGCGAGATAAAAACTGATCCGTCTCTTCCGGATCTGTACTTCCTCGTCTGTCTTTGCCGAATCAGGGCTCTCCGCCTCGATGAAAACGCCGCATTTCACCGACGCCACGTTTTTCAGGCGCTGCAGGAACTCACTGCCGACTCCATGGCCGCGCAGTCCAGGAACAACTGCAAAATAATCCAGAAGCGCATACATCCCGTTCTCTGTAAGAATGTAACAGGCATACGCCAGCAGGCTGCCATTATCATAATAGCCATAACAGGCATATTTTCCCGCCTTCGTCATACGTTTCATAGAAGCGAATGGACGGCGCTCGCTGCGGGGGAAATCCTCCCGTACATGGTCCCTGTAGATCCGTTTCAGCTTATCCAGTTCCAGCTTCTCAACTATTTCTCCAACCATGTCAGAATCTCATCATCGCCTAACGGCCACGCTGACCGTGACCGCCACCATCATCACCGCTACAAGAATCAGCGGGATCATGCCATCTACATATCCTTTCACACTGTCCAGACCGTAATACAGCAGATAACAAATCATACTGACAATAGCGGCAAGCAATGTGATGACAAGAAGCAGGATCACTGCTGACTTTGTAAAATGCCCCTGCGCGAACAGGGCGTTCAGCTCCAGAAACATCAAGACAGTCCAGCCGACTATAAGGAACAGTTCCGTCGTCACCTGCCGCTTTAATACAATCCCAGTCAATGCCAACAGCAGAATATACGCAATCACGCCGCCGACCAGCACCGCGTCGCGCGGATACAGCAGGGCTTTACCATCTACCGCGCCGCTGCTCTGCACAATCCTAATCACCGCAGCCACGCCCAAGATAAACGCCGGGATCAGAAGCCATCCGCTTCGAATTCCCTTTACTGCCCCCTCCGGTTTAAATGCAATCAGCCACCATGCAAGATAAAAGGCACAGCATATGACCATCAGAATATTTCCCATCAGCATCTGCCTGGTTGGCTCATCAAAATTTGAAAACATCGGCTTCTCCCATCTGCGTCATCAACGGTCCATACCCCTGCCAATCTTTGCGCCTCACATATTGTTCATCGCAAAATCGCTATTTTGGATCGCCCATTTTTTCACAGAATCGCTTATTTTGTATGACCATTCTGCATTTCATTGATTTCTATACACCCAGATGTCTTTTAATTTACTCCTGAATCATCATAATCATTATATCCTAACTTTCCTGCCCATTCAATTCAGAAGTGACACATTCTCAAAATTTGCAGGCTAATCCCACTTTGGGTAGTTTGGGTGGGACTTTGGGTAGTTTGGGTGGGCAAAAAAACAGGACAGGCTCCTCACCTGTCCCGCTCCTACTGCTCCATCTGCTTCCCCAGAAACACCGCCGCCGTGGCCGCGAGCTTCTGCTCCGTCTCGCTCATCTTGCTTCGCTCGTCCCGCCCCGCGAGGACCACCGCGCCAATCGCGTCCCCCTCGCTGATGATCGGGCAGATCGTCTCAGCGTAGACGCCTTCGGTCGTTTCCTTCACAAATGGAATAAACTTTTTATCCGCGACGACGCCGTCGCGGTCGGTCACGCAGACCATGTGTCCTGTCGTCTGCGCCAGGCACTCCGCGTACTGCTGCGCGAAGGCGCCCAGCTCCCCGATCGGGGAATATTTTTTCAGGATAATCTCGCCCTCACGGTCGGTAAAGATTTCCAGAGGGTCACCCTCCCTTATTCTCAAGGTGCGCCGGATCTCCTTCGGCACGACGACGCGGCCAAGGTCGTCCGATTGTGTCAAGTAAGGGACAAAAATTTTTCCCAATATCATTGACTATTTTCCCATTTTTGAAGCACTGTTTCCAGTTTTGCAAAATCACAACAACGTCTCTTTAAAAGGCCGCTGGCCTTACCGGATTCAATCATTTTATAAAGCTTGTTTGCTTTCTTTGTAATTTCATCCTGATGACCCTGACACCAGCTCAACTGCTTTGCAGCCATTTTTTTATAACGTCTCGACTGCGGGCTGTCCTTCCCTGTAACCTTGAGGTCCACCGGCGAAATGCAGCTTTCATCAACAGGAATCATATTATTAAAATTCAGCACTCCCAACAGTTTATCTTCGACAATAATTTTAGTGAAATCGACATCATTTTTCATCGACTCGTGTTTATGTTTAGGTGAGCTTAAAGGCACGCAATATTCTTGCATATCGCACACAATTATAATTCCAACAAATGGTCTCTTTTCTTTTTCTATCTGCGGAGATACCGACATCACATTATCATCGACTTTTGACAGATTTCTAATATATTTCATATCAATCAGATACAAGTTCAAACGCCTTTGCTTCATATGATTCCTTTCGTAAAAAGAGACTGCGCTTTTTACACGCAGCCTCAAATCGTTTCCACTTACGGTAGGACTCACCGCTCTTATAGGTTCCACTCACAGTAGGACTCACTGCTCTTATAGGTTCCACTCACAGTAGGACTCACTGCTTTTTACAGGAGCATTGCCCCTATACGATAAGACAAATCTTATCTCTGATTATTTTATACAGGTTTTCAGATGCTATGTCAAGAACAATTTCCCTGTCAAAACTTTCTCAAAGTCTCAAAATTTACGGGCTAATCCCACTTTGGGTAGTTTGGGTGGGCAAAAAAAACAGGACAGGCTCCTCACCTGTCCCGCTCCTACTGCTCCATCTGCTTCCCCAGAAACACCGCCGCCGTGGCCGCGAGCTTCTGCTCCGTCTCGCTCATCTTGCTTCGCTCGTCCCGCCCCGCGAGGACCACCGCGCCGATCGCGTCCCCCTCGCTGATGATCGGGCAGATCGTCTCGGCATAGACGCCCTCTGCCGCTTCCTTCACAAATGGAATGAATTTTTTATCCCCGGCGGCGGCCTGCCGGCTCTCCCGCTCCTGGATCAACTTTTCCAGCTCAGAGCTGATCCGCTTCCCCTGATATTCCTTCCTCGCGCCGCCCGCCGCCGCGACGACGCCGTCGCGGTCGGTCACGCAGACCATGTGTCCTGTCGTCTGCGCCAGGCACTCCGCGTACTGCTGCGCGAAGACGCCCAGCTCCCCGATCGGGGAATATTTTTTCAGGATAATCTCGCCCTCACGGTCGGTAAAGATTTCCAGAGGGTCGCCTTCCCTTATTCTCAAGGTACGCCGGATTTCTTTCGGCACAACGACGCGGCCAAGGTCGTCAATCCGACGCACAATTCCCGTTGCTTTCATACAAAAAAATCCTCCGTTCACAGTAATATCCGTCTCCTGGTCTATTATCTGTAAATGGAGGAATTTTATACACGCATTCCGGCGCTGTCGTTTTCTGTTTGTTTTTCGTATATTTTCATCGCTTCGCCGAGCAGCCACTCCCGCTCGTTCCTCGCGGGCTCCTCGATCACCAGATCCAGCAGCCGCTGCAGGATCTCCCCCAGCACCGGCCCGGCGGGAATTCCCACGCCCATCAGGTCACGGCCCGTGACCGCCAGCTGCTTCAGGGTGAAGCAATTCTTCTCTTCCTGAATTTTTTCATAAAGCCGTTCCACTTCCGCGATGCGCGCCAGCTTCTCCGGCTGCGTCGCAGGGCTCTGCGCAAGGGTGTCCGCACGCTGCACTTTCAGGTACAATGGGAAAAGTTCTTCTCCGATCCGGTTCGCCGCGCGGCGCACGCCCGCAGGCGTCAGAGCCGGACGGTAATCATGATGAAGCACGAGCTTTTTCACAGTTCGGGTAGTGTCGTTGTCAAAACGCAGCCGCCGCAGAATCTTTCCGGCGATCTCCTCGCTGGAGACCGGATGCCCTTTGAAGTGATCGACGCCCTGTTCATCGGTGGTCTTGCTCACTGGTTTCCCGATGTCATGCAGCAGCATTGTCAGGCGAAGGATCTTATCCGGCTCCACCTCCTGCATCGAATGAATCGTGTGCATCCCGACCGAGTAGATGTGATGCGGCGTGTGCTGTTCACAGGCCATGCACGCGTCGAACTCCGGCAGCATGATCGCCGTAAGTCCTGTCTCCCAGGCGGTGAGCAGACGCTCCGGGTGCGGCGATGTGAGCAGCTTCACAAGCTCCACCTGAATGCGCTCGGCGCTGACCTTCGTGAGATTTTCCCGTAGCTCCACAATCGCGTCCCGCGTCCGCTCCTCCAGCTCGAAGCCGAGCTGCGCCGAGAAGCGCACCGCGCGCAGCATCCGCAGGGCGTCCTCGGAGAAGCGCTCTCTGGCGTCGCCCACGCAGCGGATGATCCCCTTCTCCAGATCCTGCATCCCACCAAAGGCGTCGATCAGCCCGCTCTCCTCATTCCAGGCCATCGCGTTGATTGTGAAATCACGCCGCTTCAGATCCTCGAGCAGATTTCCCGTGAATGTTACTTCGCTCGGATGACGACCGTCCTCATATAGCCCGTCCACGCGGTAGGTCGTCACCTCAAAGCCCTCGTGGCCGAGCAGCACCGTCACGGTCCCGTGCTGAATGCCGGTGTCGACCGTTCGCGGAAACAGGGCCTTCACCTCGGTGGGCAGCGCCGAGGTCGTGATGTCCCAGTCCGCAGGTTCTCTTCCGAGAACCGCATCACGAACACACCCGCCGACGGCGTAGGCTTCGTGCCCCGCGGCGGCGAGTGTGCTGATAATCCTGTTCACTTTTTCCGGTGTTGCAATCTTCACTGTTAGTATGCCTTACCCCAGTAAACCATCTTCTTCGCGGGCTTTCCGCAGCAGACGCAGCGGTCGGAGATCTGATGCTGCTCGAACGGCATGCAGCGGCTCGTCGCCGTCGTGTCCTCTTTGATCTTGTCCTCGCAGGCCTGATCGCCGCACCACATCGCGCGCACGAAACCCGGCTTATTGTTGATGGTGTCCACGAATTCCTCGTAAGTCGTGGCGTCATAGGTATGGGCGTCGCGGTGTGCTCTCGCCCGCTCGAGCATATCGCTCTGCATCGTCTCCAGCACCCCTGCGAGCTTTTCCTCGATCTCGTCGAGCGACACAACGATCTTCTCGCGCGTGTCGCGGCGCACGATCACCGCCTGATTCGCCGCAATATCCTTCGGCCCGATCTCGATGCGGGTCGGGATGCCGCGGATCTCCTGCTCCGCGAACTTCCAGCCCGGAGACTTGTCCGTCGCGTCGATCTTCCCCGCGAAGCGCCCCGCGAGCCGCTCCTGCAGCGCGTTTGCCGCGTCGAGAACACCCTCCTTGTGCTGAGCGATCGGCACGATCATCGTCTGTACCGGCGCAATCCGCGGCGGCAGCACAAGTCCCGAGTCGTCCCCGTGCACCATGATGATCGCCCCAATCATACGGGTCGTCATGCCCCAGGAGGTCTGGTGCACATATTTTAACTGATTATCCTTATCCGTATACTGGATGCCGAAGGCCTTCGCGAAGCCGTCGCCGAAATTGTGGCTCGTGCCGGACTGCAGCGCCTTGCCGTCATGCATCAGCGACTCGATCGTGTAGGTCGCCTCCGCGCCGGCGAACTTCTCCTTGTCGGTCTTCTGTCCCTTGATAACCGGGATCGCGAGCACCTCCTCGCAGAAATCCGCGTACACATTCAGCATCTGAATCGTCCGCGCCTCCGCCTCCTCGGCAGTCGCATGCGCCGTATGTCCCTCCTGCCACAGGAATTCCCGCGAGCGCAGGAAAGGTCTCGTCGTCTTCTCCCAGCGCACGACCGAGCACCACTGGTTGTACACCTTCGGGAGATCGCGGTAAGAGTGAATCTCATTCTGATAGAAATCGCAGAACAGCGTCTCGGAGGTCGGACGCACACACATCCGCTCCTGCAGCGGCTCGAGACCGCCGTGCGTCACCCAGGCCACCTCCGGCGCAAATCCCTCGACGTGATCCTTCTCTTTCTGCAGCAGGCTCTCCGGGATGAACATCGGCAGATACACGTTCTCGACGCCCGTCTCCTTGAACCTGCGGTCCAGCTCCTTCTGAATATTCTCCCAGATCGCGTAGCCTGCGGGCTTGATCACCATGCAGCCCTTGACGCTCGTATAATCGCAGAGCTCCGCTTTCTTCACTACGTCCGTATACCACTGGGCGAAGTCCACATCCATGGAGGTGATGCCCTCCACCAGCTTTTTCTCCTTGGCCATATCCGTAAAATCTCCTTTAAAATCGCTGATTTTCATTGTAAAAAGGAATGAAAGGTTTGTCAAGCCTTTCTCCCACCGGCATCTCCATAAGAAAATGTCGGCTCCGCCCGGAATTCCATCCGTTCCCCTGTTCGGGGATGCGCGAAGCACAGGCGGCAGGCGCACAGGCAGAGCCGGGCTGGCACGACACGGCGCGTCGGTCGGACTGCGTCTGCTGCGGAAGCCCCGCTGCTCTCGCCTGCGTCTCCCCCATATTTAAAATCACCTACAAGCGGATGTCCCGCATGCGCCAGCTGCACCCGGATCTGGTGGTGCCGCCCGCTCTTAAGACAGATTTCCAGAAGACTTGTGTCTTCTCTGCTTTCCAGCACCCGATAGGCGAGCTCGCTTCTCTTCGCACCCTTCGTCCCTGCCGGAACCACGCGCGAGGTATTCGTCCGGCCATCTCGCAGCAGAAAGTCCACCAGCGTCCCCTCTCCCTCCGAAAATACACCGCGGACCAGCGCCCGGTATTCCTTTTCCATGCGGGTATGCTCCTGCGCCTGCGCGCTCAGAGACGCCGCTGCCCGCGCATTCTTCGCGACCAGCAAAAGTCCCTCCACCGGCTGGTCCAGGCGGTTGATCAGCGCCAGATACGGTTCCTGCTCTCCCCGCTCGAGACACTCATTTTTCAGAAGACTCATCAGATCCGGCTGCGTCGGGCGGGCGCTCTGGCAGGCCAGTCCCGCCGCTTTGCGGATCACATACAGATCCTCGTCCTCAAAGACTACCTCATACTTCTTCATGCTTCGCGTTTCTCATTTCCGCAAGAATACGGACAAACTCATTTCTCTTCGCCACAAAGACCGCGCAGACCGCGACATACAGCAGAATCCGGACGAGTACATGGTTGTACGCCCCCATCATCAGACCGCAGAGCGCGACAAATACGACCGAGCTCCCGACGATCAGCTTCATATTATAAACCTTCTCGCCATCCATATATTTCCTGCTGACCCAGCGCATGACAAGGTAATGTCCCACGCAGTAGAGGATGTAACAGAACAGCGTCGTGTAGCCCGCCGCATAGTATCCGTATATCCCGATGAAAATATAATTCAGCACAACATTCGTGCAGGCGCCCAGAACAGATGCCACCATCATGAATTTGGTCTGATCATAGTAAAATTCAAAATTGGAAAACAGGCTGTACATAAAGATAAAGTAGGTACTCGCAGCCACCGGCGGTATGATCCAGATCGCCTCATAGTAGGACGAGGGCGCAAGAATCCGGATCGCCTCCGGCGCAAAGGCCGTCAGCGTGAAATTCGCGAAGGCGACGAGCCGCAGGATCGGAACCGTCTTCGTTCCCACCGCCACATAGTCCTTCTGTCGGATCCGCTTGTACATCCAGGGCGTCAGCGTGTTGATCACCGCTGTGTTCAGGATAAGCATCAGGGACGCCAGGCTGTAGGCCAGACTGTAGATACCGGCCTCCGAGGAGCCGACCATCGACTTGATCATCACACGATCAGACTGGTTCAGCACCGTCTGCGACAGATAGTGCGGCACGAGCGGAAGATTGAAAGCGAGCGCATATTTCCAGTACTTTGTCGTGAGTGTTTTGAGGCCGTTTTTGAAAAATCCAAGGAAAAAGCCGCCAAAGGTCAGAACATCCACCAGGATCATCGAATAGATCCGCGCCTCCAGCCGGTGCTCCGGGAAGGAAAGCACCGCAATCACGCCGACCGTCGGCCGCAGGATCGCGTTCAGCAGCGTAAAAATTACCAGCCTTACATACTTGACTTCCACGCGCTGCTGTGCCGACCAGAAATGGAAGGCCGCCGCCACGAGAATTTCGATGAACATCGCGTACATGAACGGAGAGCTGAGCTCAAAGAAACTGTTCCACTGCTCCTGGAACAGCATGTAGATGACAAAGCAGATCCCCGTGCACAGCATGAGCAGACTCTCCAGCGAGCCTGTAAAGTGATCCTTATCGTCCTCATATTTGATCAACCCCCGGGTATAAACGCCGGAGGCCAGATTTAAAGTCGCAAAGATGGAAATCACGTTCGTCCAGGTGTTGAACACACTGAAATCCCCGTACTCCGCCGTCGAGAGGACACGCGAAAAGATGGGCGTCGTGATCAGAGAGATTCCCCGCTGGAGAAATCCACACACCAGGAACCAGAACGAGGCCTTTACCTCCCGCGAAAGCGACTTATATTTTTCAATGCCTTTTTTAATCATTTTCGTATACGCCTACTTCTGGAGAAACAGCTGCGTGATTTCGTCATGCTCCGCCCGATGCTCCCGCAGATAAGCGGCCTCTCTTTGGTCAGCCCTCCTCTGCGCCCTCTTTTTCTTATTTTCCTTAAGCTGGCGATAGAGTTTTCTCGGATGGGTCAGAAGCCCGATTCCGGAGCGCAGGGCACGTCCGCATTTTCTCACAGACTGGTACGCCGCATTCCGCTTCCATTTCGGTATCGCAGCCGGCGTGACATAATTGTCAAAATAGAACCGCAGAACCGGCACGGCCTTCTCCGGATCCAGCTCCCACAGGCAGGCCGCGCGGTGCTGTCCGTCCATGATAATATTGTCATCCCCGTAGAGAATCATGTATTCGCCCTGATAAGGATAACCGTTCTCCCTCACGCTTTCCAGGAGAGCATCCAGGCGCTCCCGGTCCTTCTGCCCCTCATGGTAAATATCCCGCGTCCGGTCGATCTCCTCCGTGTCGCCTTTCAGAGCGCGGACGCACATGGACTGTCCGAGCGGCTCCACGCCGTTCCAAAGCACCTGCATATCCTTGGGAGCCACCTCATCAAGGCTTACCTTCGTAAGATGCCGCAGCCTTCCCCCAAGCTGCATCTCCAGAAAGACCGGGTCAATACGGTGGCAGTCGAAGCCCGGAATGTCCACCAGCGCATTGATCGCCTCGCAGAGATCTGAACACATCTGCCGCAGCTCCGCATTCGTCAGGTCCGCCCGAAAATCGTCGATATGAATATGAATGGACTCGCCGAAATTGTCGTCCAGCCAGACCGCATGATTTTCTATATGTCTGTTCTGCAGGGTAACGACCGCAGGATTGCTCATATCTGCCTCCGATCAATACTGATCAAATGAATAATAACTGCGAATGATTGATCCATAATCTCCATCTCTTAAAATGGCCAGCAGCGAGGGGGTATACCGGAAAAATACGACTTCCAGGCACTCCTCCAGCTCCGGTCTCTCCAGAAGCCCGCGATTTTCGTCGAAATATGCCGCGTCATGCTCCGCAAAGCCCTCTTTGGTAAAAATGCACCAGCAAAGCCGGTAGATGTATCTGACTATCGGATCGATCTCCTTCGCTCTCTCTGCGCCGCACGAGCTCTCCCATACGCGCTGCTGGATCATCTTGTCCAGCGGTATCCAGGTCTTCGGCACCAGCGACATGCAGGGAATCCGAAAATAAATTTCAAAATATACATCCTCATAGCGCAGCAGCTCAAACGGGCGCATCTGATACAGAAAACGGTACTGAAAAAGCTCCCCGTACGGGTGCTCACAGCGCTTCACTCCCGGATTCTCATCCCTGAACACTGTATAACGCTCCACGGACTGCGGATGGATGATCAGGGTGAGCAGGCGATCATTCCGTTCGAGCAGGCGATAATCGATCTCCTGCCCTTCCAGCTCACGACAAAAATGCTCCTCCGCCTTTCGCGTGTCCTCTCCCGGCTCCACATGAGCGGACTGCTCCTCGAAGCTTTTCGCCGCTCCCTTTTTCTTGAAATAGTCCATCTCGCTCTTCGCGCGCAGCACCGTGCCCGCGAGATCGAGAAATCCCTGTTCGCTGATCAGGAAGCGAAAGTGCGGATTCTGAATGTGGATCAGGCGTCCGGCTCTCGATTTTTCATAAGCCTCATTCAGCTCGATCATCAGTTCGCAGCAGCCGATCTGAATCGGATGCAGATCCCTTATCTTTTCACCCATGAGCGAATCTTCTCCTTTATCCTTTGCCTGCCCCGACGCAGCAGGCGCGCCGCACGCTTCGCCGGTTCTCTTTTTATCAGAGAGCGATCGACGCCCTTCAGATTCATATCCCCTTCCGTACAGCTGTACTGATAGCCATGACTGCGCATGTAGCTCTCCAGCTGCGCCAGAAGTGGCTCATCCCCGGAGACGCCGAGCTTCTCTCCCATGAGCCGCAGCCGGAGCCTGTAATCCTCTGACAGTGTATGCTTCTGGATCAATGCGTGATAGATCAGAGAGTAATAGTACTCCGTCTCCTCCATCACATAGACGCCATTTCCCAGCTTTCTGCGCCCGGCCAGCATCGCCCGCTCCCAGGGCTCGTCGTAATATCCGTCTCCGGGAATCCTCAGATCGACAGGGATCTCCTCTCCCGCGACCAGGATCTTCCGGCTGAAAGGCTCCTTCGCATCGCCCCGCGGCACGGAGCCGCTCGCCCCGATAAATTTCTGCGGGTCGTCACACAGGAAATCAATATCCGGATGTTCGGATAGGAATCCCTCCTCGAAGAGATGCTCATAATTCCGCAGCACCAGATAATCGCATTTTTCATTCAGTTCGTCAAAGAGCAACTCCAGTGATTCCCAGTTTTTCATATGCGACGCTGCCCCGCTCCTTTGCAAGAGATAACACCCCGCATAGGCATTTACTCATGCGGGGTGTCCATATGTCTTATCCTGTCTGTCTGCTTTACAGTCTCTTCCGCAGCGCTTCTGCCTCTGCCTCATAGCCTGGCTTGCCAAGCAGAGCGAACATATTTTTCTTGTAGCTCTCGACGCCCGGCTGGTTGAACGGGTTCACGCCCAGCAGATAACCGCTGACGCCGCAGGCGAACTCAAAGAAATAGAACAGCTGTCCGAGTGAGATCTCGTCCTGCTTCGGAATCTTTACCATCAGGTTCGGCACGCTGCCGTCCGTGTGGGCGAGGATCGTACCGTTCATCGCGCTCTTGTTCACAAAGTCGATGCTCTTTCCGGCCAGATAATTCAGACCGTCCAGATCGACCGGCTCCTCCTCGATCAGAAGCTCACTGTCACACTCCTCCACACTGAGCACGGTCTCAAACATGATCCGCGTGCCGTCCTGGATGAACTGTCCCAGCGAATGAAGATCCGTCGTCAGATTGAGGGAGTGTGGCATAAGGCCCTTCTTGTCCTTGCCCTCAGACTCCGCATAAAGCTGCTTCCACCACTCGGAAATATACTGCAGGCTCGGCTCATAGTTCGCCAGCACCTCAACGGATTTTCCTTTGCGATAGAGAATATTCCGGATCGCGGCGTAGCGCACCGGGTCATTCTGCTCATATGGCGTATTCAGCGCATGCTCTCTCTCCATCGCCGCGCCCTGCATCAGCTTCTCAATATCCGCTCCGCTCACCGCGATCGGCAGCAGACCAACCGCCGTCAACACGGAGAAGCGTCCTCCTATATCGTCCGGGACTACGAAGCTCTCATAGCCCTCCTCTGTCGCAAGGTTTTTCAGAGCCCCGCGAGCCTTGTCCGTGGTCGCGTAAATGCGCTTCGCCGCGCCTTCCTTGCCATACTTCTTCTCCAGCATCGCCTTGAATACACGGAATGCGATGGCCGATTCCGTCGTCGTACCGGATTTGGAAATAACATTTACGGAGAAATCACGGTCTCCGAGTACATCAATGAGACCTTTCAGATAACGGGTAGAAATGTTGTTTCCCACAAAATAGATCTCCGGAGTCTTCCGGATCTCTTTGGAAACAATGTTATAGAAGCTGTGGCGCAAAAAGTCGATTGCGGCGCGTGCGCCCAGATAAGAACCTCCAATGCCGATCACAAGCAGCACCTCAGAATCGCTCTGAATCTTCTTCGCCGCTTCCTGAATCCGCGCAAACTCTTCCTTGTCATAATTCACCGGAAGATCGATCCATCCGAGGAAATCATTTCCCGCTCCGCTGCGATCCAGCAGCACTTTCTTTGCCGCTTCTGCCTGAACCTTCATGTACCCCAGCTCGTCCTCGCTGATGAAGGGAGCTGCCTTCGAATAGTCGAATGTCAGATTTGCCATTTCTTTCCCTCTCCTTTACTTTATGAGCATTTTCCTGCCCAGATCATATAGGAATATTGTAGCATCTCCACTATATAAAAGTCAACTGTTCAGCGCCTGTATTGGAGAACTTAACAGCTCTGTGAGAACTTCCTGAAACAGCTGTTCCTCCTCTTTCTTAAGCGCAAAGGGGTTTTCGGCCTGCTCTTCCTGCACCGGCGGCTCCTCAAAGTCCTCCCGGACATGCTGCCGATGAGGAGCAAGCGTATTCGCCAGATAGTCTACAAGGCAGATTTCCGCCTGTTCCCACAGGCTCCCGCTCTCAAACCAGAGACAGGCCATCCGGATCAGCGCAAAGGCTGCTGCCGCCGCCAGAAAGCGGTCAATACAAAAAATCCTTCCATAGCCAAGATAGTGCAGCGTCACTGCTTCCAGAAATCCTGCTCCCAGAGTCAGACTTCCCCAGCGCTCCGGCAGTGTCCGCCAGCGTGGCAGTCGTATCCGGAATCTTCGTTCCTGGCCAAGATATCTCCGGACAAAGGCGGAAATGTCGCGAATTTCCATACCAAGTTCCGCGCTCTTCTCGTATTTCAACGCCATCGCCCTGCGCATCGGGCTGCCGCCGCTTCCTTCGACCGCCACATCGCGACACAGCCTTCCGAACAGTACCCTCCTCATCAACGCCAGCAGAATCCCCCAGGTTCCCAGCGCTGCAAACTCTCCATAGTAATGCCATAACTGATACATACTGATGCCTCCCGTTTCTTAATCTGTGTGCATCAGTATAACGCATTTGCCGGAAAAGGACATGCAAATCCTGTCGGAAGGTTTCGACAGAATGCCGCGCTTTTATAACCTTCCGATAAAATTCTCCACCAGCGCAACGTTATGACGAATTGCCTCCATCTCGAAGGCCGAATAGTCTACATGCGCACTGTCATCCGCCTTGTCGGAGATCGCGCGAATGATTACAAAAGGAATCCGATTCAGATACGCCGCCTGGGCGATCGCCGCACCCTCCATCTCCGCGCAGAGCCCGCCGAACTGGCTGCTAAGTCGCTCCTTTACCTCTCTGCCCGCGATGAACTGGTCGCCGCTCACCACACGCCCGGTGAAGGAGTGAATATCAGGCGCCGCCTCCGCGCAGGCCTCCTGCGCTGCCCGGATCAGTCTCTCATCCGCCTTGAAAAAGCTCTCCTCCATCCGCGGAATCACGCCCGGCTCATAGCCGAAGCCAACAGCATCCATATCATGCTGGACCGTGTCCGTGGAAATGACGATATCCCCGATATCAATCTGCGCGCTCAGTGAACCCGCGACGCCGGTATTGATGACCGCATCCACCGCAAAAACATCCACCAGAATCTGTGCGCAGATCCCCGCGTTCACCTTGCCAATACCGCTGCGCACGACGACCACCTCACGGCCGCCCAGCTTTCCGGAATAAAAATCCATGGATGCCCGCGTGAACTTTTCCGGATTCTCCAGTTTCTCACGCAGAGCCTCCACTTCCTCCTCCATTGCTCCGATAATACCTGTTTTCATTCTTTATGATCCTCCTTTATAACGCTGTTTTCAGTATACAAAAAAAATACGCGTTTGACTAGAAAAAACACAGATTATCTGCTATACTCCCCTGAGGAGGTGTCGAAATGCTGTACAAAACAAGAGGAACCTGTTCTCAGGCCATCAATGTGGAGGCGGAGGACGGCGTAATCAAATTCGTTGAATTCATCGGCGGGTGCAATGGAAACACCAAAGGCATCGCAAAACTTGTCACCGGCATGAAAGTTGACGACGTGATTGAACTTCTGGAGGGAACGACCTGCGGCTACAAGCCGACCTCATGTCCCGACCAGCTCGCCCAGGCGCTGAAACAACTGAAAAGCGAACAGGCATGATAGAAGGAGGGACCTTAAAGGTTTCCCTCCTTCTGCTTTTAATACCCTGATTGTCTGGCAGTCTTTTTCCTCCTTCTCTTTTTTTATAAGGCCTTATATTTATATAACGCCAAAAGTCTGCGATTTTGACAGTCCAGACTGAAATTTCGTTGACTTTTTTTTCGCGGCACATATAATAATGATAGATTTTGAGTGAGCTGGGAGGTCGGAAACATGAAACGAATCATTCTCACCGGCGGAGGTACCGCAGGGCATGTCACGCCAAATATTGCGCTTCTTCCCCGTCTTCGCCGCGCAGGCTATGAAATCTCCTATATTGGTTCTGATAAAGGGATGGAAAAGCAGCTGATCGAGGCGCAGGGCATCCCCTACTATGGGATTTCCTCCGGAAAGCTGCGCCGTTATTTCGATGTGAAAAATTTCACCGACCCCTTCCGGGTGCTGAAAGGCTATGGCCAGGCGCTGAAGCTGATGAAGGAGCTGAAACCCGACGTTGTTTTTTCCAAAGGCGGCTTTGTAGCCGTTCCGGTGGTGATTGCTGCCAGGTGCCGCCACATTCCGATCATCTGCCACGAGTCCGACCTGACGCCCGGTCTTGCCAATAAGCTCAGTATGCCTTCCGCCACAAAGGTCTGCTGCAATTTCCCGGAAACCATGCAGTATCTTCCTGCCGGGAAGGCTGTGCTGACCGGCTGCCCGATCCGTCAGGAACTGCGCGAAGGCAGCCGCGACGCTGCGCTTTGCATGACCGGCTTTTCCGCTGATAAACCGGTCATCCTCGTCATGGGGGGAAGTCTCGGAGCGGCCGCAGTCAACCAGGCTGTCCGGGATTCACTGGATATCCTTCTGAAGGACTGGCAGATCATCCATCTGTGCGGAAAAGGAAAACTGGACGCTGCTCTGACGGATATCAGAGGCTACGTCCAGTACGAATACATTCAGGAAGAGCTCGCCGACCTGTTCGCTTTGAGCGACCTTGTCATCTCCCGTGCGGGGGCGAATGCCATCTGTGAGCTTCTGGCGCTGAAAAAACCGGCGCTGCTGATTCCACTGCCGACAGGAGCCAGCCGCGGCGACCAGCTTCTCAACGCAGAATCCTTCGCGCGCCAGGGCTTTTCCATGGTGCTGGAGGAAGAATCCCTCTCCGTGGCGCGGCTTACCGATGCCGTTCAGGAGCTTTACAGCCACAGGCAGGATTATATCCGCGCCATGAGCGAATGCGCGCAATCCGACGCAATCGAGGCGATCTTCTCTCTGATCGACGAAGCGGCGTCCGCTCATTCCTCATCGAGATAATCCTCCTCATAGCGTTTTCGAAGCCAGCATCCTGCACGCTCCTTCCACTTACTGACGAGCGACGCCGTGATGCCGAGCTCCAGCCCGATCGCTCCATTCCGCATCCCTTCCATGCCGCTCATCAGAAGAGTCTCATACCAAAGGGGACGCTGTTCTTTCAAAAGCATCAGCGTCTCCTTCTGAACCTGTCTTTCTTCCCTTTTTTCCAGCAGCTCGCTCAGGTCAAAGCTTCCGGGGGCAGCCCATTCTTCCAGCTCCTCTTCCCAGTTCCCATACTTCAGGTGTTCACAGCGCCTTTTTTCATTCCTTTGATGGTCAAGCGCCAGATGCTTCGACGTGTGCAGCAGCCAGGAGCGGACATTTTCATCCGGTATGTGTTCAAGCCTGGCATGCAGCCTTATGAAGGTCTCCTGACAGACATCCTCCGCTGCATAGTAATCTCCTGTAATAAGGTAGGCGTTGCGAATCACCATGTCCTGATACAGATGAAACATAACGTCCAGACGGTCATTCCCTGCAGCGCCCTCCTGCGATCAGTTTTCCACAACAAGACGCCGGATTTCTTCCATCTCCTCCGGTGTCGTGCTGCCGGGCGTCCACAGGATCCCCGCCTGATCATTCTCATAGCGCGGAATCAGATGGATGTGAAAATGCATGACTGTCTGTCCGGCGGCCTCCCCATTATTCTGGACGAGATTAAAGCCGTCCGCTCCGAGCGCTTCCTTCATCCGCGCAGCAACCCTCTTCGCCGTCACCAGCGCCCTCCCTGCCAGCGCATCATCCAGTTCAAAGAGATTTGCATAGTGCTCCCTGGGCAGCAGCAGAGCGTGCCCCCGCGTAGCCGGTCCCATATCCAGAATCACGCGAAAATCGTCGTCCTCGTAGAGTGTCGTCGACGGAATCTCACCGTTCGCAATTTTACAGAAAATACAGTTACAATCCTTCATTTTATATGCCTCCTTTGCCGAATTTGTCCTAATTTGACGAACGAATTTGTTTGCCAATATATGACTGTTTTGGTATATTTTCAATCAGGAAGTGATCATATGCTGATATACGAAGAACAGGAAAGAATCGCGGAGGAGGACTATCGCCTGATACTCTCACAGATCTCCCATGAAATCCGTAACCCGCTCACCTACGTAGACAGCTCTATCCAGTCGATACAAAAGATGCACCCGGAAGTGGAAAGTTTTGAATTCTGGGGACAGATAAAAAATGATCTCCAATATATGAAGACTCTGCTGGACGGCGTCTGCGCCTTCAACAGCCGGGAACCGCTGAAGTATATGCAGATCGACCCGCGCGCCTTCGCTTTCGATCTGAAGGACACGCTGCTTCCGGAACTTTTGCGCCGCCATATCCCGCTTCTGGTCAAGCTTGATGATACGTATCCTGATTTTTACGGAGATCCCATTCGTCTGAAGCAGGTCTTCATCAATCTGCTGAAAAATGCCATGGAGTCCATCTCCGGACGCGGGCGTATCACGCTCAAGGTCTTCGCCTACGAAAAGCGGCTGCTGATCGCAGTTCGCGACAATGGCTGCGGACTCACCCCGGAACAACAGCAGACGATCTTCCGGCCTTTCGTCAGTCACAAAGAAAATGGCGCGGGACTTGGCCTCAGTATCGCGCAGAAGCTCATACAGGCCCACGGCGGCTCGATCCATGTCCGTTCCTCCCTCGGAAAAGGGAGTGAATTTCAGGTCTACCTGCCGCTTGGAAGCGCGCCTCCCGGCTCCTGATCTCTTTTTATATTGCCATTTTCCGTATTCTTTTCGACCAGCTCACGAACGAGCTCCCACAGCCGCTCGGAACCCTCGTGTGTCCTGGCGTTCCTCTTCCGCAGCCAGGAATCCTGCACTCCATGCTCCCTCCAGGATTTCCCATCGGCGGCGTCTGTCAGAAGAACCGGCTGCACCTTGTCCAGCGTATTCGCAAACTTTGCCTCCGGCGTCTCCATCGCCTCAAATTCGTCCCACAGGCTGCGCATATACGCCGCCTGCTCCGCGGGCAGAAGCCCATAGAGTCGGTCCGCAGCCCGCAGCTCACGCTCCCGCTTCGTGGCATTCCCCGCCACATCGTAGGCGTAGGTGTCGCCTGCATCGATCTCCACCAGATCGTGCGTCAGAAGCATCATCACGGTCTTTGCCACGTCAATCGGTTCATTTGCGTATTCACTCAGGATGCAGCACATGATCGCCAGATGCCATGCATGCTCCGCATCGGTCTCTTTTCTGCTTCCGTCCGCCAGATAAGTCTGCCGGACAATCTCCTTTTCCTTGTCCAGCTCCATGATAAAGTCAAGCTGTCGCTGCAGTCTGTCTCCTTCCACACCTGCCTCCTTCGGCTCTGTCAGAAGATCCGCAAGCCGCAAATCCTCCCGGACCTTATAGTGCGCGCCCTTCAGCTTCTCTCCGAACAGCGTCTCCACATCTTCCGGCTGGCGGATCAGCTGCTCCTTCCGGGCTTTTTCCAGTCGCTTGATGTGGTACTCAAGGCGCGCCGCGTCCGACCATTCCTTCGTCTCCCACACCATCTCGAGCGCTGCAGGCGAATGGCTCTTTGTATACTTTGCACCCGATTTCATTCTGTAAAAGTGCTCGCGCATCCGCCTTCCAATGTCCCGCGCGATACCGGTATACAGGGAACCGTCCGCGCAACGCAGCATGTAAACGTATGCCATATCCTGTTCCTTCTGAAAATTGTTTCTATTTAGATTTTAGCGTATCGGATAAGGATTGGCAAGGAGACTTTTACACAAAAAAAGAACACCGCCCCCGGACGACAAATCCAAAAACAGCGCTCTGCATGCATCTCCAGGGGTTCGAACCCTGGACACCCTGATTAAGAGTCAGGTGCTCTGCCAGCTGAGCTAGAGATGCATTTCTTCGTTCGCTTCACGAACAAAAGTTATTATACTCAACTGCTCTCTAAATTGCAAGTACTTTTTTAATATTTTTTATATTTTTTTCATTC
>MSHD01000015.1 GCA_001941045.1 Lachnospiraceae bacterium Zagget2
CGCTGAAAGGGAAAATGGGACACAGAGAAGCGGTGATTAATGGGATATTCTTCCATACACAGTTTGAAATGCGCTATGGAAAGAATAAGTATGTTGCTTCGAAGCCTTTCCGCCCATACAAGATCAGTATAAACGGTGACAATACAGGTGTTGTATACCAGGCGGAGCAGAAAACCGGTCTGTTCCAGAGCCGCAGCTTTCACCAGATGGTGAGAAATGGACAAACTTATGACTGCTACGCGGTCGCAATTTCAGGAGAGAGCACGAAGCATCCTGTCTATTGTGGCAGCAGGCAGATTGCTTTAGTCGAATCAGAGCGAGTGATTTGGGACGACCTGTTTCATTTTCGCATTTATGCAAAAGACGAAAGCGACAGTTTGACGGCTCTATTATTTAGCCTGTATATGTATGTAAACGCATGTTACAAACCTGGCGTAAAGGTAACGCAGTCGGTTTCTGCCAATTCGTTTGTTACGAAAGATCCGTTTTTGCTGGACAAGTACAATCCCGATTATAAAAATGGGATAGAAGCATAACGGGCAGTTTTTGTAGCTGTGGCAAAAAAAATACTGCTTGTAGTTAAAGGGCGTGATAAGGCAGGAATATTGAAAAGAGCTATTACAGGACCAGTTGCACCAGAGGTGCCGGCATCCATCCTCCAGCTTCACCCGAATGTGACTCTAATAGCGGATAAGGATGCCATGGAATATTTATAAAGGTTTAAGGTCGTATTTGCGCACAATAAGATCCTTGTTGTACAGCTCTACGGGGAGTTCAAGGAATTTTTCCCGGAGAATGCGGTGGAGTATTTTGTGTCCTACTACGAAATGATATTTTGGACACAATATATAGAAGTACAATATTTGAAAAACACAATATATTGATGCCATATGAACGGGTTGGCTGTATCCGGACAGCGCGGATTCAGCGTAACGGTGAACAGAATTCGTCGAGAAAATAAAGTCTTCTTTTTCGGTGGATTCTGTAAGTCCTCCATGTTATAATATTATTGTTGAAAGCCCCGATAACAGACGCTGCTGAAAAGGGAGTTGATGCTTATGTGCAGTAAAGCGGAGTTACAGAACGTATTGGGTAGAGTCAGGGAAGGGTGATTACATGACGGTCGAGAAGATAAAGGAAGTCATGCAGGAGTTCGCTGCGGAGGCCAGAAAAGTATATGGCTCAAGGCTGTATGCGGTGATACTTTATGGTTCCTGTGCCAGAGGAGATTTTGCAGAAGACAGCGATATAGATGTTATGGTGTTGCTGGACGTTGCGGAGGAAGAGCTTGGAACAGAGCGCAATCAGATTATAGATATAGCGAACCGTCTGGATTGGGATTATGATGTTGTGCTGGCACCAGTGCTGCAAAACTATAAGACCTACGAACATTATTTGCCGGTTTCAGTCTTCTATCAGAATATCCAGAAAGAAGGTATCAAGATTGCCTGAGTACACAGAACTACAAAGAGACTATGCAAATTATCGTCTTGAACGGGCGAAAGAAGATCTGGAAGCGGCGCGGTTGCTGTTTGGGAATAAGAATTATCGGATTGCCAATAATCGGGCGTATTATGCGATATTTCATTCGATGAGGGCTGTATTGGTATTTGATAATGTGGATTCCAGTAAGCATAGTGGAGTGATCTCAGAGTTTCGGAGAAGATATATCAAGGAAGGCATTTTCCCAGCAGAAATGTCAAAAATGATCGGTTCCGCATTTATGATCAGAAATGCGTCAGATTATGATGATATGTTTATCGCTGCGATGGCAGATACGCAGGTGCAGATTTCCAATGCGGAGTTTATTTTGAAGGAAGTGACGAAATATATAGAACAGCTCACGGATATTGAAGCTGGAGGATGATTGGGAACGAAAATTATCCATGTGCAGTGAGGTAGAGCAGATTTTCTAAGTTACTCATGGGACTTAGATTTCAGACAATACTTATAAGGAGCCTATGGTCGGAAAGCATGGAAAGGGTGCGGGGCACAGCAAGAAGCTGTGTCCCGTTTTCTCGTTAGGAAGTCAGATTGGCTTTCTCCAGAATATAGTGATTGATTGTAGATAAATATCTATATGGTGGCTAATTATATGAAAAGGGAACTCATGTTCGATATTCATAGACAAGCCCTGTAAAATCTGTTATAATATCCGCGTCCGAAAAGGAGTGTGATTATAAATTTCCGAGGTGATTTTGTGCAGACTGAACAAAAACCTTTCATCCTCCACAGCGAGTACCAGCCCACCGGCGACCAGCCTCAGGCCATCGCCGATCTGGTCAAAGGATTCAAAGAAGGCAATCAGTTCCAGACTTTATTAGGCGTTACCGGCTCTGGAAAGACCTTCACGATGGCCAATGTCATTCAGGCGCTCAACCGGCCGACCTTGGTGATTGCGCACAATAAGACCCTCGCTGAACAGCTCTACGGGGAGTTCAAGGAATTTTTCCCGGAGAATGCGGTGGAGTATTTTGTGTCCTACTAAGAGACTGCTTTCCAGATGGGCGTATTTAGTAATGAATAGTGCTATTTGATCTATATTTTGTGGATTAGATAGGGAAACAGGGGAGAAATAACACTACACGGATTTCACAACACAGGTGACCTACATTCGTAATAAGGATTTGTTGGTAGATTTGTTCTTACACGGCGCTTGAGGAAAGAAAAGCTATGTTTGGGGAGGCAAAAGCTACGTTTCAGTAAAGAAAAGCTATGTTTGGGGAGGCAAAAGCTACGTTTCAGTAAAGAAAAGCTATGTTTGAGGAGGCAAAAGCTACGTTTCAGTAAAGAAAACCTATGTTTGAGGCAGGAAAGATTATCTTGTACGAGAATCGACACAGTTGAAAATCCCATAATAATCCATTAATTGCTTGAAATTTGCATTAGAATATCGTACTATGGTTCATATTTAGAGCAAATTAGCTCCCAAAAGGGCTTTTCTGTACATATTATAAACTACGAGGTGATAATGTGAACTTATATTATGAACTTCTCGGATATCCTGTTTTTACAGTGGAGGATGTGACGCGGTATTATGATAATGTAAACAGTGCGCGGTCTGCGCTGAAGCGGCTGGTGGCACAGGATTTGGTGGTTAGAATCAGGAATAATCTTTATACCTGTATCAGCGGGGAGACGGGGGCTCCGGTTGCAAACCGTTACCAGGTTGCCTGTGCGGTAACTAATACGGCATATATTTCACATCATACGGCAATCGAATATCATGGACTTTCGGATCAGATTTATTATGAGGTCTATGTGTCATCAGAAACCCGCTTCAGAGAATTCGAATTTGATGGATATGTGTACAGATATATTCCGTCCAGAATCCAGAACGGTGTTGTGAGAGTCACGTATAGCGGCGGCGTCAGGGTGACGAATATGGAGCGGACTTTGGTGGACAGCACAAACGAAATGGATCGCATATCCGGGATGGAGGAAGTAATTTCATTTATCCGCTCAGTCCGAAGCATTGATGAAAGGAAGTTGCGTCAATATTTAACCGATTATGGAAGCCAGTTCCTCTTTCAGAAAATTGGATATATGCTTGAAACTTTTGGAAATATGGAGCTTCAGGATGATTTTTACGAGTTCTGTCAAAAAAATATAAAAAAAAGCAAACGGTATTTGTCGAAAGATGTGAGGCATGGTGTTTATAATCGCAAGTGGAAGTTGGTAGTTCCGGATGCTGTTGCGTACTCGAAAAATGGAGAGTAAGGTGCATGATTGAATATAACAGAGCAGAGCTTGCAAAAGAAGCCAGAAGACTTGGGTTTGTAAGAGATACATTTGAAAAAGCATTGCGCCTGAAAGAAATTCTGAAATTTTTCAACAACCAGGAATTTCTGGCAGAACATCTTGTATTGAAGGGCGGGACAGCAATCAATTCTGTTATCTTCAATTTGCCAAGGTTGTCAGTCGATATTGATATGGATTATGTGCCAAATGGAACAAGGCGCGAGATGGAAGCATCCAGAAAGAGGATTGCGGAGATTATCAGGGAATATATGGAGTCTGAGGGATATTTTCTCTCGCCTGCTTCCCGGTTCAGTTTCAGCCTTGATGCATTTTTATACAAGTATCAGAATTCCGTGGGAAACAGAGACATTATCAAGATAGAGTTGAATTATTCCCTTAGAGCTCATCTTTTTGACTCAGTTCGTTTGCCGATGCTCACTGATGTTTTTGATGATAGTTTTCTGATCCATACTGTCGCGCCGATGGAAATATTTGCAGCGAAGGCAAATGCTCTGCTCAGCAGGGCAGCAGCGAGAGATTTGTATGACTTTGATAATATGGTCAGGTATGACCTGTTTGACGAAAGCGAAAGGACCCTGTTTCGTAAAAGCATTATCTTCTACAACACAATCTCACAGGAGAAAGTGAATCTGTCGTTTGACACATCTGCAATTGACAGTTTGAGTTTTACAAAGATAAAAAGAGATTTATTCCCTGTTCTGAGAAACAAAGAATGTTTTGATCTGGAAGGGAAGAAGACGCGCGCGAAAGAATACATTGCGGAACTTATGAAAATATCAGCAAAGGAACGAGAGTATATGGAGGCATTTGCAGAGAAAGAATATATGCCGGAATTGTTATTTGAAGATCAGAATGTAGTAGAACGCATCAGGGAGCATCCGATGGCATTATGGAAATGCAGAAAATAAGTAAATCCTGAGACAGATTTTCAAAGATAAGACTTTCGAGGTGATTTTTGTGCATACAGAACAAAAACCTTTTATCCTTCACAGTGAATACCAGCCCACCGGCGATCAACCCCAGGCTATCGCCGACCTGGTCGACGGCTTCCAGAAAGGCAATCAATTCCAGACTTTGCTGGGCGTCACCGGTTCCGGCAAGACCTTTACGATGGCCAATGTGATTCAGGCGCTGAACCGGCCGACTTTGGTGATTGCGCACAATAAGACCCTCGCTGCACAGCTCTACGGGGAGTTCAGGGAATTTTTCCCTGAGAACGCGGTGGAGTATTTTGTGTCCTACTACGACTATTATCAGCCCGAGGCCTACGTCCCTTCCAGTGACACCTACATCGCGAAGGATTCGGCGATCAACGACGAGATTGATAAGCTGCGTTTGTCGGCGACGATGTCGCTGGTCGAGCGGCGCGATGTGGTGGTTGTGGCATCGGTGTCCTGCATCTATGGTCTGGGCGAGCCGGAGAATTTCGAGAAGATGGCGGTCTCGCTGCGGCCGGGCATGGAGGTTGACCGGGACGAGCTGCTGCGCAGACTGATCGATATCCAGTATGACCGGAATGAGATGGACTTCAAGCGAGGCACCTTCCGGGTGCGCGGTGACGTGGTCGAGATCTTTCCGGCCAATGAGAGCGAGCACGCCATCCGGGTGGAATTTTTCGGGGACGAGATCGACCGTATCGTCGAGATCGACGTGCTGACCGGAGAGGTGCGGCGCGAGATGCTGCACGTCGCCATTTTCCCGGCATCGCACTATGTCGTTCCGCCGGGAAAGATTCAGGAAGCGGTGAAGAAGATTGAGGAGGAGCTCGAGGAGCGCATTCGCTATTTCAAGAGTGAGGACAAGCTTCTGGAGGCGCAGCGGATTGAAGAGCGGACGAATTTCGATATTGAGATGCTGAAAGAGACGGGGTTCTGCTCGGGCATTGAGAACTATTCGCGGCATCTGGCGGGGCTGCCCGCGGGCGTACCGCCGCATACACTGATGGACTATTTCCACGACGATTATCTGATTATCATCGACGAGTCTCATAAGACGATTCCACAGATCCGCGCGATGTACTTCGGCGATCAGAACCGAAAGACGACGCTCGTGGACTATGGTTTCCGCCTGCCCTCCGCGAAGGACAACCGCCCCTTGAGCTTTGAAGAATTTGAGAGTAAAATTGACCAGATGCTGTTTGTCTCGGCTACGCCCGGGGAATACGAGGCGGAACATGAGCTGCTGCGGACTGAGCAGATCATACGGCCTACCGGCCTGCTCGACCCGGAGGTGTCCGTGCGCCCGGTGGAGGGGCAGATCGACGACTTGATTGGAGAGATCAATAAAGAGGTGGCCGGCCATCACAAGGTGCTGATCACGACGCTGACCAAACGGATGGCGGAGGATCTGACCGCCTATATGAAGGAGGTCGGTATCCGCGTCCGCTATTTACATTCGGATGTCGACACGCTCGAGCGCGCGGAGATTATCCGCGACATGCGGATGGACGTCTTCGATGTGCTCGTCGGCATCAACCTGCTGCGCGAGGGCCTGGATATTCCGGAGGTCACGCTGGTGGCGATTCTCGACGCGGACAAGGAGGGCTTCCTGCGCTCCGAGGTTTCGCTGGTGCAGACGATCGGCCGCGCCGCGCGCAACAGCGAGGGACATGTGATCATGTACGCGGACATTATGACGGATTCCATGCGCCGTGCGATCGAGGAGACGAACCGCCGCCGGGAGATTCAGCAGGCCTACAATGAGGAGCACGGCATCACGCCGCAGACGATCCAGAAGGCGGTCCGCGACCTGATCAGCATTTCCAAAGAGGTGGACCAGAAGGATCTGCGCTTTGAGAAGGATCCGGAGTCGATGAGCAGGGAGGAGCTCGAGAAGCTGATCGGCCAGATTCAGAAGAAGATGAAGAAGGCCGCCGCGGAGCTGGATTTCGAGACCGCTGCGACGCTGCGCGATCAGATGATTGAACTGAAAAAACAGATGAACGGTCTGGAATGAGAGAGGGAAAAGTATGGCGGAAGGACTTAGAAAATACATCAAGATCAGGGGCGCCTCCGAGCACAACCTGAAAAATATAGATCTGGAGATTCCGAGAAATGAGCTGGTCGTGCTGACCGGCCTGTCGGGCTCGGGGAAATCCTCGCTGGCCTTCGACACGATCTACGCGGAGGGACAGCGGCGCTATATGGAGTCGCTGTCCTCCTACGCGCGGCAGTTCCTCGGGCAGATGGAGAAGCCGGAGGTCGAGAGTATCGAGGGGCTTTCCCCGGCGATCTCGATTGACCAGAAGTCGACGAACCGCAATCCGCGTTCGACGGTCGGCACGGTGACGGAGATCTACGACTATTTTCGTCTGCTCTACGCGCGCATCGGTATCCCGCACTGCCCGAAATGCGGGCGGGAGATCAAGCGGCAGAGCGTCGATCAGATGGTTGATCAGATCATGGCGCTGCCGGAGCGGACCAGGATCCAGCTGCTCGCGCCAGTGGTCAAGGGCCGCAAGGGCGAGCATGTGAAGGTGCTCGAGAAGGCCAGACGGAGCGGCTTCGTGCGTGTGAAGATCGACGGACATATGTACGAGCTGTCCGAGGAGATTAAACTTGAGAAAAATAATAAGCATCTGATTGAGATTGTCGTGGACCGTCTGGTTGTGAAGCCGGGCATCGAGAAGCGCCTGGCCGACTCGATTGAAACGGTGCTTGGTCTGGCCGAGGGCCTTCTCGTTGTGGAGGTGATCGGCGGCGATCTCATCACGATGAGCTCGAGCTATGCCTGCCCGGAGTGCGGCATCAGCATGGAGGAGATTGAGCCGCGCAGCTTTTCTTTCAATAATCCCTTCGGCGCCTGCCCGGAGTGCGCGGGCCTTGGCTACAAGATGGAGTTTGACGAGGATCTGATGATCCCGGATAAGACTTTGAGCATCCGCGACGGCGCGATCCAGGTGCTCGGCTGGCAGAGCTGCGCCGATCCGTCCAGCTTCACCTACGCGATTCTGGTGGCGCTGGAAAAGGAATACGATTTTTCGCTGGATACGCCGTGGCAGGATTTATCGGATGAAGTCCGGCAGATGCTCGTTCACGGCGGCGCCCGCGAGGTGAAGGTGCACTATAAGGGCCAGCGCGGGGAAGGCGTCTATCCGGTCGCTTTTGAGGGACTTATCAAAGCCAGCGAGCGCCGCTATCGCGAGACCGCCTCGGACGTGATGAAGCAGGAATTTGAATCCTTCATGCGCATCACACCCTGCCGCGCCTGCAAGGGAAAGCGTTTGAAGCCCGCCTCCCTCGCGGTGACGGTCTGCGACAAAAATATTTACGATGTGACCGACCAGTCGGTGCGTGATCTGAATGATTTCCTCGAGCACATGACGCTGACGGGGCAGCAGCACCTGATCGGCGATCAGATCCTGAAGGAAATCCATGCGCGCATCCGCTTTCTGATGGACGTGGGCCTTGACTATCTGTCGCTGACCCGGGCTACCGGCACACTTTCGGGTGGCGAGGCGCAGCGTATCCGCCTCGCGACGCAGATCGGCTCCGGCCTCGTCGGCGTGGCCTATATCCTGGACGAGCCGAGCATCGGTCTGCACCAGCGCGACAATGACAAGCTGCTGAACACATTGCGCCGTCTGCGCGACCTTGGGAATACGGTGATCGTCGTGGAGCATGACGAGGACACAATGCGCGCGGCGGAATACATCGTCGATATCGGTCCCGGTGCGGGCGAGCACGGCGGCGAGGTCGTCGCGACCGGGACCGCTGAGGATCTGATGGCAAACCCGGCCTCCATTACCGGTGCGTACTTAAGCGGCCGTCTGAAGATCCCCGTACCGGAGAGCCGTCGCACGCCGACCGGCTGGCTGACCGTTCGCGGCGCCCGGGAGAACAACCTGAAAAATATCGACGTGCGTTTTCCGCTCGGCGTCATGACTTGTGTCACCGGCGTATCCGGCTCCGGAAAGAGTTCGCTGGTCAATGAAATCCTGTATAAGAGTCTCGCGAAGACGCTGAACCGTGCGCGGACGATTCCCGGGAAGCACCGCACGATCGAAGGCATGGAGCAGCTCGACAAGGTCATCTGCATCGACCAGTCGCCGATCGGGCGCACGCCGCGCTCGAATCCGGCCACCTATACCGGTGTCTTCGACATGATCCGCGACCTCTTCGCCTCGACCTCCGATGCAAAGGCGAAGGGCTACAAGAAGGGCCGCTTCAGCTTTAACGTAAAGGGCGGCCGCTGTGAGGCCTGCGCCGGAGACGGCATCCTGAAGATTGAGATGCACTTCCTGCCGGATGTCTACGTGCCCTGCGAGGTCTGCCATGGAAAGAGGTATAATCGCGAGACGCTTGAAGTAAAATATAAAGGAAAGAGCATCTACGACGTGCTCGAGATGACGGTCGAGGAGGCGCTCGATTTCTTCTCGAACGTCCCCTTCATCCGCCGCAAGATCGAGACGCTCTACGATGTCGGCCTCTCCTACATCAAGCTGGGGCAGCCGTCCACGACGCTTTCCGGCGGCGAGGCGCAGCGCATCAAGCTTGCGACTGAACTGAGCCGCCGCAGCACCGGGCGGACCGTCTACATCCTTGACGAGCCGACGACCGGCCTGCATTTCGCGGACGTCCACAAGCTGACCGAGATCCTGCAGCGCCTGGCCGAGGGAGGCAACACGGTCATTGTCATCGAGCACAACCTCGACGTCATCAAGACCGCTGATTACATCATCGACATGGGCCCGGAGGGCGGCGACGGCGGCGGAATGGTCGTCACCTGCGGCACCCCCGAGCAGGTCGCCGAGGTGCCGGAGTCTTATACCGGCCAGTACGTGAAGAAGTATCTGGGGTAAGACACGTGGCCCCGGCCGCATGGCCCGGCGGTACATCTGTAAGCGGACTCGCTCTCGCTCAGTGTGAGACGCAGCGGTACTAAGCTCCCCCTTCGCCTTTTCGGCTCGGGCTCGCTAAGTGCCGGCGTCTCCCAATGGTCCGCCTACAGAAATACAGCCGGACCACGCTGGAGTATCACCTGCCACAGTGTAGCCCACCTTGGGATGGTATCCATATATGGACCATTGGAAAAGCGTCGGCACTTAACGAAGTCAAGCCGTCAGGCGCAGACTGAGTTTAGTACCGCTACGCTTTTCCCTGAGCGGGAGCGTGTCCGAATATGGATACCATCCCAAGGCGGGCGCCCGGGAAGCCAGAGCGTTCGGGAAGCCGAGGCGCTCATAGCCATGCGCCCCTCGACAAATCCCCGTTTCTGTTGTATGATGGGGAAAATAAAGCAACCATGGAGGACGACGATGCTGGAGCAGCTGCGGGAGATTCTGGGCGGAGAGCATGTACTGCCCGACGAGCCGATGAAATTTCATACGACCTTCCGCGTGGGCGGCCCTGCGCGCTATTTGGTGGAGCCGCAGTCCGTGGCGGAATTGCGCGCGGTGATTGCTTTGTGCCATGCGCAGAAGACACCCTGGTATATCGTGGGAAACGGCAGCAATCTGCTGGTCAGCGACGAGGGTTACGACGGCGTTGTCATCCACCTCTTTCGGAATATGTCCGCCATGCGGGCGGAAGGGACGCGCCTCATGCTGCAGACCGGCGTCCAGACCGTGCGTGCGGCGAAGTTCGCGCTGGAGCACAGCCTGACAGGTCTCGAGTTCGCTTCCGGGATTCCGGGGACGATCGGCGGGGCGATGGTCATGAATGCGGGTGCCTACGGCGGCGAGATGAAGGATGTAGTGCGGCGGGTGCGCGTGTTGCTGCCGGACGGAACGGAGCAGGACTACAGCGGAGAGGAGATGCAGTTCGGCTATCGCAGGAGCCGGGTCGCCGCGGAGGGCGGCATCGTGCTGGAGGCGGAGCTGGAACTCGCACAGGGCGATGCAGAATCGATTCGCGCGCGCATGGAAGAACTGAAGCAGAAGCGCCTTGCGAAGCAGCCGCTCGAGTATCCGAGTGCGGGCAGTACCTTCAAGCGCCCGGAGGGTTATTTCGCGGGAAAACTGATCGAGGAAGCGCAGCTGCGCGGCTTTCGGGTCGGCGGCGCGCAGGTGTCGGAGAAGCATTGCGGCTTCGTGATCAACCGGGGAGACGCCACGGCGTCTCAGATATGGGAACTGATCGGCGAGGTGCAGCGCAGAGTGTACGAACAGTCCGGCGTCCGGCTGGAGCCGGAGGTAAAGCTCCTGGGTTTTGACGGGAAGGAGAGACAGCTATGAGACTCGTGATCGTGACGGGCATGTCCGGCGCCGGCAGAGCGACGGCGCTGAAGATACTGGAGGATGCGGGTTATTTCTGTGTGGACAACCTGCCCGTTCTCCTCATAGATAAATTTGTGGAGCTGACCGCTTCCGGAAACAGTGAGATCACAAAGGTGGCAATCGGGATTGACGTGCGCAGCGGCAAGTCGCTGGACCAGCTGCAGCAGGTGCTGGAGCATCTGACAGGCCAGGGCATTGCCTATGAGATTCTGTTTCTCGATGCGAGCGACGATGTGCTGGTGAAGCGCTACAAGGAGACGCGCCGCATGCATCCGCTGGCGGAGGCCGGGCGGATTGAGCAGGGCATTGCGCTCGAGCGGGAAAGACTTGTTTTTCTGAAAAAACAGGCGGACTATATTATTGATACGAGTCAGCTTCTCGTGCGGGAGCTGAAGCAGGAGCTGGAACAGATCTTTGTGCAGAATCGTGCGTTCAAGAACCTGATGATCACGGTGCTTTCCTTTGGCTTCAAGTACGGTATTCCGAATGACGCCGATCTGGTCTTCGACGTTCGCTTCCTGCCCAATCCCTACTATCATGAGGAACTGCGCAGGCTGACGGGCAATGATCAGGAGATTCAGGATTTTGTGATGGGCTTCGATATGGCGCATATTTTCCTGGACAAGCTGGAGGATCTGCTCCATTTCCTAATCCCGAATTATGTGCTGGAGGGAAAGAATCAGCTCGTGATTGCGATCGGCTGCACAGGTGGAAAGCACCGCTCTGTGACGCTGGCGGACAGGCTGTATGAGCGGCTGAGCAGGCAGAGCGATTACGGTGTGAAGCTGGAACACCGGGATATCGGAAAGGATGCGGCCCGGGGAAAGTGAGGAAAACCGGATGTCAGTTTCCGGAGAGATCAAGGAAGAACTTTCCAGGCAGATTCCGCCGGGAAGGCATTGCAGACTGGCAGAAACCGCAGCAATTCTAAGCTTTTGCGGGAAAATTGCCTGCTCGGAGGACGGGCGTCTCAGCGTGAAAATCCAGACAGAAAATCTGCTCGTCGCAAGAAAGTACTTTACATTATTGAGAAAAACCTTTAATATGAAAGCGGAAGTCTCCGTCCGGAGAAAACGCGGCGCGCGGTATTACACCGTGGCGGTCTGCCGCGGCAGGGAGGCAAGGCGGCTGCTCACGGGCACGCAGCTTATGGATCCGGATGGGAACATGGACGGCTGTATGGCGCGAATACATAGTCATTTGCTGAGGCAGAGCTGTTGCAGGTGTGCTTTTATACGGGGGGCATTCCTGGCGGCCGGGTCCGTCAGCGATCCGGAGAAATCCTACCACTTCGAGATCGTATGCGTCGATCAGGAGAAGGAGGAGGAGATCCGGAGCGTGCTGGACGGGTTTGGGATTGATGCGAAGATCGTCCTGCGCAAGAGGCATTTCGTCGTGTATGTGAAGGAAGGTTCGCAGATCGTTGATCTGCTCGGCCTTACCGGCGCTCACGTGTCGCTGATGCAGCTCGAAAATGTACGGATTGTGAAAGAGGTGCGGAATTCCGTGAACCGTAAGGTGAACTGTGAGACCGCCAATCTGAACAAGACGGTTTCCGCTGCGGTCCGCCAGATCGAGGATATTCAGTATATCGATCAAAGGGTGGGACTTAAGCATCTGAGCGGGGGCCTGAGCGAAACAGCCGGGCTAAGGCTGGAGTATCCGGATGCCAGCCTGAAGGAACTGGGGGATATGCTGGACCCGCCCGTCGGAAAATCCGGAGTGAATCATCGCCTTCGCAGACTGAGTATGATGGCTGAACGGTTGCGAGAGGGCAAAGAGGAGTAAGAAGGAGGAGCCATAATGATTAAGAAACCGATCACTGTTCAACTCGCCAGCGGGCTTGAGGCCAGACCGGCCGCGGTGCTGGTGCAGGTTGCAAGTCAGTATGAGAGCAAGATTTATGTGGAGACTGGCGACAAGAAAGTGAATGCAAAGAGTATCATGGGCATGATGACGCTGGGGCTTTCTGCCGGATCATCGGTGACTGTGACTGCAGATGGGGACGATGAAGAGACTGCCATCGAAAATATTGAAAAATATCTGAGCAGCCACTAGGCGCGACGACATTGAATAGAAGAGTAAGGGGCTGTTTTGACAGGAACAGCCCTTTTCTTATCACCGGAGGTATGGGGATGGAGGCGTACACGGGCTTTGCAAAGGTCTACGACCTGTTTATGGACGATGTGCCCTATGAGGAATGGTGCGGATATCTGACCGGTATCTTGCGCGAGTACGGGGTCCTGGAGGGCCTGGTCTGCGAGCTTGGCTGTGGCACCGGGCAGATGACGGAACTTCTCGCGGAGGCCGGTTACGACATGATTGGTATCGATCAGTCGGAGGAAATGCTCGAAGAGGCTGTTCAGAAACGCGCAGAGTCCGGCCACGACATTCTGTATCTGCAGCAGGATATGCGGGAGTTTGAGCTCTACGGCACCGTGCGGGCGATCGTCTGTGTCTGCGATTCCCTGAATTATGTGCTGCGTGAGGAGGAAATCTTTGAAATCCTGCGCGCGGCTGCACGCAATTATCTGGATTACGGCGGCCTGTTCATTTTCGATCTCAATACCGAATACAAATACCGGGAGATTCTGGGGGAGCAGACCATCGCCGAAAACCGGGAGGAAGGAAGCTTCATCTGGGAAAACTATTACGATGAGGGGTCCATGATCAATGAATATAATCTGACGCTTTTCGAGAGAGAAGCTTCGGGTTTATATAGAAAATACGAGGAGACGCATTATCAGCGCGCTTATCGGCTTCCAGTGATAGAGGAGCTGGTGCGGCGCTCGGGGCTCGAGCTGCTGCATGTATACGATGCGTTTACCCATGAACCGCCGCGGGAGGATTCGGAGCGGGTCTATGTGATCTGCCGGCGGCGCGCGGAGGAAGGAGAGAGAAAATGAGTGATTATATTGTGAGAGCTACGGCGGCGGATGGACAGATCCGGGCTTTTGCGGTGACGGCGAGAGATATGGTAGAGGAGGCGCGGGCGCGCCATAATACGAGTCCCGTGGCTACGGCGGCTCTGGGACGCCTGATGAGCGCAGGAGCCATGATGGGAATCATGATGAAGGGGGAGGACGATCTGCTCACCTTGCAGATCCACTGTGACGGACCGATCGGCGGCCTGACCGTGACCGCGGATTCTCATGGAGGGGTGAAGGGCTATGTCAATCACCCGGAGGTGATGCTGCCGCCGAACAGCCGGGGCAAGCTGGACGTCGGAGGCGCGCTCGGCGCGGGGACGCTGAGTGTCGTCAAGGATCTGGGACTGAAGGAGCCCTATGTGGGGCAGACCGAGCTGCAGAGCGGAGAGGTTGCCGAGGATCTGACCTATTATTTTGCCAATTCGGAGCAGACGCCCTCCTCGGTGGGACTGAGCGTCCTCATGGAGCGCGACAATACGGTGCGCCAGGCGGGCGGTTTCATCATTCAGCTGATGCCGGAGGTGGAGGACGCAGTCATTGATCGTCTGGAGCGAAAGCTCTCGGAGATTCATTCCGTGACGACTTACCTGGACCGCGGCTATACGCCGGAGCAGCTGCTGACGGAGATCCTGGGCGAGTTTGACGTGGAATTTCTGGAGCGTACGGACACCCGCTTCTACTGCAATTGCAGCAGAAATCGTGTGGAGAAGGCGTTGCTCAGCGTGGGACGCAAGGGTCTGAATGAAATGATACAGGACGGAAAGCCGGTCGAGGTGAAGTGCCATTTCTGCAATACGCCCTATGAATTTTCGGTGGAGGACCTTAAAGAAATCGTCAGGAGGAGCAAATGAGATGAAATACGGATTTGTGAAGGCGGCGGCAGCGGCTCCGAAGATCCGCGTGGCGGACCCGAAATACAACGCGGGGGAGATCATCCGCCTGATGAAGGAGATGTGGGAGCGCGGAGCGCGGATTATCGTCTTCCCGGAGCTCTGCATCACCGGCTATACCTGCAGCGATCTTTTCCGCCAGGAATTGCTGCTGACAGAGGCAAAAAACGCGCTGTCTGCCGTCGTGAAGGCCAGCGCCGGGATGGATGGCCTGTTTTTCGTTGGCCTGCCGATGGAGATGAAGGGGAAGCTCTACAATGTGGCGGCGGCGTACTCGGATGGACGGCTTCTGGGGCTCGTGCCGAAGACGCACATTCCCAATTACAGTGAATTCTATGAGCAGCGCCATTTTACGGCAGGACCGGAGAAGTGTGTGGACGTTGAGTGGCTTTCGGGAGAGAAGGTACCCTTCGGGACGGATCAGCTTTTCTCCTGCGTGGACATGCCGCGCCTTGAGGTGGCGGCGGAGATCTGCGAGGACGTCTGGGCGCCGAACCCACCGGGCGTCCGTCACGCGATGCAGGGAGCGACCGTGATCGTGAATCTCTCTGCGAGTGATGAGATTACGGGCAAGGACAGCTACCGGCGGGAGCTGGTCCGCAGCCAGTCGGGACGCCTTGTCTGTGGCTATATCTACGCGAGCGCCGGGGAGGGCGAGTCCTCGACCGATCTCGTCTTTGGCGGTCATCACCTGATCTGCGAGAACGGTTCGCTGCTGAAGGAATCCCGGCGCTTTGAGAATGAGACGATCTATGCGGATCTTGATATCGAGCGGCTCGCAGGAGAGCGCCGGCATTATACTACCTATCAGGTTTCCGCGGATACGGAGCAGTATGTGCGGACGAGCTATACGATGGCCGCGCATGACGCGCCCTTTGACCGCTTTGTCGACCGCGCGCCCTTCGTGCCGGGACGCATAGAGGAGCGGCAGAAGCGCTGTGAGGAGATTTTCGCGATTCAGTCGCTGGGACTGAAAAAGCGCATGGAGCATACGCACTGTAAGAGCGTGGTGATCGGTATTTCCGGCGGCCTCGACTCGACGCTCGCCCTGCTCGTCGCAGCGAAGGCGGCGGACCGGCTCGGTCTCGATCGCAGCTGTATTACGGCGGTGACGATGCCCTGCTTCGGGACGACGGACCGCACTTATCACAATGCCTGCGAGCTGACGAGGCGGCTTGGCGCGAATCTCCGGGAGGTGGATATCCGCGAGGCGGTGAATATTCATTTCCGCGATATCGGACATGACGACAGCATTCATGACGTGACCTACGAGAATTCCCAGGCGCGGGAGCGGACGCAGATCCTGATGGATATCGCAAATCAGACCGGCGGTATGGTCATCGGAACCGGTGATATGTCGGAGCTGGCACTCGGCTGGGCGACCTACAATGGCGACCATATGTCGATGTACGGCGTCAATGTCTCCGTGCCGAAGACGCTCGTACGCCATCTGGTCCGCTACTACGCGGACACCTGCGGCGATGAGAGCCTCACCGGCGTGCTGCTCGATATCCTCGATACGCCGGTGAGCCCGGAGCTTCTGCCGCCCGAGAATGGGACGATCTCTCAGAAGACGGAGGATCTCGTGGGTCCCTATGAGCTGCACGATTTCTTCCTGTATTATATGCTGCGTTTCGGTTTCGCACCGGACAAGATCTACTATCTGGCGAGCCAGGCCTTTGCGGGAGAATACGCGGATGATGTGATTCTCAAATGGCTGAAAACTTTTGTGCGGCGCTTCTTCGCGCAGCAGTTCAAGCGCTCCTGCCTGCCGGACGGTCCGAAGGTCGGCACGGTGGCGGTGTCGCCGCGCGGAGATCTGCGCATGCCGAGTGACGCCTGCGCGCGGGTGTGGCTCGATAATCTGGAAAGGATAGGAGGTACAGGCGATGAGAAATGAAAAAGGAAGGCAGATGATCTATCTGCTTGCAGGAGGTTATCTGATCTATCTCGCCTGGCAGATGTTTCAGTCGCGCAGCGAGGTGACAGGCACGGGACTCATCGTCAGCATGATCGCCTCAATCGTTTTTGTAGTGGTTGGCGTGGTACTGATTATCTCAGCGGTGCGGACACTGATGAAGCCGGATCCGGAAGAAGAGCCTGAGCCAGAGGAGAAGGAGAGCGTATCTGTGGACGAAACAGCAGGGGAAGGCCTGATGGAAGATGGAGCAGAAGAAATAAAAGAGAATAAATCTTCAGATTTCTGATATTACAAAGCCCTTTTTCATATATTAGTAAAGAGATATATGAGAGAGGGCTCTTTTATGCCTGAAAATGATTTGAGCAGAGGGATGCTGAAGATACGGCTGACGGAAAGGCGCTCGCTGCGGCCGGTCGCCGGGGCGACGGTGGAAATCACGTATGAGAGTGATCCGGAAGGGGAGACGATCCGCCTGACGACCGATGAGTCCGGTATGACAGAGGAGATCGAACTGCCTGCGCCGGAGTTCGCCTACAGTCTGAGCGATTCGGAGCAGCAGCCTTATTCACTGTACACGGTTCGCGCGGCAGCGCCCGGTTATGAGGATGTCGAGGTGGCGGGGACAGAGGTGCTGCCTGGCGTGACAGCGATCCAGGAGATTGCCATGGAGACGGGAGATTCGGCAGATTTTGAGCGGATCGTGATCGGCCCGCACGTCCTGTTCGGCAATTACCCGCCGAAGATCGCGGAGCCGGAGGTCGTACCCATGACAGAGACGGGCGAGATCGTCCGGAGCCGCGTGGTTGTCCCGGAGTACATCGTCGTGCACGACGGTGCGCCGACCGACTCGAGCGCGAAGGACTACTGGGTTCGTTATCGCGATTATATTAAAAATGTCGCCAGCAGCGAGATCTACGCGACCTGGGAGGACGCGGCGATCCGCGCGAATGTGCTGGCGATCATGTCGTTTACCATGAACCGTGTCTATACGGAGTACTACCGGGGCAGAGGCTATGATTTTACGCTCACCTCTTCCACCGCTTTCGACCAGAAATGGGTCTACGGCAGAAATATTTTCGACACGATCTCCGCAGTTGTGGACGAGATGTTCGGCAACTATCTGTCGCGGCCCAACGTGAAGCAGCCGCTTCTGACGCAGTACTGCGACGGGCGGAATGTGAGCTGTCCGAACTGGCTCAGCCAGTGGGGCTCGCAGAGTCTCGCGCAGCAGGGATACACGGCGATCGAGATTCTGCGCCACTATTATGGGGAAAGTATCTATATCAACACCGCGGAGGAGATTTCCGGCGTGCCGGCGTCCTGGCCGGGCTACGACCTCGCGGAAGGCTCGAGCGGGCAGAAGGTGCTGCAGCTGCAGGAGGAACTGAATGTGATCGCCGGCGCATATCCCGCTCTGCCGCGCATCGCGGAGGATGGCGTCTACGGTCCCGCCACGCGCGCCGCGGTCGAAAAGTTCCAGTCCATCTTCGGCCTGCCGGTGACGGGAAGCGTCGATTACCGCACCTGGTATAAAATTTCCGAGTATTACGTCGGGGTATCGCGGATTGCAGAAGGGATTTAAAGAAAACTTCACAAAATAGGCCTTTTCTTTTCGTGGGAAATTATGTATAATGAGATTTGCTTAATGAGCCTTGACAGATCATAATTTAAGATACATCATAGAGAAGAAGAGAACGAAAGGGGAATATTTATGCCAGGCACAGAGGTTGGAATTGATTTGGGGACAGCCAGCATCCTTGTGTATATCAGAGGAAAAGGCGTTGTGTTGAAAGAACCGTCCGTAGTGGCGTTTGACAGAGATACGAATAAGATTAAGGCGATTGGTGAGGAGGCCCGTCTGATGCTGGGTCGTACGCCGGGGAATATTGTGGCGGTGCGCCCGCTGCGCCAGGGCGTGATCGCGGATTTCACCGTGACGGAGAAGATGATCGAGCACTTCATCCGCAAGGCGGTGGGCAAGAAGACCTTCCGCAAGCCGAAGATCGCCGTCTGTATTCCGAGCGGAGCGACTGAGGTGGAGAAGAAGGCCGTTGAGGACGCGACGTTCCAGGCGGGCGCGCGTGAGGTCTTTATTATCGAAGAGCCCATCGCGGCGGCGATCGGCGCGGGCATTGACATTGCGAAGCCCTGCGGCAATATGATCGTCGATATTGGCGGCGGCACGACGGATATCGCCGTGATTTCTCTGGGCGGCACGGTCGTCAGCACTTCGATCAAGATCGCGGGAGATGATTTTGACGAGGCGATTGTCCGCTTTATGCGCAAGAAGCACAATCTCCTGATCGGCGAGCGCACGGCGGAGGATATCAAGATCAAGGTCGGAAGCTGCTATCCGCGGGCAGAGGTGGAGAGCATCGATGTGCGCGGAAGAAACCTGGTGACAGGTCTTCCGAAGACCGTGACAGTGACATCGGAGGAGACCGAGGAGGCCCTGCGTGAGACGACATCACAGATTGTCGAGGCGGTACACAGCGTACTGGAGCGCACGCCACCCGAACTGACGGCGGATATCGCGGAGCGCGGGATTGTCCTGACCGGCGGCGGAGCACTGCTGCGCGGCCTGGAGGAGTTGCTGGAGTCCAAGACCGGCATCAACACGATGACGGCGGAGGATCCGATGAAATGTGTGGCGATCGGGACAGGCAAGTATGTAGAGTTTATTTCCGGTCATCATGATGAGGAATAAAAGATTATAGAGCGACGACGTGGGGCTGTCGCGGGAGACTGTTTTTCGCAGGAGGCGGGGAACGGTCTTCTGCGGCGGCTTCTTTTATGTAAGACTCAGGGTGAGGAGAGCGAAGATGACTGAGGTGCGAAAGGGCTATGTGGAGCATATCGTGTTCCGCAATGCGGATAACGGTTATACGGTGTTTCAGCTGATCGCGGACGGAGAGGAGATGACCTGTGTCGGCAGTTTTCCCATGATCTCGGAGGGGGAGCTGATAGAGGTATCCGGTACGATGAAGACTCATCCTCTGTATGGCGGACAGCTGCAGGTGGATCGTTATGAGCTTCTGGCCCCGGAAGACGAGGCCGCTATGGAACGCTACCTTGGCAGCGGCGCGATCAAAGGAATTGGCGTGGCGCTGGCGGCGCGCATCGTCCGGCGTTTCCATGGCGATACCTTCCGGATTATCGAGGAGGAACCGGAGCGCCTTGCGGAGGTAAAGGGAATCAGCGAGCGGAAGGCGAGGGAGATCTCTGAACAGATGGAGGAGAAGAAGGAGCTTCGTCAGACCATGATGTTTCTGGCGCAGTATGGTGTCTCGGCATCGCTCTCGGTGAAACTCTACCGGCAGTATGGCGCAAAGACAGTTCAGACCGTCAGGGAAAATCCGTATCGCCTGGCGGATGATATCGATGGCGTCGGTTTTCGCACTGCGGATGAGCTGGCGGCGCGCATCGGTATTCATACGAATTCCGACTACCGGATACGCAGCGGCCTTCTCTATGTGCTGCAGCAGGCGGCGGGCGAAGGGCATACCTGTCTCCCGCGGGAGCAGCTTCTGCGCCGCGCGGCGGAACTGCTTGGTGTGGAGGAGGAAGATCTCACGACACAGATGATGAACCTTGGCATAGAGGGAAAGCTGGTCATCAAGGAGCAGGACGCGCAGACGCTTGTGTTTTACAGCCAGTATTATTATATGGAACTGAATGTGGCGAAGATGCTGCATGACCTGAATCTGAAGTGTGAGATGGAGGAGACACAGATTCTGGATAAGCTGAGGATCGTGGAGCAGGGGGAAGAGATCGAGCTCGATGAGATGCAGCGGCGCGCTGTGGTGGAATCCGTGAAGAATGGCCTGCTGATCATTACCGGAGGGCCGGGGACCGGCAAGACGACGACGATCAATACGATTATCCGTTATTTTGAGCTGGAGGAGATGTCGATTCTGCTCGCTGCGCCGACCGGCCGTGCGGCAAAGCGCATGACGGAGGCGACCGGCTATGAGGCGGTGACGATTCACCGCCTGCTGGAGCTGTCGGGGGAACCGTCCCAGGAGCGCGGCGCGGCCCGCTTCGAGCGAAATGAGGAGAATCCGCTGGAGGCGGACGTGATTATCATCGATGAGATGTCGATGGTTGATATTTTTCTGATGCAGGCGCTGCTGAAGGCGATCTGTCCCGGAACGCGGCTGATTCTGGTTGGCGATATCGATCAGCTGCCGAGCGTCGGACCGGGTTGTGTGCTGAAGGATATGATCCGGGGCGAAGCCTGCCCGGTGGTCATGCTGCAGAAGATTTTCCGCCAGGCGGGCCGGAGCGATATCATTGTCAATGCGCATAAGATCAATCGGGGAGAGCAGGTGGTGCCGGACAATCGCAGCCGGGATTTCTTCTTCCTTGAGCGGCAGGATCCGAATGTTATTTTGCGGGTGGTGCTCGCGCTGGTGCAGGACAAGCTGCCGCCCTATGTGAAGGCGAAGCCCTTCGATATCCAGGTGCTTACGCCGATGCGGAAGGGCACGCTCGGCGTGGAGAGCCTGAATGGAATGCTGCAGAAATATCTGAACCCCGCATCGCCTGACAAGGCGGAGCATGAGAGCGTGCACGGCCTTCTGCGCGAGGGCGACAAAGTCATGCAGATCAAAAACAATTACCAGGTTGAATGGGAGGCGCGGAATCGCTACGGGATCGCGATCGACAAAGGTACCGGGATATTCAATGGGGATATGGGTGTGATCACGCGGATCGACAGTCTCGCGGAGACGGTGGAAGTGCTGTTTGACGAGTACCGGACAGTCAGTTACCGTTTTGACGATCTTGGCGAGCTGGAGCTGGCCTACGCGGTGACGATTCACAAATCGCAGGGCAGCGAGTATCCGGCGGTTGTGATTCCGCTCCTGACAGGGCCGCGCATGCTTATGAACCGCAATCTGCTCTATACGGCGGTTACACGCGCGCGTTCCTGCGTGACGCTGGTCGGAAGCAGAGAGACCTTCGCGATGATGATTGAGAACACGAACGAGCAGACCCGTTACAGCGGCCTGGAGGCGAGAATACGGGAGGTAAAAGCGCTTGAAACAGAAGTATGATCCGATCGGCATCCTCTTTCCACGCCGCTGCCCGGTCTGCCACGAGCTTGTGGAGGAGCGTGGGGAACTTGCCTGCGATATCTGCAGAACGAGACTTTCTTATGTCCGTGGAAACTATTGTCAGAAATGCGGGAAACCTTTGCTCACGGAAGAGCAGGAGTACTGCGCGGACTGTGCGCGCAGGCCGCATCAGTTTCAGCGGGGCAGGGCGGCCTTCGCCTATGATGAGATTATGCGCCGTTCGATTGCGCGCTATAAATATGGTGGCAGGAGAGAGTATGCGGATTTTTATGCGGAAGAGATCTTAAGGGGCTGCGCGAAGGATGTACTTCGCTGGCAGGCGCAGACGCTTGTACCGATTCCGCTGCATCCGTCGAGACGCCGCAGGCGGGGTTATAATCAGGCGGAGCTCCTTGCCCGCGCCCTCTCTGCCCGCTGCGGAATTCCGGTTGATGCGGGTCTGCTTAAGCGCACGCGGAAGACGCGGGCGCAGAAGGAACTCAGCGACCGGGAGCGCGCGGTGAATCTGAGAGGTGCTTTCTCGCTTCGCGAGGGCGCTGTCCCCTGCAAAAGATTAATCCTGATTGACGATATTTACACAACGGGCAGTACAATGGACGAAGCGGCGCGGGTGCTCCGGGAACATGGCGCGGAAAAGATTTATTTTTTGTGCATTTCTGTTGGAAAAGACTCTTGATTGTGTTATATTATAAAAGATTGAGGTGGAGTTTTTTATATGATCAACGAGGAAAAAGTGATTCTGATGACGCGGGCTTCGCGCTTTGAGACGAAGGAAGCGCAGAAGGAGCGGAAGGTTCAGCAGTATTTCCGGCACGATTATATCAGTCTGCATCTTCTGTATGGCTGGTTTTTTGTGACGCTTTGTTATGCGCTGGGAGTGGCGCTGTGGATTCTTTGCAGGATGGACTATCTGATGGAGAATCTTCATAAAATGGATCTGCAGGGTCTTGGCGCGACGCTGGCCACGATTTATGTCATCGTGACGGTGGTTTATCTGTGCCTGCTGTATCTGTTTTATCGCAGACGTTACCACATGGCGGGAAAGGATATGAGTGAGTATTCCCATATCCTGAAGAAGATTTCCGATATTTATGAAGGCGAGGCGCGTGCAGTGCAGACGACCGGCCGGACGAAGGAGACAGAACATGGCAGCACTACTTGAGATAAAACAGCGTTTAAAAATCATTTATGCAAAATATGACGTTTATCTGTTCCCGCTTTTGAAATTTGTCACGGCTCTCGCCGTTTTCATGGTGATCAACGGGCAGGTTGGCTTTATGACCAGGATCGCGAATCCGGCCCTGTCCCTTCTGCTGGCGCTCGTGTGCTCTTTCCTGCCGGTGAACATGATAGCGGTGATTGGAGCTCTTCTGATCTGTGCGCACGCATTTGCGCTTTCGCTGGAGATTTTTGCTCTGACGGTTGGGCTTTTTGCAGTGATGTATGTCCTTTACTTTCGGGTGGCTCCCGGGTACGGATTTGTACTGGCGCTGGCACCGCTGCTGTTTTTTATGCGGATTCCCTACGCCATGCCGCTGGTGCTGGGCCTGGTCGGAGGCCCTGCATGTGCGGTACCGGTGTCCTGCGGCACGCTCATTTATTATCTGATGTATTTCATGAAAAATAATGAGACGATACTGGCCGGTTCTGGGACGGAGAATGTGAGTTCGCGTTTGACATATGTGGTGGAAAATGTGTTGCTGAATAAGACCGCGATACTGACGATCGTGATCTTTGCGGTGGTATTGCTGATCGTGTACGTGATACGTCGGATGAACATGGATTATGCATGGAATATCGCGATCGGCACCGGAGCCGTGATCAACGTGGTGCTGTTCCTGATTGGCGGGCTGGCGCTGCAGGTGCGGATCTCTGCGCCGGGGCTGATTCTGGGTACGCTGATCTCTCTGCTGATCGCTTTTGTGACGGAATTCTTCGTGTTCAGTGTGGATTATTCGCGTACGGAGTATGCGCAATTTGAGGATGACGAATACTACTATTATGTGAAAGCAGTGCCGAAGATGTCTATCTCCATACCGGACAAAAAGGTAAAGAAGATCAGCGGGGGACACAAGAACAGCCGGAAGAAACAGCACTAAAAAGGGAGTGAGAGGATGAATCTTCAGCAGTTGTATCAGTATTTTTCGCTTAACGCGCTGAATGTCACATGGACTGATGTGGCTGAGATCATCATTTTGTCCGTTCTCATCTATAATATCCTGATGTGGATCAAATCCACGCGCGCCTGGTCACTGCTGAAGGGCTTTGGCGTTATTTTGTTTGTCTTTATGCTGGCCTCCATTTTCCATATGAATACGATTCTCTGGCTCGGAAGGAACTTCCTGAATCTGGGAATTATGGCGGTTATCATCGTGTTTCAGCCGGAGCTTCGGCGCGCGCTGGAACAGCTGGGACAGAATAATATCATTACGGCGATCATGCCTTTTGAAAATGCCAGGAGGAGTGAAGTACTGCTCTCAGACCGAACGGTAACGGAACTCGTGAAGGCGAGCTTCGAGATGGGACGCGCCCGCACAGGCGCGCTGATCGTGGTGGAGCAGACGGTGAGCCTGAAGGAGTATGAAAGGACCGGGATTCCGCTCGATTCTGCAGTGTCGAGCCAGCTCCTTCTGAATATCTTTGAGAAAAATACGCCGCTGCATGACGGGGCGGTGATTCTGGGTGAGGACAGGATTCGTTCAGCCACCTGTTATCTGCCGCTGTCGGATAATCTGAATCTCAGCAAGGAGCTGGGAACCAGACACCGCGCCGCGGTCGGGATCAGCGAAGTCAGCGATTCCCTGACGATCGTGGTGTCGGAGGAGACGGGCTCTGTCTCCGTTGCCAAAAACGGCAGGCTCATGCGGAATCTGAACCAGGAACAGTTAAAGGAGCAGCTTCAGACGATTCAGGCGAAGCCGGAGGAGAGTCGGAGGCGGTTCTGGAAAGGACGTGGGCGACATGAAAAAACGAGTTCTGAATAACCTGTCCTGGAAGATCATTTCTGTTGTGGCGGCTATTATCTGCTGGATTGTCGTGGTAAATATTGACGATACCATCGAATCCAGGACGATCCGCAACGTGTCGGTCACACTGATCAACACGGACGCCCTGACGTCGCAGGATCAGACATACATGATCGAAGAGGGGACGGATAAGGTCAACCTGACGGTCTATGCGAGGCGTACGGAGCTGGCGAAGGTGAAAGAATCCGATTTCACAGTGACAGCGGATGTGGAGAAGGATCTGCGTTATGACAGCATGGTGAAGATCGAGGTCAGCTATACCGGAAGCGCGACGATTGACAGCGTCAGTCAGAGCCGGGAGAATGTGCTGCTCAGCATTGAGGAGAAGGTGACCGAACAGTTCAAGGTCATCGTGGAGACGACAGGGGAACCGGCAGACGGGCTTGTGGTTGGTGCGACGACGCCGGAACAGACTCTGATCGAAGTCAGCGGACCGAAGTCAGAAGTCGAGCGTGTGAAACGGGTAGTGGCCGAGGTGGATATCACCGGAATTACCGGGACGACGACGCGCACATGCAAGTTAAAACTGACGAACAGCGACGGGGAGGAGATTACGAGCTCCCAGCTAGAATATACCGGAATGGACAGTGACTTCTCCGTGACGATCACGACGCTCAGCACGAAGCTGGTGGGCATCAGTTTCGATGTCAGCGAGGTGGCGCCGGAAGGTTACAGCCTGGCCTCTATCAGCTACAAGCCGGAGACTGTGACGATCGCAGGGGAGACATCGGCCATCCGTTCGATTTACAATCTGAACATCCCGGCCTCGGCACTGAATCCGGACGGAGAGACCGGTACGGGGCAGCAGACGGTGGATATCAGCCAGTATCTGGACGATGGTATTGTGATTCCCTCAGAGGAGGAGCGGGAAATCGCGGTGACAATGGAGATTGTGGCCAATGAGACGAGCGAGTACAGCTTTTCAGCCGACTCTGTTGTACTGGAAAATCTGGATGAGGGGCTGCAGGCGGAGCTGACGGATGCGGATACAATGGTGATCACGGTGAGTGGTCTGCCGTCCGCACTGGAGGAGCTGACGGCGGACAGCGTCACCCTGAGCGTGGATCTCTCGGAGGTTACGCGGGCGGGGACTTATATGCAGACGCTTAATGTGACGCTGCCGGATGGGCTGAGCTGTGTCGAAATACCGGAGGTCACCATCGAGGTGACGGAAGAAGAGTAAACGATAGAAAACGAAGATTCGGAGGACAGGCATGCGGGATAAAAAGTATCTGATCATCTGGGTGCTGCTTTGCCTTCTCGTCGCCTGTATCGGAATTGCGATTCCGGTATCCGAGACGCGCTCACAGGGGCTGGAGGGAGCAAACCAGGCGAATCTCGTGCATACCACAGATGAGCTTATAGAGGGGCGAACGCTGGAGTTTACGCTGGAATCGCCGGCTGAGACTTCGACGCAGATCGGATTTTTCTTTTCCGTGAACGGGCATACGTTTTCAGACGGTACGCTGCGGATCCTGGCATATGATCAGGAGACAGGAACGCTGACAGGGGGACGGGATTTCTCCCTGGAAGATCTGACGGAAGATCAGTTCCTGTTTGTCGGGCTCGATTACGCGCCGTCCGTTCTGACAGTGCGCATGTCCTGCGACGCGGAAGCGGAGGGTCCCTCGGTCTGGCTCAATGAGACGACCGTGACGCCGGGCAGCGCCGTGATGGACGGGGTTTTGGTCGGGCAGAGTCTTGTCTATAATCTGACTTATACGGTGCAGACGCATCGCGTGCTGCAGCCGCTTCTGATCGGACTGATCCTGCTGCTGGCAGGGGTCGGTGTATGCAGTGTTGGCGGTTTTGCCGGAGGACAGCGGGAGAAAAAGAAGAAAGTCCGGGATGAGTCAGCGGGATTTACCAGAAAACGTGTGCTGGGTCTTGGGATCGCGCTGATCTGCGGCGCGCTGCTGTTCTTTTATCTCTATGACACGAAGATCCGGATCGCACAGAATTCAACGCAGAGAGTGACGCTCCTGGAATCCAACGGGGAGACGCTCCCGGTAAATGAAGAAAATGCCTCGATCAGTCAGACTCTGAAGCCGGAGCAGGAGAGTCTGACCGGTTTTGGCGTCCGCTTTTATATTGAGGACGGAAGTGCGCTCACGGAAGGGACGATGCATGCGGTTGTAACCGATCTGACATTGTTGGAGACGCTGTGCGAGACGGATATCAGCGCCGACCAGTTTATTTCCGGAGAATATATCGGCCTGCTGTTTGAAAATTCGCAGACCGGCGTCGCCGATCATACTTATCGGATCGATCTGAGCTTTTCACAGGAGCTCTGGGACAGCGGACTGATGCTGATGACGAGCGATGAGGGACTCTGTGTCAACGCTCATCTGTATTTTAATCTGTTTTTGAAATATTACTTCTTCTTCCTTTTCCTGGGGGTGGAGGCGTTTCTCTGCCTGTTCTGGTACCTCACCTTTGTGCGCCGCGCACGGATGGAAACGGTGTTTCTGGCAACCGTGCTGTGTCTGGGCCTGTTTTACAATGTACTGTTGACACCGCAGATGGTGCCGGACGAGGCGAAGCATATCGATATGGCGTATCGCTACAGTAATGAACTGCTGGGCTACGAGTCGATCGGGGATACGACAATTCTGATGCGTGCAGACGATGCGGCGATGGAGTTCACTTCTTCGCCCTCTCTTCAGAATTACAGGAATATTTTCTATGGCCTGTTTTCCGGAGTGCAGGACGGGACGATGGTGGAGACGGAAGTGAACAGCAATATCCAGGGAAGTCTGCTCTTCTATGCGCCCGCCGTACTGGGTATGACGCTTGCCCGGCTGCTCGGCCTGGGTACAGTTCCGATGTTGCTGCTCGCCCGCTATCTGAATCTGCTCGTCTTCGCCCTGCTCGCGTGGGCCGGTATGCGGCGGCTGCCTTTTGGAAAGCTGACGCTCTTTGTGCTTGCTGTGCTTCCGATCAATATGCAGCAGTGCACTTCCTTTTCTCATGACGCGATGGTGCATGGGCTTGTATTTCTGTATGCCTGTCTGTGTCTGGAAGCCATCTTTTCGGAACAGAAACTGACAGGGCAGCGTATGCTGGCGCTGGAGATTCTGGCGCTTGCCCTGATCTGGTGCAAGAGCGGGAGCTATGCGCCGCTGGCGCTGCTGCCGCTTCTGATCCCTGCGGAGCGTTATGATGGAAAGCGCAGAAAATGGATCGGAACAGCCGCACTGATCGGAATACCGGCGCTGGCCTTCCTTCTCAGAAATGCAGCCACGGTGACCGGCATTGTCAGCACGACGGCTGCGACAAGCGTGGTCGGCACATCGGATGGGAGCGCCTATGCAGCGGGTTATACGCTCAGCTATTTTCTGCATGATCCGCTCGAACTGGTGTATATGATTGCCAATACCATTCTGGATAAGGGAGGATTCTATCTGGAGTCGCTCGTCGGCTATAAGCTGGGCTGGGTCGAGATCGAGACCTCGCAGATGCTGGTGATCTTTTTCCTGTTCCTGCTGTTTTTGTCTATACTGAATGTGCCGGGAGAACAGGTGTATATCCGCGCGCGGCAGCGTTTCTGGATGTTAATTCTGTGCGCGGCTTCTGCAGGGCTGATCGTGCTTGGCATGCTGCTGTCCTGGACGCCGCTGGGCTATGTGTCGGTGGAGGGCGTGCAGGGCCGGTATTTTCTGCCCTTCATGCCGGTATTGCTGGCTGCGTGCCGGAATCAGCTGATTTACCTGAGACAGAGAATCGACCGGGCAGTCATGGCGGCGGCGGTGGGCGGACAGATGTTTGCGATCGCCTATGTGATCCGGCAGGTGACGACGGTATAGGCGCAGGGGAAGATCGGAAAGGAGCAGCCAGATGAGATATAGTATCGTCATTCCGGTTTATAATGCAAAAAAAACGCTGCGCCGCTGTGTCGAGTCCTGGCTTGGCCAGACAGAGCAGGATTTTGAGCTTCTCCTCGTGGACGATGGCAGTGCGGACGGAAGTGGGACGCTCTGTGATGAGCTGGCACGGGAAGAGCAGGGCCATATTCGTGTGATTCACCAGGAAAACAGCGGAGTATCTGCGGCCAGAAATGCAGGCATTCAGGCGGCCGGCGGAGATTTTCTGCTGTTCACGGACAGCGATGACTATGTATCGCCGGATTACCTTGCCCATATGGCTGGCTTTCAGAAAGAGACGGCAGCGGACCTGGTGCTGTGCGGTTTTCATCACCTGTACGACGGGGCGGACATTGTGAAGCTCCCCGGGCAGACCAGGGTTCTGGAACTCCCGGATTTCCGGGATGATTTTCTTTTGCTGTATCGCGAAAGTTTCCTCAATATGCCGTGGAACAAGCTGTACCGGAGGGAGCTGGCCGGCCGCTTTGAGACTGCGCTGAGTCTTGGAGAGGATCTCCTCTTCAATCTGGACTATCTTGGAAGGTGCGGCCGCATTGCGGTTCTTGCTGAACCGCTATGCTTCTATATACAGGAATTCACAGGGCAGGCAACGCTCTCTTCGCAGAAACGGCAGGACCGCATGGCGCTCGCGCGGCGGATTTGCGAGGAAACGGAGGCCTTTTTTGAAGAGACCTGGTCGGAACCCTGCCGGGATGGCAGCATCTTCACACGCTATGTGAGCGAGATCCTTGACGAGTGTGAGAAGCTTCCGGCAGACAGGAGTCTTTCCTGTCAGGAGAAACAGCGAATCATCCATTCCTGTGCCCGCGACGAGTGGGTGAGAACGAGAGGCCAGGAGGCCTGTCTGACATTGCCGGACTATAAAATTTTATGGTATTTTCTGCGGCGGGATATGCCCCGGATGGTGTATGCGCTCTGCGTGCTGCGGCGTCCGCTGGTGTCAGTGCTGCACAGTGTAAGGAGGATCGGGCGTGGAAAATCATAAGCCGCTTATCAGTGTGATCGTACCGGTCTACCAGGTGGAGGCCTGGCTTACGCGCTGCGTGGACAGTCTGCTTTCACAGACATATGAGAATCTGGAGATCATTCTTGTGGACGATGGTTCCCGCGACGCCTGCCCGGCGATCTGTGATGCATATGCAGCCAGGGATGAACGGGTGCGTGTGATTCACCAGGAGAACCGGGGGCTCTCCGGCGCGCGAAACGCGGGGATTGATACAGCAAGGGGAGAGTTTTTTGCCTTTGTCGACAGCGACGATTATGTCGCTCCGGATTTTATCGAGGCCTTATATGAACTGATCGTAAAGAGCGGCTGCGCAATCGGTCAGTGCCGTTTCGCGCGGGTGCGCGGGGAGGCGCTGAAGGGGGAGCAGGGCGATGCATACCGCATGTTTCGCGGGGAATGCCTGATGGAGCAGCTCTATGGGGCGGAGGAGGAAGCAACGTATTTTGTCGTGGCCTGGAATAAGCTGTATCGGAGTGAACTTTTCGCCGCGACGGGGATTCGATATCCGTCCGGCAGGATTCACGAGGACGAGGCGACGACATACCGCCTGTTCCATGAGGCGGGAAAACTTGCATTTCTTGACCGTGCGCTGTATGGATATTTTACGGAAAATGCGGGCAGTATCACGTCGGTATTTTCACGCAGGCGCCTGCAATGGCTGGACGCGCATGAGGAGCGCATCGCATTTTTCAGAAAAAACGGTTATGAAAAGCTGCTCCCGGCTGCTTATCGGAAGCTGTGCGATGCGTGTATTACCTTTTATTTTCGCTGTACGGACGATGTGAAGGAAGCGCCGGAGCTCCGGCGGGAGTTGAAAAGCCGGCTCGGGAGTTATCGCAGGGAAGGCACGGCATGGATTCGCTGCCTTCCGCCCAGAACGCGTCTGGGTTATCGGCTGTTCGACATATCGCCAGGGCTGTATAAGAAGATTCTGAACAGAATGCAGGAGACATAATGAAAGAAAAAATCAGTGTGATTGTGCCGGTCTACCGGGTAGAGAGCGTTCTTAAGCGCTGTGTGGACAGCATTCTGGCACAGAGTTATGAGAATATGGAGATCGTTCTTGTCGACGACGGCTCACCGGATGGCTGTCCGGCGCTGTGCGACGAATATGCGGCGCTTTACCCGAATATATTGTCCATTCATAAGGAAAACGGCGGTCTGACTTCCGCGTGGAAGGAGGGCGTGCGCCATGCCTCGGGCGAACTGCTCGGCTTTGTGGACAGCGACGACTGGATTGAACCGGATATGTACGAACGGCTGGCAGCGGCGATGAAAAGATATGAGGCGGATATCGCAATGGCCGGCCTCACATTTGACTATGAGGACAAAAGCTATCCGCCGCGGCGTGAGACGAACCGGATGGAGCGGGAGTGTTATCGTGGGGAGGAGCTGAAGGAGCTCTGGCCGGTGCTTTTGAATGACGGGAGTTTTATCGGCAGGACGATTCAGCCGTCCCGTGTGACGAAGCTGTTCCGGCGGGAACTGGTGGAGCACAATCTGCAGCTCTGGGATGAACGCGTGTCGGTTGGCGAGGATCTGCAGATGGTGTTCGCGGCGGTGCTCGATGCCCGCTGTATCTGCCAGATTCCGGATTATTATCCTTATCATTACTGGTACAATCAGTCGTCGATGACCGGGCAGTATGATGCAGAATATCTGGGCAAAATTAAATTCCTGCAGGAGCGGCTTCAGGACATTTCCGACAGAAAGGGGATCTATGATTTCCGCCCGCAGATTCGGAACGATTTTCTGAGTCTCGCGATCATGGCAGTCAAGAATGAGATATGGAGAAATCACAGGGATTCCTTCCGGCAGGTGCTGAAAAATGTCCGCGCAATGTGCCGGGATGAGAGTGTGCGGGAAGCCTTGTCCCACCACACGATGGATCGGCTCGGACTGTCGGTAAAACTGTATATTTTCATGATGAAGCACAGTCTTGTGCTGCCCTGCTGGGCGGCGACAAAGCTTTTCTTTTCTTTCTACTATGGGGTGACATCACATGCACAATAAGAAAAAACTGATTTTTGTCGATATTGACGGGACGATTTACAGGATGGACCACGGCATCAGCCCGGCGCTCGCGGAGGGATTTCGCCGGGTGCGCGCGAACGGGCATAAGGTTTTCATTTCGACCGGGAGGACCTGGAACAGCCTGCCGGAGGAGGTGATGGCGCTGGAATGGGATGGTATCGTTGCGAGCGCCGGCAGCGATATCCGCATTCAGGGGAAAAGCGTCTATCGGTATGCCCTCGATCCGGCGCTGGTGCGGCGTATTATCGCGGTGATGGAACGGATTCCAGGCGTGATTTTCATGCTGGAAGGACTCGACCGTATCTTTGTCGCAGGGGATGGGAGCGCGTATCTCTGGGAGGATGAGCCGATGCCGGACGTCAATCCGGAGCTGGCCCGCTGGCTGCAGTTTCTGAAGGAGCGGAAGAATACCTGGCGCCTGAGTGAGTGGAACCCGGAGCTCGATGGGATCTCAAAAGTCTCGTTCCTGGTGCGCACGCAGGAGGCGCTCGATGAGCTCCAAAGGGAACTGGGAGACCGGTTTCATGTGGCTACTTATCATATTTATCCGAATTCCGGTATATTCAACGGAGAGCTGATCTCCCATGAATCCGACAAGGGGACGGGCATTGTGAAGACCGCGGAACTGTTTGGCGCGGATGTGGCGGACACGATTGCCTTCGGCGACAGCCTGAACGATTATCAGATGATTGAACAGGCAGGGATTGGCGTTGCCATGGGAAATGCCGATGAGGAGATCAAAGAGATCGCGGACCGTGTGTGTGAATCCGTCCAGGACGACGGCGTGCTCCATGAGATGGAGCGCATGGGGCTCCTGTAATCCATGTCATTCCTCCGGCCATGCGGTCTCGATGCACTGGTTGATAATGGCGGAGGTTTTCAGAAGATGGGACTGGAATTCTTCCACTTTATTTTCCCAGTCCGCAAATGTCAGCCATTCTTCCTGCGGAACCGCTTTGCTTGTGACCGAGTAAGTCATATAAGTGACAAATGCGTCAGACTGAAAGTCGTATGCGATCTCGTCTTCCATGCGCGCAGTCTCCTCCGCGAAGACGCTTTCGATGGTCTCACTGTTGAACGCAGTTTCCTCCATCTCATAAATAATCTCTGTGAAACGGGTGCGCCAGGCAGGATTCTCGAGCAGCTTCGGCAGAATATTGTAGTTGGAACAGTCCTGTGTTGCCAGCCAGAAATTGGATTCCACCAGTTCGGAGAAGCTTCCGATCCAGTCAAGATCATACAGATAGACGCGCCATTTCCCGTCCTGATAGGGCAGTCCGTTGTCCTGACAGCGCCAGACACGCAGATTATTGTCTATCCAGTCGCCATTTCCCAGCAGAAGATTCACTGCATAGTACTGTAAAAACTGGTCTACATCCAGCTGGCTTTCGACGATGGCCTGTGTCTCCGGGTCAGTCAGATCGGAAGACTGTATATAATCTACCAGTTCCAGGTACGCCGCCACGACCTCCGGATGCGCCTGCGTGCCGGTTTTTACCTCATCAAAAATCGAAGCAATTTCAATGTCATCTTTGTCCTGAATGTTGTAGAGTTCGGATAAAGCATTGTCCGTTTTAGAAGGAAGAATAAAATAGGCGCCCTGATAAGTGCCGTTGATGTAGAGCGCGGCCGGAGTGGTGGGCGAGGCGTCGATGACCCCCGCTTTTTCCGCGAGAGAGTAACCGACACTGTTGTGGATTCCGGTGGCATCCGCGGAAAGCCGCACGGCGTGGAGATTAAAAGAACTGTACTTCGTAATCGGCTGTTCGCTGCCGTCGACAGTCGTGCGTCCGTCCCACAGGTCACAGGTGAAAGCCGGCGCCTGTTTGTCGTATTCCTCGCGTGCGATGATTCGATAGGATTTGCGCGCCGCTTTCCGGGAAGCCGCGCCGCTGACACGGATACCGGCGTTCTGAACGATCAGTGCCCTGCCGTTTTCATCGTAAACAAAAATCTGTATTTCCTGTTCGCCTTCCTGCCCGGTCGCGGGATCACTGCCGGAGAGCAGACCGTCTTTCTCGTCGTACAGAATCTTCTCATCTGCCAGGATAGAGACAATCAGAGTCGAAAAACTTCGACTCTGCAGGATTTCATCGATATATGGGTCCGTATAGCCGTCCCGGTGAAGCCCCTGATCTGCCGTCCTGGCGGCACTGTTTTCTTCATACAGGCAAAACAGAAGGAGAAGCGCTGTGAGACCCAGTGCGAGCAGACGCAGATATTTTGCATTGTGATCGATCATGTAAACAAACTAAATCCTGCCGGTAAACGGAATGTTAACTTTTTGTATTGTAAAGTTTAACATTAACTAAAAGCAACATAAACTACACATTTTCTTGACAAAATTACCCTAAAATGTCGGAAGAACCGACATGGAGGGACAGCGATGCGAAAGAAAATCGTTTATTTTGCAAAGGACTGGATCAGCGGAGCATTTGCCTGTTTTGCGCTGTTGGTGACTTTGGACACGGATCTGAGCGAGATCAGCGCGGAGGCTGCCGGAGGCGGATTTTTCACGATTCTGGCAGTGAATATCAAAAAACTGGAGTATCTGCTGCCTGTGTTCACCTACCGGGATGCGCTGCTGGTCTTTTTTCTGTTTTATTTCTTCCTGAAAACAAAGTCGGTATGGAATGTGGAGATATCGAAGTGGAGCTATCGGGTTCCGGCGGGACTGACGGCTTTCTTTCTGCTGTTCGGCTACAGTTTTCGCTATACAAATTCCTGGGATCTGATTTTTATGGATAACTTTCATCAGCTTGTCTCGCTTCTGATGCTGATCGGTTTTTATCTGCTGTTTGCGCGGATCTATGCGCTACTGCTTCGAAAGCTGTCGGAAGCTGCCGGAAAAACAACGGCGTGCAGCAATCGACTGGGAAACTGGATTTTTGAAAAGCATGCGTTCTGGGGAGCGTTTCTTGTGATTCTGCTGTTCTGGCTTCCCTATATCATCGCAAAATTCCCGGGGGCCGCAATGCCGGAGACACTGGCCGAGATGCGCCAGTGGTACTGGAATATGATCAACAATTATTATCCGCCGCTGCATACGGTTCTGATGTGCCTTGTCATGGAGTTTGGAAATCTGCTCGTTTCCTACACGTTTGGCTTCTTCCTGAATCTCGCGCTGCAGCTGGGCCTGCTTTTGTCTGCGTTTTCCTGGGGATTTGTGCTGATGAAGCGCTGGAAGACGCCATATATTTTCCGCGCTGCCGCGCTCGCGATCATCTGTATGGTGCAGTATTTTCCGATGGAGTCGACGGTTGTGGAGAAAGATGTGCCCTACACAGCCTGTGTGATCTTTCTGGTGCTGCTGCTCTTCGAGCTGGTCAGGACGATGAAGGAGGAGGAGAAGCTCAGCCGCCGCTTCTTTGCCGGCTATATCCTGGCTGCCTTCGGGACGGCGGGCTTCCGGAATGAGGGGATCTATCTGGTCTTGTTTTCGGGAATTTGCGTGGCGGTCTATGCCGCGCGGCTGCTCTGGAGGAAAAACAGAAAGAAATGTACGCAGGTGCTGACAGCCATGCTGCTGCCGGTTCTGCTCGTGCTGCTCTATCAGAGAGTGCTGCTTCCGGCCTGCGGGGTGGAGGACAATGGATTGCGTGAGGCACTGTCGATCCCGTTTCAGCAGACGGCCCGCTATGTGCGGGATTATGGCTATGAGCTGACGGAGGAGGACGAGGAGATTATTTCTCAGGTGCTTGACTATGAGAATCTGGCTGAGCTCTATGATCCGATTACCTCCGACCCGGTGAAGGCCACATACCATGCGGAGTCATCAGACGATCTGGCGGCCTACTTCAGACTGTGGTTCCGGCAGCTTCTGAAGCATCCGGGAAATGCGGTGGAAGCTACGATGAACAATGCCTACGGCTGGTTCTACCAGGAAGGCTACGCCCATAATTACATGATGAGTTCGCAGATCGAGGGGCAGGAGATACGCTGGGAGATCGTGCAGCCGGCCTTCCTGGACGGCTTCCGGAATGTCATGGAGCGTGTGGCAAAGCTGCTCTCCCGCATACCGATCGTGAACTGGTTCGAAAATGCCGGTTTTGTCTCGTGGATAACAATTCTGCTGGCCGCCTTTTTCGTCGGTTCCGGACGAAAGAAATATTTACTGCCGATGATCCCGCTGCTGACGGCGCTTCTGGTCTGCATTGCAGCGCCGACCTTCAATTATCAGGTGCGCTATATCATGCCGGTGATGTTCTGCGTGCCGTTTTATGCGGCGATGGCGGTGGGAGGTATTACAGCTCCTCCACCACCTGAAACAGGTAGAATTTGAGATAGTACGACTGATCCGCGGCCCAGAGAATCGGATGGTCACAGGCCTGCGTGCGGAACTCGACCTGCCGCAGTCGCCTGTGGGCGGCGTGCGCGGCCTCCTTCAGGGTCTTCGCGAAGAGCTCCGGATCCATGAAGTGGGAGCAGGAGCAGGTGGCGAGAAAGCCTCCGTCTTTCACAAGGCGCATGCCGCGCAGGTTGATCTCGCGGTAGCCTTTGACCGCGTTTCTGATGGAGCTGCGGGACTTGGTGAAAGCGGGCGGGTCGAGGATCACGACATCGTAACGTTCGCCGCGCTGTTCCAGTTCGGGCAGCAGTTCAAACACGTCGGCGCAGAGAAAGCGTACGCGATCTTCCATGCCATTTAAGAGAGCATTTTCACGGGCCTGTGCGCAGCCGGTTTCCGAGGCGTCCACGCCAAGCACCTGGGAGGCGCCGCCGGCCGCCGCATTCAGTGCGAAGGAGCCCGTGTGCGTGAAACAGTCGAGCACCTTTTTGCCGCTGCAAAGTCGCCGGACGGCGAGGCGATTATATTTCTGATCAAGGAAATAACCGGTCTTCTGTCCGTCCTGCACGTCCACAAGAAAATGTACGCCGTTCTCCTCGATCTCCACCTTCGTGTCGAAGGGCTCCCCGATGAATCCCTTGAAACGCTCCATGCCCTCCTGCTCACGCACTTTCGCGTCGCTGCGCTCATAGACGCCGCGAATGACGATGCCATCTTCAAGCAGGACCTTTTTCAGAAGGTCCAGGATGCGCGGTTTCAGGCGGTCGATGCCGAGTGCGAGTGACTCCACGACGAGCACGTCCGAAAATTTGTCGATCACCAGACCGGGCAGGAAGTCTGCTTCTCCGAAGATAATGCGGCAGCAGCCGGTGTCGGTCGTGGCCTTGCGATATTCCCAGGCATCGCGTACGCGCCGCTCCAGGAAGGCGTCGTCGATGACATGCTCCCGCCTGCGCGACAACAGCCGCACCCGGATCTTTGAATTTCGGTTCAAAAATCCGTATCCCAGAAAATATCCGTCGAAATCGTGCACCTCCACGATATCTCCGTTCTCAGAATGTCCTGCGATACTCTCGATCTCATTGTCATAAATCCAGGCGCCGCCGGCTTTAATGGTGCGCCCTTCCCCTTTTTTCAGTGTTACGATTGTGTGATACATGGCTTTTCTCCCCGGCAATACAGAATCTTTGTCAAGTGTAGCTTTCTCTGAAAAATCTGTCAAGCAATTACTGTAAGGTATAAGGCCTGAAAATCAGGCCATACTTTTCGTAGAAAAAGAAAAGGAGCAGAAGGTTATGGATTTTGAAAAGCTGGAACCGAATGACCGGATGAAATATGAGATTGCCGAGGAGCTGGGATTGCTTGCAAAGGTGCGCGAGGGTGGATGGAAAGCGCTCTCGGCGCGGGAGACCGGGCGGATTGGAGGAATCTTAAGCCGCAGAAAGAAAGCGCTGGAAAGCAGCATGAGAAGAGAAGAACAGGAATAGGCTGTAAAGAGAGCGAAACCGCAGGAGGAAGATGCGGTGAACAGTCAGAAGGCGGAAAATGAACTGAATCTTGCGCTGGACGTGAGCGAGCAGGAACGGGAGCGGGCGTTCGGATTAAGCGAGGGTTATGACCCGGAGGAGCAGACCTGGGAGCTGATCGTGAAATATTCCGGCGGCCTGGAGCGGCTGCGCGGGATTGCGGAACAGACGACAGAACTTTCCGGCGGCTATGCGATTCTGATCGTGCGCGCGTCCCGCCTGTCTGAGCTCGAGGAACTGCCGGAAGTCGAGTACATGGAAAAGCCGCGGCGGCTGTATTTCGAACTGACGGAAGGGAAGAGAGCGTCCTGTATGAGCGCAGTGCAGCGGGCGCCGCTGCATCTTACCGGCCGGGGCGTGATCGTCGCCGTGCTGGATTCCGGTGTCGACTGCCGTCATCCAGAATTTCGGAAGGCGGACGGGACGAGCCGGATCCTGGCGCTCTGGGATCAGTCCGGCGGGGAAATCCCGCCGGAAGGCTTTCCTATGGGGACAGAGTACACACAGGAAGAGCTGAATGCGGCGCTGCAGTCGGACGCGCCGCTTCCCGGGGATTTGAGCGGCCACGGTACCGGCGTGCTCTCGATTGCCGCAGGAAATCAGGGCGTGGCGTATGAAAGTGAGCTGCTGGTCGTAAAGCTCGCAGCTGCGAAAGCGAATGGCTTTCCCCGGACGACGGAGCTGATGCAGGGACTGGAGTATGCAATGCGCAAGGCACGGGAGTACGGGATGCCGCTGGCTGTGAACCTGAGCTTTGGCAATTCCTATGGTTCGCATACGGGGAGAAGTCTTCTGGAAACCTATATGGATGCGCTGAGTGAGCAGGGAAGGACGGTGATCTGTGTCGGAAGCGGCAACGAGGGCGCGCGCGCCGGACATGCGGCGGGAAATCTGCGGGGTGTGAAGGAGCAGAGAGTGGAAATCGCCGTCGCAGACTATGAGCCGTCGCTGAATCTGCAGATCTGGAAAAATTACGTGGATCGTTTCGACATCTATCTTGTGCACCCAAAGGGTCAGACAGTGGGGCCTCTGTATGAGAATCCCCCTGCGCAGCGCTATCTTCTGGGAGAGACGGAGCTTTTGATTTATTATGGAGAACCGCGCCCGTACAGTGTGAATCAGGAGATTTTTGTGGAATGGATTCCGAAAGGGAGCTATCTGGATGCAGGGGTCTGGAGTCTGCGCCTCGTTTCGAAGAATATTGTGGATGGAAACTGGCAGATGTGGCTTCCGACCGGCGAAGTTCTCGGGAGCGCGACGCGCTTTCTCACGCCCTCACCGGAAAATACGCTCACAATCCCGTCGACCGCTGCCGGCGTCATCACGGTCGGAGCATACGATGACCAGACGGATACCCTTGCCGCTTTCTCGGGGAGAGGCCAGTCGGGAAAAGGCCTGCAGAAGCCGGATCTCGTGGCGCCGGGCGTGGAGATCGCGGCAGCTGCGCCGGGCGGCGGCTATCAGAGTCGCTCCGGAACATCATTTGCCGTTCCCTTTGTCACCGGGGCGGCGGCGCTTCTGATGCAGTATGGCATCGTGGATGGCCATGACAGATATCTTTACGGAGAGGAAGTGAGGGCGTATCTGCGGCGTGGAGCCAGACCGCTGCCTGCTTTTCCGGACTATCCGAATACCGCAGTGGGTTATGGAAAACTGTGTGCAGAGGAAAGCCTGAACCTATGAGGGTGTGATGGTGATGGTGACAACCGCATAGTTGGCGACCCCGTATTCCACGCCGGCAGCAATCTGTCCGGACAGATGCAGCTCCTGCATTGCGTCCGCTGTAGCGTCGAGGACAAGGTTCATCTTCCCTTCCGCCTGTTCGGTGGAAGCGTCGCAGATGATCTGGAACTCATACACGCCGTCGGAGAGATACGCCCGGACCGCGGAAGCGATCTCCTCATCGGAGGAGACAAAGGTACAGGCATCTTTGAGGTAAGGTTCAATGCTCAGATAGCGATTGCTTTCCAGATAACGCGTGTCAGAGCAGACATGCCGGTCGTCCGGTCCCTCGGCGGTGTGCGTAGCCTCGAGGGAACTGTCCGGTACGAGAAAATAGTCGTAAGTAATATTCGAACCGTCAGAGACGAGCTCGTCATTCACGAGCGGGTCGTCCCAGGTGACATCCACGTTGAACCAGGCGTTATCTACCTGGACCTGGTTCCAGGCGTGGGACAATACCTTGCTTCCGTCATTGGCACTGCCGTAAACCATAAGACTCTCGAGTCCGGCCTGTTCGCACAGAAAATCGAAGGCGCGGGCGTAGCCCTCGCAGACTGCGGAGTGCAGAAGCAGCGCGCCCTCGGCGGTATAGGCGCTATCCGGGAGTGTATCTGCGTAGAGGTTCTCATAGTCGTAGTCCACGTTGTACACGAGATAGTCGTGAATCGCCTTGACGGTCTCGTATTCGGACATGTCGGACGAGAGGATAGACGCGGCGATGGCTTCCATTTCCGGGGAGATTTCCACGGAATCTTCTGTGGTTTCCTCCGGAATCTCCACTTCCGTCATGTCTTCCTCCGCGGACGTCTCTGCCTCTTCGTTTTCCTGCGTGGATTGTTCAGAGACCCTGCTCTCCTGCGTTTGGGACTGCGTACTGTTCCCACGGAAGCGCTGCACATATTCGGTAATGTCGGACAGGCCGCAGCCGGTCAGCAAAAGGCCTGCGGCAAGTATAAGCACAAATTTTCTCATGACACCAGTATAAGGAAGAAAATCATTTCCCGCAAGGGAAACTTGCGAAACCCTCAAAGCTGCGGTAAAATGTACCTGGATCAGAATAAGAAATACATAACAGGAGGAACATAGCTATGAACATTATTGCGACAGAAAAAGCCCCCGGGGCGATCGGACCCTATTCGCAGGCGTACGAGGTGAACGGCATGATCTACAGTTCGGGTCAGATTCCGGTAGACCCGGCCACGGGAAACATCCCGGAGGGTATCGCGGCGCAGGCGGAGCAGAGCTGCAAGAATGTTGGTGCGATCCTTGAGGCCGCAGGAAGCGGTTATGACAAGGTGGTCAAGACGACCTGCTTCCTGGCGGACATCGCGGATTTCGCTGCCTTCAACGAGGTCTATGCAAAATACTTCATCTCTAAACCGGCCCGCAGCTGCGTGGCGGTGCGTGATCTCCCCAAAGGAGTGCTCTGCGAGGTAGAAGCGATCGCGGTGAAGTGACGGAAATTGCTCAGGGTGTCCGCAATAAAAACGCCATGTACAGAGGCAGGGTCAGCACTGCCTCTGATTTTCCGACGTTGTAATCACCGAGTTTTATGGCATGACGGATATGGTATTTCTCAGGATGGCGCAGAACTGTCCGCAGGCTCTTCGCGTTTCCAGTGGCAGCCTTCACTTCGACGGGCGTGCATTCTCCTTTGTAACGAATCACAAAATCCAGTTCCAGACCGCTGTCTTTGTGGTAATAATACAGTTTTTTTCCCATTTTGGAAAAAATATCAGCCACCAGATTTTCAAAAACAGCACCTTTATAACCGTAAAGCCTGCCCTGAAGAATGTCAAACTGCGTCCCGTCCTCCAGCATGCTGACAAACAGTCCGCAATCCTTCATGTAAACTTTAAAGACGTCTTCTTCCGCATTTCCATCGAGCGGAAGCTCTGTAATGGAGAGATTATGACATCTGGAAATGATACCGGCGTCCTCGATCCACTGCAGGCTGCCGATATATTTTGAGGCAGTGGAGCCTTTTTTTACAACAGAATACTGAAATTTTTTATTCTCCTTGCTGAGTTGCCTGGGTATGGACTGGAAGCATTCTTTGATACGCGATTTATCTTTGCGTTCTGCATATTTTACCATATCGTCCTCATAGGAGCGTATGATATCCCGCTGGATACGGAGCACCTCATCCATCTGCTTGGTATCGACAAACGTCTGGACGGCGTCCGGCATTCCACCGACAACAGTATACTGAAGAAGAAGCTGCCGCATCCGCTGGTGCAGCGCTTCCGGGACAGGTGTCTCGGTCTCCAGACATTGGCTCAGCAGCTCCACCATTTCGGCGGAGACGCCGTTTGCCCACAGAAATTCCTCAAAATCCAGCGGATACATGTCAACGATGGTTTCTGAGCCGACGGGGATGGAGCGCGGTTCCCGGCCATATCCCTTTACTCCCAGCAGAGAGCCGGTCCCGATCACATCGTATCTCCCATCCGTTCGGAAAAACTTGAGCGCAGTCCTGGCTTCCGGACAATCCTGAATCTCATCCAGCACCAGTATGGTCCGTCCGGCTTCAAAAACAGCGTCCTTTCCGAGTAAAGCGGAGAGCATCATCACAAGATGATCAATTTCCAGCGAACCGGAAAAGGCGGCCGCATAATCCGGATTCTCAAAAAAATTCAGATATACAACATGTTCATAATTTTTATACGCAAAATCCAGTGCGGAGAAGGTTTTCCCACACTGCCTGCAGCCTTTTATAATAAGAGGCTTATGGTCTGGCGTGTTTTTCCAATCTGTCAGTTTTTGCTCGATTTTTCTTCTCAGCATAATTCAGAATACTCCCTTTTCTATAGTATAGTAAGAAGTGCAAACTTTTTCAAGGGAGTTTTTGAGAAAACATGCAAAAAAATCAAACGACTTTTCAAAGAAAGTTACATATTTTCATTTCACCTCGTTCGGCGAGCTGCCGCCATGCTCGAAAGTGTGCACATTTTCCAGCGTTGTCCGGGCGATGGCCGACAGCGCCTCCCGCGTGAAGAAGCCCTGGTGCGAGGTAATCATCACGTTCGGGAAGGAGAGAAGCCTGGCGGTGACGGAGTGCTCCAGGATCTCATCAGAGCGGTCCTCGAAGACGTTCGGCCCCTCCTCCTCGTAGACGTCGAGTCCCACGCCGAAGAACTTATGTGCGCGAATGCCCTCGATCAGGTCGTCGGTCTTCACCAGCGCGCCGCGGGAAGTGTTGACAAGGATCACACCGTCCTTCATCTTCCGGATGCTCTCCGTGTTAATCATATGGTAGGTGCTGTCCGTGAGCGGGCAGTGCAGGGAGATGAGATCACTCGCAGCCAGCAGCTCGTCGAGCTCCACGTAGGTCGCGAAATCCATAAGCTCCGGATTCTGATGTACGTCATAGGCAATGACCTTCATGCCGAAGCCATGGCAGATCCGGGCCATCGCCGCGCCGATCTTTCCCGTGCCGACGATGCCCGCGGTCTTCTGATGGAAATTGATGCCCATCAGGGAGCCAAGGCTGAAGTCGTTTTCCCGCACCTTCACATAGGCCTTGTGAAGGTGCCGGTTCACACTGAGTGCGAGCGCCATCGCGTGCTCGGCGACTGCTTCGGGAGAGTAGCCGGGAACGCGGAAAATACGGATGCCGCAGTCCGCGGCCGCGTCGAGATCCACATTGTTGAAACCGGCGCAGCGCAGGAGAAGCAGCCTTACTCCGCAGCCATGCAATACCTCGATCGTCCCGCGGCTGATGTCCGCGTTGACGAAGGCGCAGACGGCGTCGTAGCCCTGCGCGAGACGGGCGGTGACGGGCGCAAGCTCCGTCTTCAGAAATTTCACTTCGATGCCCGGCTGACCGGTAAGCTCCCTCGTGAAGGATTCCCGGTCGTAGTTTTTGGTGTCAAAGAACAGAATCTTCATATTTTTCGATCCCCCTTTCCATTCAGAAATCAGTATCTCCTGTAATGGTGATTTTTATGGCTTTCCTATATGAAAAAAATGTGGTAACATTGCAAATGCAGGCGGCGATTGCCGACAGCAATCGACTTTTGCCTGTCAGGGAGGCAGGATTATGTCAGGGAAAAGGCAACGAAACCGTACGATTTTAACCGCTTTTCTGGCGACGCTGGGAGCAGTGCTTCTGCTGCTTGCGGCCTGGTTCCTTTTCTTCGGTGGAAAGAAGACGGAGGAAGAATCGGTCGCGGAAGCGATCGAAACACAGGAAGAGGCGGCCGATGAGGAGACAGAAGAAGAGGACCCGCAGACGCTTGTCGAGGCGGAAGAAGGCGTGGAGACAGCGATCAGCACTGTGAAGGAGATCGCCAGCGAGACGGATGAGATCACGGTGGGTATCGACGTGTCCGGATACCAGGGAACGATTGACTGGGAGCAGGTCGCGGCCTCCGGCGTCGATTTTGCCATGGTGCGCGTGGGCTACCGCACGCTGAGCGGCGGAGAGATTGCCGAGGACGCCTGCGCCCGCTATAATCTGCAGGAAGCGGCGGCAAATGGCATTCAGCTCGGCGCTTATTTCTTCTCGACCGCGGTCACGGAGGAGGAGGCCCGTGAGGAAGCCGAGTGGACAGCGGGGCTTCTGGCCGGTTACCCGATCACCTATCCGGTGGCTTACAACTGCGAGGGTTTTCAGAGCGAGTCGAGCAGACAGACGGAGTTGAGCGTGGAGGAGCGTTCGAACCTCGCCGTCGTATTCCTGGAGGAGATCGAAGAGCAGGGCTATACGGGCATGTTCTACGCGGCGCGCAATGAGCTTGCGGACAATCTGCTCTGGCAGACGGACGAGCTCGAGCTGCAGTACCGTATCTGGGTGGCGCAGTATTCTTCTTATTCGACCGATCAGCCGGACTATGATGGGGAGTATGTGATGTGGCAGTATACCAATATGGGCTCCGTACCGGGGATTGACGGCTATGTGGATCTCGATATTGCGTATTTTGGCTACAGTGAGTCCGCGGCTGCGCAGGACGAGAGCGCGGCGGAGTATGTCGAGGCGGACCCGGAGGTCGGCGTGACCTTCGAGGAAGTGGACGAGCAGGTGACGGCGAAGGACGTGACGAACCTGCGCAGTACGATGGACCAGACTGACAGCAGCAATATTGTGGCGCAGCTGCAGAACGGCGAGGTCGCGGCGCGCACCGGAAAGGGAAATAACGGCTGGTCGCGGCTTACTTATAATGGAGAGACGCTCTATGCGGTGTCCAGCTATCTGACAACGGATCTCAGCTATACCCCGGCGGTGGAAGAAGTGGACGACGACGGTTTTAAGACAAAGTTTACGACGGTCAGCGAGAATGTGACGGCAAAGGAGGTTACGAACCTCCGCAACCGCCCGAGTGTCGAGGACCCCTCGGAGGTCATCGCGCAGCTTTACAATGGCGAGGTGATCGTCCGCACGGGTGTCTCCGATGTGGGCTGGTCCAGAGTAGAATATAACGGGCAGACGCTGTACTGTATCAGCAGTTATCTGCAGGTGGTAGAGCAGGAGTAGTGGTTATGAAAGGTTTAGGAACGATTATCAATGTGATTGCGGTGCTCGCGGGAGGCGGCATCGGTCTGGTCGTGCGCGGCGGCATGAAGCAGCGCTACCAGGATATCATGATGCAGGCGCTCGGCATGGCGACGATCTTTGTCGGCATCGTGGGCGCGCTGCAGGGCATGCTGACCGTGGAGGATGGGAGCTTGGGTTCGCAGGGGACGCTGCTGCTCGTGCTGTCGCTGACGCTCGGCGGCCTCGTCGGGGAGTTTCTGAATATCGAGGAAAAGCTGGAGCAGTTCGGGGAATGGCTGAAGCAGAAAGTGCACGCGGAGCAGAACGCCCGCTTTGTGGAGGCCTTCGTGACGACCTCGCTCGTGATCTGCGTGGGCGCGATGGCGATCGTCGGCGCGCTCGAGGACGGGCTGAATGGCGATGCGAATATGCTGATCATCAAGTCGGCGCTGGACTTCGCGATCGTGATTGTCTTCGCCTCGACGCTCGGCGTCGGTAGTCTCTTCTCCGCGATTCCGATCGCGATCTGGGAGGGCGGCATCACGCTGGCCGCGACGCTGATCGCGCCATTCCTCAGCGACGCGCTGATCACGGACCTGTCCGCGGTCGGTTCGGTGCTGATCTTCGGCGTGGGCGTGAACCTGCTCTTTGACCGGAAAATCAGGGTGGGCAATTTACTGCCCGCCCTGTTAGGACCGGTTTTGTATCATATACATATAATATTATAAAAGTCTTATCGATCCCACTTATCACACAGCGAGTTGATCTGGCCGGTGAATTTCGCGAGATCCTTGTTCGCGCCGCCTTCGTTGCGGTAGATGACCTGCAGGAGCCGCTTGCCGGCCTCAAGAAGCCGCGCGTAGGCGTCGGACTTCCGCTTCGCCGCAGGCTTCTCCGCGGCGGGCACGGGCTGAGCCTCTTTCTCCCAGGCGTCTGCCGCCAGATCAAAGATCGCGCCGGAGAAGGGTGCACAGGCGGCGAGACCGTATTCCTTATTCAGACTTTCGGCAAAGTGCTCGCACACTTCGTCGTCTCCGTGGACGACGAAGACCATCTTTGGCGCGGGCGAGAAGGCGCTCGCCCATTTCAGAAGGCCGTTCCGGTCGGCGTGTCCGCTGATGCCCTCCAGGTTCCGGATCTCAGCCTTTACCTCAATTGTCTCCCCGAACAGCTTCACACGCTCCGCGCCCTCGCGCAGCGAGCGGCCCAGCGTGCCGTTTGCCTGATAGCCGACGAAGAGTACCGTGCATTCCGGCCGCCAGAGATTGTGCTTCAGATGGTGCTTGATGCGCCCGGCCTCGCACATGCCAGAGGCAGAGATGATGACCTTCGGTGTCTTGTCGAAGTTGATCGCCTTGGATTCTTCGCTTGAGACCGCGAGGTGCAGACCCGCGAAGCGGATCGGATTGATGCCTGCTCGCACGAGTGCCATCGCCTCCTCGTCGAAGCAGGACTGGTAATTTTTATTGAAAATGGAAGTGGCCTCGATCGCCAGCGGGCTGTCCACGTAGACCGGGAAATCAATGTCCACGAGCTTTCGTTCCTTGATATCGCGGATAAAATAGAGCAGCTCCTGCGTCCGGCCGACCGCGAAGGCCGGGATGACCAGGTTGCCGCCGCGCTTCAGCGTCCGGCTGATCACCGCCGCGAGCTCTGTGGCGTAATCGGGCGGCGCGTTGTGGACGCGGTCTCCGTAGGTGGACTCCATGATCACGTAGTCCGCCGTCTCGGTGGGGAGCGGATCCCGGATCAGCGGCTGGTTGATATTTCCGATGTCGCCGGAGAAGACGAGCTTTCTTGAAATGTCTCCCTCGGTAATCCACAGTTCGACGGAGGACGAGCCGAGCAGATGTCCCACGTCGCGGAAACGTGCCTGAATCCCGGGGCAGAGATCGATCTTCTGTTCATAGTCGCAGGGATGGAAGCGGCTGATCGCCCCGAGCGCGTCCTCCATCGTGTAGAGCGGTACATACTCCGGCTCGCCCGCGCGCTTCGCCTTGCGGTTGCGCCATTCCGCCTCAAACTCCTGGATGTGCGCACTGTCACGCAGCATGATGCTGCACAGGTCGCTGGTGGCGAAGGTGGAGATGATGTCTCCGCGGAAACCCTCCTTATATAAAAGCGGCAGGCGCCCCGAGTGGTCGATGTGCGCGTGCGTCAGCAGCACATAGTCAATGTGGTGGATGGGAACCGGAATGTCCTGATTGACGTAGGCGTCCCGCCCCTGTTCCATCCCGCAGTCGATCAGAATATTTTTCCCACAGGCCTCCACGTAGTGACAGCTCCCGGTGACCTCGTGGTCGGCTCCGACAAAACCAAGCTTCATAGTATATACCCCCTTTCCTCTCCTGTCATTATAGTAGCAAGATTTAAACAAAGATTCAACCGCAAAAGCGGATTGCCTGTTTTGAAAAATCAGTATATAATGAGCGAAGAATAGGGAGTGGCTTTATGTACATCGCGTTTCTGCTTTTGTGGATTATTTTCAATGGAAGAGTGACTCTGGAGATCCTGCTGATTGGGATCGCCCTTTGCAGTGCGCTCTTTCTTTTTTGCTGCAGATTTCTCGGCTACAGTGTCCGGAAGGATATCCGTCTGCTGAAGCTGACGCCGCTGGTGGCGGAGTATATCGTCACCCTGATCGCGGAGATCCTGAAAGCGAACCGGCAGGTGCTGCACTACATCGTCACGCCGGTCTACCAGGTGGAGCCGCGGATCGTGCATTTTAAGACGGATCTGAAGACGGAGAGTGCACGGGTCATCCTGGCAAATTCGATCACGCTGACGCCGGGGACGATCACGGTCGGCCTCGAGGGGGCGGATTTTTACGTGCACTGCCTGGACTCTGACTTTGATACAGATCTGGAGACTTCCGTGTTTGTGAAGCTTCTGAAGCGGATGGAGGCGGTGGAATAGATGTATGAGGAGATTTATCACAGTTTTCTGCTTTTCTGCATGATCGTGATCGCCGTGCTGATTATCCTGTGTCTGCTGCGCGCGATCCTGGGACCGCGGCTTGGCGACCGGATCGTGTCGATCAACATGATCGGAACGATGACGATCGTGGAGATCGCGATGCTGGCTCTCTATATGCGGGAGAGCTATCTCTATGATGTCTGTCTGATCTACGCGATGATCAGCTTCCTGGCGGTTATCGTGCTGACCAAGATTTACGAGGGGGCTTACCGCGAGAAGAAGCAGCGCGGCGAGCTGCTGATCAAGGAGACGGACGAGAGGAAGGAGGATGACGACGAATGATTGCCTGGATACAGCTGGCGGTGGGCGGTATTTTTATTGTAATCGGTCTTCTGACGCTGTGCGTGGCCGTGTTCGGAGTCTACCGCTTCCACTATGTACTGAACCGGATGCATGCCGCGGCGATGGGAGATTCGCTGGGTATTCTGTTCATCATCATCGGCCTGATGATCTTGAGCGGGCTGAATCTCGGAACGCTGAAGCTCGCGCTGATCATCGCCTTTTTCTGGCTGGCTGGCCCGGTCTCGAGCCATATGATCGGCCAGATGGAGGTGCTGACGAACGAGCATCTGGAGGAAGAATGCGAGGTGCCGGACGATGGAGACTTTTAAAATCATATTGCTGATTTTCCTGATTCTCTGCGCGATCTCGGTCAGTCTCATCAAAAATTATCTGATATCGGTGATCGTCTTTATGTCCTACAGTCTGGTCATGTCGGTGATCTGGTTTCTGCTGGAGTCGCCGGATCTGGCGATCACGGAGGCAGCCGTCGGCGCGGGCGTGAGCAGTATTCTGTTCTTTGTGACGCTGCGGAAGATTCAGGCGCTGCATGGTAGTGAGGGAGAGGAAAAGGATGAGCAGAGTCAGGGATAATTATGAAAACAGTCGTTTCCGGCGCCTGCTCCGCTGGATAAACGGGGAAACGGATCCACTGGAAGGAAAGATGGAGATGAAGCCCCTGCGCGAGGAAGAGCTCAAGGGCGAGTCAGTCTATGATCCGGATCGGATCGACCGCGCGCGGGTCGAGCGCTATCTCGACGATGTGGAGCGCAACACGGAGATGAGAGCTTTTCGGGTGGTCTACCGGCTCGGCTCGGTGGCGCTCTGTCTGCTGCTGATCGCGGCGCTGCTGTATGCAGTGTCGTGGATGCCGGCTGTCGGCGACGCGAACGCCCCTGCGAATAATGAAGTCTCACAGCGCTACGTTGAGCAGGGCCTGGAGGAGGTCGGCGCGGTCAATATGGTTACGAATATGATTCTGAGCTACCGCGGTTTTGATACCTTTGGGGAGACCTGCGTGCTGTTTGTCGCGGCGACCTGTGTGATCGTGCTGCTGCGCAGACGGCGCGACGACATCGAGAAGGCGAAGGAGACGGACTGGAAGTACGAGCCGAAGCCGGACGCGATCCTGCAGCAGGTCACGAAGGTCCTGACGCCGGTCATTTTTCTCTTTGGCGTCTATATTATTTTAAATGGAAATCTTTCACCGGGCGGCGGCTTCTCGGGCGGCGCGGTGATCGGCGCGGGGCTGATTCTGTATGTGACGACCTTCGGTTTCCACCGGACGCAGCGCTTCTTCAACGAAAAGACCTACGACTGTGTGAAGGTCGGCGCGCTGACACTGTACAGTATTACGATGATTTATTATTTCTATACGGGAGCGAACGGGATCGCGAGCCTCTTCGGGACCGGCACGGCGGGCAATATCCTGAGCGCGGGTATGCTGCTGCCGATCAATATTTTCGTCGGACTTGAAGTGGCCTGTACGATGTACTGCTTTTTCGCGCTGTTTCGGAGAGGGGGAATGTGAGATGGGACCGAACCTTGCGCTGAATGTGGAGGAGGTCGCGGCGGTGATTCTCTTTGGCATCGGCTTCACGACGCTGCTGCTTCACCGGAATATGATCAAGAAGATCATCGGCCTCAATATCATGGATACTTCGGTGTACCTCTTTCTGGCGGCGATGGGATATATCGAGGGGCGCGCGGCACCGATCGTGGAGAATGGCGTGACCGATGCGGAATACTATATCAATCCGATTCCGAGCGGCCTGGTGCTGACCGGCATCGTCGTGTCCGTCAGTGTGACGGCGCTGATGCTGGCGCTGACGGTGCGCATGTACCGGCGCTATCACTCGCTGGACCTGGATGAGATTCTGATCCGGATGCAGAGGGAGGAGCTGAAATGAATTTTGTTCAGAATTTCCCCTGTTTCTCGATCGTCCTGTGCATGGTCGCCGGAATTATCTCGACGCCGCTGAAAGGAAAAGGGGCGAAGCGCGTGACGCTGTTCATCGTGTCTCTCGTGGCGCTTTTATCCTTCGTGACGCTGCTCTATATCCTTTTCACAGGCACGGGATTTACTTACACGATGGGGCGTTTTCCAGCCCCGTGGGGCAATGAGCTGCGGGCGGGCCTCCTGGAATCGCTGCTCGCGACGGTCTTTTCGCTGGTCGTGCTCTGTTCCCTGCTTGGCGGCATGGATCTGATCTTCACGGACATTGCGGAGGATAAGGTAAATCTCTATTTTATTCTGGTTGATCTGCTACTGAGTTCGCTGCTTGCGATTCTCTACACGAATGATCTCTTCACGGCTTATGTGTTTGTGGAGATCAACACGATTTCGACCTGTGGCCTGATTATGATCCGGGAGAGTGGGCGTTCGCTGATCGCGGCGACGCGCTATATGATCATGAGCCTGATCGGTTCCGGTCTCTTCCTGATCAGCATCGCGATGCTCTACGGCGTCACCGGGAATCTGCTGATGGAATATATCCACGTGGAGATTCTGGAGCTGGCGGCGAGCGGGCAGTACCAGGTTCCACTGCTCGTGATCATCAGCTTCTGCACGGTCGGCCTCGCGATCAAAAGTGGGCTCTATCCCTTCCACTCCTGGATGCCGGACGCCTACGGTTACGCCACGATTTCGAGCAGCGCGATCCTGTCGTCGCTCGTTTCGAAGAGTTATATCTTCCTGCTGATCAAGATCTTTTACTGTGTGATCGGCTTTGACCTCATCGTGCAGAGCAAGATTGTGAATGTACTCTTTGTCTTCGGCCTGGTCGGTATGATCATGGGTTCGGTGTCCGCGATTATGGCAAAGGAAATCTACCGGATGATCGCCTATTCGTCGGTCGCCCAGATTGGTTATATTTACATGGGTATCGGTCTTGCGACGGAGGCGGGGATGGTCGCGGCGGTGTTTCATATCCTGACGCACGCGGTCACAAAGTCGCTGCTCTTCCTCTCCGCGAAGGGACTCAATGAAGCTTCGGGGAGGAAACGCGTCTACCCGGCGCTGCAGGGCGCGGCCTTCCGCAATCCGCTCGCCGGTGCCGCTTTTCTGATCGGCAGCCTCTCGATGGTGGGTATCCCGACGCTGGCCGGTTTTATCTCGAAGCTGCTCTTCGCGACGGCAGCGATCGACGGCTCCCAGAGAAAGATGCTGCCGACGCTGATCGTGCTGGAGGTCAGTACGATCCTGAACACGATCTATTTCCTGCACACGGTCGTGCGGATCTATACGCCGGTCGGCGCGCCGGAGGAATATAAGGATGTGCGTATTCACCCGACGCCCGGGAGAATCGGCGCGCTGGTAGCATTGATTCTGATGAATTTTGGTCTGGGGCTTTTCTCCCAGCCGATTACCGACCTGATACGGGCCGGGATAGAGATGTTTGCATAAGGAGGGACAAAGGAAATGATGATTACATGGATGTTTGGGGCGGCGATCCTGCTGCCGGTGCTGTCAGGCCTGTTTCTCCTGCTGCGACGGGGAAAAATACAGAATCGCAGGCTCAAGTGTGTCGGGATTTTCCTGGTGATGGCGCTGACTGCGCTGCTGGCGGTGGGACTGATATGTTCACCGGATTATGAACTCACAGTCTGGCGGCTGACGGACACAATTTCGCTGACCTTCCGCCTTGACGGACTTGCGCGGCTCTTTATGGGGATGACCGTGGCGGCCTGGACGCTGGGCGGCGTCTTTGCCTTCGAGTACATGAAGCACGAGGAAAATGAGGACCGCTATTTTGGCTTTTACCTGATCGTGCTGGGCGTGCTGCTCGCGCTCGACCAGGCGGGCAATCTGGTGACGCTGTATCTCTGTTTCGAGATGATGACGCTGACCTCGCTGCCGCTCGTGCTGCACAATATGTCGCACGAGGCAGTCATGGCGGGCCTGAAATATCTGTTCTATTCGATTGGCGGCGCTTTCACCGCGTTGTTCGGCATCTTTTATCTCTTCGCGAACGGGCTCACCGGCAGCTTTACGCCGGGCGGCTATCTGAGCGCGGGGACAGTCTCTTACACAGGAACGACGGGAATGACGCTCTTTGTGCTGCTGCTGATCATCGTCGGCTTCGGCACGAAGGCCGGTATGTTTCCCATGCACGGCTGGCTGCCGACGGCCCACCCGGTCGCTCCGGCCCCGGCAAGCGCGGTGCTCTCCGGCGTGATCACGAAGGCCGGTGTGCTGGCGGTCGTGCGCGTGGTCTTCTACATGGTCGGCGCGGATTTCCTGCGCGGGACCTGGGTGCAGTACACCTGGCTGACGCTGGCGCTGATCACGGTCTTCATGGGTTCCATGATGGCCTACAAGGAGCAGCTCCTGAAAAAGCGTCTGGCCTATTCATCCGTGAGCCAGGTTTCCTACATCATGTTTGGCCTGGCGACGCTGACAGTGGACGGTTTCGTTGGGGGACTTGCGCATTTTATCTTCCACAGCGTGATCAAGGACTGCCTCTTCCTCTGCGCAGGCGCGATTATTTACAATACGCACCGGACGCGGGTCGACGAGCTGCGCGGCATCGGTAAGGAGATGCCGGTGACGATGTGGTGTTTCACGATCGTCTCGCTCGGTCTCGTCGGTATCCCGCCGTTCTCCGGATTTGTCAGCAAGTGGTACCTGGCCGTGGGATCGCTTGGCTCTGGCACCGGCGTCTTCACCTGGCTTGGACCGGTTGTATTATTGCTGAGCGCGCTGCTGACAGCGGGATATCTGCTGATTTTGTCGATTCAGGCCTTCTTCCCGGGGGCGGACTTTGACTATGCAGACGTGAAGAAGCATGAGGTGAACGCGCTGATGACGGTTCCGATGATCCTCTATGCAGCGGCGACGCTGCTGCTCGGCATGTTCCCGGGCACGCTGATCGGATTCATCCAGAATATTGCTTCCGCGGTCCTGTAAGGAGGTGCGATGATGAACAGTGCCTGTCTTGCGCTTGCGATCGCGCTTCCGATCGTGGGCGGCGCACTGATGCCGCTGCTGCGGCTGCCTGATAAAAAGAGAAATCTGCTGATCGAGATCCTGGTGCTTGCTACCTCAGCGCTGGCTTTCGCCTGCGTCCTGCGGCGTCCGGAGACGAACTTCGTGTTGTTCCACCTGACCGGAAATATGACTTTTTCTCTTCGGCTGGACGGACTGGGCAGTGTGTTTACCTGCCTGATCGCGGCGCTGTGGCCGCTTGCGACGCTCTATGCCTTCGAGTATATGCGCCACGAGGAACGTACGACCAGCTTTTTCGCCTGCTATACGATGACCTACGGGGTGACGCTCGGCATTGCGATGTCGGAGGATCTCGTGACCATGTATCTGTTCTATGAGCTGCTGACGCTGGTGAGCGTTTACCTTGTGATGCATCCGATGACCAGGAAGGCGCTGCGCGCGAGCCGGACCTATCTCTACTATTCGATCGGCGGCGCGGCCTTTGCGTTCATCGGGCTCGTATTCCTCATCCTGTACGGGACGACGACGAACTTCGTCCTGGGCGGCGTACTCGACATGGAGAAGGTCGGCGGCAATGTCCAGCTGATCCTGCTTGTATATGTGCTGGCCTTCCTTGGTTTTGGTGTCAAGGCCGCAATATTTCCCTTCTCGGGCTGGCTGCCGAAGGCCTCCGTGGCGCCGACGCCGGTGACCGCACTGCTCCACGCTGTCGCGGTCGTGAAATCGGGTGCGTTCGCGCTGATGCGTCTGACTTACTACAGCTTCGGGACGGATTTTCTGCGTGGAACCTGGGCGCATTTTGCGGTCATGAGCATCGCAATGATCAGTGTCATTTACGGCTCGACGATGGCGGTTAAGGAGACGCATTTTAAGCGCCGTCTCGCCTATTCGACGATCAGTAATCTGTCCTATGTCATCATGGGCGTGACAATGATGAGCCCGGCCGGGCTGCTGGCCGCCATGTGTCACATGGTTGTCCATGCGGTCATGAAGATCGGCGCTTTTTTCTGCTCAGGAGCGGTCCTGCATCAGAGTGGTATCGAGTATATCGATGAGCTGAATGGCCTGGGACGGCGGATGCCCTTCACCTTCGGCACCTTCGTCATCTTCAGCTGTTCGCTTGCGGGCATCCCCCTCTTCGGGGGCTTCATCAGTAAGTGGTGTATCGCGATGGCAGCCGTCGAGACCGCGCGCGAGATCCCTTATGCCTACGCCGTGGTCGGCGTCCTGCTCTACGCTGCGCTGATGACCGCGATCTACGTCTTCACGGTGGTTGTCCGCGCCTTCTTCCCGGACCGGGGCAGTGTCACCCCGCACCCGGAGGTCACGGACCCGAACTGGGAGATGTGTCTGCCGCTCGCGGTCTTCGCCGTCGCGACCCTGGTACTCGGTCTGCACTCCGGGCCGCTGCTGGACGTCCTGCAGAGCATCGCAAACGGGGGGTTCTGACCCGCACCAGGCGGGAATTAGCCAAAAGTGAGGAGAAGCCAATGTCAGGAAACGTGATGTTATTTCATACGGTGTGGTTCCCCTTTGCGGCGGCCTTCGTCAGCTATCTGACGGGCCGGCGCAGCAAGGCTGCGCGCGACCGCGTTGTTCAGCTCGCGGTGGCGGCGGAGTTCGGCCTGATGCTGGCGGCTGCGGCCACATACTTCCGGGGCGGGGAGCAGGAATTTCTGCTCGCAGGCTTCTGCGGACAGGGCATCTATCTGAAACTGGACGGTTTTCGGGTGGTCTATGGCGTGATTGCGGCCTTCATGTGGCTGGGGACGGGCGTATTTTCGCGGGAGTACTTCGGACACTACCGGAACCGGAATCGCTACTACTTTTTCTACCTGCTGACGCTCGGCGTGACCATGGGCGTATTCCTGTCGGGGGATCTGTATACGACCTTTGTGTTCTTTGAGGTGATGTCTCTGGCCTCCTATGTTTGGGTCGTCCACGACGAGACGGAAAAGGCGATGAAAGCGGGTGAGATCTATCTCGCGATCGCGGTCATCGGTGGCCTTGTCATGCTGATGGGACTGATCCTCCTCTATGACGCGGCGGGGACGCTTCGGATGTCGGAGCTTTATGATGCGGTCGCGGCGGTCTGGCAGGAGGAGCAGATGCAGATCTACGCGGCGGGTGGCTGCCTGCTGTTCGGCTTCGGCGCGAAGGCGGGTATGTTCCCGCTGCATGTCTGGCTGCCGAAGGCCCATCCGGTCGCTCCGGCCCCGGCCAGCGCCTTATTGTCCGGGATTCTGACCAAGACCGGAGTCTTTGGTATCCTGATTGTCTGCACGGAGGTATTCCGCTATGACGAGAGCTGGGGCCTTCTGATCCTCGGTTTTGGCGTCGTCACCATGTTCGGCGGCGCGCTGCTTGCGGTCTTTTCCGTCGATTTCAAGCGGACGCTGGCCTGCTCGTCCATGTCGCAGATCGGTTTCATCCTGGTCGGTACAGGGATGATGGAGCTGCTCGGCGAGGAGAATGCGCTCGCGGTGCGCGGGACGATTCTTCATATGGTCAATCACTCGACGATCAAGCTGATCCTCTTCATGGCGGCGGGCGTCGTCTACATGAACCTGCATAAGCTGAATCTCAATGAGATCCGCGGTTTTGGCCGGAAGAAGCCGCTGCTCGCCGGTATTTTCCTGACAGGGGCGCTGAGTATCGGCGGCGTACCCGGCTTCAGCGGCTATGTCAGCAAGACGCTGCTGCATGAGAGTATTGTCGAATATGCGGAGGAACTCGCGGAGCTCGGGCGCTCCTCGCTCTGGGTGCGCGGCGTCGAGTGGATATTCCTGCTCACAGGCGGCATGACCGTCGCCTATATGACGAAGCTCTTTGTCGCGGTTTTCCTCGAGAAGAATCCGGAGCGACAGGAGGAGTATGACGCCAGGAAGAACTATATGAATAAGGAGAGTGCGTCTGCTCTGCTTGTCCCGGCGATGCTGCTTCTGATCATGGGATTTTTCCCGTATCTGACGATGAACCGGATCGCGGATCTGGCGCAGGGCTTCCTGCACGGGACTTCGCCGGAGCATGCGGTGCACTATTTCTCCTGGACGAACCTGCAGGGAGCGCTCATTTCCCTGACGATCGGCGCCATCGTATATTTTGGGGTTATCCGGAGATTTCTGATGGGCAGGGACGAATCGGGAAGAACATATTATAAGGATCTCTGGCCCGCGTGGCTCGACCTGGAGGATCGCGTATACCGGCCGCTGTTCCAGAAGGGTGCGGTGGCAGTCTGCGGCTTTGTCTGCGGACTCGTGGATCGGCTGACACTCACGAAGACACTGCTGCGTGGTGGAATGAATCTTGGCGGTATTGCCTGCGGGATTCTGGACCGGCTGTACCTGGTCAAAGCGTTTCTGAAGGGGCTGATGAGTTTTACAGCGCTGCTCAGTCGCGCCTGTGATTATCTGATGGACTATGTACTCGTGTTTTTCCGGAGTACGACGCACAGAAGCGCGACCGAACGGCATGTCTATCTGATCGGATCCCGTTTCTCGCGCGTGGCGGGCACGCTGCTCGATCGTCTCGCCGCCGTACTGAACCGCACGATACTGCGCCGCAGGCCGATCCGAAGCTCCTTTGTTGTGCGCTTTGCAGAGTGGGAAGAAGTCATACACAAGACGAACCGTATGATCAGTGTGAGCCTTTCCTTCGGCCTGATGCTGGCGATCATTGGTCTGGGCCTGACGCTGGTCTATCTGTTGTGGTGGTAAAGAGATATGAGTAAGAGAAATGAATCGCTTGACAGTTTAAAGGGGATTGCGATCCTGCTTGTAATGTTCGGCCATGTACAGGTGCACAATCACATGACGGATCCTTTCCTGTACGATATGATCAAATCGCTGCAGATGCCGCTGTTCTTTCTGATCAGCGGCTACCTCTGCGGGGCCGGGAGAAAGGTGGAGACGCTCGCCGGACTCGGGAGGCGTATCGGGAAAAGGGCGGTCGCCTATCTTGTGCCTTTCTTTTCCTGGCTCATTCTGCAGCATATCACCAGCGTGCCAAAGGCTCTGAAAACAGCGCTGTTTCAGCTCGACTACGGCCTCTGGTTCCTGATGATCCTGTTTCTCTTCACTGCGATGGCGTATATCGCCATGTGGGTGCAGGCGAAGATCGGCGCAGAGTGGGGCTTCTGGTTCATCTGGCTGCTCGGCTGTATGGTCTCGCTGCTGGCGTATCTGAAAGGGGTGACATTCTTGAGCCCATCGCTTCAGATCACGTATCTTCCTTATTACACGGCGGCGTACTTTGTCGGGGCGCATCCGGAAATCACACGGCGTGCGGTCCCGAAATGGCGGCGCGGAACCTTGGCCTGGATCGGTGGTGGGGTTTTCATTATGATGGCGGCGTCCTTCGATCTGGTGACGGTGAGCAGCGCCAGTATGCTGCTGGTGCAGACCTTCGCTTCGTTCCTCGGATGCTTCTGGCTCATCCAGCTTGTCGCTGAGTGGAAGCCGAACCCGGTCAAAAAAAGGCTTGCATGGCTGGGACAGTATACACTGGAAATCTATGTGGTGCACTATCACTTTGCCGCTATCCTGAATCGCTCCGGAACCGTGTACAGCTTCTGGACCCTGGAGGGTCTGCTCTACAGCCTGGCAGCATTTGCCGTGATGAGCGTGATTACTGCAGTGCTGATTGCGCTGATCCGGAGAATTCCGGTGGTCAGATTTTTCCTGTTTGGAAAAAAGTATTGATTTTTTAAGATGGATGTATTAACATAATGATATATAACGGCTGTCAGTCATATGGATTCTGACAGCAAAGACAGCAGATGAGAAAGGAAGCTGTATATGAGTTGGGAATGGCTGGTGGTCCTTGTGATCATGCTGGCGATGAATGTGTTTCTCTTTCTTATCTTCTGGACAGCTGTGTAGCGGGCGGACTCTCAGGTCCGTGAGATATTTTACCGAAAGCTTCAGGATATTCACTCTATGTCGAAGGAGAGGATGGAGAAGCTGGAGCAGACGGAGAACAGCTGCGCGGAGGCGGAAGAACGGCTCCAGGAGCTTCTGGAGGAGGAACGCAGGCGAAAGAAAGTACAGGTTTATCAGGCGGCGGGGGCTGAGAAGCTCCAGCCTCTTAGTGCTGTAAGCGTCTCTTCGGCGAGGTTCCGGAACACGGAGATAAAGGAGTAATACCGGTATATCCGGGATCATATGGAAAATATTGATCCGAATGAGGTTGTGCGCGCGTTCGCCGCGGAGCATGACGACGTGCCGGTGGATGCGTCGGCTTATGAAGACCTTGCGGGGAAATTCCCCTTCGAGGTGCGCTATGAGCTTCTGACGCTTTCGGAGGAGGAGCAGGAGCAGGTGCTGAACGAGTCGCTCAGCGACGCGGAGCGCTCGATTCTGGATGATTACCTGGAGACCTGCGGGGACAGCAGCTTTGACGCGCTGTCGTTTTTTGACTATGTGGAGTCAGAGGCAAGGCTTCGGGACGGGACGATTCAGGTGTACACCGGAGATCGGGAGAATCCGTTGACGATCAGGGACGCACGGGTGCGCTGGACGCGTGATCCGGCGATCTGCGAGGGCTGCCGGATCCGTTACCGGGACTGCCTGTATGACTACAGTCTGTGAGAAAAGACGAAAGAACGAGGAACAACAGTATGGAACAGTATGTAGAGAACCTGGTACAGGATACCATCAGGAAGATCAAGAATAAAGAGAATGTCCAGCGGATGGGCCGTGTTCTGAAGGTGCAGAATTATATTCTTGAGGTCAGCGGCCTGGAGGATGTGAGCTTCTATGAGCGCGTGATTATCGGCGAGGGTAGCGAGGGCTATGTGAACGGTATCCGCAGAAACGAGGTGACTGTGGCTATCGTGCGTCGCCGCGGCGACATCTACGTGAATGATCAGGTTGTCGCGACCGGCGAGACCTTCCGTGTCAGCTTTGCGGAGGAGTCGCTGGGACATGTGACGGATCTCTTTGGTATGGATCGCTCCTGCGGCAAGACCTTTGAGGAACTGATCAGCCTGAATATTGAGAATCCGAACATCCCGATCATGGACCGTACGGCTGTGTGCCGCCCGCTCGAGACCGGCATCGCCGGCGTAGATCTGATCTATCCGATCGGAAAGGGTCAGCGCCAGCTGATCATCGGCGACAAGAAGACCGGCAAGACGCAGATCGCCCTCGACACGATTGTCAATCAGAAGGGCAAGGATGTGATCTGCATCTATGTCTCTGTCGGCAAGACGAAGAAAAATGTAAAGACGCTCTACGCGGAGCTCATGCGCCGCGGGGCGATGGAGTATACCCATATCGTGTGCGCCTTCAATGACGATACGCCGCCGGTCATTTTCCTGACCCCCTACGCGGGCGTATCGATTGCAGAGCATTATCTCGCGCAGGGAAAGGACGTGCTCGTCGTTATCGACGATCTGTCCCGCCACGCGGATGCTTACCGCGAGATCAGCCTGCTGACCGGGAAGGTGCCGGGGCGCGACGCTTACCCGCCCGACATTTTCTACACGCACTCCCGCATGCTCGAGAAGGGCTGCCAGCACAAGAACGGCGGCTCGATCACGATCCTGCCGATCGTCGAGACGCGGGGCGGCGATATTACCGATTACATATCGACCAACATTATTTCGATCACGGACGGACAGCTCGTGCTTTCGAAGAAGAACTTCGACAAGGGCGAGAAGCCTGCGATCAATTATGGTCTGTCCGTGTCCCGCCTGGGAGGCGCTGTGCAGACGCCGGAGGTCAAAAAGCTCGGCGCGCGCGTGCGGCGTGAGCTCCTGAGTTACCTGGAGACGAGGGCCGTCTATGAGCTTGCAAATGTGGATGAGATGAGCCCGGAGATGCAGGCTCGCATCCGCCGCGGCGGCCGTCTTCTGGCGGGCCTTGGCCAGTACAAGTATTCGCCGATGAGTCATGAGGAGATTATCCGGCGCTTTGAGGATATCTACAGTCAGGAGTAGTCTATGAACGTAAAAAATGTAGTGAAGGTCATGAACTTTCACGCGCTGGTGCGGGTCGACAGCGCGAGGCGCCGCGCCACAAAGCTCATGATGATGGATCGCCAGCTCTACGAGATGATGGACCAGATTCTGAATAACCGGAATTTCCGGCTCGACAAGCGGCTGCCGGTGCCGCCGCAGGGAAAGCCGAAGCTCGTCATCTACGTCGGCAGCGATTACGGATTCTGCAGTAATTACAACAACCAGGTCAGCGAGCTGCTGCTCATGGACAGGCAATGCGAGAAGATTATCATTGGAAAGAAGCTGCGCAAGACGGAGAGCAACGTACTGCTGCGTATCGATCACGCGGAGTTCGCGGACAACCGCGAAAGGATACAGGGCCTTCTTGAGAAAGCAGTCTGCGAGGGCGCCAATTCGGAGGTCTATATCGTCTACAACCGCTATATCAACTCGGCGAAGATCGAGTTCCAGTGTGAGAAGCTGTATCCGATCGACATCCCGGAGAATGCGGACCGCAGTGTATACAAGGATGATTTCGTTGTGGAGGGAGACCTCTCGAGACTGCTCATGGATATTCTGATCACCTATCTCATGCAGGAGCTGGAGCTGGCGATCATCAGCGGCTACGCCTCGGAGAATATCATGCGGCAGGATACGACCCGCGAGTCCTTAAAGAAGATCGAGGAACGCGAGGAAGAGCAGCTTATGTGGGAGAGAAAACAGAGAAGACAGGAGGAATTCGGCAAGCTCGTGGAGAACTTCATTCAGTCGAGCAGCTACGGCCGGTAAGGAGAGCTATGGAGAATGTGATGATTGGAAGGGTCGTGTCCGTCTCAGACCTGAACGTCGAAGTGGCGCTGATGAACGGACAGGCGAAGAACAGGGATATCCTTTACGCGGTGCAGGACGGCAACCGTTTCCTGATGGAAGTCTCGGAGGTGAGCGGCAGCTTGGCCATGTGCCTTCCGCTGCGCAGCGTCATCGGCATGAAGAAGGGTCTGGAGGTCTACCACACGCAGAACGTGCTGGAGATCGAATATTCCGACGATATCCTCGGGAAGGTCTACGACTCCTACGGACATATTATGGCGGGCGGCGAGGCGCATCCTGAGCGTCAGCGCAGTATCTATGGCCGCAATCTCCAGATGGAGGAGATCGATATCAGCGGACAGCCGCTGTGGACCGGCATCAAGGTGCTCGACTTCTTCGCCCCGATGCAGAAGGGCTTCAAGATGGGGCTTCTGGGCGGCGCGGGCGTCGGTAAGACCGTGCTGATCAAGGAGCTGATTCACAATGTTTACATGAAGAGCGGTTCGAACTCCGTGTTCGTCGGCGTCGGCGAGCGTTCCCGTGAAGGAAAGGAGCTCTACGACGAGATGGAGGAAGCCGGTCTTCTGCAGCAGATGTCGATGGTCTTCGGGCAGATGGGCGAGAACTCCGTCATGAGAAATAAGGCGATCTTTTCAGGTCTGACCCTCGCCGAGTACCTGCGGGATGAGAAGCAGCAGGACGTGCTCCTGTTTGTCGATAATATCTACCGCTACGTGCAGGCGGCGTCGGAGATCAACGCCGAGATGAACAATATGCCGATTGAGAGCGGCTACCCGGCGACGATCGAGTCGGATGTGAGTTCCGTCGAGGAGCGCATCAATTCGACCGGAGAAGGTTCAATCACCTCCTTCCAGGCGATCTACATCCCGGCCGATGATATCACAGACGAGGCGGTGCAGGTCATCTCCTCCCACCTGGACGGACAGGTCGTGCTCGACCGTAAGGTGGCTGAGAAAGGACTCTATCCCGCGATCAACGTCTTCGAGACGACGAGCAGCATCATCGACGTGGAGCATGTGGGAGAGCGGCACTATCAGCTGGTAAATGAAGTAATCCGTTACCTCTCTCGCTATGAGGAGCTCGAGGAGATCATCGCCGTGCTCGGCGTTGAGGAGCTGTCGCAGACGGACGCGGAGATCTTCTACCGCAGCCGTAAGCTGCGCAATTACTTCACACAGCCGATGTTCGTGGCAGAGGATTACACCGGGATTCCGGGCGTCTTCGTCGACATCCAGGACGTGCTGGACGACGTGGAGGACATCCTGAACGGAAAATACGACGATGTGGACGAGGCAGCGTTCTCCTATATCGGAAGCATCAAAAAGAAAGCGTAAGAAGAGATGGCATTAAGACCCGGCAAAAAGAAGCAGGAGACGGAAGCGGCGGCGACGGAGCAGCCGAAGAAGTCCCGGAAAGAAAGAAAAGCAGAAAAGCAGCGGGAGCAGGACGACAGCGGGCGGCGCATGAGCGCGCGCGTGATCAGCATCCGCGACGGCGTGGAGGACTTTGAAAGTGTGCGCGTCGTCCATGTGGACAGCAGCCGCTACAGCCTGATGCTCATGCCGGACTACACGCCGTCGATCGGCGAGGTGGAAGGCACGGTGCGCATCGTGACCGACGAGCACGTGGAGACTTTTGAACACATAAAAGGTTTCTTTATCATGCGTGACAACGCGTTCCAGCTTCTTGTAAAAGAAGAGTATGCAGTGCCCACGGAGGCCGCACAGGAGCCGGAGGGCGGAGAACTGGAGTTTATAGATTTATAGATCTGGGGGAGGATCATGAGGAGTTGGACTGATTACGTAACTCCATATGAAACTTATATATTACTGACGCTGATTTTCGGACTGGCGCTGCTTTTTGTGTGTTTTGTACGGATGAAGCGGTTTCGCTTCCTGGGTACAAAGAGCGGCAGGTGGTTCTACTCTTTCTTTTATGGATTGAGCAACCATGATCTGCTCTGTCTGTCTGCACTGACCAGCCGGCTGTTCCTGGTGACGGGACTTGTACTGTCCGGGCAGGAGCTTCGCCTGTCCCATATCGTATGTCTGGCGGTTTTGAGCGCTCTGTGTCAGTGGAGTGGGAAAGTGAATCCTGCATGGGGACGGGCGCTGGCGGGCGACCTCTTACAGATGGCCGGTACCTGCGCGGGACTGCTGGTATACTGGACGCTGCTGAATTATATGGCGGATGTCCGTTTCGCGTGGGATATTCGGATTACCAGTATTCTGCTTGGCATCTTTATTGTAATTTACAATGTGGTTCTGTATCTGAACCGTCTGCCGCAGCTTGGGTGGACGGACAAGGAGCGACCGGTGAGAAAGGAGGCGGCGCATGAGAAAGAATAAAAGTATCTTTATCATTCTCGGAGTCGTGCTTCTGGCGGCCGGGGTCGGCATGTTCTTCGCGGCACGGGTGGCAGCGAACAGTCTGTCTGAGTTTGTGGACAGCGGTTATGTTCTTCAGACGGAGAGCGACGGGGACAGTGTGTCCGTGTCGCAGATACAGTTTACAGAAGGAACGACACAAAAAGCCAAATATCCTTCCTCTGTCGTGTTTCAGGATGTCCAGGGAACCACAGTGACCGTTTCGGAGAACAATTTTGTCTTTTACGAGGATGGCTCCTTAAGCGCGCTGAGCGAAGGCGCAGTCACCAATCTGGATGGCCTTGATGAAGGTGTCGTGGATTATTACTATGTGGCGACCGGAACGCTGCTGAGAGCGGAAGACGGCGAATATATCATCGGAGAAGAGGACAGCACGCTGAGCGTTGTCAATTGTCTCTGGAAACTCGGCGACGACACTTGGCTGGTGTGCGCGGAGGAGATGGAGCTTTTCCTGAATGACGCCTCCGTTAAGACAATACAGGGCGGGTATCTGATGCTGACCTGGCTGGAGGAGCGGATCGTCTCCATCACGGATGGAACGGATATCTGGCAGGCGTCCACTACAGGCGGACGCATCGTGCTGAAAAACGGAATTATTGTAGAACTCGAAGAGAGAGAGATTCAGGACGGAGACGGTACGCCGCTTCTGAGTCTGGATGGCATTGAGATTGATCCGGATTCTGCGACCGATGCCCAGAGCGGCAGCGTGGCGCGCTGGCAGGTGCCGAGTTTCAACTTCACCTCCACAGACGGTGAGGAAGGCTCGGCCGGTGAGATCGGCGAGACCGGTGAAGCGGGTGCTGCCGGAGAAGCCGGAGAAGAGGGTGCGTCAGGCTCAGCAGGTGCGGCCGGAGCGGTCGGCACGGCGGGAGAGGCCGGAGCTGTGGGTACCCTGATGGGAAGTGCTTCCTCCTATGGAAGCGACACAGAGGCATTGCCGCAGCTTCATCTGACAGACATCGATTATGACAGTACGAACGTCAGTTTTACAGTATCAGTGTCCGGCGATACTTCCGTGCTGGGCACGGAGGGGAAGCTTCAGATCGTCCGTATTTCGGATGGGACGGTTGTGTATGAGGAGACCGGGATTAATCTTGCCCGTTATGAAGATGGCGAGATGTACTTTGATCTCGCGGAGACGTCTGCGGCGGGCAGTCTGAGCGCGGACACCGGTTACTGGATTCTGATCAGCTCGGACTACACCCTGAGCAATGGAAAGTCCAGTACGGCTTATCTGCTGACGCGCAGTTTTTACACCGCTTCCATTGGCACAGCCATGAATATCGACTATGCGACGGAAGAAGCGGTCGTGCTGGATTTTGATGTGAATTCTCAGTGCGGGATGAGTTATGGCCGTATCTGCTACAGTTATGTGGATGAGAACGGAGATACAGTATCCGGCTGGTATCCGTCCTCGAGTTCCGGATTCCAGCTGACGACGGACGGTTATACAGTGAGCATCAGCGGAATACCGTCCAATTCGGCGGTGACGGTCGACTATTATGCAACGTCGGGCACGGCAGGCGGCTCCGACTATCAGCTGATCCAGAGCGATACCTTCTATACGCTGAAGGAGACGCCGACGGTACAGACTGTGAATGTCAGCACGGCGAGCGGAGAGAATGTGGCGCTGTCTGTCTCGGGTGTCAGCGATCCGGACAGTGCGATCATCGGTTACCGCTATGAGATTTATAAGGAAGACGGCGCAGAGCTGGTGAAGACGCTGACTGCGTCGGATCAGACCGCGGTGACGCTGTATATGACGGATACCGTCGCGGAGAATGTCTACTATTATGTGACGGCCTATGCGATTTACTATAATAATTATCTGACGACGGAATTTGAGATCGGGACGGAAGAGTTTGACACCTTCTTTGAGGGCAGACCGTATATCTGGTACGAGACGGCGAACGCGCAGCCGGATGGAGCCGAGACGGGTGACAGCTATCTGAACGGCACGCTCTATATCGAGAAGAACGGCGTCGATATCATGACGGAGCAGGGCTATATGATCATGACGGTGCTCTCCACCGGAAGTGACTGGTATGAACAAAGAAGCTTCGCCTATGGCAGCGGCTACACTCTGGAGAACGGAGATGAGATCATCTGTATCCCGTTCGAGTCCATTGGATTGAACACTGCGACATCGAATACGAACTACTACATTTCGGTGTACGGTTACGTGGAGGATTCAGACGGTCATCGAAGTTACACTTACCTTGGCAAATGCACGGTGACACCGGAGACAGCACAGTGACCGGAACCGTGTGATACAGAACACACAGACAGAGAGGAGAAAGACAATGCGGAAAAGCAGAGGCATTTTCATCGTCCTGGCAGTCGCGATTCTTGCGGCCGCGGCGGGCGCCTTCATTGCGGTTCGCACAGCTGCGGCGAATCAGTCAAAGTTTTACAGCAGCGGCTATGTCCTGCGCACGGATACCACGGACGAAAGCGTGGAGGTATCGCAGGTGCAGTTCGCGAGCGGCACGGCGATGAAGGCAAAATATCCCTCGTCTGTAGCTTTTAAGGACGTCCAGGGGACGGAGACCGTGGTGTCGGAGGATACGTATATTTTCTATGACGACGGTTCGATCAGCGCGCTGACGGACGGTTCCCTCATTGATCTCGACGAAGTACGGGGCGGCGTGGTGGACTACTATTATCTGACGTCCAAGATGGTGCTCGAGTACGGCGGCGGAAATGAATACACCATAGACAATAATGACACGGCGCTGAGCTTTACAAATTATCTCTGGAAGATCAGTGATGACAGCTGGCTCGTGAGCGCAGAGAAGATGGAACTGATCCTCAATAATCAGAGCATTGAGACGATTGAGAATGCTTATTTTCAGGTGACCTATCTGGAGAGCCAGATCGTGCGTGTCACGGACGGGACGAATGTCTGGCAGTCGATTTCCACGGATGGCTGCATCATCCTGGGAAACGGGCTTCAGATCGATCTGTTTGAGAAGGAAATCCAGGATGAGGACGGAGAGACGCTCATCAGTCTGGAGGATGTGGAGATCGATTCACAGTCCGGCGTCGCCGTAGCGTCGACGACAGCGGACAGCTGGACTCCGCCGACCTTCAATTTCAACGTGACGAATGGCACAGACGGTGAGTCCGGAGGCAGCGGCGAGAGCGGTGAGAGCGGAACCTCCGGTGACGGCGGTGATTCCGGAGAAGAAGGCAGCAGCGGTGAGGCAGGAGCCACAGGAGAGGCCGGAGAGGCCGGCAGTACCGGCGGTACCAGCGGCACCAGCAGTAGCAGCTCTTCATCTGCGTCGACGTCCACGATGCCCACCTTCCACCTGTCAGCACTGGACTATGACTGTTCGGAGGTGTCCTTCACGGTGACGGTCAGCGGAGATACCGATATCCTCGGGATGGACGGCGCGATCGAGATCTATCGTGTTTCGGATAATACACTGGTCGCCTATACGAACGGTATTGACTTCGCCCAGTACGAGGATTCCGGCTATACGCTTGATCTGGTAGATGCCGACTGGTATCAATATCTGAGTGCGGATACAGAGTACCGCATTGTCGTCTCCAGCAGTTACACGCTGAACGACGGAACCACCGGGACGAAAGACTTTCTGACCCGTACCTTCTATACTTCCGCGGTTGGCACTTCCGTATCGCTGGATTACTCGACGGATGGGACGCTCTCTCTGGCGATCGATACGAAGTCCTACTCTGAGATGACATATGGAGCGATTCGCTATACATATACGGACGCCAGCGGAACGGTGCAGACATTGTGGTATGGAGGTAGTAGTGGAAGCAGCAGTGAGCCGTATGTGCTGGATCTGTCAACAGTCAGTGAAGTGACGCTTACGGATCTGCCGTCAGATACACTGGTTACCGTAGAATATTACGTTACGAGCGGCAACACGCTGATCGCGTCGGGTGAAAACGCGAATATCGAGCTGGTGCAGACAGAGGAATTCTACACGTTGAAGGCGACGCCGACCGTGGAGACCCTGTCTATCAGCACAAACAGCAACTACCTGGCGCTGTACTGCGAGGACATCACGGACGTCGACCAGGCGATTACCGGATACCGCTATGAGATCTATCAGTATGAAAGTAATGGCGACACGACGCTTGTGAAGACGCTGACGGCTTCTGATGAGTCGCCGGTGGCCCTGTATCTGAGCGATACAATTACGGCAAATAATTTCTACTGTGTGAAGGCCTACGCGATTTACTACGATAACTATGAGACGGAGGAGATTCTGGTAGGCGGCGAGGCAGTGGACTTCGATACCTACAGTGTCGGCACGCCGATCATCTGGTTCGAACCGGCGGAGGAGTCCGAGGTGCAGTCCTGGAGCGGAGGAGCACTGACGGATGCGGTAGGTTTCAACTACATTTATGGTACGCTGTGCATTGACGGGAACGGCACCAACATCGCGACCGGTGCGGGAAATTCTATTCTGATCACGATTGAGTCGGGCAGCGACTAGGCGCAGGATATGGTGTATAAATTCGATGTGAATGAAGTGGAGACCGGCGGTACGATCCGCATTCCCATCGAGCTGCAGGGGTTGAAGGAGGACAGCAGCTATCGCTTTGCGGTCAGCGGCTACCTGCAGGATGAAAACGGTACGGTAGATACAAGCTCTACGTATCTGGGCAACTGCGCGGTACAGACGGAGGAGGCCGGGAAGCTGTACTGCACACTGGAAGCGATCACAGATGACGGCGAGCTGATGGGCAGCTCCTTTGGTGTGAAGATCACGCTTCTGGATGACAACAATGGCTCGGGCAAAGCCTATACAGCCGGGGATACGATCAGTACGGAGATGGCTTCCCTGAGTGCTCTGCGGGTTGCTCTCTACGTAGGGGGTTCCTACCTGACTGAGTACGTCTGGCCGACGACGGAGAGCAGCAACTACTCATATTACAGCACAGAGCTCTGCTCATACTATATGGAAGGCAACCAGATAACGATTCTGGGAAATAACTTTGACGTAACAAACCTTTCCGGTGAGATTATGGTGAAGGTTGAGGGAGGATATGATTATACCTGGTGGGGAAGCGACTTTGACGGCAACAAAACCGGAAGTTATGTCAATGAGATCGAAATCGAGTCCGAAGAGGTTTCGCTGACGATTCAGCCCTCGGCGCCGGCTCTCCCGGATGCGGACGATGGCGTCAAGGTGACGACGCTTTACAACGGCACAGTCGGGCAGCTGACCGGGGATTCATCGGACAAGGACGATGATCTGCAGGATGACACGGTGGCGGGCTTCTATCTGGAGGCCGTCTATGACAACACGTCTCATCTGGCGCAGAGCGTGATTTACTACGGATTCCGGGCTGTGGATTACGATGATTTTTACAGTACGGAGAATGTGGGCTCCAACGTCAGTCAGTATGGTGATATCTGCGAGTATATTGAGACGAGCGGCTGCACATACGATACGACCTTCACGGTGACGATTCCCGCCGGTGACGGGACTGCGCTCAACGGTCTCTATGTTGTATTTACAGATGATACTGATAAAATCAACTCCTGTCTGGCTGCGGACGGCAGCTATACCGCGACGAAGACGTCGGACGGCAGCTATATCCTGTACCTTAATGAGGAGAAGTTTGGAAGAGGAAATCACTACTATTTCGCATACAAGGCCATGCTGACGCTGACGATGGACGCGGACAGCGTGACGGCTACTTATGTCTATCCGGATAATCTGACAGGCGGCGGCTATACCGCGGGCATGATCCTCAAGTCTCAGCTGGCAAAGGCGCCGAAGGAGAGCCCGACGGTGGAGGTGTGGCTGGACCACACGACGAAGTATACGGCTTCCTGGAACTATACGATCACAGATCCGGACGATACGATTTGGGTCTATCAAACGGAGACCACTTATAATTCAGAAGGATATGACACAAGTAGTTGGGAGGAGGCTTATTATGGCGACTTACAGGCAAATACTGGAAAGCCGCTGATTCTGGCGGCGCTGAATTCCACGTTGGCGAACCTGCCGTATGTGCCGCTGGATCCTCTGGATACGTCTTCAGAAGGGACGACGGCTGCGGATACGGCGGTCAAGGCAGCCGGGAGTTCGATGGCCTGGATCTCTTTCAGTGACACAGCGACAGATACATCCACCGGCGTTGCGGTCTATACAGGTACTGTGACAGCCGGGGATGGCGCTGATACTGACGATTACGAACAGCTGGGTACCCGGAAGTCCTATCTGTACCGGAACAGAAGTCTCTATGCGAACTCGCAGCCCTATTATTTCGCATTGCGGCGGGATCTGTACTTTGATGGTTACGGCGACGGGGCCTGGGAGGAGAGCTATCTGGAGTTTGGCGGACATTTGTTTGACTACTATGATGAGGATGAACTTACAGATACATCCAGCACTGCATCCTACGCCCTGACGCCGACCGGTACGCAGGTCGTCGGCGGCACGCAGACGCTGGAACTGACATATAACGTTTCGGAGGCAGCAGTGCGGCATATCCTGGGTATGCGCGTTCAGCTGACGCTGATTGAGGATAATCAGGCCGGTGGTACGGCGGAAACAGTCTGCGACTACGTGACGCTGCCCTATACGTATGACAGCTCGACGAGCACGCTCACGGTGCAGGTGGACGTGGAGCAGTGTGGAAAGGGGCTGGGTACCTACAAGGTCGAGGCGTACGCGATCTATGATACGGGCGTCTCCGGCTTAAGCTACACAGTACTGGGCGCGTCAACCGTGGATGCGGGCGATGAGAGTATGTCAGATGCGGAATCCGCATTTAACACGGAGTACAGGGATCAGACTGCGGGGGCGGCTTCGCTGCCTGCGAGTGGTCTGGCGATTCAGACGCTGACCGGGAGAGAGTATGCCTACAGCGAGACGACGTCGAATTCGGTGGCGAATCTCGTCTTCTCCAGTACCTACACGAGCTCGGATTATAAGAGATACTATGTGGTTAGTTCGGACACGAAGATCGGCGGCACGACGACCGTTGGAACCAGTTCGGCCTACGTTGACCGCCGGCTGAGCGTGAGCCGCTACGGCATCTTTACCAGCAGCATAGGCTTTGCAAAATACTGGACCGACGCTACGAACGGAACGGCACAGCTGAATCTGGTATACACCGAGGACGGTGCCCAGATCTATGGCACCAGCTACTATCCGGTCTTCAAAAAGCTGGCGGTGGCGCAGGTAGACACGGATCCGAGCGGCGGTAATGCAGAAGTTACGGTGTCGGAACTGTATCCCTCGATTACGAACCTGTACAGCCAGAGCGGATATCCTTCCTTTGGCCATGAGCAGATCAGATTCTTTACCAGCAGCGCCGACATGATTCTGAACAGTTCAGATACGTATTCATCGTACATGTATGCGGAGCTGTACAAGTTGACAGAGACAGGAAATGGAGGTTCTCAGTATGTGCGGGTGGAGAATCAGGAAAATTACTTCGAGAGCACGGTGTCGCTGACCGTTGGCAATAGGACGTATACCGTTCCCGCGGTACAGATGGTATCGGGGCAGACCAGCTACGAGTTGGGGCTCAAGAATCTGGACTATGGGGCGACCTATGAGGTGCGCTGGTATGTGCTGCCGGCCGAGTCTACGCTGGCAAATCTGAATGCGGACGATTTTGAGACAGCCTCCGGCTCCGGGCAGTTGTATCTGAAAAAATTCCTGATAACGGATGCGACGAATGGCCAGCTCGTAAAGAACAGTCTGAGCAGTACAAACAAGAGTAATTTTGACATTGTCCGCAGCTATGATGCCGACAATACTACGACGTTCAGTACTACAACTGATGATGCGCTGACAGGCGTCTGCCTGCGCTTTACGACGCCGGAGAAGCTGACGATCGAGACGCTGACGGCGGAGTATAAGGTATCCGGTTATTCGGACAGTGACCGCAGCCTGGAGATCAGTTTCCAGACCGACGAGGTGAATGATTTTCTGCTGAAGTTCGAGATCTATGATTCGACCGGTACGAGCTGCATCTACAGCTATAGTGATATCATGGAGGCGGCAGGCTACACCGCCTACGACGCAAACGGCGATGAAGTGACGGATCCGTCAGACAATGTGCTCTATACCTGGAAGGACGCGACCGGTACGGAATTCTCTTACAGTACCGTAACGCAGACGCTGAGCCTGTCCGGCCTCGAACTTACAAACGGGACACAGTACATCCTGCGTGTGACGACCTACTATGAACCGACTGTGGAGAGTGGTGAGATTGTCAGTTCTTCAAAATATACCGCGGGTACTGCTGATGGCTATGTGGACATCACGGATCTGACGTTTGTCCGAAATGATCAGAGCGTGGATCCGATTTATACCCTGTCGATCTCCTCGGCGCTCGACGATCAAAGTGTTGCAACGCTGACGATCAAGCATCAGGTCAGGGATACGACCTACCGACTGTCCGGCGGGACCTATTCGATCTATATAGTGGGCCCTGATGGTGTGAAAACGTTATTGCGGGAAACATGTGATACAAACAACAGTACAGTGACGATTAGTCTGGACGAGCTTGGTACAGACAGTAGTAGTTACAAAATTGTGAGCGGAGAGACTTACTCGGTGCAGATCTGGGGTATGCTGGACGGTGCTACGGAGGCGGAACTCCTGTACTCCATGGAGAAGACAGTGGTCGGTTCTTCCGGCGTGGATATTGATACCAGCTCCATGGTCGTGCAGCAGATGAGTTCCGGAGCACTGACGCTGCTGATGTACAACTCTTCCGGTCTGGACGCGGTCACATCGGTCAGTTATACGATCTACCCGCTGATCCTGGCGGACGGCACGTCCGATGAGCTGGCAAATAAATACCTGTCTTCCTCGAACACAAAGCAGACCGGCAGTGTGAGCCTGTTCTCGGCGATCGGGAGCTGCGACAGCCTGACGCTCAGCCAGGTGAGCAGTTATCTGAGCGACTACACGGTGGGCGATACCTTTGCAATTCAGGTTGTGTTTATGCAGGATTCGACGCAGCTCGCCACTGTAACCAAGACATTCTCGAAGATGTACTAAGGAGGGATTTACAGAATGCGTAAATTAAACGGAAAAGCCAAAAGTGGGTTCGTCCTGTTCACGCTGAGCATATTTCTGATCTTTGCCATGTTTGCGGCGTCAGTGGTCAGCGTGGTGAGAGCTCAGGGCGTGTCCTACTCCCTTTCGGAGGGAAGTCTCATTTACGATAATACCTATACCGGGCGAATGCTCTCCGGTGCCGGTACGATCTATCAGTCCTGGGACTCCAGTTACTATGTGGAGACGAACGATGGAACCAGCGTGCAGCTGGGAAGCTGCACCGTCGCCTATGAGCCGGCGGCCGGGGCGGTGACCGTTTACGGCGGTGGCTACCGCTACGACACGGACGGCAGCGTCTACGTGCTGGACGACTGTTATCAGGTGACGGATCTGGATACCATGGGTTTCATCATGATGGATGAAAATCATTATCTGATCACCGGTAAAAACATATCGATTCATTCCGGCGATGTCAACACAGAGAAGTTCCTTTACGTGGTCATCGACCAGGCGGGAAATTCGCGGCTGCTGAATGACGTAGTGACCGTGAAGGTGCTGGAGGATCTGCAGGTAACCGGAGACTCCTTCGCCTTTGACGTCGCCTCCAGGACCGTCGCCTTCGGACAGGATGTCTACAGTCTGCTGGATACCGATGAGGATTCGTCTTCTTCGGATGATGGCGGCGAGGTCTATGATATTAATATCGCAGGCGGGAACGGTGGTTCCGGCGGAACGGGCGGTATCGGCGGAACCGGTGGAACCGGCGGCGTTGGCGGCCTGGGCGGGACCGGCGGTATCGGCGGTCTGGGCGGCATCGGCGGCGCGGGCGGCGTCGGCGGCACGGGCGGAACCGGCGTAACGGGTTCCAGTGGTTCCTATGGTCTGACCGATGAGGAGATGGAAGCCCGGTCGAATATGTACATCAAGTCTGTTGTATCGGGCACCTCGACGCTGACACTGAATTTCTCGATTTACGATCCGTATTCGTACTATGGTGTGGCACAGTTCTATATCACGGAGGCAAACACAGACGACGAAGATGCGAATACGATCGCGCTCTCGGCGGATCCTTCGGAGACCACGCTGGTCGTCCAGGGCCTGAAGCCGGATACAGGATATACGATACAGATGGGCTATGTGGACGAAGCGGAAGGCTTCATCCTGATTGATTTCATGCGTGCTTATACCGGAAGTGAGAGCACGGCCCTGACGATCACGGCGATCACGGAGAACAGCGTTACCTTCACGTTGTATCTGGATGAGGACGTGACTTATTCCAGCGCAACGGTAAATCTGTATGATGGAAGCGATACAACACCGGTGGGTACGCTGGCAATCACCGATCAGGCCAGCATCAGTCAGGCGCAGTCCGCGGATGGGCTTACCGGTCAGGTAGTCACTATCAGTACAGATGGGCAGACATTCAGCTCAGAATTTGTGAAGCTGTCCCTGACAGTGACATACTCGGATGGCTCGCAGTCGGTGGGACTTGCAAGTGTGCGCGGACAGTACGGCAGCAGCACAGGTACCGCTGCGGCAAGCGTCAGCTATGCGGAAGTGCTGCAGGAACTGTATTCGCTGCGGGCCATGGTATATTCTCTGACCGGTTATACGGAAGAGACGGAGACTACAGGCAGCGAGAGCTCTGATAATGAGGAAGAAGCAGACAGTAGCACCAGTACGAGCACTGATGTGTCTGCCGGCAGCAGTGCATCTGAAAGCAGCACATCTGCCAGCACATCAACCAGCAGCTCTGCGGCGTCCGGGAGCACATCCGGCAACAGCAGTGCGGCGTCTGAAAGCAGTTCATCCGACAGTGAGAGCACATCCGCTGAGGACACGACGGAGACGACGGAAACCGTATCCACGGGTGAAAATACATCCGCGGACACCGGGAGCGGAAGCAGCGAAATTACAAACAGCGAAGGAGACGGAGAGTAATGGAGACAGTATTATCAGCGACAATAACAGCGATCGGGTGGATGCTGGGCCTGGCCCTTCTGGGGGTCGGGATTGGTCTTGGCCTGATGGGAGCCAGGGCCTCGGAAGCGATCGGCAGAAACCCGGAGACAAAGAGCGACGTAATTCAGAGCATTATGGTAGTGGCGATTGTGCTTGCCGTGTTGTTGCTTCTGCTTTTTGCATTTGTATTCCTGCTTCTGTATTTTAATCCGCTGACAGTATAGGGGAGGCAGTATTGATGGGATGGACTCGCGTGGTAAAGAAGATAGGGTTCACGGTGGGGGCCTTTGCGGCCCTGCTCGCCGTAGTTTTTCTGACGGTCTGGTATTTTCAGTCCGTGGAGAAGCTGAAGGTTGAAGAACCGCTTTATACCTACGTGGCCGGCAGCAGGAGCGACTATGCGAACGGCGTCACGCTGCGTCACGAGGACAGTACCACCTGGGTGATCGCAGACGGGACAAGGCAGACGTTGCCGGATGTGATTTTCTACTGCAAAAACCGGGATGCGGTGATCCTGCAGGAATCCATGGTCTGGAACCAGAAGAGTCCCGCCGGGCAGAAGCGAATGGATTATTTCGGGGAAGTGCGGATCGAGAATGGCGTCGTCGTGCTTGACAATGGCGGCGCGCTGGTGCAGAGCCCGGAGGGCTTTCTTTATAACGGGAGCAATACTTATCTGCTCCTGGAGAGTGCTACGCTGGTGCGGAACGGGGAGGAGACGGAACTTGCTCCTCTGTCGACGGTGACTGCCGAGTACGGAGGACTGCTGGAAGTCTATGAGTATGGAGAGAAGAATGCATTCTCGGAGGAACTCACAGACAGCGAGACAAAGATTGTATTTTCAAACAGCTCGGAGCTGCTGGTCGCGTCAGACAAGGTTTCCCTGACGAACGGGAGCTGGTATCTGCTTCTGACCGATCCGAGTGTCCTTAGCAGTGTAGAATAAGAAAGAAGGAGGAGACAGTATGGACAGCAATATGAAAAAGGTCGTCGCGTTTGCGCTGGTAATTCTATGCGCCCTGTTCATTGCGCGCAGCTACGCGCTGGTGGCAGTGACGGTACTGACGGAGGACGGCTACGCATTGTCGGAAGATGTTTCCTCCAGTCTGAAGCAGGGAACTTCCGAGGAGGTATATCTCAGCGCCGTGAATACGGATGATGAGGTGTGGCAGAGAGGTTCCTGGTATTATGTCGGCGAGGATCAGAGCAAGGTTTCGTCGGTCTATCCGCTGTATCTCTATGGAGGAACGGCGGTGATGACGCTCTCTTCGGACATGACGCTCTATGATCAGGATTTCCTGACTGTGAGTTCGATCATGGGTATGTATATCAGTGACGGAATCGCATTTCTATCTGACCACACGCAGACGGAAGAAGAGATTTATCTTTTCATGAAGCTGAGCAACGGTCTTTTCCTGAATCTTGCGGAGATGGAGATTGATCAGACGCTTGGCGAGACAGTCGTCCCGCTGAACAGCCTTCTCTACATGAGTGAGGATACATTGCACTACTATAGCTACAAAAACGGCGTCCTGAACTATGGAGAGGCTTCGGTGAAGGGCTCGACGGTTCGCATCGGAGATCTGGAGATGAGCTGGGAGGATCTCCTGCGCGCGCTTGGCCTGCTGTCGGATGATGTCGAAGGAACCGAAGATGATGACGACCGGGTACAGGATCGGACGGACGAGAGCGATATTCAGCTGGATGAGGAAGGAAATGTCGCTGTGATCGTGAGCGGAGGAAACAGCGGCGCGAATTCCGCAGGAAACACAGGCGACGGAGAAAATACAGGCAGCGAAGGCAGCAGTGCCGCGGACAGTTCTTCCGGGTCGGGGAGCAGCTCTGCCGCTTCTGCGGCTGCCGGGAGCGCGGGCAGCGGCTCTTCTTCGGGGAGCGGAAGCGGTTCCGGAGATTCTGACAGCGCGTCCTCCGGCGACAGCAGCTATGAAGAAGCCGCCGGGGATGCGGGCTACGACTCTGCATCGGGCAGCAGTGCGAGCGGCACCCATTCCGGTTCCTCTTCGGGGAGTGCTGCAGGAAGCCTGATCGGAGGAGAAGGTGCGGACTATGAGCTCACGCCGACGATGCCGTCGGTGACGCTGTCCAATATGGAGACCGGCGTCTACACGCTGACGATGGATGTGGACATCATAGATGACTATGGTCTTCTGAGCAAGGTTCTGGTGGAAGTATACTGGGATCAGGACGGTGACGGCTATATCTCAGAGGACGAGGTGGGAAGCCGGAAGTCGACGAAGACTTCGGGCAGCATTACGGTGTCCTCGATTCCGCCGGATACGAATATCCTGGTGGTGGCAAAGTATTATTATTACGACAACGGTACGAAGAAGATCGTTGTCTTCTATGATGAGTTTTCCGGCAGTGAGAAGGTTGAATCCGACAGCACGGAACTGAAGACAAAATCACTGGATACGCTGGCGCCGATCTACATTGATTTCACGGCGTCCGGTAATGATATTGAATATCACACAAATTATATCACGCTCTATGACCTGCAGGTCAGCGGTCCGACCGATCTGCTGAACTATGTGTACCGCCTGAGCGTGACGGTCGAGAATCTGGACGATGCGACAGATACGAATACCTACTATATCAGTAAGTCCGCGCTGAAGAATTATCTGAATACCACGGGCAACTGGAATACGACGGCGAAGAGCTACGCGCTGCAGAGCGACAGCAAGTATTCGATCAGCGTGCAGGCGCGCGACAGCTTCGGAAATGACCTGAAGGTGCTGGAGGGCGTCTACGACACATCGCTGGGCTGGAGCCTGGAGGGAGATTACTCTGACGTTGACGGCGTAGAAGGAGACGCGATTACGGCAGAAAGCCGTACCTGCAAGGTCGCGCCTTCGGCGGAGCTGACGGTGAAAAATGATTCGCTGGGAGTCCAGACGATCACGATCCGTCTGACGGATACGGATAGTGCGCTCTCAGGAAGTGATACGCTCTATTTTGAGATCTTTAAGTATGGTTTCGAAGATGAGGGAGCGGAGTCACTCTGGTTCACGTATTCTAATACGGAAGGCACAGAACTGACGACGGACACGGATAATCTGAAGCTCTATACGCAGGTGTCTTTCTCTACATCGGATGCCGGTGTGACGCAGGGGGACGACGGCGTCTGGGAGTTTACCTGGACACTTGGAGAGAATAACCTGGTGGTCGGGCAGGTCTATACGCTGTCGGTTACAGCGGCCTACGATCAGAATCTCTATGATAATAATAAGACCAGCGTTGTGGAAGGCACGATCGCGAGCGGCAATTTCACGACGACGGATCTGAGTACGCTGGGGAAGACGGCTTATTCACTCTCTTCCAGCTCCATCACGGAGAACAGCGCACAGCTGTCCGTGCAGCTGAGCACGAGCAGAACGAACGCGAATCTGATCCCCTTCCTGTCACGGGTGCAGTATACGCTGACCGATACATCGGATTCCTCTGTGGTCTATACGACGGAGATAACATCAAAGTTGCTGGACAGCGAGGATCTGCTGACATATGACGAGGAGACCGAGACCTGGTCTCTTGCCGAAGACAACGGTGTGATCGAGTATGACGAGGATCTGGGTGTGTATCGGATTCTCGCGGATGTGACCTGCGGCGAGGCCGGCGTGGAGGACACGCTGAGCCTGTATCTGGCGTCCTGGACGCCTTCGAGCGGCGTGACGCCCTGGGATTACCTCTTCCGCTCCTCTTCGGCGGGAGTGCTGTATCTGCGCTTTGACGAGGAGAGCCTTGACAGCGCCACGAGCTATAAGCTTTCGGTGACGACGGAGGCGACGACGATCGCCATTTCGAACGAGTCAGAGGAAAAGACTCACAATGTGGACAACACCAAGAGTGCGTACCGCACGCTGAGTTTCACAACGCTGAAACATCTGCCCACGGTGTACTATGACGATATGCTGGTCTTTGGGGATAAGGTGTATCTCTATGGGGTCCGGATCGATGATGTGGACGAAGCCATCACGAGCAAAAGTGTGACGATCTCCGTGGTCTATCCCGCACAGAATAACGCGGTGGTGGCGAAGAAGAGCTACACACTCAATTATGACAGCGTGGCCGGCTATGCCTATATTGATGGGGCGGTCAGTTTTGACAGCCTGGTATCGGGCGCCAATTATGAGATTCAGGTGGCTGCGGACACGCTGACGCTGAGCAGCAGCCTGAAATACAGCAACTATGTTCTGAATGACGACTGGACCTTCACGGCGGGAAGCGGCGTGAGCGGTTCTCTGACGATGGCGGAAGAGATGTCGATGAATGAGGATGACGCGGACTACTATGACGTGTCCGTGGATATCGACGCGGCTGACGTGCTGGGGAATCTGACTGAAAATCCGGCTCTGACCGTTACAATCTACGAGTCTGAATCGCTGACGCTGGACTGGAGCACGGTCGACCTGGAAGACCTGCCTGATGGAGTCAGCGATGTGACGAGCGTTTATCTGACGGACTCGACGCTGCTTGCTTCTCTTCAGGAGGGGCTGGCAAGCGGAACATATGAAGAAGAGATGAATCTGACGCTGCTCGCGGACCGGAATTATCTGATCGTACTTTCGGTTAATTATGTGAACAGCTCGGCAGGTATTAATGAAGTACTGACGCTGGATGAGCTGGACTTCACGACGGACGAGCCGATCTACATTATTTCCTGTGAGGACGACTTCTGGAAGCTTTATGCTTATCCGAACGCGAAGTTCCTCGTGACGGCAGATCTGAATTTCTCGACGGATCCGCGGGACGGCGAGGTCAATCTTATAACATACAGGACGAGCATAAACAATAAGGCGTGTTACGGAATCACCTTCAGCGGAACGATCGACTTTGACGGTCACACGATCAGTGTTGAGTACACGGGAACAGTCGCCTATTCGATCTTTACAAAACTGACAAAATCGGCTGTCATCGAGAATATGGTGCTGAAGTTCCGGCTGGACGGTACAAGTACCATGGCGGGGACTCTCTATCATGCTTTCATCGCGTCCAACGAGGGGACGCTGCGCAATATTGTTGTGATAAACGACTACTCGACCGGACGCTTTGCGCATCAGCTGGCAGCGCCGATCAAGAACAACTCGGGCGTTATTGAGAACTTTAACGTTTACTACAGCGCGACCTCGACCAACTATGTCGGCGACAGAGTTGCGGGTCTTGTCGTGAACAATTTTGGCGGAACGGTGCGGAACGGATATGTCTACAGTCCGGTGGATCTGACGATCGGCTCCGGCGTTTATAGCGGAAACTCGTCGTCGGCCAGATACTATTCTTCCGGACTGGTGAGCTATAACCAGGCTGGCGGTGTTATCGAGAATGTTTATGGTTATATGAACATCGTTACAGAGTATAACAGCAGTCCTGCCTCGCAGGAGGGCTATACCGGCATCATCTGCGGCCGGAATGACGCGACGATCCGGAACTGCTTCACGATCGGTGATCGCTATCGCTACAGCTATACGACGGACAGCGAGGGGACGACGACACAGCAGGCGGCCACCATCTGGCTCGACTACAGTCCGGCCATCGGGACGTCCACCGGCACGACGGAGAATATCCGCTACTTTGCGAATGACACCACCGCCAGCTCCTATGCGGGCGGTTACACGAAGGAGACGAACTATGGTCTTCTGTCCGATGCGGACTGGTATGCGGCGCGTCTGGGCGGAGCGGACGAGTGGCTGACGTCCAGCCAGATCGAGCTTGGCTATATGGCGAAGATCGACATGCCGTCGTCGGTTGTGAATCAGCAGTACAATATCGGGATCCCCACCGGATCCACGGTGCTGCGCCCCACTTATCAGAGCAGTTCCGTGCTGAAGACACAGTATACGGAGGATGGCGTAATCTATGGACAACTGCAGTTGTCCTTCACGAACCGCTCCAGCCTGGCAATCAAGGATATCGAGATTGAAGGACTGACGGTCGTTTCGATTGATGAGCAGGGGCTGGATGCGGACAGCGGTCTCTGGACGGTGAATCTGACCGTGACGCCCACCCTGTACCGGACACAGTATGAGCTGACAGGCTACAGCTATGACTCTGCCACAGCGGCGATCACCTGCAGTGAGGAGCTGAATATCAGCTTTTATCTGGCATTGAATCAGACGAACTGGCTGACGGTGGATATCTCGGACTCTGCCGGTTACTATGTGCTGGAGAGCGATGTGGACTTCTCGGTCCTTGGCAGCGGTGCGGATCGCTTCTATGAGCTGGGTGAATTCACTGGCACCTTCGAGGGCAGCGAATATTGTCTGAAGAATGTGGAGCTGTCCGGCAGTGCCTTCTTTACAAACGTGTCCGGAGCGACGATCGAGAATCTGATGGTCGACGGTCTGCGCGTGAATGGCGGGAGCGAACTGTATAAAGGCTTTATCGATATTGCAGAGGCATCGACGCTGTCGTCGATCTTCCTGCAGGATGTGGAGATACCGGCAAACATGAAGTGGGCCGGTGCCCTGGCAGGCTATGTTACCGGCGGTTCCGTGAGCGACTGCGGCGTGAACGGCGCTGTGATCACGGCGGCGTCCGGCGGCAGCAGTATCATGCAGGGCGGCCTGATCGGCCAGATCGATGAGGTGACGGTGCAGAACTGCTTCGTACGGGAACTGGAAAGCGTGAACCGTGCGGCCTCGTCTCAGGTGGGTATTGGCGGCCTGGTCGGTTACGCGACGGGCATTCCGGTGATCGAAAACTGCTATGCGCAGGGAAGTGTCACGACGTCCTATGCCTATGCGGGAGGTATTGTCGGCTACACGGAAGGCTCGGTTGCCTCGTGCTGGAGCAAGGTGGACATTGTCAGCGCCGGAAGTTATGTGGGCGGTATTGCGGGCTTTGCCACGAGTAATGACGCGGATTACGCAGCCCAGGTGTCAGAGTGGAATGGCACAAATAATTATTATATTATGGACAATCTGGTGCTTGGAGAGCTCTACAGCTCCACATCGACGATATCAAACCGGATCGTCGGCGGAACCTCCACTTCGCGGCCAACGCTGGAGAACAACTCGGCCTATGAGGGGCAGCTCGTCAACGGATCGACCAGCAGCGAGACGCTCGGCGCGGACAGGCTGGTCAGCAGTGAGAACGTCAAGAAAGTATCCTATCTGCGTGTGACAGTGAACCTGGGGAACAGCTATCTCTATAAGAGTTATTCGGACGAATACACGAGCTACAGCGGCGTTACGGATGGTGCACTGCCGATTCTGTATGCGACGGACGGGACGACTGTGCTGCCCTGGCAGGGAGATATGGCCTATGGTTCTGCGGCCATGGTGATTGAAGTCGAATCCGCGACAGGCAGCTATGTGGGAACGGTCGGACAGAGCGGTGAATATCAGGATCTGCAGGTCACCCTTCTGGTGTGGATGGACGGAAGCGAGACCATCGAACTGTCGGAGGACAGCGATGCGCTGAGCTTTACATGTACTAATACGGTTCAATACGGTGATGACACGGTTACGATCGATGGCGAGAGTGTGACGCTGCAGAAATATGAACTTACCTATTCGGTAACGGTCAATAATTACTACGACAGTTATCGCCTGAATGTGACGGCGGGCAGTACAAAGAAGAGCGCGAAGCTGACCTTTACGATCGACGATCAGATGACCGGCACCAATGCGGAGGCGCCGCTCTACCGCACGATTGCGAATGCATCCGACTGGAAGACGCTCATGGCGGAGTATGGCGATGCCCAGGAGAATTTCCGGGTCATCGGAAATGTGGACTTCGGCGGCGATTCGACGAACACGAGCGCGGTGAGCTGGCTCGGGATCTCCGTGAACCGGCTGGACGGCATAGCGCTTGATGCGGGCGGAACCCTGCCCTATATCGGAAATCTGAGCTATTCGACGAGCGATGGAAGCGGAATCATCGACTCCGCGGTGACAGAGATCAGCGGGCTGCGCTTCTGGAAGATCAGCGCGACGAACAGTGACAACACTACGGCCGGCGATAATTTTGGCCTGATTCGCGAGAGCCTGGCATCTATCAGCGAGGTGACCTTTGACACGATCTCGATGGATTCGAAGTATTACAACTATGTCGGCTGTATCGGTTACAGTCAGGGTGAACTCTCGGGCGTGACTGCCACGGATGTGAAGATCACGACACAGGGCGGAAATTACATCGGTACGCTGGCAGGCTATCAGGAGGTGGCGGCCACCTCGGTCGTCGTCACGGGAACTGCATATACCAATGAGGGCGCGTCCAATATGACTTCCTCAAGCGGAGTCAGTGCGGGCAGCGCGAGCCAGTATGTGGGCGGTATCTTCGGCTACGTCCGCGGGACGCTGACGGATGTGAATGTCTCCTATACAGTTGTGGAGGGCGGAAAGTATTACATCGGCGGGATCGCAGGATACATGTACTTTATGACCGCCAGCAGGAATACAGCGGTCACCTACTGTAAGATCAGCGGGCAGCGTCATGTGGCGGGTATCGGCGCCTACAACCATGTGAGCAGCGGAACCTGCTGCTATTATACCGTGGATCATTGTTACATTGCAGCGACGGATACGACCGGTTCTGTAGGGGGTATCCTGGCGACAGGCGGAAATACGATCCTCGTGCAGTATGTGTCGGTCACGAACAGCACGATTACGGCGACTGGCGGCAGCAGCGCGGGCGGAATTGAAGGGAATGCATCCTATCAGCCTTATGACTGTCTGGTCGAGAAATGTGAGATCTATGCTGCAAAGAATTATGCGGGCGGCCTGAGCGGCATTTCCCAAAGGGCTTTCCGGAGAAATGTGGTGAAAGATTGCATAATCACAACGGGCGGCAGTTACGCGGGCGGCCTGGTTGGAAGGTACTATAACTCATCAAGTACAGAAGATTGGATCGCCTTTGGCAATGTGGTAGAGGGCTGCACGGTAACGGCGGGAAGTACGTGTGCGGGAGGCCTGTTCGGATATGCCAACATTCACCAGGTGTACAATAACACGGTCTATGACACGACAATCAGCGCGACCGACAGTGCGGGAGGCCTGGCCGGCTATGCTGCCGGCGGAACCTACCATCATAATGCGGTGCAGGCGACGATAACGGCCACGAACTATGCGGGCGGTATGTTCGGCAGCGCGGAGAGCTTTTACTTCATGTCGGGACTAGTCAGCAGTATGCCGTTAAAGAGCTACGACAGCTATGTCGTCGCGGATATCACGGCCAGCAGTACCAATGCTGCAGGCATGATCGGCTACTTCACAGTGGCAGCGCAGTCGGCAAAGTCAGATGGAAGCCTCGTGAGTGCGGATGACGGCTATTATAGTTATATGTACGGCGACTACTTCAGCGGGAACCTGCTGGCCGTAAATATCACAGGTCCCACGAGAGCCTGGTATGCGATGGCAAAGGGCGGCGGAGATATCTACGCATCGAACTTCGACTGCACGACCGGAGACAAGGGCGCCAGCGGACTGCGTATCTATGAAGGGAGTACAAAGAAGGCTGTTGGTACAACAACAACGGATTCGATGACTTATGCTGCATGGACGAGCAGCGACGGGACTGACGATGCAGTGCTGACGGTGTCCACGTCGGATATGTATGAGACAAGTTTTTATAGCAGCGCACTGGGCTGGAGTACAGGAACCGGTGGCTATGATACGAGTCCGGTGAGCAGCGGCTATCTGCCGAAGGTGAAAGCCTATGGCAGTGCGTCCGACCTTGAAAAGGCGATTGAGAGTGTGCTGACGGCGCAGGGAATCGATGTGGATATCACTCCGCTGAATATTGAAATTCCGGATAATGGAGTCACGGCTACGGTGACCAGCCTGCAGGCGACGATTCAGACGGCATCGATTCACGCGGGCGGCGTGGAGACGCTTACCATAGAATTTACGGACCCGGAGACGGTGGAAAGCAGTTCTGAGGCCTCTGCCGTATCCACGACCCTGGCCCTGCTCTTCAGCGGCGTCAACGCTGCGGAGGAGATGGCCTCCGGCGAGCCTTCGGATATTATTGTCACCGTTTACGACGAGGAAGGCGCAGTCGTGGCGACCACGACGCTGGCGAATACGGTGCTGACGATTCCGTACGATTACAATTCCGAGCTGGAGCTCACGCTGGACAATGGCGCGGAGACGGCTTCCTATATCATTCAGCCGTCCGATTATCAGCGGAAAGTGCTGGTATGGGGGGATGATTATTATCTGATCCGCAGCGACGGCCTGACCAATCAGGACGGCGAAGTGCTGACGGCCTCCGGCTGGAGCGACGCGGAAGATGCGGACGCGCTCACGATTCTGAACCTGGCGGATGGGCAGGCACTCTCGGATGACGGGCAGATCTATGATCTGGAGTCCGGTACAAGCACGGGGAATGTTTCGGAAACCGTGGCGGAGGCTGCCGCGAGCAGCGGAACGGCGGACGACTATACGGTCGTCGAGACAGCCGGTGATTCCGAAGACGTGGAAAGCGAGGGCTTCCTCACGGAGAACCAGGCGATCTACTCCTTCAGCACCGATGCGGGGCAGGTAGAGAGCTACCGGAACTTCAGTTACATTATCAGCGATTCCGGCGTCACCCGCCAGGAGACGATGCTGCTGTTCAAGGATGGAAGCTCGGTGGGCTTCAGTCCGGATGTGGAACTTGATCCCTTTGGCATCCTGTACGACACCTATCTGGGTGAGACTTATCTGGCAGTCTTGTCGGAAGGCGAGCTGGTCACTTATTCCTTCGGGGATACGCTGACCTGGCCGGAAGAGGTCAGCACGAGCGGCATCGCGCAGATGTCCAATACGCTGAACACGGATCAGACGATCCTGATCATCCTGTACACGGATGGTTCTGCGATTGTATTTGACTACTTATCGGGAGAGATCCTGAATACCTTTGACAGCGAAGTGGAGTTGTCGGAGGGCGGCTTCCTTTCCTACCTGATTGGAGCCTTCTCCCACTGGGCTTCCGGCCTGACGGAGGGCCCGGTCATCGACGCGGCGGATGCCTCGAGCCTGATCACGACTTTGAGCGAGAATCCGTACTCGAAGGAGGATCTGGAAGCGGTGATGGGCACTTCTGAAGCGTTCGGCACGGCGGGGGCTTCCTTCGGTGGCTCGGACGACACGGACGGTGTCGGCACGGAGGAAGAAGGAATTGCCTCGGATGGCGATACTGCCAGTGCGGCAGCGCAGGCGAGCGCGGAAGAAGAAGGAACTGCGACAGGCGAGGCTGCAGAGGCCGGAGAGGCCGAAGGAGCCGGGCTGACAGGCAGCGAGGAGGCGCAGGAGACAGCGGCTGCGGAAGAAAGTGCCCAGAGCGAAACGGACGAAGCCGAAGCCTCCGACGCGTCGGATGAGCAGACGGATGGCGGAACGCCGGCAGACAGCGGCAGTACGTACGGCGAATCCGGGGCAGGCAGCGAAGAGAGCCTCGCAAGTGAGGCGGAGGAAGCAGATTCCGCGGCTGAGGCTGCTGCGGAGGAAGCGACGCCGGGTATCGGTGAGATAGCGTCCGGGACGGACGAAGAGTCGCAGGAGGGCGATGCGGTTGTAGACGGAGACAGTATCTCTGCAGATGGCGGAAGTATTGCCGCAGAAGACGAGACCGGCTCCTCCGGGAACACAGATACAGAAGAGGAGATCACAAAGCTCTCTGACTACACGGTTATGATCTCGGCAGATGAGATTGAAGTATACGATACCGAAAATCTGATGTCGACGGAGGCATCCGGGCTCACGAGCGAAAACGAGAAGGTCAACTACCTTGCCGCGGCGGGTCTCTACGACCTGTACAGCACTGCGGAGGTGACGCTGACCGACCAGACCGCGAACGGTCTTTACACGCTGGCGGCGCTGCTCGCCGCGATCACGGCGCTGCTCGGCGGACTGTACTTTGTACGCCGCAGGAGGAGCGGAGAAAAGTAAGAGATAGGAAAAGCAGGCGGGGCCGTTGGCCTCGCCTGCTTCTGTACATATATGCAGCGACTTTTCAGATCTCCAGTATCTCCTCCACACTGCAGCTGAGTGCGGTCGCGAGCCGCCACACTTCCTGTGCCGGGACAGAATTGATCAGGTCAGGATCCGTCTCCATTCTGACGATCTTTTCCTCTTCCACGCCGGACATTTTGCTCAGATCCTGAACGGACAGACCGCAAAGAGTTCGATACCATTGGAGATACGACTGCTGATGTCGTTTTCGAAAGAGTTCATCCATCGTCTCCCGAAAACGTTCCCTGTCCGCCTCATGGTGAGTCGGATACATACACAGCACTTCCTCGATGGGAATCAGTCTCTGGATTTTACGGAAAGACCGCGCCGTCAGCCACTGATACCAGGCAAGACTCCAGCCGCACCAGTACTCCGGAGATTTATCCGGATAAAAAACGGGCTTCCGCCTCGGCAGCTTCTCCCGGGCGGCCCTGAGCACTTCCCAGGTCAGTTCGGCGCCGTTCATTCCTGCGACATAACGGGGATTTCCCTTTCCAAACTGCTCTGCCACTCGCGACGAAAGAAACATCTGATAGAAGTTGTTCAGATCAAGGTTGCAGGTGTTTACGGCGAAATCCAGCATATCGCCCAGATTTTTCTGTGCTGCTTCCACATAATCAAAGGAATAGGCGTGCATCTCCATTTTTGATTCCTTCCCTCATAATATCGAGCATAAACAGGTCGTTTGTGTTTGTCTGTCTTCGGACCTGTCTTCGGTATGTTCTTCTTGCCTCGCGGTCTCGATCCATTTTCCTGGAAAAACAGGTTTCCCGATCAGCCTTCTGTGCATCTGTAAAATGGATTCGGGAAAATGCCTTCTGACTTTTTAATACGGTCTGCTCCCCGAGTCTCCCCAGACGCATCGCCTCGGAAAGCTGCCGAAGAGAGAGCGTATTCGCCACAAAGCTCTGCGCAAAAGAGAAGTAAGAATCATTCGCGCGATAGCCAATGATGATGTCATATCCGGTCAGATCAATCAGAAAATTATTTTTCAGATACTTTTTTGCATCTTCAGAAACAGTGTTTTTTTCCCAGTAAGTCCGATTTTCCGCAAGCAGAGCGAGCCAGTTCAGAATATTATACTTTCCGTCGTTCAGGTGAAGAATTCGCAGGCCGTCTGTTTCCAGCTGGTATATATTTGCATAGCCGTCTTCGTTCCGTGAGCAGGCCCATTCCTTTGCCAGTTCGATCGCTTCTGTGCAGTAAAATCCCTGGCCATAGTCATTATTTCTGGAGCCTTTTCCATATTGTGGCGTTTCGATTATATATTCTGAACCGCGGTATAAGGTCAGATTCATGCTCATGCCTCCATTTTCTGCATGTTCTTACTTCCATGTCTGTCTCCATTATAACCGCGCGTCTTTTTTTATACAATGGGAAATTGCCTGTGTTTTCCGGTAAAATGGGGCATTCCTTATAGTATGGATACCGGCGCGAGCCAGGTATTCCGATTATAGGGCAGCAGCTCGTCACACATGCACAGGATGACGCCGGGCTGGACATCCATGTGTAATTTTTCCAGTACCCGGAAATTTTTGTCCGGATGAGCGGGCGATTTGCTTTTTTTGATCTCGATGGGGTAGAGCCGGTCGCCCTCAGCAATCAGCAGATCGATTTCTTTCTTGTCAATATCCCGGTAATAGTACAGGTCCGGTCGTTTCCCCGCGTTATAATAGCTTTTCACAATTTCAGAGACGATCCAGGTTTCGAAAAACGCGCCGTCCATGGCTCCGTTTTCGAGCGTCTCCGCACTTGGCCATCTGCACAGGTACGCGGTCAGGCCGGTATCCATAAAATAGATTTTCGGCGTCTTCACGAGTCGGCTTGTCAGGTTGGAAGAATAAGGGCGGAGCAGGTAGACGAGCCCGGAGCGCTCCAGTATGGAAACCCAGGATTTGGCCGTGGGAGCAGATATGCCGATTGCGTTCGCGATCTCCTCATAGCGCAGTTCGCCGGAGCTGCGCGCTGCAATAAAAACCAGAAAATCATAGAAAGCGCTGAGCTTTCCGACCTGTGCCAGATCCTTGATATCCCGCTCGATATAGGTATTTACATAATCCATATAATAACGGTCCCGGTCAATGTCTGTGGCAATCAGCTTTGGCATTCCACCGCGGAAGATCCGCTCAAAAATCTGATGGATATTTTTCGGGGCGCGCTCACGCATCCGTTCGCGCAGCTGATCAAGGTCCGGATGAAACAGCCGGGCGGGACAGCCATCGATCTCCGCGGCGGAAAGGCTCGAGAGATCAAAGACCGCCACTCTTCCCGCCAGGGATTCAGACACATCCTTCATCATGGGAAATTTCTGTGAGCCGGTCAGCCAGTACCAGCCGTTTGCATCCTCTCCGTCCAGGCTTGTCTGGTCCACAATCCGCTTCATTTCAAGCAGCAGGGAGGGTACGCGCTGAAATTCATCGATCAGCAGCGGCGCGCCATAGGTCTCGAAAAAAAGCCCCGCGTCCTGCTCTGCCAGACGCCGTGCATTCATATCGTCCAGTGTGACGTATCTGCGTCCGGTTTCGCGCAGATGGTTCAGCATGGTGGACTTCCCGACCTGACGCTGTCCGCACACCATGACGACCGGATAATATCGGGACGCTTCCAGAATCTGCGCTTCAAGATGCCTCTGAATATACATATTTCCGCCTCCAATAAACGAGAAATCTAAAGTCTGACTTTATTTTACTCGTTTTTAAAAGCCGGGTCAAGCCCCGCTTGCGAAGTATCGAAATAGAAGTTGGTGACATCATAATAGGAGCGGGTGTGGTGTTTGTCAATTTTTTCATAAATTGGCCAGTTTAAAGAGTGGAAAACGTAGACGATGTGTGGTACAATACGAAAAATAAAGGTTTAAGAAAGAGCTGCTTAAAAAGGAGAGAGGGCAATGTGTGACGTAAAAAAATATGAAAAAATATATCAGGAGCTGGAACAACTGCAGCCTGAAGATACTATGCAGCTCGTATTGGAGTCTGAGACGGAAGATCAAAAAAGCTTTTTTGAAATGCTCGGTGATTATCTGCTGCAGAGAAAGCAGCGTCAGGCGATAGAGGGGAACCTGTTTTAGTGAAAAAATATGTTTTAATTGCAGGAGTGAATGGAGCCGGTAAGACTACGTTGTATCAATCCATGCCGAGATTACAGAGCATGCCGCGGGTGAACCTTGACGATATTCTGAAGGAATTTGGAGATTGGAGAAACATGAAGGATACCATAAGGGCCGGCAGGATATCCGTGGAAAAGATCAATCAGCATTTTCTAAAGGGAGAAAGTTTTCATCAGGAGACAACGCTCTGCGGAAAAACGATACTGAGAAATATCAAAAAAGCAAGAGAACTGGGGTATTATGTTGAACTGCATTATGTAGGCGTTGACACAGCAGAGATTGCAAAGGAGAGGGTACGTGAGCGTGTGGCTCGCGGCGGGCATGGCATACCGGAGAAGGATATTGAAAGAAGATATACGGAGAGTTTGCAAAACTTAAAAGTGATATTGCCGGTATGCAATCTCACAGCTTGTTATGATAATACAGAGTACTTTCGTCGCTTTGCTATTTATCGTTGCGGAGTTCCTGCCAGAATTTCCATGCATACTCCGAAGTGGTTTGCTGACGAACATGGCGGTTGCGGAATATAATTCTTTTCCCAATTAAATCATAGAAAGCGCTGGGCTTCCTGCTCCAGCGCTTTTATGCGTTAAAACGAAAAATCTGAAGCAAGACTTTATTTTGCCTACTTTCAGACACCGGGTCAAGCCCCGCTTGCGAAGTCGGCGGCCATATGTTAAGTTATAGGAAAGAGTTTTTTTTGCGTGCGGCTTCGGGAAAGGAGCGGGGAGATGGGCATTTATATAAATCCGGGCAATGAGGGTTTCCGGATCATCACAAACGATATCTATGTGGATAAAACAGGCCTGATCGATTATGTGAACAGCACGATCGACACGCCGCGCAGACTGACCTGCTTCAGCCGTCCGCGGCGTTTCGGAAAGTCCTTCGCGGCGAAGATGCTCAGCGCATATTACGATAAGAGCTGCGATTCGCGCGCGCTTTTTGAAGGACTGGAGATCGCGGGGAAGGCTTCGTTCGAAAAAGGGCTGAACCGCTACGATGTGATTTATCTGGATATCACGAGGTTTATTTCCTGCTCGAATACAAAAGGAAATGGTCTGGTTCGGGATATGCAGAGCGCAGTGATAGAGGAATTGCGGGTGGCATTTCCCGATTCTGTCAGAGAGGGAGAAACATATCTCCCGGACGCGTTGTCGGAGATCACGGAGAAGAATGGAAATAAGTTTATTGTTATCATAGATGAATGGGACGCCCTGTTCCGGGAGGCCAAGGGGGACGAGGCGCTGCAGAAGGAATACGTCCAGCTACTGCGGGGACTCTTTAAGGGCGGCCCTTCGACTGACCGGACGATAGCCGCCGCGTACATGACCGGGATTCTGCCGATTAAGAAGTATGGCACGCAGTCTGCGCTGACCGATTTCCGGGAGTTTACGATGACGAATCCTGACGCGCTTGCGCCTTACCTTGGCTTTTCCGAGGAGGAGGTACGGCGTTTGTGTGAGACCTATGACACAGACTTTGAATCCATGAGATGCTGGTATGATGGATATCACTTTGAACAGGTCGGTTCCGTCTACAATCCCAATTCCGTCATGTCAGCCATATGGAGAAAGAGTTTTCGCAGTTACTGGACATCATCTGAGACGTATGAATCTTTGAAAACCTATATTAACATGAATCTGGAGGGTCTTCGGGATGCCATTGTCGCGATGCTGGGCGGACGGCGTCAGAAGGTGGACACGCTCTATTTTCAGAATGATATGACAAGTCTCACGAATAAGGATCATGTTCTTACTCTGTTGATCCATCTGGGCTATCTTTTCTATGATTCGGAGAAAGGAGAAGCAGGCATACCAAATCTGGAGGTAGCCGATTCCTTCCGTCTGGCGGTGCGGGACGCCGGGTGGGAGAAGATCGCGGAAGCTCTCACGGATGCGGATGATCTGCTGGAGGCGACGTTGCGGGGAGACGGTGCGGCTGTCGAGAAAGCGCTGGAGGAGATTCATATGGCGAAATCCTCCGTCCTGAAATACAATGACGAAAATTCTCTGGCCTGCGCGATCTATATCGCGTATTACACAGCGGAGCGGTTTTACGAGATTTTCCGGGAATTCCCGTCCGGAAAAGGTTTTGCGGACGTTGTGTTTATCCCGCGCAGAAACACGAATAAACCGGCCATTCTTGTTGAACTGAAATATGATGAGTCCGCGGACGCCGCGATCAGACAGATTCATGAAAAACGATATGACGGGGATCTGAAAAAATATTTTGGGAATTTACTCCTGGTCGGGATAAACT
>MSHD01000016.1:0-5539 GCA_001941045.1 Lachnospiraceae bacterium Zagget2
ACTACGCAGCCGGTTCGCTGATCCTGACAGAGGCCGGCGGAAAGATCGACACCTTCCGCGAAAAGGGGCTGCCATATCTGCGGAACACCGATCTGATCGCCGCCACACCCGAGCTCTACGCAAGACTCCGGGAGCTGATCCTCGAGATGCCGACCGACGAATTGAAATTATACTGACAAACCCTTTCATAAATACGGCTCCCGGGCCATGCCCGGAAGCCGTATCTTTTCCTCAAAACGCTACATTTCTAGATGCTGCAGAACCGATTCCATCGACTGAAGGCCGGTCATGGTCCCGAATACCTTTTCCCCGTTCATGATCAGCATCGTCGGCAAATTAAGAACACCGAAACGCTCGGCGAGACGCGGTTCTTCGTCCACATTGACCATGCAGAACTTCACGTCGCAGGCTTCCTCGGCCGCCTCCATGAGAATCGGGTGCTGTGCCTTGCAGGGACCACACCAGTCTGCATAAAAATCGAGCAGCACCGGCATGCCCGCCTCTGTCACTTCAGTCTGAAAATTGTCCCCGGTAATCTTTTTCAACTCCACCCGGCACACTCCTTTCTGAACTGCACAGTATCAGTGTTCCCCTGCCATATAAGAAATAATCAGCCAGCTTTCACCAGTCATTCTGTTTCAGAAAATAAAAGAGCCTCCACGATACGCGCCGCATCCTTAATGCACTCCTCGCAGGAATGCAGCGGACATCCTGTATCAACGCCCTTGAGTTCCCGGCAGCTCAGCGCGCCGCAGGTCTCGCGGAAACGCTTCGTCATCTCTCTGGAAATTTTGTAAGTGCCTCCCTTGGTTCTGGGGGAACAGTCCATTCCGCCGCTGTTTTTGAGTCCGGCGAGCGTCACCGCTCCGGAGAGCGCGCCGCAGGTCGCCTCCATGCCGCCCATGCCGGCTCCGAAGGCCTCCGTCATACGAAAAGCGGTATCCTCATCATAGCCCAGCAGATCACAGTAAGTGCAGGCAACCGCCTGCGCACAGTTATATCCTTTATTATGCCTTTCGATGGTTTCACTTATCCTGCTGTTCATCTTACTGTCCTCCTCACATGTTTACTCCCACGGTCTTCGGCGTATAGCCCTCATCCCGCAGTGCTTTTATGATGCGCTCCTTGTGTTCTGTTCCGAATGCCTCGAGCGTAATTTTCAGCTCCACCGCCGCGTTGCGGTTCGTACTCACGAACTGGTTGTGGTCGAGGCGGACGACATTGCCCTGCTGCTCCGCGATGACCGACGCGACATGCACGAGCTCGCCCGGCTTGTCCGGCAACAGCACCGAGATCGAGAAGATGCGGTCGCGCTGAATGAGGCCGTGCTGCACGACCGAGGACATGGTGATGATATCCATATTGCCGCCGCTTAAGACACAGACGACCTTTTTATTTTTCACATCAAGATGCTTCAGCGCCGCCACGCTTAAGAGTCCCGAGTTCTCGACGATCATCTTGTGGCTCTCGACCATATCGAGGAAAGCGACGATCAGTTCATCGTCCGACACGGAGATGACCTCATCGACATTCTCCTGAATATAGGAAAAGATCTTCTTTCCGGGCTCGCGCACCGCCGTGCCGTCTGCAATCGTGTCGCTGTGCGCAAGGCAGATCACTTCGCCCTTTTTCAGCGACTCCTCCACGCAGTTCGCGCCGGCCGGCTCGACGCCGATGACCTTGATCTTCGGATTCAGCATCTTCGCGAGCGTCGCCACGCCGGCAATCAGTCCGCCGCCGCCGATCGGAACGAGGATGTAGTCGACAAGCGGAAGCTCCTTGAAAATCTCCATCGAGATCGTGCCCTGACCGGTCGCCACGTCGAGGTCGTCAAAGGGATGGATGAAGGTATAGCCCTTCTCCTGCGCGAGCTCAATCGCGTGCGCGCAGGCCTCGTCGTAATCATTTCCGTAGAGTACGACTTCCGCGCCGTAGGCCTTCGTTCGGTTTACCTTGATGAGCGGCGTCGTCGTCGGCATGCAGATCACCGCCTTGCAGCCGTACTCTTTCGCTGCAAAAGCCACGCCCTGCGCGTGATTTCCCGCGGAAGCCGTGATCAGTCCCTTCGCGCGCTCCTCCTCCGTCAGCGTGCTGATCTTATAATAAGCGCCGCGGATCTTGAAGGCGCCCGTCTTCTGCATGTTTTCCGGCTTCAGGTAGACCTTATTCCCACATTGATCGCTGAAGACCTGGCTGTAGATCAGCCCGGTCCGCGTCGTCACCCGGTCTACAACCTCGCAGGCCTCCTCAAATTTTTCCAAAGTCATCATCTTTTTCTTATCTCCTTTATCTATTCGTCCTTATCCGTCAGGAAGAGGGCGTTTACAAAGCTGTCCGCATCAAACTTCTGCAGATCGTCGATGTGCTCCCCGACGCCGATGTACTTCACCGGAATATTCAGCTCTGACTGGATCGCGACCGCAATGCCTCCCTTGGCCGTGCCGTCCAGTTTCGTCAGAATAATGCCGGTCAGGTCCGTCACCTCTCCGAAGTGCCGCGCCTGCTCGAGCGCGTTCTGGCCGGTGGTTCCGTCCAGTACCACCAGTGTCTCCCGGTACGCGTCGGGATATTCCCGCTCGATGATCCGGTTGATCTTGCGAAGCTCCTCCATCAGATTTTTTTTGTTGTGAAGCCGTCCGGCTGTATCGATCAGCAGGACGTCCGCCTTCCTGGCTTTCGCCGCGCAGACTGCGTCGTAGACGACCGCCGCCGGGTCGGCTCCCTCATTGCCGCCGATGATCTCCACACCGGCGCGCGAGGCCCACTCTGTCAGCTGTTCGCCCGCCGCAGCGCGGAAGGTATCCGCCGCCGCCAGGATCACCTTCAGACCCTGATCCTTCAGCATCCCGGCCAGTTTACCTACAGAGGTCGTCTTACCGACGCCGTTGACGCCGATGACCAACACGACTGAGGTCCGATGCTCAAACTCGCAAGCGGTCTCGCCCACCTGCATCTGCTCCTTGATGCTGCTGATCAGCAGCTCCTTGCACTCCTTCGGCTCCCGGATATGCTGCTCCTTCACCTTTTTTTTCAGATTGTCAATGATCGCGGTCGTCGCATTAATCCCGATATCTCCCATCACGAGAATCTCTTCAATCTCGTCATAGAAGTCGTCGTCGATGTCCGAAAATCCGCTGAAAATCGCATCCATCCCGGAGACGATATTGTTGCGGGTCTTGGAAAGGCCATCGACCAGCCGTCTGAAAAAACCTCTTTTCTCCTCAGCCACTGTAGCACCTCCTTACTTGTCCAGTTCGCTCTCTATCAGGCTGACTGACACCAGCGCGGATACTCCCTTCTCCTGCATCGTGATGCCGTACAGCCGGTCTGCCGCGTTCATCGTGCCCCTTCTGTGGGTGATCACGATGAACTGCGTGTGTTTCGTCAGCTTATGTAAATAATTTGCGAAGCGCACAACATTCGAATCGTCCAGCGCCGCCTCGATCTCGTCCAGCAGACAGAAGGGCGAGGGCTTCAGATTCTGTATCGCGAACAGCAGAGAAATCGCGGTCAACGCCTTCTCGCCGCCGGAGAGCTGCATCATATTCTGCAGCTTCTTGCCGGGCGGCTGCGCGATGATGCGCACGCCGGTCTCGAGGATATCCTCCTTGTCGATCAGCTCAAGCGTTCCCTTTCCGCCGCCGAAGAGCTCCTTGAAGGCCCTGTCAAATTCCTTCTGGATCAGGGCGAACTGTTCGCGGAACTGCCGCTTCATGCCGCTGTCCAGCTCGCGGATAACCTGGACAAGCGCCGCCTCCGCCTCCTCGAGATCGCGCCTCTGCGCGTCCATGAAGGTGAAGCGCTCCGAAACTTCTTTATAATCGTCGATCGCATTCACATTGACGTTGCCGAGCTCCCGGATCTCCTCCTTCACAGCGCTGCGGTTCTTTCTCAGCTCCGCAAGAGGCGGATGATCCTCCCTCTCAAGGGGAAGCGCAGCGTTGTAAGTCAGCTCATACTCGCTCCACATATGGTCGCTGAGACTGCTCTCATTCTCTTCGATCTTTTCCTTCTGGCTGTCCAGACGGAACAGCTCCTTGTCCAGCTGGCCCATGCGCGCGGACAGCTCTTCGCGCCTTCCAAAGAAAGACTTATGAGAGGCGGACTGCTGCTCTTTCTCCTGACGCAGCTGCTCCGTCTTCGCATCAAGATCCGCGGCCTTCTGTCCCAGCGCCGCCATCTCGAGCCGCAGCGCAGCGGTGGCCTCCTCACGACTCTTCGAGTCCTCCCCGGCCTGCTCGCGGTTCTTGGCGAGCGAAGCCTCCTCTTCTTTCAGTTTTGCGATTTCTGCATCTACTCGCTGCAGATTGGAAGCCGCAAACTCCGTCTTCTGTGAAATAGACGCGGTGTCGAGATGCAGCGCCTCGAGCTCCTGCGAAGCCACCGTCTCCTCCTCCCGGTCCGCCTCCAGACGCTTCTGGTAGACTTCGACCGCGCAGGAGTGCGCCTTCTCCATCTTCTCCGAATCCTCGAGCTCTGTCTGGTTCTGACGCTTCAGACCGGCGATCTCCTCCGTCTGCCGGCGCAGCTCAGCCGCCTCCTGCTCGAGCGCCTCGCGGCTGTCAAGAGCCCCCTCGATGCGGGCCTTTTCCTGCTCCAGATTCAGGCGCGCCGTGTTCTCACGGACCTTCAGCTCCTGCAGCGCGGCCGCTCCCTGATCGAGTGCGGAATAACAGCTGCTGCGCTCGTTCTGCAGCTCGATCAGCCGCCCCTGCGCGCCCTCCAGGTCCTTTTTCAGCTTTTCCGCCTTTTCTTTCAGCTCCTCGATCTCGCGTTTTCGCGAGAGGAGACTGCTGCTGTTCCTGAACGCGCCGCCGGTCATCGCGCCGCCGGGGTTCAGAAGCTCCCCTTCGAGCGTCACGATCCGCAGGCTCTGGCGATATTTGCGCTGCAGCGCGATCGCGTGGTCGATCTCGTCGACCACAATCGTCCTTCCAAGTAAATGCGCCATGACGGCGCGATATTTTTCCTCTGTCTGCACCAGAGAGTCGGCGAGCCCCAGCACGCCCGGCTCCTTCAACGCCTCCGGCTGCCGCATTTCCTGCGGCCGCCGCACCGCACTGAGCGGCAGGAAGGTCACGCGCCCGATGCGGTTCTGCTTCAGATATGTGATCAGCTGTTTGGCTGTCTCCTCATCCTCTGTTACAACATTCTGGATACTGCCGCCCAGGGCGGTCTCGATCGCGGTCTCGTAGCGTTTTTCCGTCTGCATCAGATCCGCAACGACACCACAGATACCCTTCTGCCTGCTGCGCTGCTCCATCACCCTGCGGATACTCCCGCCATAGCCGTCGTAGCGCTCTGCAAGATTGCGCAGCGACTCCAGACGCGAAGCCTCGCGATGGTAAGCGCTCTGCGCGTCCTCGACGCGCTTGCGGCAAATCGTGATCTGCTGCTGCAGGGCGCTGATGCGCTGCTCTAACTGCTCCCGCTCCTGCGTCATCTTCTGCAGGCCGGCGCTCGCCTCGTCGAGCTCGCGCTGCCGGTCCGCCAGAAGTTCCTGCTGATCGAGCTCCTCACTCTTCATCGCGATCAGCCT
>MSHD01000016.1:5670-20102 GCA_001941045.1 Lachnospiraceae bacterium Zagget2
ATCGAGCGAATCCTTCTCCTCCGTGATCCTGCCTCTCTCTGCAGTCCTCCCGGCAAGCTCCTGAGCGATCGCCTCCATCCGCTCGTCATAATGCCGCGTACTCGCCTTCGCGGAACGCGCCTGCTCCTCGAGCACGGCGATCTTCCCTTTGAGCTGCTGCTTCTCGACGCGCGCCTGGGAGGCTTCCTCCTTTGCGGCGTCTATCTTTTTTTCAACCGCCTCAAGCTCCTGCTCAATGCGCTCATATTCAAGCTTCGTATTTTCAAACGCAGCGGTCGTCTCGTCGAGATCGCCCTGCGTGATCTTCCTCGTCTCCTCGATCTTCTGAAGCTGCGCCTTCATATTTTCCATCTCAAGCAGGAAAATATGCACCTCGCAGTCCTTCAGCGTCTCTTTTTTCTTTAAATATTCTTTCGCCTTCTCCGCCTGCCTCTCGAGCGGCCCGAGCTGTTTTTCGAGCTCCGCGAGAATGTCCGTGATGCGCAGGAGATCCTGCTTTTCATTTTCCAGCTTCTTCTCCGCGGTCTTCCGGCGCTTCTTGAACTTCACAATGCCGGTCGCCTCATCAAAGAGCTCGCGCGCCTCCTCCGGCCGGGTGCTCAGGATCCGGTCGATCTGACCCTGCCCGATGATAGAGTAGCCCTCCTTGCCGATGCCGGTGTCGTAGAACATCTCCTGGATATCCTTCAGGCGGCAGGCCGTCCCGTTTAAAAGATATTCACTCTCCCCCGAACGATATAACCTTCTTGTGACCGTCACTTCCTCGTAGGATACCGGAAGCCTGCCGTCCGCATTGTCCAGCGTGATCGCAACCGACGCGAAACTTAAGGGTTTTCGGTTCTCCGTACCGGAAAAAATGACATCCTGCATGCTTCCGCCGCGCAGCTGCTTCACGCGCTGCTCGCCGAGCACCCAGCGCACCGCGTCCGCCACGTTGCTCTTGCCCGAGCCGTTCGGTCCCACAATACCGGTGATGCCATTGTGAAATTCAAATGTTATTTTATTTGCAAAGGACTTAAAGCCCTGTACTTCAATGCTTTTCAGATACATCTATACTGTCCGTCCGTCTTCTTCTGTCAGCGCGAAGTAGGCCGCCTCCTGCTCTGCCGCCTTCTTCGTCCGTCCGCTGCCTGTACCGATCACACGCTCCCCGAGCATCGCCTGCACAGTGAACTGCTTGCAGTGATCCGGCCCTTCTTCCTTCACGAGCTCATAGTGAAGAATTCCCTCATGCGCCGCCTGGACGTGTTCCTGCAAAATCGTCTTGCTGTCAAAGAACAGCTTTTTATGCTCGAGATCCTGCAGAATAAAACGATGAATAAAATCCCGTGCGGTCTCAAAACCGCGATCCAGATAGATCGCGCCGATCAGCGCTTCAAGCGCGTCGGAGGTGATCGAGGCGCGCTGCCTGCCTCCGCTTACCTCTTCGCCCCTGCCAAGCTGAATATAATCTCCGATCGGGATCTCCTTCGCGCAGAAGGCGAGACTCGGCTCACAGACAATGCTCGCCCGCATCTTCGTGGCGTCGCCTTCCTCCATCTGCGGATACTGCTCATAGAGAAATTCGCTCGTCACCAGCTCGAGCACCGCGTCGCCCAGAAATTCAAGGCGCTCGTTGCTCCCCCGCGCGCCCATCTGATGTTCATTTGCAAAAGAGCTGTGCCGCATTGCATGCGCAAGCAGCTCTTTGTCCCGGAACTGTACACTGATCCTTCGCTCCAGCTTTTCCAGATCCATCCTATGACTCCTTATATACTGTAAACGGAATGAAACGCCCGCCGGGAGTTAAGACACGCAGGTCTCATATCCCGTGGGCGCTGCATTTCCAAACTTTCCGATATGCCGGATATGCGCTAGTTCAGCGCGCTTCTGATCTGCTCGACTGCATCTCCCACAGAGACAATCTTCTCCGCGGCATCGTTCCCGATCTCGATGTCAAACTCCTCTTCAATGCCCATAATGATCTGGAACACGTCGAGGGAGTCCGCTCCCAGTTCGTCCACAAAGGTGGTCTCCATCGTGATCTCGTCCGCGTCCACATTCAGCACTTCCGCAATGATCTCGCGCAGCTTGTCAAACTCCATAACTAACCCTCCTGGTTTTGTTCCGCCTGAATACCGGCTTTTATTTTTTCATTCATGCCCTGTTCCGTGAAGGTCACACACTGGATGATCGAAGTGCGCACATGCACCGCCTTCGCGTTTCCATGCGTCTTCACCACGAGGCCTTTCAGACCGAGAAGCGGGGCTCCGCCGTGCTCACTTAAGTCAAACTGCTTCAGGCTCTTTTTGAGAGCGGGCTGTACCAGCAGCGCGCCGATCTTACTGCGCGTATTGGACATCATCCCCTCTTTCACCATCGACAGCATCGTGCTGCCAACGCCCTCGAAGAGCTTCAGGATCACGTTGCCCACGAAAGCCTCGCAGACGATCACATCCGCATAACCGGTCGGGATATCGCGCGCCTCGATGCTCCCGATAAAGTTGATGTCCTTACACTCTCTGAGCAGGGGGAAGGTCTCCTTCACCAGCGCATTGCCCTTCTCCTCCTCGGCTCCGATATTGACGATCGCGACCCGTGGATTCTTGATACCCACAACATTCTCCATATAGATGGAACCCATACGCGCAAACTGCACGAGATAGGCCGGCCGCGCGTCCACATTGGCGCCGCAGTCGATCAGCAGCGAGACTCCCTTCGCAGTGGGAAACAGCGGCGCAAGCGGTGCGCGCTCTACTCCTTTGACTCTGCCGACGATCGTCGTGCCGCCCACCAGCACCGCGCCGGTATTGCCCGCGCCGACGAAGGCGTCCGCCTCGCCAGAACGCACCATCTTCATCGCAACCACGATGGATGAATCCTTCTTCTGCCGGATCGCGTTCACCGGCGGCTCCGCCATCTCGATGACCTCCGTGGCGTTCACCACCTCAACTCTCGCCTCATCATAGGAATATTTCTTAAGCTCCGCGCGGATGGGCTCCTCCTGCCCCACCAGGATCACCTTCACATTATCCCGGACACTGAGTGCCTCCACAGCGCCCTTCACAATCTCCGCAGGCGCATTGTCTCCGCCCATCGCGTCGACCGCTACCTTCACCAAATCCTGCATTGGTCTCTCCTCCTCGTCTGTCCCTTCCATAATACGAAAACAGGTTCTCGAAGTCAATACTTTCCGACAAAAAAACGCCCTCCCCGAAGGGAGGACGCTTCTGTAGCATTTCGGCGCACATGGGTGTTATTGCGAACATATCCACTTCTTTTGTTCGCACTTCCATTGGCCTTGGAATTCCTCTCCACGCAAAACAGCAACATAAATCGGTTCAAGAAAATTCGCCAAACGCTTCAATGTTTCTGAAAAAGGAAGATTAATTTCTGCAGCTGGTTCAAATTTAGACCACTGGCGCTGAAAAAAATCTGACTCATCGAATTTCTCAATTCTCACAAATACATCATCTTCCAGCTCGCGATCTCTGTGTTTGGTGGTCTCCAAGATAGCATCCTTAAGTAACCCGCCATCAAAATCAAACACGTTTGATAGATAGTAGATATCGAAAAAGTCCTTCATCCGACTGGTAGCATCCATTCTTTGCAAAATTGCATCGAATTTCTCTGCGATGGTACTCTCAAGAGTATATGTATAAATCTCAGGCGCTTCAAAGCCCTCCAATCTTGTTACAATTTTCCTGATTTCCGCAGCCGGAACTATCACATCATCAATTCCCACATCCACCGAAAATGGTACTCTGACATTATTGATATGCCCAATCAATTTTGTTTTCACTCCCGGATATTTCTTTTCGAGAGTAATCTGCTCCACTCCTGTTATCTCCAGCCAGATATAGTCATTATCCGTCTGAGTACCACATATCTCTTCCATGACATTTTTTATGTTGCCAGGCTCATTTGAGAGACTTCGAAGCATAAAATCCATGTCCCTCGTTGGCCTGCTGTCAAACTCCGTGAGAACATATATGAACATCCCGCCCTTTAATATCAGATTATCTCTGTATCGTGAATGTGACAGTCTCCTTAAAAATTCTTCCTGAAAGAACAACTGCAAACTCATCTGATAGCTGATACCTTCTTCCCTCGCCTGATTACGAAGTCTCGCAAGTGCAGATGCACTTTTATTTTTTACAGCCATATTCCAAGTACCTCCCTTACTTTTTTCTGAACCCGAAGTTCATTTGCATATTTCCCGAGTCTGGACTCATTTCGCTTTACGTCAGACAGATATCCTCTTACTGCTCCGGCAAACACCTCTGCTTCCATTTTATTACGGTGAAGCAGGCAGTCACAGATTGTCCGTTCCCGATCATAAATCTGCAGCTTTGTTCCTTCAAATTCAGCTTCTGTAATACCGATTTCAAAACGTTCTGCCGTAATAAAATGCGGTTTTACTATCGGATAAGAAATATTGAACCTTCTCCGCGAGGTTTTACTATCAACCGCTATATGCCATGCCGACGGCGTTCTGTCTGTATATCCATAGAAATCCAGAGCACTTTCCATGCATACAACGCCGTCAGGAAACAGTGCAGCAATAATAAGAGCCTCAGAATATGCATTCTCATCCATGTACTGATAATATCCTCGACGAATCTGTTCTATCTCGCCATCTTCTATCAATTTTTGTATTTTTTGGTTATAATAGCCACACTGACGCAGTTCCTTTGTTCTCAAAACATGACCATGGCTCAAAAAAATCTTCTTCAGGTTTTCTTCCATAATATTATCTTCTTTCTCAAACTGCACAATTTTTATTATATTCTTGTGCAGTTTACAAATTCATTATAATTGATAAGCGCAGCAAAATCAATAGCTCGACAAAAAAACGCCCTCCCCGAAGGGAGGACGCTTCTGTAAGCCGAGCTGTATTAAAGCTCAAGTCCGAACATGCTGTTCAATACATCGTAGATGCTCTTTGCGCGGATCGCGAAGCGCACTGTCTTTGCTGTGCCGCCGTACTCACCGATACCGGTCAGTACGATCGTGCCGCTCTTTGTACCGACTTTCACATTTTCGCCATATTCATAGGTATAGCTTGCATCTTCACCGGTCGACGTCAGAATCTCTCCGGTCACGCTGTCGTAGACGACAAAGTCAGGCGTCAGCTGGGTTCCCGTATAGTATGCGGGCGATACCGTCACCTTCACGCGCGAGGAGATCGCATAGAGGTAACCGTGAATTGTCACTTTCTTCGTTCCTGTGTAGTTAGTCCCCTTCGCGTTAATCGTAATCGTGAAGTCATTTCCATCACCCTTGCTTCCGTTTGCAACACTGGAAGTGATCGTGTAATTCGAATTGTAGGTCAGCTTCTTCGAGCCGTTTTTCAGAGTAACCAGGCTCTTGTAGGCGACCTTCTGTCCCTTCTTCACATCGGCAAGCGCGATGGTCATGTCTTCATCACTGATGTTCTTCGCTGTAATGGTAAAGGTCTTATGCAGCGATCCGGAGTAATGCGTCTTGCCCTTAATCGTGATCGTCGCTGTACCCGCATTCGTGTTGTTCTTGTAGGAGAGCGTGTAATCAGTCCCTGATACGAGCACTCTGTCGTATACCGTATCCGTGACGACCAGCTTCGGCTTGATCGCGCTGCCGGTGTACTCATAGCTGTCAGAGTAACCATCCGCAAACTCAACGGTAAAGCGGCTCGCCTCATCCGTCATACTCACCTTGCCGACCTTGTACAGATAAGCAGTTGTCTCATCTGTATAGTTGGAGCTCTTTGCCACCGCTTTTACAGCATAATAGCCGTCCGTATTCGACTCGACCGCTTCCAGCGTATAGGCCGTGCCCTTCTTCAGCGTCACCGTCTTTCCGTTCAGCACGAGCTTTACAGTCGAACTCAGGCTGCTGGCCTTGACGTTCTTCGTCGGGCTCGCTACATAGATCGAAGCGTCCGCAAGGCTTGCCGGAGCAATGTTGAAATACACCGTTGCCGATCCGGAGAAGCTGCCCTTGCCGGTGATCTTTATCTTTGCGCTGCTTCCTGCATTCTTGTTGTTGCTGTAGCTGAGCGTGTAGTCCTTATTCAGCGTCAGCGTTTCAGTCGTATTTTCGTCCGTCTGTATCTTCACCGTCACACTGAGCGGCTTCTGCGCAGCGTTATTGAAGGTCAGACCAGCGTCCTCAATTGTGACCAGCAGCTTCGGCAGTTCATCCGCCTTATCATTCAGCGTCGTCGTTATGCCGCTCGTCGATGTGGCAACCGTTCTGAGATTCGTCAGACTTACTTTGCTGTAGTAGACCTTGTAAGTGACTTCCGTAGTCCCGGTGAAGTTGCCCTTACCGGTGATCGTGGCGGTCGCGGTCACTCTGTTCAGCGCGTCTCTGCTCGACGAATTCATGGAATACTTCACAGTATAGGCAGTATTCAGCTTCAGCGTCTTCCCGTTGTACTTCACGGTCGGCTTCGACTCCGCGTCGCCGTTCGCAGACTTCACATCCGCGCAGGTGGCTGTCGCCTCTAAAATATTCCGCGGCGAGATCGTGAAGGTGATCTCCTGATAAAGGTCGGAATAGTTCCCGATACCCTTTATGATGACTGTCGGCGCATTCGCTGCAGTCGACTTAGCCGCATTCGTATTGTTCTTGTAGCTGAGCTTATAGTCCGTTCCAGACTTCAGCGTGTACACGGTACCGTCGCCCAGGACGTCTTTCAGCACCGGATTCGGCTTGATCGCAGATCCCGTGTAAGTAAAGGTTCCGTTCAGCGTGACCGTCAGCTCGCCGTCCTCGTCCGTGCTGTACATCAGACCCGCGTCTCCGCTCGTCGTATCCACCACGCCGTACAGATAGCTGATACCGTTCAGCGTTATGGCAGAAGCTGAGAACACGAAATCGTCAGCCAGGTAACTCTCATCCGGCAGATCAGAGAAGTAACCGCCCGAGATAAAGCCAGTGCAGTTCTGACTGTACACTGCCGACACCACTTCATCGCCGGTCGCCGATTCATCACCGGTCGTCGCGAAATAGCCTCCCGTGACAGTCATTGCATACTCGCCAGTGTCACCATCCTGAATATGCGCCTGATACAGCGCATGGGCTGTACCTGTGATCGTACCGCCAGAAGTATTCACTGTCACCGTACGTTTCGTCGTATGCTGTACAGCTGCAATGCCAACGCCGTGCGTGGTTCCTCCATTGTAATTAGAAGCAGAAACAAAGGCTCCGTTTCCGGTAATTGTACCGCCATAGACATTCAGCACACCCGCGCGGATCTGGATACCGCTCACACCGGTAATCACCGCACCTTCATAAATATTATACTCTGCGAATCCGGCCGCATAGAGTCCGCCGTCGCTGTCTGTTTCACCACCAGTCAGAGTGCCATAGATGTTGATAACAGGCACATTTTCTGTCGCTGTCTGTCCGGAACCAACTGTTCCATTCACCGTCAGGCCGGACGCAAAGGTGCTGTTCAGTGTGCCCTTTACTGTCACATTCACACCGTAAGCACAGTTGCTGGTGTGCTGTACCTGTACCGCATAGCCCGCCGTGTTCATCGTGACTCCGCTGTCGATCGTCAGACTTGTATATGCTGCATCCGAAGCAACAGTCGAGCCGAATACCTGGAGCACATATCTGTCATAATTGTCCTCAATGGTGCCGGTACCGGTCAGGGTCAGAGAACCCTTGGTAAGCTTAATCAGCTGCGAATTCGCTTGCGTATCATAGTACTCTTTCGATGTGACTTCATTGCTATAATTTTTGGTGATCGTATGTCCATTCAGATCAATTGTCAGGCTACCGCCATTCCAGGCAATAGTGGCATTAGTATCCGTAGCATTAGCCTCCGAACTGATTTCCCCTGTCGTAGTCACCTCTACATCACCCAACAGAGTGATCGTATAGCCGTCCTTGCCCTGAATGTACTCCACAGCTTTGCTCAGATCAGCAAACAGAGCATATAACTCTCCGTCGCTGTTCCGGATCTCTATGACATTATCATTTTCTGCCGAAGTATCAACAGTGACAACATACATGCCATTTTCACCAGCTTCAGTCGCTGCGGCGAAGCCCGGTGCCAGATAACCTTCCAGTGAATTAGACTCAGAGAAACTTCCGGCGTAGACCAGTGCACTGATCTTCCCGGTTCCAGCACCGCCTGTGGTTGTACCTGTATAGAATATACTGCCGCCATTAGCATCATAGGTGCCGCCCCTTACTGCCAGATTCGTGGCTGTATTCGTGTATGGAAGCGAAATTACATAATTATTCACAGCATTTGTATCATTTATGTTTTTAAATGTTCCGTCCAGAATCGTCACATCGCAGTCTCCGGACAGATAGAGCACTGTGTTAAACTTATAATCGCTCGTCGCGGACCCACTCTCGTAGCATCCGCTATAAATCGTAATTGTAATAGAAGGAGCAGACGTCAGGTTGTTCAGGCCTACCGCCGCGCTGGTACTTCTGATGGTCGGTCCATCTTCGCCTTTCGCGCCCAGAACCACAGTGGCTCCTTCTTTCGCGTAGATACCATACAGATCGTAGGCAGAGCCCGTCGTCGTCAGAGAGCCGCTCACGAAGTTCAGAGTCGCGGAACTTCCCTCTACCTTGATCCCCGGCGCGCTGCTAAGATCCACGGAACCTTCGTTATCACAGCTGCATACCAGCGTCGCGTTCTCGATCGTTGCAGTTCCATTAACCAGAAGAAGCTCCGCCGTCACAGTGGAGTAGTTACCACCTTGAATACTCAGCGTTGCATCTTCCGAGACCTGGAAAAGCTGTTTCCGAGCTGAATCGCTGTCCGTTTCCGTCTCGTTCTTCACGCCGCCCTCGTCCGCCGTGACCGTTACATTGCCGGACACGGTGATTGTATTGCCGCCTGTCGTGATTGTATAATCGCCGAGAGCAAGGATAATGTCTTCAGTAAGTGTCAAACCATCCGTCATCGTTACGTCTTGCAGCAGCGTGACGGTATCTCCATCTGCAGCAGCTTCTATCGCTGCTGCCAGTGTGTCATAACCCGTCCGGACGCCACCGCTGGTAATGGAAGCTTCGTATGGGCCCGCCACTCCATAGGTCCCATTTCCATTCTCTACCGGCAGATAGCCCGCTGCGCAGTATTCCTCATCTACAGCCGTGGAGAAGCTGCCGCCGGAAATAGCGGTCTCCACCTTATCGGTATACGCTTCATTTCCATAACCCGTGGCTGGATTTGTCACACCAATCTCTGCCAGGCTGAGCACATCATACGCACTGCGCGTCGTCGAGTTCGTCGTCAGGATCGCGTTATCGCTGATCTCCACACTGGCGGCTTGTTCTAAGAGGCTAATATCATAGATCGCGACGGCACTGCCCTGTCCATTTTCACAGATAAACTCTCCGCCAGTGATTTTAAGTGTAAGAGCGTTGTCTTGCCCTTCATCGGCAGAATATGTTCCGCCAAACACATACAGCGCGTCCGGCAGCCAGGCATTACCTGAATAATTATAGTATTCAGCAGGCGAATCAATGTCGTGTGTAATCGCATAAATCGTACCGCCTGAGATATCGACTGTACCCATCTGCAGGGAAATGCCGCCGTACAGGGTACCGCCTGTCATTGTCAGGGACACTGGTCCCGGCATATAGATCGCCGGACCATATGTAGCAGTAAGTGTTCCGCCATTGATTTCAAAGTACATGTCACCGGTCGTGTTGTTGCCGCTGAGCGGTGAGTAAAGTGAGCTGATTGCGCCATCGTTCACGGTCGCACTACCGCCGTTCAGGCAATAAACACCATACCCATTGCTATTCTCAAGTGTTCCGCTCTCTAAAGTGAATGCCCCGCCTTCTACATAGATCAAATAGTTGCTTTCAACTGACGGGATGATCTTTCCTTCCTTGGCCGCTGAAGTATCGCAGACAGTCAGCGTCCCCACGACATGCAGAGCGTAATCTCCGGTGATCTCCAGCGTGTTGCCGTTCAGGTCGATCGTAATATCCTGGCCTGATGCTATGGTGATTTCTTCTGTCGAATCCTTCTGAAGAACAACCGTGGCTTTGTCAGTTCCGGCAGCCTCGATTGCCCCTGCAAGCGTCATGTAATTGCCCTGCAGGACCCCACTCTCATCATACAGAGCAACTACCCATTCGCCTGATTCCACAATGTAGTTGCCACTCTCATCCGTTGCCAGAACAAAGCCATCAGCACAATAGGTAGATGAAATTGCTGTATTGTACGTTCCGCCAGAGATGGATATGCTTCCAGTACTCTGTTTGATAGCTTCAGCATCTGAGGTAGCAGTAAATGTACCGCCAGAGATAAACAATGAGCCTTTATCACCAGCTTTATTATATACAACCGACGTCTTATTTGCGGTAAAAGTGCCGCCAGAGATTGTCAGATTACTTTTATTAGTATTTTGTAACGTATAGAAGGTACCACTCTCGAAAGTTCCATTTGTGATTGTAACTGTAGCATTAGAGCTATATAGCGCAACAGAGCTTCCTGTAACGGTTCCTCCTGAAATATTCACAGTACTGTCTCCAAGTACATAGATGGCTCTGTATCCTTCAAAATTTCCGCCAGAGATAGATACTGAGGAGGCAGCCTTGGCATAAAGGGCGCCTGTCGTACCCGAACAGGTAAATTCTCCGTCTGTAATTTCTACAGTCCCACCAGATGTGTATACACCATGACTGGTTCCAGAGAAGCTTCCCCCTGATATCGTCAGCGTGCCCACGCTGTAATCAGTGTCCGCCTTCTCATTCCAAACCGCAGAAGAAGCCTCACCGCTCGCCTCAAAACTACCAGCATTAATCACACACTCATTGTAATTCAAAACCGCATGCTGGCTCACACAGGTAAATATTCCACCATTGATCGTCAGCACACCATACTCGTCATTTTTAATGGTGTTAAGTCCGCCGGCAAACGTTCCTCCGTAGATAATCATCGTCGATGATTCCTGGCTATCATTATCGCTGCCCGTATACCAGCCATTCTCAATCATACTGGAACTTGTGCCAGTATTTGATACGTTGATTTCTGAATTGTCACCATTTTCAGAGCCGAACGTCATCGTTCCATGGTTCAGAATCGTATAATAACTGTTGTCTGTTCCTTCCTCGCTCCTGGTGAAATTTCCCGCGAGAATCGTGCAGGTCGCACCCACTTCATTGTAAAGCGCTGCACAACCATTTGTCACGACATCCACAGTTCCCGTTTCAGTCGTTTCCTGCTCCGCTTCTTCCAGGATCGCCAGAGCCTCCTCCTGTGCGCTGCTGTCCAGAATTGTCAGAGTTCCCTTATTAATAATCGTATGCGTACCAGAGCCCATCAGCGTATAGCCATTCAGATCCAGTGTAATCGTCTGATCCGCAGCAATCGTGACACTCTCCTTCGTATCCTCAATCAACTGAACCGTCGCAGAATTTTCTCTAGCCACATTGATCGCTTCCTGCACTGTCGGATAATAGACAGACACGTCAGATCCAGAAACCGTCAGAAGCGCCGCGCACTCGGCCCAGCTTGCAGAGCCTTCGCCGTTAGAAAACGTATTCGTGCACTTCCAGACCTTCCCATCCTGAACCTTCACCAATGCGCCCGCAGATGCTGCCTCGATGATATAGCCGCCTGTAACGCCTTGTTCTTTGTCGCTTGCGCGGTTCGGCATCCAGTCTGTCCACGTGCTAAGCCATACGGTCGGCACGACAAAAATGCCCTTATCACCGAGGCTGATTTTTCCGCCACACTGGCTGAGCAGGCCATTGCCATCCTTACTCGTGGCGATTCCCAGCGTGTTGATGTCAAGTGTACCTTTATCAACCTTGATCGTACCATAATTTTCCACAAGGCCGGTATCACCCGTAATTGTAACGCTGGCGCCACCCGTTATTGTGAGAGTTGGATTGTTTTCACTACCATTCTCTCCAATCGCCAGAGTATTACCATTCAAATTCAGGGTTACCGATTTGCTTATTTCTAAGTCTTCTGTAATGGCGACAGTACCATTCAGAATAATGGTACCACCATCAGAAACAGCTACAAGTGCAGCTTCTATGGAGATATATCCCTTACCATTGACTACTGCAATAAAATTATAACTTGTTTCTTCCTGAAACGTCTCAACTTCCGCCTCCGCCGTTTCTTCCTGGACGATGACAAGTTCTTCGTCTTCCGCCTCTACTACGTCTTCGCCTTCCTCGCCGCTCTCCGCAGCTTCCTCAGCGGATTCCTCCATGCTTTCGGACGAATCGGCGCTCTCCTTCGCAGACTCTTCAGGCTCCGCTGCCTCTTCTGCTTCCTCTGAGCCGGATTCCTCCGTCGCCTCGGTCTCCGCTGCATCCGTTTCGTCGGCCTGCTCTGTGTAAGTCGTCGTGTCCGTTCCCTCGGCGGAAACGTTCAGCGAGCTCGTGCACAGGACAATCGCCATAAACAATGCAGCAACACGTCTCTTCATAAACTCATACCTCCTGTTTTGATTGCGCCCGGCTGGCCCTTCGGACAAAGCCGGCTAAACAGCAGAGAATATTTCCGAAGCGTAAAAAGGGAAAGGTAAAATTACCCCCCCCACACTGACTACAGCCCATTACTTCAGATAATTTCCCGCTATTCATTTATGAACAGCATAACACTTTTACATAGCGATGTCCAGAATGTAGTTCACATTTTTTTCACAGTTTTTCGCCGGGCAGATGCTCTCAGTCAGAAGCATCTGTGTAGCTTGACAGTATCTCCAGGCAGCGGACAGTCCGGCAGTCGAAGGAAGTGGCTTTCGGCAATTTTACCAAAAAATATGAACAAATTGTAAATAGCGAGACTTTCACCTTCCAATGCGGTATAATCAGGACATGGCGGATCCGCCATTCGGATATATCCCAATTTTCCCATTGTATTAAAAATGATACACGGTTATAATGGAGGTGGAATTTGAAGACAGAACTTGCAAATGAAATGGCTTTTGCCGCGGGCAAGGTCCAGTATGACGAGCATGTAAAACGGGTATTGGCCAACCGTTACATACTTGCCTGGATTCTGCACGAGACAGCAGACGAATTCAGAGAACTGAGTATCCCAAAGATCGCAAAGGACTGCATTCAGGAAGGAATCGAGATCTCGGAGTGCCCGGTTGTTCCCGGACAGGCAAATGCGCCGGAGCGGATTATCGGTGACAATACAGAAGATAAAGTTCCGGGTGAGGGCACCGTTTTTTATGACATTCGCTTTCATGCCCGGTCCATGGGCAACCAGAGCCTGCCCATGAAGCTGCTTGTCAACATCGAAGGACAGAGAGATTATTATCCTGGCTATCCACTGGTGACGCGCGGTGTCTTCTATGGAACCCGCATGATTTCTTCCCAGCTTGGGACGGAATTCCGGATTCCGGACTACGGCAGTCTGCGAAAGGTTTATTCTATCTGGATCTGTATGAACACGCCGGCGTCTGTCGGAAACGCCATCAGCCGGTATTGCCTGACAAAGGAAGATCTCATCGGCTTTATACCGGCAAAGCAGGAGGACTACGATAAGCTCTGCCTCGTTTTCATAGGGATTGGAAAAAATCCATCGAGCGGCGGGATCCTCCGTCTTCTTGGAGTGCTGCTGTCGCGGGATATGAAGGCGGGGGAAAAGCAGCAGATCCTGGCAGAAGAATTTGATATCCCTGTGGAGCAGGGCGCATTAAGAGAGGAGTTGAACCATATGTGTAATCTGAGCGATTATGTAGAACAGTGTGGCATCGAGAAAGGAATCCTTATGGGCCGAAAGGAAGGTCGCCAGGAGGGTCGTCAGGAAGGCCGTCGGGAAAAAGTTCTTGAGCAGATTGGCAAAAAGCTGGCTCGCGGAAAGACTGTTGAAGAAATTGCAGACGCCCTTGAAGAAAAGCCGGACACGATCCGGGAACTGATAGCGTCCTTATCGGCTATGTGAAAACCTGTCATGCTGCTGTTTGGAAGCCTTTCAAGAAGCAGGGAAAGGTAGTGGTAGGCGTTTACTCCGTTTGCTTTTTCCATCTCTACCATAGTATAGCACATGGCACTGGCTTCAGTACCAACCGGGCAGTCGCTAAAAGGCCTTCAATTACCTACCGGCTTTTCTTTTTCAAGTCTGGCCTGTTTGATGGTATCTAACGAAAGGGTCTTCTTTTTGATCTTCTCTTCCTCTTCGAAAGGTCGGTTGAGATACATGACTCCCTATACGGCAGGTGGTGAGTAATCTAGCTCTTTGCCTTTGGGGATCGCGTCGATCAGGTAGCCGCTGTATCCATCCAGGAAATTCACGGCGTTTTCATTCCGCTCTGCCTGCATTCCTGGATGATACGGAGCCATTCGTTATCAGAACGGCGGTTACTATACCTGGACATTGGGTTCCTCCTTTGAAATTTACCAAAAAATATGAACAAATTGTAAATAGCGGGACTTTCACCTCCCAATGCAGTATAATCAGGACATGGCGGCTCCGCCATTCGGATATATCGCTGAAGTGAAAAGTTTACTTC
>MSHD01000017.1 GCA_001941045.1 Lachnospiraceae bacterium Zagget2
CCCCGCACATCAGCCGGTACAGGCTGTAGGCGATGAAACCCAGGTTGCACAGGAGCGCCCAGGCGAAACGGTAATCCGGGTCAATGAATATCAGGTCCAATACCAGCAGGCCGCACAAACCGCCGTAAGCTGCAAGGCCGGCCCGCTCCCCGGGGGTCCGTTTCTTCCATACTATATACAGCCGCACCGCGGCAACAGCCAGCAGGGCGAGCAGCGGCAGGTCCGGAAAACGGGAGAAATACGGGCAGGACTGCCCGCACTCGAACAGCCGGGCCAGTTCAACGGAGAACAGATAAAAAACAGCCTTCAGAAACAACAGTCCGTACAGCAGCCGTCCCGCCAGCTTTTGGTAAAGAGCCGGCGCCTCCACGGTGGCGTAGATCATCAGGATGAGGATGCAGGCGTAGTAAGCGCCGGGCATGTAGCGTACGGCCAGGTATAAAAACCAGAGAAAAAAGCACAGGGAAAGCAGACCGCAGTGTTCGCCGCGCCGGACCAGCGCCACGTAATAGGGCAGCAGCAGGAGGGCCAGCAGGGTGTAGCCGCTGTCTCAGCCGGTCCAGCAGATTCCGGCCATGTACAGAATCGCCAGGTAGTAGCCGTCCAGCAGATAGACGACCGGCAGCATGGTGAGAAAACCGGTCAGCAGCATGGAACGCAGGCTGAAGGAGAGCTGATAGGCCTGGTAGATCAGCCCCAGCGCGGACAGAAAGGCGATGCCCAGGGCCAGGGTCAGGGATTTGATCCAGATCTCAGGGGCTCCGGCGCGAAGCTTCCACCAGAGCAGCCCCTGAACCCCCAGCAGGGGGAGCAGGGCGATCAGGGCCTTGAGCTCCCGGGAGAACATGGACCAGTTCCAGGCGAACAGGGAAATGGCCCCTGCCCCGATAAAGATCACGCCCAGCAGGGCGAAGATCAGAAAGATGCTGTTCCGCTCCTTCCTGGTCTTTAAGTACTCGTCCCGGATTCTGTCTAACTGCGGCTGCTCCAGATAACCCAGCCTGGTGAGCTGTTCTAATTCACGGTAAATTTCATGGGCATTCACGTTCTTATCTCCCTTCCTACTACAATGTATTTATGGTTAATATCCCTTACAGCCAGTAAGGAATTATCCATCTTGTTGCTTAAGCTGTTAGAATGTAGGTAGCAATGGTATATCGACTTCCTTTCTTGGACTTCGCGTCCGTAATAAAGACTGATAACCAGCTCCTCATTCGCAGCGTTCGTTTTATGCAGGTTGAACTGCCTTCGGTACGTTCGTGTCACACCACAGTAGATTGAATAGGCAATGAGTAAAACTGGTATTGATCCGTTGCAATCATCTTAAGGAGTGACAAATTTATGAACATGAACGCTGTTGGTATTGATGTTTCCAAAGGCAAAAGCATGGTTGCTATTCTTCGCCCTTATGGGGAGATTGTTTCCTCACCCTTTCAAATCAAGCATACATCTGGTAACATCCAATCTCTGATTCAACAGATCAAATCTATCGAAGGTGAATCCCGCATCGTTATGGAGCACACCGGCCGCTATTATGAGCCGCTTGCCCGAGAGCTTTCACTAGCAGGTCTTTTTGTGACCGCCGTAAATCCCAAGCTCATTAAAGATTTCGGAGATAATTCTCTCCGCAAAGTGAAATCGGATAAAGCTGATGCTGTAAAAATAGCCCGCTACACACTTGACAGTTGGACGGAATTGAAACAATATAGTCTTATGGATGAAATACGCAATCAATTAAAGACTATGAACCGTCAGTTTGGGTTCTACATGAAACACAAAACAGCTATGAAGAATAACCTCATCAGCATCCTCGATCAGACTTACCCTGGTGTGAATGCTTACTTTGACAGCCCCGCCCGTGAGGACGGCAGCCAGAAGTGGATTGATTTTGCCACTACATACTGGCATGTGGACTGTGTTCGTAACATGTCATTAAACGCATTTGCTGACCATTATCAGAAATGGTGCAAACGTAAGAAGTACAACTTCAGCAAAGATAAAGCTGAAGAAATCTATGGAGCTGCCAAGGAGCTTGTTCCTGTACTTCCAAAAGATGAATTAACCAAGCTGATTGTGAAGCAGGCCATAGAACAATTAAACACTGCTTCTAAGACCGTGGAAGAACTCCGCACCCTGATGAATGAAAAGGCCTCCAAGCTGCCTGAATATCCCGTCGTTATGGGAATGAAAGGCGTCGGCCCATCTCTTGGGCCTCAGCTTATGGCTGAAATCGGAGATGTTACACGCTTTACCCATAAAGGAGCTATCACCGCATTTGCCGGTGTGGATCCGGGCGTAAATGAATCAGGAACCTATGAACAGAAAAGTGTTCCAACTTCCAAACGCGGCTCATCTTCCCTTAGAAAAACCTTATTCCAGGTCATGGACTGTCTCGTCAAAACAAAACCGCAGGATGACCCTGTATATGCGTTTATTGATAAGAAACGTGCTCAGGGAAAGCCTTACTATGTCTACATGAC
>MSHD01000018.1 GCA_001941045.1 Lachnospiraceae bacterium Zagget2
TATTCTGTTCACACCATGCTTTGACGGTCAGACCGCTGTCAGTCTGCTCCTTGCACCGGACAGCCCACTGGGCGAGTTTGGCCTGATGTAACTTTTGTTTAGCGTTCATGGGGACCTCCTTAGATCGTGTAGAGCGAATCGCGCGAATCGCTCGATTTACACGGATGTATTTGGGAGTATTATCTCATGAATGCAGTATGGGTGTAAGGTACCCATGATAGAGGATTTACAAAACACGGCAGGTATTATGACACCTATCCTGAGGGGAAACCGGTGGAATCACAGGCTTCGACAGAACCGTTATCTGCAGAGGGAAAAAGTCGGTTGACAGGATGATGGATATTTTGAGCCGAAAACTCTCTGATAAGGAAAAAGTCAGAATGCTTCCTATTGTGGAATACTTGCAGGCTCATGACAAAATTGACACACAAACCATCAGACGGATTACAGGGAAATCTAAAACTACGGTATTCCGATATGTACAGCGTTTGATTGATCTGGATGTATTAGAAAGAGAAGGTGGCTCAGTATCTACAATGTATAGGCGAATATGAAAAAACGGAACGCTTTTTGGAACGCAATTATAAAAATGGAACGCTTTTGAGAAGCGATTAAAAAAATGAGAAGCTTTTTGAGCCGCAAAAGAACCGAGAGAAAATAATCATCATTTTATGAAAAAATAATAGCGTCCAGAAGAATTACGCGGACGATTATGCTTGGGAGTGCGTCCAGTATATCCGCGATCCGGGCTCAGGGAATCCGCGGCCTGGAGATTTCCCGTATTCTGCTGGGAACGGTGCAGCCGGAGGAGAATATCGCAAACTTTAAGGACGCATTGAACACCCTGCATGGATCACTCTTTTATTTATATAAAAATCCGAATGGAAATCGCTTCTGGTACGATACGAAACCAACGCTCCGCAAGACGGCGGAGGATCGTGCTTCACAGATTTCTCAGGCGGATCCGAAATAGAAATGGAGGCGGTTGAATTATGAAGATATTGACGGCGTATTTTTCCCTTTCCGGGGTCACGAAGAAGGCTGCGGAGCGCGTCCAGTCCCTTGCAGGTGGAGACCTGTTTGAAATCAAGGGTGAGAAAAATTATGGGGGTTATTTCAAGGCAATAGCCATCGGAGGCAAGGAGCTGGCGACAAAGGAAATGCCTGCAGTTACAACGCACGTCGAGGATTTTGGTTCTTATGACCGTATCCTGTTGGGATTTCCAGTGTGGTATGGTTCCTGCCCACGCTTGATCCGGACTTTTGCGGCAGAGTATGATTTCACCGGAAAGGATGTTTACGTTTTCTGCACCAGCGGGTCTTCCGGACCGGAGAAGTCTCTGGAGACCGTGAAGGAAATTTGCAAAGGAGCAAGGGTGCATTCCGCGATCCGCATCAGCGGACAGGGTGATGATGAGATTCTGACATGGCTGGAGAAATAGTTGAGAAGCTGGGACTGGATGAACTGAAACGGATCTACAGGGATCATGTACGGGAGGATTTTCCCCGCAGCGAGCGCCGCCCCTTCTCTTCTATGAAACGTATGACGAAGGCAGGAAAATATGCCTGTTATGGCTATTATGATAATGGCAGCCTGCTGGCGTATGCCTGTTACATTCTTACAGAGAATGGGATGTATGCGCTTCTGGATTATTTTGCAGTTGTTCCTGGACTGCGCGGTCATGGAGTCGGCAGTGAGTTCCTGCAGCGCCTGAAAAACGTGGCGCCGGTGAAATGCGGCGTTTTCATCGAGGCGGAGAGCCCTGATTCGGCAAAGACAGACGAGGAAGTACAGCTCCGGAAGAGACGGATCGGTTTTTATCTTGCAAACGGCGCCTTGCGGACAAACTCAAAATGTCTGCTGTTCGGTGTGGATTACAATATTCTGTATATCAGCCAAACGGATCCTGTTTGTTCGATGGAACAGCTGTATTGTGAGGTGGAGGAGCTATACCGGGAAATCTACCGTCCGGTCTATGGCCGTTTGTGTAAGCCCTATGCTGTTGAACACGAAAAACAGGTGGGGAAATGATTGACCCCGGCAGAAGAGAGGTAAGATGAGAGCAAGTAATATCGCTATTTTTGAAGACACTTTAACCATTGCCAGACAAGGCTATTATCTTTGCGATGGCATAGAGATACCACTGCAGATTTCTGCGGAACAGATGACGGAGGTGCAGACATTCTCCCCGGAGAGGATTCAGCAGCTTGCGGATGAAGAGGACCGTGCCGGAAGGTCGCTCGACGTTCATGAGAATATTCAGACCTGGGCCAGCGGGCGTGATTCCTATGAGGCTGCAATCGAAATGTTGAAAAGCGTTTCTGCAGGTTCGAATGAGAAGCCCGGCGTTCTGGTGCTGAACTTCGCCAACCCTGTTCATCCGGGCGGCGGCGTGACGAGAGGCGCCAGCGCGCAGGAGGAGGATCTGTGCAGGAGAAGTACGCTGTATCTTTCCCTGACGAGCAGGGCAGCCGGAGAAATGTACCGGTATAATTCGTCCCTGAAGGGCTATTGCGCGTCCGATTTTATGTTGCTCTCTCCCTATGTGGAAATTCTGAAGGACAGCGTGGGAATGCCTTTGCCGGAGACACACGTTGTTTCGGTTCTGACTGCCGCAGCTCCGATGGTATCCCGCGGCGGGATCGAGAAGGACAGGCTGCACGATCTTTTGACGCAGCGAATTCATGCGATCTTTCAGGTGGCGGCCCATTGCGGTTATCGGGATCTGGTACTCGGCGCATGGGGCTGTGGCGCATTTGGAAACGATCCGGAAACGATGGCGGCGCTGTTCGCACAGGAAGTAAAGCGCTGGAACGATGCGGACAGTTTCCGATTCCGGCAGATTGAGTTCGCGGTTCTGCGAAAAAAGAACCGAGACTCCTATAATTATGACTGTTTTGCCAGGCATTTTGCGGAGAAATAAAGAAGGAATGAAATGGATGAGGAACAGGCGAAACGGATTCTTGGGATTACCGAAAATGACAATGCGAGGACTGCGAAAATCAAGTTTCGCAGACTGATTGGCAGGTATCACCCGGATGCTGCAGGGGAGGTATCTTCCGATTTTCAGGAACAGGCGCAGAGAATCAATGCCGCTTATACACTGCTCAAAAGCAAAGACTTCTTCCGGGGAAGAGAGGAAAAGGCGCTTCTGTGGAAAGCTCCGGTCAATGACGCCGCATTTGTCCCCAGAAATATTTATGCTCCATACCATATGGATCTTGATACCGGCGGAATGTATCAGGCACTGGCCCGTGGGAAATATATGTGGAACCCGGATGAGGAAGAATTCCCGCTGTTTTTACGCAGCCTCCTTCATGCCGGGAAGGATTTGCTGGATGAAGTGGAAAGCGAATGCGGGATTTACGGCGGAACAGATGCTTTGCGTATTCCTTTCCAGAAGCAACTGTTCCATTGCCTCGCGCTGCAATTCGTGGACCCACTATACTGCCTTGAGAAAATCGCAAAGCCGGAAGCGATCGATGAGGAAGGACGAAAGATTTACTGTTTCCGCGCTTACATCGGGGAAAAGCAGGACAGAGAGAGGATGAAACGGATACTTTCTCTTGGCAAAGGCGATACCGTATATCCGGCGGCGCTTCGTGACTGGAAGCTCATGGTCTCGGATTCGCAGGGGAATGGTCTCGGACATATTTCTTTCGCGGAGGACGAGCTGTATTACTGCCTGTTTCCTCTTATGCGCGCGCACTTGATACAGACGAAAATGACGGTCGTCAGAATACAGCGAAACAAAGGAAGCTATCTGCGTCAGGTAAAAGCAGAAGTCGCATTTCGGATACGGATGGAGAAGGAGACGGAACATTATCGGAACCCGGACAGGAACCGGGAAATCAGGCAGATTTTATCTGCGTATAAAAGAGAAATTGCAGGATATAGAAGATAAAATCCAGTATCTGGTGAAAATATGGGAGTGTTTACGTTATATGAAAGCAAAATCAGAGGTAAGTCAGGAATTGTATCAGATGATGCTGGACAGGGGCTATCAGGAGCGATTCTGCGACCTGGTCACGCAGAATCTGAATACGGATTTCACCGCGCAGAGAATGATTTATTATCTTTCCCATTACAGCAGCTTGCCGGAAGGGGAGATCGTGGATGAGATGATTGCAATCCTCGACGACAGGAAGCGGATCATGCAGAAAAAGCAGTTGGAGCACAGCAATGCGGTATATAACGAGTATTTAAACCGTAGAAGAATGGAAGAAGACTGAAATGAAGCTTAAAAATGTACTGATTGTGGTCAAGGATATAGAAAAGTCAAAGCAGTTTGAATATTGTGTTTGACAGTGATGAAACTGTGATTCTGACAGAAGGTCTGGTGCTTCAGGACGAAAAAGTCTGGAAGCTGGAGCAGCTTTATCCTGCAGTCAAATATGTCAATAGATTGGCAGCATACAACTGGGGTCAGAAAATGATGCGCTTTTATGACCCGGATGGGAATCTGATTGAAGTAAGGACGCCGACATAATCCCGAGCAGACAAAGGAAGTGTGACATAGTTTTAAACTGTCATCGGCGGAAACTTTTAGAACAGCTGCATCGGGAGCAAAGAAAGATTGACTGTTTGGATTACCTTAGTTATCAGATGGAAAGAGAAAGCAGGGGGGTGAATCACATAATATGGTTAAAAGAATTTTATTCGCTGTTTTGATGGGTATTGTGCTGTTTTCCCTGGCTGCCTGCGGAAACTCACAGGAGGTGGAAGAATCCACTGGAGTGTCTTCGACGGAAATGGAAAATATCGAAGAAGCAGTAGAGGAGACTGGAGAAAATGGGAAGGAAGAAACCGTGTCAGAATCGGAAACAGAGAACCTGGAGCAGGAGGAGGCTATGAAAATGAATGTTCAAATTGGAAGCAGCACCTTTACCGCGACACTCGAAAGCAATGAGGCAGTAGATGCGCTTGTCGAGATGATGGAGAGCGGTCCGGTTACAATCAGTATGAGCGATTATTCCGGATTTGAAAAAGTGGGTGCTCTGGGAACAAGTCTGCCGACAAGTGATTATCAGACGACGACGCAGGCGGGTGATATTGTGCTGTATAACGGAGATCAGATTGTCATCTTTTATGGCTCCAACTCCTGGAGCTATACCAAGCTGGGGAAGATTGACGATCTGACCGGATGGGAAGATGCACTCGGCACCGGGAATGTAGAAGCAACATTTTTCCTGGACTGATAATTGCAAAAATGAGGAGGAAATGGAGATGCAATATAAAGAATATAAGGAAATTCAAAATCTCTCTCGCCTTGGTATGGGGCTGATGCGCCTTCCGGTGCTGGATGGAGACTATGGCAGAATTGATTACGAAAAAGCAAAGGCCATCGTTGACCGTTGTATGAAGGGCGGGATCAATTATTATGACACTGCCTACATTTATCACAACGGAACGTCAGAGGAATTTGCCGGGAAGGCACTGGCAGAGTATCCGCGGGACAGCTACTATATCGCGGATAAGTTTAATTTTCAGGCAGAGCCGGACTATGAAAAGCAGTTCGAAGAGCAGCTTCGGCGTCTGCGGATGGACTACATAGACTTTTATCTGCTCCATGGCATTCAGGATAACTTTCAGGAAGCTATTCTGGCAGGCGGCTGTATCAACTATTTCGATGAGCAGAAGAAAAATGGCCGGATTCATTATCTGGGATTTTCCTTCCACGGAAAACCTGAAAATCTTCGGAAGATGCTGGACCAGTATCCATGGGATTTTGTCCAGATACAGCTGAACTATTACGACTGGTATTTTGGCGACGCAAAGGAACTGTATGAGATTCTGGAAAAGGCGCAGATTCCGGTCATGGTCATGGAGCCGGTCCACGGCGGGTTGCTGGCGAAGATTACGGATGATGCGGCAGCTGTTTTAAAGGGATATTCCCCGGATGCTTCTCAGGCCTCCTGGGCGATGCGCTGGGTTATGGGTCTTCCGGGAGTACAGGTCGTATTAAGCGGGATGTCGGACACGGCTCAGGCGGAGGATAATCTAACTACATTCGATCAGACAGTTTCCCTGTCAGAGGAGGAACAGCGTCTGATTCATCAGGCAGCGGATATCCAGCGGAAAGCGGTGGCCGTTCCCTGCACTTCCTGTAGATACTGCTGTGCGGACTGTCCGGCGGGTTTGGATATTCCGAAATTGCTGAAGTATTATAACGATTACAAGCTTGGCGGTGCGTGGAGGCTGGCCGGTATCTCTGCCATGCCGGAGGAGAAAAGGCCGACCGCCTGTGTCGGATGCGGTTCATGCACCCGGCATTGCCCGCAGGGGCTGGAAACACCGAAGTATATGGAAGAACTGAAAACTGTGCTGAAAGAGATGGCTCATTAAAGGGAGAACCATAGGAAACGGATCATTATCGGAATCCGGACAGGAACTGGGAAATCAGGCAGATTTTATCTGCATACAGAAGAGAAATTACCGGGTATGGAGGATAAAATCCGTACCCGGTAAAAATATGGAAGTGGCTGCGTCACAAAACTTATTTGTATGTTTGCTCAACTGTCGGAGCCTTCAGCTCCTGACAGGCGTGCCGCAGGAAGTATATTGTTACAAAGACAGTCAGGACATCCGCGACCGGAATAAAGTACAGAATTCCCCGCAGTCCCATGAAAACAGGCAGGATAAGCGGCAGCCCGGCTCCGAATACAACATCGCGGAGAATGGAAAGGATGGACGCCTGCTTTGGCTTCCCAAGTGCCTGCAGGAAGATCGAAGAGCCTTTGTTAACGCAGGCGAGGAAGATCAGGCAGAAAAACAGCCGCAGGCAGGAAACTGCAAATTCCGTGTAATAGCTGCTCTCGTTCGCGGCGCCGAAAATACTGATCAGTTGCAGCGGGAAAACTTCAAAGACAACAAGGGCGACCAGACCAATGAGAACCTCTGTTGTCAGAAGCCGCTTCATGAAATTGAGGACGCGATCGTTCCTGCCGGCTCCCACATTGTAGCCGACCAGCGGAATGCAGCCGGCGGACAGGCCGACTGCGACTGAGATCACGATCTGAAAAAACTTCATGGCGATGCCGATGACCGCGATCGGAATCTGACTGTATTGTTCCTGACTGAAAATGGGATCCAGCGCGCTGTATTTTGCAGTCATATTCTGTACGGCAGCCATGGAAAGGACGATGGAAATCTGTGTGAAGAATCCGCTCATTCCCAGGGGCACCACCTTTTTGAGCAGTTTGGAATTGAGATGAAAACAGCTCCTGTCAAGCCGTACAGACTGCATGTGCGGCAGGTAGAGGAGCAGGATGACGGCGCAGAGGATCTGGCCGATAATTGTGGCAAGCGCGGCTCCCATCATGCCCCAGCGGAATACATAAATGAAAACAGCGTCCAGCGCGATGTTGGTCACCGTGCCGGCAATCATGGCCTTCATCGCATATTTCGGGCTTCCGTCGGCACTGATAATGGGGGACAGGCATTGTCCGAGCACATAAAAGGGGATGCCGAGCGAAATCCAGAAAAGATATTCTCTGGAGAATTGATAGACCTTTTCATTCACCTGCCCTCCAAACAGAGCGATGAGGGGATGATAAAAGATCTGATAGATGACCAGAATGATAAGCCCTGCCAGAAAAGCGCACAGAACCGCATTTGCAACACTCTTTCGTGCATTCTCCTTCTGTCTGGAGCCAAGGCAGATACTTAAGTATGCGCCGCAGCCATCTCCGAAGATAACGGCGATAGCCAGAGCGATCACGGTGAGGGGATAGACAACGGCATTTGCCGCGTTGCCATAGGAGCCGAGATAATCTGCATTTGAGATGAAAATCTGATCAACGATATTATATAAGGCTCCGACCAGTAATGAAACAATGCAGGGGACAGCATATCGGATCATCAGCTTCCCGATGCTTTCGCTCTCGCGAGCGTCAACTGTTTGAATTTCAGACATAGTTTTTACCTCCTGTTCCTGAATGGGCATCAGCGGCAAAATAAAATGCACACGCAGGGTGTGCATAAAAAAACGACACCCTGTCATGTGGATATTTCGTACCGTCTCGGCGAATCCCATGATGCCTTGTGTCGTTTCTATATCTATGATTCAACTTCGCTATTCTAACTCTTTATTTTCAAAAAAGTCAAGAAGTTTTGTCAGCAGCGTGTCGGTGAGTCGAATTGTTTGAGAACTCAACAAATGTTCAAGAAAATACTACTATTTTCATACACTCGTATGATGCAACCGGGAGAATGCCAAGTTATAATGACGGTAATTAAAGATAATCTGGTTAATCTATCGTTTCTGATTTGGGAAAACGGAAAAACAATGGAGGTATGTATGAGTTCTAATCGTCCAGCATTTGATCCCAGGGAATTTGAAGTGATTGCTATGCGTCCGTGTGGCGCCTATGGCATGTTTGCCAACATGGGAATGGGCTTCCTCCCACAGATGGAGCCTCTTTTCAATCGTCCTATTACTCCCCGGGAAAACCTGAAAATGGCTTTGTCTGGCCAAACGCCTTACTGGATTCCGCAGACCGGTTGTATGTGCTGTGATGTCAGCGCTTTTCGCCCCAGAATCATTCCGGACAATGTGGCGTCCGGCGTAGTTATGGACGGAGAAGGCCTGCTGCCTTATCCCACGGAGCCGACCCGCAGCTGGTTTGGATTGGAGTGGGTTTATGTCCCGGTGGCAGGCGGAGCAACTGTAAAGCCAGGACATCCTCTGATTGAAGATATGAATGACTGGGAAGAGATCCTTCAGTGGCCGGATCTGGATGCCCTGGATTGGGAGGATATGGGCCGGAAGAATGCGGAATATCTGACCACTCCCCAGTCCAATGAGTTTACGATGCTTTGCGGTTTCTGGGAGCGTCTGATGTCTCTGATGGATGTGGCTGGCGCTGCCATGGCGCTGATCGATGAGGATCAGCAGGATGCGGTTCTCGCATTTTTTGACAAATATGCTGACTTTCTCATCGACTGCATTCGTCATGTGAAAAATGTTTGCAATATCGACGGTGTGATGATTCACGATGACTGGGGAACCCAGAATGGACCGTTCTTCTCTCTGGAAACTGCACGCCGGATGTTGTTGCCTTATCTGAAGCGTGTTGTGGATTACTGTCATAGCGAAGGATTGTACTATGAACAGCACAGCTGCGGAAATTGTACGAAGTTGGTTTCTGCGTACATTGAGGCCGGGGTGGATATCTGGTGGCCTCAGCCTATGAATGATTTCGATGAAATTTTGAAGCTGGCAAAAGGAACCCGGCTGCATATTGCAATGTCAGATCCGGTTCCTATGGATATGCCCGAAGAAGAAGCCCGGAAAGCTGCCCACGAATGGTTTGCCAGGTATGGCTATGAAAATATTACACTGGAGCCTGTTGCAGCCAATCAGGCATTCTATAATGAACTGTACAAAATCAGCCGGGAAGCTTTTGCGCAGGCAGAATAAAAAGAAAAAGGGAGAAACGAAATGTCCGAAACAAATAAATTCCCCTTTGATATGCGGGAAGAGTATTTTAAGTTTCTCAATCATGAACCCACGAAGATTGTTGTTAATCAGCTGGTGGCAAGTGCTGAAACCGGATTCGGAGCCTTGCCTGGCCCCTGGATTGAGAAAGGCCCGATAGGCGGCGGATATGATGGCTTTGGCGTTCGCTGGATCACTCCTGCTTCCGGCGGCGGTGCGCCCATTCCCGCCCCCGGTGAATTTCTTCTGGAGGATATCTGTGACTGGCGTGAAGTGGTGAAGTTTCCTGATCTGGATGCTTTTGACTGGGCTGCAGATGCCGAGGCTGCGCTGGCCCAGGTAGACCGCACCGTCCAGGCTGTGAATTTTGGCCTTGGCAACGGAGTGTATGAACGGCTGGCTGCGCTTATGGGTTTTGAAGAAGCCTTGTGCGCAATGGTTACTGATCCAGAGGAAGTAAATGCTTTCTTCACTGCACTTACTGACTGGAAGATTGAATTTGTGAAAAAGATCAAGAAATACTATCATCCGGATACCATCACATACTTTGATGATATCGCTACGGAGAGAGATCTGTTCATGTCTCCGGATGCATATCGGAAATTGATTAAGCCTCACCATAAGCGGTTTGCCCAGGCTGTCACGAACATGGGGATCAAGCCGATTTTACATTGTTGCGGACACGCTGAGGTTATCGTTGAAGATATGATCGACTGCGGCTGGGTTGCATGGAACTCTGTTCAGCCCTCCAACGATATTGTCGCGCTTTGCGAAAAGTATGGTGACAGAATCGGCTTTATTGGTGGCTTTGATTCCAATGGCAGACCGGCGCAGCCAGATGCAACAGAGGAGGAAGCGCGTGCTGAGATTCGTCGTTGCATTGACACCTATGGTGCAACAGAGCGAGGCTTCTGTCTGTTCGCATTCAAAGTAGTCAATTCCCGGGACCCGGCTGTGATTGGCGCGGCAATGGCACCCCTGTTTGAGGAATACTTTACCTATACCAGTCAGAAGCTGATGGCTGCAGGGAACACACAGAGCTAGTGTGAAGATTATCAAACATCATACCTTATCATCGGAAATCGTATGAAGTCGATAGCCCAACAGGTGTAAAGAGAAGTTCATCAGGAAAACGTCTTCGCTGTTCGAAAAATCAATATTGGCAATATCTTCGATTTTTTTCAGCCTGTAGTTCAAAGTGCTTCGATGAATAAAGAGTTCTTTAGAAGTTAAACCGGGGCTCATATTATTTTTCAGATAGGTGTATAGAGTATCGACAAAATGGGTGTGTTTTTCTTTGTCATATTTTTGTAAGGCAATCAGCCCTTTCGCGCAGAACGTATTAAGATCTGCTTTTTCTCTCAGGATATCCTTAAGGTAGAGGAAAAAGAAATCTTTATAATAGTAGATCGTCTGCAAAGAAGAGCCGGCAGAACGGGCGATTTCGGAAGTCTCCAGAACATGTATATATTCGGAAAAAACTTCTGAAAGATCCAGAAATGAATTGCTGACACATGCGTGTAACTGATATTCTGACAGGAAATGATTGATAAATTGAAATTCCTCTTCGTTAAAGGCAGTATCCTGCGAGTGATTTAACAGAGCAACGATATCTCCGTGGTAAGAAGTAAAATATGTCTGTACAAAAGAGATGATAAGCGGGTAATGATTTTACTCCAGACAGAGGAATCAATGTGAGGATCATAAGGAATGAGCATCACATGGAAATACTGTTTGAAAACAAGACGCAGAGAGTCTGTCCTTTTTCGAATTTCGTAAGGATGTACCAATCTTTTTTCTAACAGATCATCCAAAAAAGAAACGCGAGCCATTTGTTGTGCAGGTTCTTCCTGTTCGTGATGCTGAAGTATAATAATCAATAATTTTGCGATATGAGCGCACATCGCCTCCTTCCCGGGGGTGATGGGGCGCTTTTCTTCACTGATATTAAACATCCCATAGGTATGATCCGGAGTTGCAATTTTCGAAATTAGAAATGGGTGTTTTAGAACACAGATTTTCATCTGTAAATCAGGATCCGGCTTTTCTAATTCCGTATCAATCATCTGAGGCTCATAGGAGCTGTAACCTAATAAGGACACATAGCCGGTACGAACAGTCTCTTTCCAGATGGCTTCTTCGCTTTGGTCATCTTTGGTGTACGCCAATAGACGGTTACTGGTATCTACGATCCAGAGAGGCTCCTTTAGAAGTTCATGGGCTTTGTTCAAAAATATATTGATGTCCTGCTGGTTCAGAGCAATATTCAGAAGTTGTCCTATGTACTGTTGATATATTTGAATTGCTGAATTGATTTTTGAACAAAGCTGTGGAGCGTCAATATGTGAGTAGAGGACAATGAGGTTAGTAGAATCCTTCAACTGGAGCAGGATATTTTCGGCAATTGTTCCGATGCACAGAATGTCTGACGGAAAATCTGTAACAGGAAGTCGCTGTAACTGTCTGGCAGTAAAAATATACAGGTTATGCTCCTGAAAGGACTGTATCTTATTATGATAGAGAACGGACTGATATAGACAGGCGGTGTCATTCTGTACAAAAGCAGAGTAGGTACCTGGTTCAAGAACATCATATAACATGGAATAGGTAAAGTACATAGAAGGAACTCCTTATTAAGATTGTTTTAATTCTATTATAATTGTTTTGCGAGAAAACACAACAAAATAAAACAACTGTAGAAAAGAAAACAAGTTTTATAGAACAAATGTATCGGGAATCAGACGGATCTTAATGTTATAGTTTAATCACAGAAAATATTTTAATGACGGTCGTTTCTAAAAAAATGTGTATGAACAGAAAGGAGATTTTTATGAAAGATCAGGAAATGACAATTCAATTCAGCCCATTGATTTCTTACAAACCGGAGGAGGATACAAACAGAAAGTATACCTCCCATACAGCGCCTTCCCATATCTCCGGAATACAGGCATTTGAGTACGCCGGTTGGAGAGATGAGTGTATGTCATGGCATAAAACCTGTTATTTGCATTCGAATCTGAATCCTGCAGCGAATATCAGAATTACCGGGTCGGAGTGTATTGAATTTTTTAAGCATATTATGGTGAATAGTTTTGAAAAATTTCCGGTTGGGAGCGGTAAACATGCAATTTTCTGCAACAAAGAAGGATTTATTCTGACAGATGGCGTTCTGTTATGTATCGGTGAAAATGAGTACGAAGGCTTTTGCCTTTCTCCTGTTATTGATTATTATGCATCGATGGGAGAATATGATGTCAAAATTGAGCCGGAGAATCATTTCGTTTATCAGCTTTGCGGTCCCAATTCCCTTGCTGTTGTAGAGGCGGCAACCGGAGAGGATTTGAAAGACATTAAATTTTTTCATCATCGTAAAAGCCAGATAGCAGGAAAACCGGTACGGATACTGAGAATAGGTATGGCGGGTTCTTTGGGATACGAAGTGCATGGCGAGTATCCGGACAGTAAAGAGATTTACAATAAGCTCCTGGAAGTGGGGGCGGAATATGGATTGCAGCGTCTCGGAAAGCCGGGATATGATATGGCACACTGGGAAGGCGGATTCCCTCAGATGTATCTGGACTGGCTCAGCCCGTCGCATCTGGAACCCGGGTTAAAGGATTTTCCATTGTATCAAATGGTTACCTGTGGATGGCAGGGAGATGGTACCGGAGAAATCGGTTATGGAAATATGCCTTTTGAAGGAAGCGCATCGGAACATCCGGAAGTGTTATTCCGCACCCCCTACGATAATGACTGGGCAAAGACTGTAAAATTTGACCATGACTTTATCGGAAAGGAGGCCCTTGAAAAAATCGCTGCGAATCCGCCTCGTCAAATGGTTACTCTTGAATGGAATGTAGATGATATTCTTACGATTGTTCGTTCTCAATTTGAGGAAGGAGAGCCGTATCTGGATCTTTCGATGCCAAATGATTCTTCTTTTGCTCCGGGTGGGGTATATCATCTGGATTACGTTTACAGTGAGGAAGGAAAAGAAATTGGTGTGACTTGTGGAAGGATGAACAGCTGGTATTATCATAAGATGATTTCTATTTGTCCTATTGACAGAGAGTATAGTGCTATTGGAACAAAAGTGGAGATTCTCTGGGGAAATCCTGGAAAGCGTCAGATGAAAATTCGTGCAACGGTTGCAAGATATCCCTATCTGGATGAGGGCCGTAATGATTCTGTGGATGCAAAAAAATTAGGGAGATGACACGATGATTAAAGATAATAAAGGAACATTTTGGTCCATAATGGCACTTTTCTTCATGCAGATATGTAATGGTGCTGTTACACCGGCAATCGCATCATTTATGCAGGCATTTCCGAATAGTAGCGTGACCAGTATTTATATGATTACGACTCTTCCGACTTTAATTGTTATGGTTCTATCAGCATTAGTTGCGCCGATGATCGGAAAAAAGCTGCCCTATCGTACAACGGCGATTCTCGCATTTGTACTGATGCTGGTTGGTGGAGTTGCCCCTTATTTTGCAAATACGTTATCATTTGTTTTGATTTGCAGAGCAGTTTTTGCCGTGGGCGTTGGCCTGATCTTTTCTATGGGCGGTGCACTTTCCGTATTAGTATTTCCTCAGGAAAGTTCAAGGGTCATGGGATACGGACAGATTTCCATGAACATCGGAAGTATTATCTGTATGATGCTTGGCGGCATATTGTGTGTTTATGGCTGGAACTATACGTTTTTAACGTATCTTTTAGTGCTGATTCCCCTTTTCTGTGTGGTTTTCTTATTTAAGGAGCCCCAGATTCAATATCAGGTGCCGGAGGCGAAAGAAGAAAAAGGCGGCAATGAAAAATTTACCTCGGAATATTATCTCCTTTGTCTCGCATACTTAGTTACAACAGTTGTCATATATTGTATATTTTTGAATCTTTCCTCAATTGTTGTGGAAGAAAATATTGGAAACGCGTCATTTTCCGGTATGTTGTTGAGTTTGTCGTCTGTTGCGGGTATGGTTGCAGGAGCTGTGTTTAGCAAGGTATACACATTCAGCGGTAAATATAGTCTGGCGCTTGGCGGCCTCTTCAGCGTATTGACATGTGCATGTCTCTACTATGGAAATAATGCAGCTATGATCATTCTTGGAAGTATTTTCAGTGGCTGCTTTATGACATTTATGATGTGCGCAATGCAAATGCGTCTGCAGGAAATTTTAACACCTGGAATCATGCAAAAAGGAACTGCAATTATGATGTCCCTCTTTAGTTTGGGCGGATTTTTGTCAACATACTATGCCTCCTTAACAGGTAAGGTGCGCCCGGAAGAAGCATCCAGGTATCCGTTTTTCATCGGTATTTTTATCTGTGGAGCGGTGACAATCCTTTTGCTTATTGCGGCTGTGGCCACGAAAAGCCGTCGTTTACCAGAATCGTGAACTTCGGGCAAGAAGTTTTGTCAGCGGCGCGTCGGCGTTACGTCCCGTCCCAGTGCGGTCAGCATCTTTTTGTCACTCTGGATCGTGGCGCGCGCGGCGGTTGTCAGCATATTTCCGGTGATGGTCGCGGATGCGCCGGAACAGAACGCACGCTCGCCGTCGTGCTCCATGAGAGCCCGGCCCGCCGCGAGGCGGATGTTTGCTTCCGGATTGATATAGCGGAAGAAGGCGATTGTCCGCAGAATGTCCGCCTCGGCCAGAGGTTCCTGATCTTCCAGCGGCGTGCCTTTGATCGGCATCAGCGCGTTGATCGGGATGGAGTCGATGCCGAGCTCCGCGAGGCTGACAGCCATATCCAGCCGGTCCTCCCAGGTCTCGCCCATGCCGATGATACCGCCGGAGCAGGCGCACATGCCTTCCGCCTTGACAAGCTTCAGTGTTTCGACTTTTTGCTCATAGGTATGTGTCGTGCAGATATTGGGGAAATTCCGTCTGGAAGTCTCGATATTGTGGTGATAGCTCGTGACGCCGGCCTCGTGCAGGCGATGGAGCTGCTCCGCGTTCAAAAATCCCATGGAGGCGCACAGCTCGATTTTGCAGCTGTGCGCCATCGTCTCGTAAGCGTGGATTGCCTTCTCAAATTCTTCGCCGCTCAGTGATCTTCCTGCTGTCACGATGGAGAAGCGGTCAACGCCTTCGCTCTCGTGCAGTCTGCAGGCTTCCACAATCTCCTCCTCCGGGAGAAAATCGTAGATCTCACAGCTCGTATGATGATGCGCCGATTGCGCGCAGTATTTGCAGTCTTCCGGACAGCGCCCGCTGCGTCCATTGATAATGGAGCAGAGGTCAACTTTCTCTCCGACAAGGGCCGCCCGAATCCGGTCAGCCCCCTCGCAGAGATCTTTCAAATCGCAGGTGAGGAAAAAGGAGAGGTCATCCTCACGCGTGATTCTCCGTCCGTCTATGATTTCCTGTGCCAGTCTGCGTACATCCATTTTGTCATTCTCCTCCGTCATTTATGCCAGATTGGCTTTGCGCAGCTGTCTGCGTATCTGCACGCCGAGGAACATGGCCACTGCGATCTTGCAGAGGTCACCAATGATAAACGGAAATACACAGATGCCCAGCGCGTAGGCAACCGTGCAGTCCATCAGATAGACGAACCACGCGGTGCCAAGTGCGTAGCAGAGCGCTGTTGAAGCAACATAGGTGATGAAGTGCAGTGCGTATTTCTCCGGCCAGCGATCAATCACATAGCCGCCGATCAGCGCGATGAAGATGAAGCCGATGAGATAGCCGCCAGTCGGCCCCACGAGCTTTGCCGGCCCTCCGGCATAGCCTGAGAAGACCGGAAGTCCGACGAGTCCCAGCAGCAGATAGATCAGAAAGCTGATCGTCCCCTTCTTCATGCCGAGAATATAGAGTGAGAGATAGATCACCAGATTCGTCAGGGAAATCGGAACCGGTCCGATGGGGATGGACATCGGAGCCAGGATGCACAGCAGTGCGGTAAAAATGGCGATCTTTGTCATATCGCGAACCTGAATTATTCCTGTTGCGGCAGTTTTCTTTTCCATAGTAGGTAAGTTCCTTTCAGTCACGTTTTTGAATGTAAACCATATCGACGAAAGAAGTTTACATTTAAATTTCAGAAATGTCAACCATTATTTTGCGGGAACATTTTGCATGGATTTATGAGGAGGCATGTTTTATAATATAAGAAATTCAATTTTGAACCAGGACGCGAGGATAATGAACATGAAATGGATTGTGAAAGGTGGGATCGCACTGGTGCTGGCCATGGGACTTTTGTCTGGCTGCAGTGGCGGCATCGTGGATGACGCGCAGGGCTCGGCGGCGGAAACGACAGTGCAGGAGACTGCAGAGATGGAAGTCCCGGAGGAGGCGCTGGAAACGGCCGAAATAGAGATGGAGGAGAAAACTGCCGTAGAGAGCGAAACCGATGACGAAGAGGAGGAAATCGTGGCTGCGGCCGAGGATAATGATTTGTCCGCTGCTAAGACGAACGGCTGCCTCGTCGTCATCGACGCCGGACATCAGCGAAGCGGCAATTCCGAGCAGGAGCCGATCGGTCCGGGGGCCACGGAGACGAAAGCAAAGGTCACCGGCGGGACTTCCGGTTCGGCCAGCGGACTGGCAGAGTATGAGCTGAATCTGCAGGTGGCGCTGAAACTGGAAGAGATATTGACGGAACGGGGCTATGAAGTCATCATGTGCCGCACGAGCAACGATGTGGATCTCAGCAACAGTGAGCGGGCGGCGATTGCCAATGAGGCCGGGGCGGATGCATTCATTCGTATTCACGCGAACGGCTCGACGGATACGAGCGTGAACGGAGCGATGACGATCTGCCAGACGGCTTCCAATCCATATAACGGCGATCTCTATGCACAGAGCCGCGCATTATCGGATGCAGTGCTGGACTGCTTTGTCGAGAAAACCGGCGCGAAGAAACAGTATGTGTGGGAGACAGACACGATGAGCGGGATCAACTGGGCGAGCGTACCGGTGACGATCATAGAGATGGGCTACATGACCAATGCAGAAGAAGACCTGAAGATGGCGTCGGAAGAGTATCAGTATCTGATGGCAGAAGGAATGGCAGACGGGATTGATGAGTTCCTGTTCAACTGACGGGGCATTCCGCCTTGACCATGCCGATACGGTTTGTTACACTTGAAAACAGGAATGACGGGAGAAATGAGGAAATGAAAAATTATTCAGAAGATCCGACGAGACAGTACCACATTCAGGTGGCGAAGGGCGAGGTGGGACGCTATGTCATCCTGCCCGGCGACCCGAAGCGCTGCGCAAAGATCGCGCAGTATTTTGACGAGCCGCAGCTGATTGCCGACAATCGTGAATTTATCACCTATACGGGCACGCTGGACGGCGTAAAGGTCAGCGTGACTTCGACGGGAATCGGCGGGCCTTCGGCCTCGATCGCGCTGGAGGAGCTGGTGAACTGCGGGGCGGACACGTTTCTGCGCGTTGGTACCTGCGGAGGTATGCAGACGGAAGTAGAGAGCGGAGACCTGGTGATCGCGCAGGCAGCGATCCGCATGGAAGGCACGAGCCGGGAGTATGCGCCGATTGAATTTCCTGCGGTGGCGGATTTTGACGTTACAGGCGCGCTCTGTAAAGCGGCGAAAAGTCTGGGAGCGCGTGCGCATGTGGGCGTGGTACAGTGCAAGGATTCCTTCTACGGGCAGCATTCTCCGGAGACGAAGCCGGTGAGTTATGAACTGTTGAATAAATGGGAAGCGTGGAAACGCCTCGGCTGTCTGGCTTCTGAGATGGAGTCGGCGGCGCTGTTTGTCGCAGCGAGTGCGCTGCGCGTGCGGGTTGGAAGCGTCTTTCTGGTGATGGCCAATCAGGAGCGGGAGAGGCTGGGGCTTTCGAATCCGGTGGTGCACGACACGGATCTGGCGGTGCGGACGGCTGTGGAGGCTCTGCGGGAACTGATCCGGCTGTAATGGAAAAGAAAGCGGGTGCATTTCAGATGGAGAAATACAGGAGAATATTTGTGGTGGTCATGGACTCTCTCGGCGTGGGAGCCATGCCGGATTCGGCGGACTACGGCGATGCGGGCGTGAATACGCTGCGGCATATCTCGGAGTCCGTGGATACCTTTGCGATCCCGAATCTGAGAAAACTGGGTATGGCGAATCTCTGTCCGCTGAAGCAGGTGGAACCCGTGGAGCAGCCGCAGGCGTATTATGCGAAGCTTCGCGAAAAGAGCTGCAGCAAGGATACGATGACCGGTCACTGGGAGATGATGGGACTCGAGGTGAAGACACCGTTCCGCACTTTTACGGAGCACGGCTTTCCGCCGAAACTCATCCGCGAGCTCGAACAGCGCACCGGACACAAGGTCATCGGAAATAAGAGCGCGAGCGGCACGGAGATCCTCGAGGAGCTGGCGGAGGAGGAGATCGCGACCGGACATATGATCGTCTATACCTCGGCGGACTCGGTCCTGCAGATCTGCGGCAACGAGGAGACCTTCGACCTGCAGGAGCTGTATCGCTGCTGCGAGATTGCGCGCGAGCTTACCATGCGGGACGAGTGGAAGGTGGGTCGCGTCATCGCGCGTCCCTATGTCGGGAAGCGGCGCGGCGAGTTCGTGCGCACGAGCAATCGCCATGACTACGCGTTGAAGCCCTTTGGCAGGACCGCGATGAACGCGCTGAAGGACGCCGGTTTTGATGTGATTTCCATCGGAAAAATTAACGACATCTTCGGTGGGGAGGGCGTCACCTGGGCGCTCAGGTCAAAGAGCTCCGTCCACGGTATGGAGCAGACTATCGAGACGGCAAAGCAGGATTTCCACGGGCTGTGCTTCGTAAATCTGGTCGATTTCGACGCGCTGTGGGGACACCGCCGCAATCCGCAGGGCTACGCGCAGGAGATAGAGAAGTTCGATGGGAATCTGGGCGTGCTGCTGGACACGATGCGCAGGGACGACCTTCTGATCATCACCGCCGACCACGGCAATGACCCCACCTACAGCGGGACAGACCATACCAGGGAGAAGGTGCCCTTCCTCGCTTACTCCCCGTCGCTGGAGAGGGGAGGCGAGCTGCCGGAGTGCGGGACCTTCGCGGTCGTCGGGGCGACTGTCGCAGACAACTTTGGTGTAGCGATGCCGGAGGGGACGATCGGAGAGTCGCTGCTGGGATTATTAGAATAGAAAGCTTGTCTCAGTCCCCCGAAAATGGTATACTCTACTGTAGCGTAGTTTTGTGCTGAATATTTCAAAAGGGATTATCCGATGAGCAAAAATAAAAAGAGAAAGACATATGTGAGATGGCCGTTGTACATGATCATTCTTCTGGCGGTCATGGCAGGAGTGATCTGCGCGATTGATCGCAGAGCAGGTTATGTGGCCTTCGTGACGATGCTCGTGTACGCGGTCATTGCGATTTTTTCCTGGCTTCGCAGCAGACCCGCCCTGCGTCGGGAGATGGTTTCTTTCGCGACACATTATGGGCAGATTCAGAAGCGTCTTCTGAAGGAACTGCCGGTTCCCTATGCATTGCTTGGTGAGGATGGTCGTGTCCTGTGGTCGAACACGGAGTTTCGGAATATCACGGGAAAGAGCCTGAAGCGCGGCCGCCCGGTCAGCAGTGTCTTCCACGAGATCAACAGCAGTGTTTTTCCGGTGCCGGAGGATCCGGTCGTCACGCTGGCACTCAGCTTTGAGGAGCGGGATTATCGTGCAGAGCTCAAGCTGATTGACCTGAGCGAAGACGCCCGGGAAGAGGAGGAAGAGCTGGGAACCGATTTTGAAGGGCAGCTTGTGGCGCTGTATCTGTTTGAGACGACGGAAATCAATCGCTACATCCGGGAGAACCGGGAGCAGCGCATGGTCGCGGGACTGGTATATATCGACAATTATGACGAGACGTTGGAGAATGTAGAAGAGATTCGTACCTCGCTTCTGGTGGCGCTGATTGAGCGGAAGATCAACAAATATTTTGGCGCCTATGACGGGATTGTCCGGAAGCTTGAGAAGGATCGCTTTTTCGTGGTCATTCAGGAGAAGGCGCTTGACCAGATCCGCGAGAATAAATTTGATCTGCTGCAGGATATCAAGACTGTCAATATTGGGAATGAGATGGCGATGACCCTGAGCATCAGTATCGGCTCGGGTGGTGCGACTTATATGGACTGTATGGAGTACGCGCGCAGCGCGATGGATCTGGCGCTCGCCCGCGGCGGTGACCAGGCCGTGGTGAAGACGAAGGATCAGATCACCTATTACGGCGGCAAGACACAGCAGATAAAGAAAAATACCCGTGTCAAGGCGCGTGTGAAGGCGCAGGCCTTCCGCGAGCTGGTGGAGACCAAGGACAGTGTGGTGGTCATGGGCCATCAGCTGACGGACATGGATTCTTTTGGCGCGGCTGTTGGTATATACCGCGCGGCGAGTACGCTGAATAAGAAGGCATATATTGTTGTGAATCAGGTCAGCACTTCGGTGAAGCCGATGCTGGAGATGTTTGAGGAGTCCATTGGCCGGGAACAGGGCGTTATCATAGGCAGCGCGCAGGCGAAGGAGATTGTTGACAGGAATACAGTAGTGGTTGTGGTGGATACGAACAGGCCGAGTTATACGGAGTGTCCGGAGATCCTTTCCATGACGCCGACAGTGGTCGTCTTTGACCATCACCGGAGAGGAAATGAGGTCATCAGCCCGGCAGTGCTGTCCTACATAGAGCCGAATGCGTCGTCAGCCTGCGAGATGGTTGCGGAAATTCTGCAGTACTTCGCGGACAATGTGCGTCTGAAAGGCGGCGAGGCTGACTGTATTTACGCGGGCATGGTTATGGATACAGACAACTTTGTGAGCAAGACAGGTGTGCGTACCTTTGAGGCGGCGGCCTTTCTGCGGCGCAGCGGCGCGGATGTGACCCGTGTCCATAAGCTGTTCCGCAGTGACATGGCGGCGTATAAGGCCAGAGCGGAGGCAGTGCGCCACGCGGAGGTCTACCGGGGATTCGCGCTGTCAGTCTGTCCGGGCAAGGGACTTGAGAGTCCCACGATCGTGGGTGCGCAGGCGGCGAATGAACTGCTGAATATCGTGGGTGTGAAGGCATCGATCGTGCTGACGGAATATGCCGGCAGGGTCTATGTGAGCGCCCGTTCGATCGACGAGGTAAATGTACAGATTATCATGGAGAAGATGGGCGGCGGCGGCCATTTGAATATGGCCGGAGTGCAGCTTGAGTGTTCGGTTGAGGATGCGATGAAGCTGGTCCGGAAGACACTGGAGGATATGTTTAAGGAAGGAGAACTGGAATGAAGGTAATATTGCTGCAGGACGTGAAATCCCTCGGGAAGAAGGGCGACCTCGTGGAGGTGAGCGACGGCTACGCCAGAAATTATATTCTCGCGAAAAAACTCGGGGTGGAGGCGACCTCGAAAAATATGAATGATCTGAAGCTTCAGAAGGCGCATGAGGACAGGCTCGCCGCGAAGCGCCTTGAGGAGGCGAAGGAGCTCGCGCAGAAGATCAAAGGGCTCGAGACGGTCCTGACGATCAAGGTCGGCGAGGGCGGAAGACTGTTCGGTTCCGTCTCCTCGAAAGAGATCGCGCAGGCGGTCAAAGAGCAGCATGGCCTGGAGCTTGATAAGAAGAAATTTGTGTTGCCGAACCCGATTAAGGCGGTCGGGACGACGAATGTGCCGGTGAAGCTGCACCCGCAGGTGACAGCGGAGCTTAAGGTTACGGTCAAAGAGGCTTAGAGCGCACATTAGAGGAGAAGCAGCGATGGAAGAAGCGCTCATAAAAAGGGTTATGCCTCACGATGAGGAGGCGGAGAGCTCAGTCATCGGCGCGATGCTGATCGACAATGAGGCCATCATGACAGCCTCCGAGATCATCACGGGGGAAGATTTTTATCAGCGTCAGCTGGGCGTTGTGTATGACACGATGGTTGAGCTGTATAATGAAGGAAAACCGGTGGAGCCGGTTGTGCTTCACACACGCCTGCTGGAAAAGGGACTTCAGGAGGAGGCCTGCGGGACGGAGCAGATTCTGCGCTGGATGACGCAGACACCGACTTCTGTGAATATCAAATATTACGCGGAGATTGTGGCGGAAAAGTCCGTTTCGCGAAAGCTGATCCGTCTGAGTGAAGAGATTGCGAATACCTGCTATGCGGGGACGACGAAGCTCGAGGATACGCTGGCCGATGCGGAGAAACGGGTCTTTGATCTGGTGCAGCGCGGCAACATGGCGGAGTTTGTCCCGATCCGCGACGCAGTCATCGCAGTTATGAAGAAGATCGACGCCGCGTCACGCACGCGTGGAAGGGTGACCGGGCTGGAGACCGGCTTTGCAGATCTCGATTACAAGACATCGGGACTGCAGCCGTCCGATCTGATTCTGCTGGCAGCCCGTCCCTCCATGGGCAAGACCGCTTTTGCTCTGAATATGGCGCAGCACATTGCCTTCCGTAAAAATATTCCGATCGCGATTTTCAGCCTGGAGATGTCCCGGGAACAGCTGATCAATCGTCTGCTCTCCCTGGAATCTCATGTGGACGCGCAGAAGATCCGGACCGGGCGCCTGAACGATGAGGAATGGATGAATCTCGTCGAGGGCTCTGCCAGCATTGCCGGGTCAAAGCTGTTCATCGACGACACGCCGGGTATTAACCTGTCGACGCTGCGCTCGAAGTGCAGAAAGCTGAAGGCGGAACACGATATTCAGCTCGTCATCATCGACTATCTTCAGCTCATGAGCGGGGAGAACCGCAACAATCCGTCGCGGCAGCAGGAAATCTCGGATATCTCCCGAGGTCTGAAGGCGCTCGCGCGGGAGCTGGGCGTGCCGGTCATTGCGCTGTCACAGCTGAGCCGTGCTGTGGAGCAGCGCCCGGATCACCGTCCGATGCTCTCTGATCTGCGTGAATCGGGTGCGATCGAGCAGGATGCGGACGTGGTCATGTTCCTCTATCGGAAAGGATACTATGATCAGGATCTGTCGGAGGCAGAGCAGAGAGTGGCTGAGGTCATCATTGCAAAACAGAGAAACGGCCCCATCGGCAGCGTGAATCTTCTGTGGATACCGGAGCTGACAAAATTTGCGGATATGGACAAGAGCGTAGGCTGAAGAATTCGATTCAGGGCAGCAGGCCTCAGACCGCCTTCTTTCGAAGGCTATATGCCGCTTGCGCGTCATATATCTGAGGCTTGATGGGCGTTCCGCCCATCCCGAAATGAAAATACAGCCTTTAGCAGGTAAACCTGCACAGTCTGTTTTTTCATTTCGATGCTGCTCTGAACTGTTTTACAAAAATCTTCTTGTGTATTGTCGGTTTTTATATTAGAATAGGGTGGAAACCAGAAACGGGATTCAAAACATTATAAGGAGGAAAAGTATCATGGCATACGTTATTTCTGACGACTGTGTATCCTGCGGCTCCTGCGCAGCGGTATGTCCGGCGGACGCAATCTCTGAGGGAGATGGAAAGTATGTAATCGATGCAGACGCTTGCCTTGAGTGCGGCACCTGCGAGGCGGAATGTCCGAACGACGCGATCTCCGCTGAGTAATGAAAAGCAAAAAAACGGACCTGTGTGCAGACAGACACAGGCCCGTTTTTTTTATCCTTCCGCTTCGCCGATCGTCTTTGGATTTCCAAACCACGATCGTTTTCGAGGCTCTTTTTTCTCATGTATTTTCTTCGCTTTTGGTTCTTTCTGCTTTTTGTCACGGCGACGCAGTGCCAGAGCTTTGCGTTCCTGCTGGGAGTTGCGGATAAGTTCGTCCAGCTTTTTGTAGTGACTTTCTTCCTGTTCTTCCTGGAGGCGGAACAGGTAGTCCATCTCCTTCACGACCTGCGTGGAGACCTGATGGCTCAGCTCCTTCCCCATTTCCAGCTGATTTTCCCGGAGTGCCTGTGAGACGACCTTCCCCAGAATGAGCTGGAACTGCTGCATTTTGTCGTCCGCCGCGGGCTCTGGTTCCTGCTGCCGGACAATCGCGGGTGGTATCTTGCCCTGTTCCATCTCCGGAAGGATTGCCCGGATCGCCTTGAGCTGATAGCCCTGCTCCTTGAGCTCCTTGATCTGATGAAACGTTCGGATGTTATCTTCTGTATAGCAGCGGTGTCCCATCTCGTTGCGCTCGATTGGCAGTTCCAGCTCGTCTTCCCAGTACCTCAGAACATGAGCCTCGACGTTTACCATCTTTGCTGCGTCGGAGATGATGTAACGCTTTTTGTCCATACACATCCCTCCACCCTGTATAAAGTTTTTTATAAAAGCCACGGATGGCGGCTTTTATAGTATGATTATAGCCACCCGCCCTTGATTTTGCAAGAGAATCGAGCTATAATCACAACTGAAATTATTTTAAGGAGGTATTTGAGATGGCTACGATTTCCAAGGACATGATTATTGCCGATCTGGTGCAGATAGACCAGAATATTATTCCGATTCTGATGAGAGAGGGTATGCACTGCATCGGCTGCCCCTCAGCACAGATGGAGACGCTGGAGGAGGCCGCTCTGGTACACGGCCTTGACCCGGACGTTCTGGTCGCGAGGCTGAACAATTTTCTCGGTGCGGTAGCAGCCGCAGAATAAGAACGCAGAATAAGAAAGAGGATAGGCCGCGGAGGCTATCCTCTTTTTTTGTGCGCCCGGCGGGCGCACGTTCT
>MSHD01000019.1:0-3543 GCA_001941045.1 Lachnospiraceae bacterium Zagget2
GACGGAGAAAGAGGTGCGGATTTCGACACTCTCCCGTTCAATCCGGCTGGATGTGTATGCGATGGATGAAGAGACGAATGTCTATGACACGGAGATGCAGAAGGAACGGAAAAGCGACCTGGCGAAGAGAAGCCGATATTACCAGGGTTTAATCGACACGGGACTGTTGAAACCGGGAGTGCTGAATTACAATCTTCTGAATAACACGTATATTATCCTCATCATGACCTTTGATCTGTTCGGTTACAAAAAGTATCGCTACACCTTTGAGCCGGTCTGCAGGGAAGTGCCGGAGTGCAGGCTGGAAGACGGCGCGACTCGTATTTTTCTGAACACCCGTGGCGAGAATGAGGATGAAGTACCTGCTGAGCTGGTGGAGTTTCTTCATTATGTTGAGAATACCACTGACCAGGAGGCGCAGCGCTCGGACAGTGAACGAATACGCAGGATTCACGATCGCGTGAAAGAGGTTCGCCAGAATGAGGAAGTCGGGGTGAGATATATGCAGGCGTGGGAAGAAAAATGCTATGAACGCGAGGAAGGCCGGGAGGAAGGGCGTAAAGAAGGGCGTACAGAGGGCCGCAAGGAAGGCCGCGAAGAGGAACGCAGAGAATTGATTCGGAAGTTCGCCCAGCGTATGCCCGTCGAGAAAATCGCGGAAGTTCTGGAGATGGATGTTGAAAAGGTTCGCGAGCTGATGAGCAAGACTGAAGCAAATGGTTAAAACGCACAAAAAATGAGAAAGAAAATTGGTAAAAATGTCAATTTTCCCGTCAATTATCGAAAAGGATTGATTTAATCCCAAATTCACGGCATAATAAATGGTAATACAATAAGTTCATAATATAATATGAAGAATAAAAGGAGGGTACTGAAAATGAGAGCATTGCGTTATCTTGGACCGGAGAAGCTGGAGGTGCAGGAGGTACCGAAGCCGGAACCAAAGGAGGGTGAGGTACTGGTCAAGGTGAAGGGCTGCGGCATCTGCGGCAGCGACGTGCACGGCTACTATGGCCTGACCGGAAGAAGGATTCCGCCGATGACGATGGGACATGAGTTCTCCGGTGAGATTGAGGCGCTTGGGGAAGGCGTGACGCAGCACAAGGTCGGCGACCGTGTCATCGTGCAGCCGATCAATTTCTGCGGCCACTGCGAGAACTGTAAGAAGGGTCTGACGATGCTTTGCCTGAACAAGAAGTTCTTCGGCGTGCTGACCACGGATGGAGCCATGGCAGAATATGTGGCGGTTCCGGAGAAGCTGTTGTATCCGGTGCCGGACAACAGCAACTGCTATATCGGCGCGCTGGCGGAGCCCTATGCGGTTGGTTATGGTGCGGTGCTGAAGGCCGGGGATCTCGAGGGCAAGACTGTGCTGGTGATTGGCGCGGGCACGATTGGCGCCTGTGTGCTGCAGCTTGTGAAGATGAAGAACCCGGGCAAGCTCATTGTGTCGGATCTGAGCGACGCGCGTTTGCAGAATGCGCTGGCACTCGGCGCGGATGCCGTAATCAACACGAAGAAAGAGGACTATATGGAGGCGATCGCGAAGCTGACAGACGGCGGCATGATCGACACCTCGATCGAGTGCGTGGGCGTGGAGTCCTCCGCGAATCAGTCGGTCAAGTGCCTGAAAGTGGGCGGAACCGCGGTCTGGGTCGGCATGTCCCAGAAGGAGATGACGCTGAATATGCAGGATGTCGTCTGCTCGGCCAGAAAGGTGCTTGGCAGCTTCAACTATACACATGAAGAGTTTGGACAGGTGGCTGAGATCGTGACGTCAGGCAAGATGGCGACTGACAAGCTGATCACGAAGGTGGTCTCCCTCGAGGAGGCTGTGGACGTGTTCCCGGATATCCGCAAGAGACCGGATGATTACATGAAGGTCATCATTGATCCGACGCTGTAGGAGGTACATTTAAAATGAAATTTGGATGTTGTTTGAACATGGTGGCGACCAGGCCGGACGGCACCGGAATTGAGTTCCTCGGAAAGATTGCGGAGCTCGGCTATGATTATGTGGAACTTCCGCTTGCCGAGATGACGGCGCTGTCCGACGAAGAATTTGAAGAGATCAAAAAGACCGTGGAGCGTTCCGGTATCCGCTGCGAGACCTGCAATAACTTTTTCCCGGGTACGATACGCCTGACCGGCGCGGATGTACATATGGACGAGGTGCTCGCTTACGCGGACAAGGCGCTCGGGCGCGCAGAGGAACTGGGCGTGCAGTATGTGGTGTTCGGAAGCGGCAAAGCCAAGGGCGTGCCGGAAGGGTTCCCGATGGATGAGGGCTATGCCCAGGTTGTCGAGCTTCTGAAGAAAGTGTCGCCTCTGGCTGTGAAGCACAATATCACGATCGTGATTGAGCCGCTTCGCAGGGCGGAGTGCAACCTGATCAACAGCTTCGCGGAGGGCTGCAAGCTGTCAGCGGACGCTTCCGTCCCCAATGTGAAGGTCCTCGTGGACTTCTATCATATGACGGTAGAAAATGAGCCGGTTGAAAATATTCTGACGATGGGGAAGGAGAACCTGCGCCACGTGCATTTTGCAAATCCGACAGGACGTGTCTATCCGAACCTGGACGACGAGGCGGATTATAAACCGTTCTTTGATGCGCTGAAGGAGATCGGCTACGATGCGCGCATCAGCTGCGAGGCATATGTGAAGGATTTCGATAAGGAAGCGGAGCAGGCACTGGCTTTCTTTAAGCGGAACTGGTAACAATTTTTAAAAGAAGTAGTTTGTTTGAAGAGCGGGGAGTATTGAGCAGAATGCACAATTTCTCCCCGCTTAATTTGTGAAAAAATGCGTGAAAATGATAAAAACTCTTGACTTTATTTGTGCATAAATATATAATAAGGCATGCGGTTTAAGGAATTGTAATACCATAACATGATCTTAGTAAAAGGTTGACATTATGGCATTTGAGAGCTCGGAAGGTACATAGACTATGGGAAAAAAGTTGATTGAAGTAACAGGAATAAAGAAACTATTCTCAGGTGTTGTGGCACTGGAGGGGATAGATTTTGAACTTCTGGAAGGGGAAGTTCACGCGTTGATGGGTGAGAATGGCGCCGGGAAATCCACATTGGCCAAAATCATTTCCGGAATTTATCAGGCCGATGGCGGGACGATGCTGGTGGAGGGAGAGCCCATGAGCTTTTCCAATACCCGTGAGGCGGTCGGCCATGGCGTGTCCATCGTTACGCAGGAATTCAGTCTTCTTCCGGATTTTTCCATTGCGGAAAATATTTTTCTGACAGATGAGACGTATTACAAAGGCGGATTTCTTTCTGACAGAAAGTCCATGGCGAAGAAGACGATAGAGCTTCTGGCATTGTTTCAGATGGAAAATGAGCTGGATCCTTATGAAAAGGTGAGAAACCTTTCCGTAGCGCAGATGCAGGTGATAGAGATTCTGAAGGCAGTCTCCACAAATGCGAAAACGATTATTCTGGACGAGCCGACAGCGTCTCTTTCTACAAAGGAAATCGATCAGCTTTTTGATATTGTCCGGAAGCTCAAAAAAGAAGGTGTCGGATTTAT
>MSHD01000019.1:3559-50364 GCA_001941045.1 Lachnospiraceae bacterium Zagget2
CATAAAATTAACGAGATTTATGAGATCTCGGACCGGATCACGGTGCTCAGAGACGGAAGGCTGATTCTGAATGGTGTTAAGACCGCGGAACTTGAGCAAAATGAACTGATCAAGGCGATGGTTGGACGCGAGGTCAAAAACCTCTATGGAGAGCGAAATCTGGACGAGCAGAAGGACTGGGGGAAAGAGGAAGTTGTTCTGGAAGCGCAGGATATTACGGACAGCACAGGCTATTTGAAGGACATCTCTTTCCAGCTGCATAAAGGGGAGATTATTGGATTCTCCGGGTTGGTTGGAGCCGGCAGGAGTGAGCTGGTGCGCTGCGTATTCGGCGCGGACGTGAGGACGAAGGGAAAGGTTTTCCTTCATGGAAAGGAAGTCCGGGCAAACAGTATCAAAGCCAGCATGGCGCGGCAGATCGGTTTTGTATCGGAGGACCGCAAGCGGGATGGCCTGCTGCAGGAAGTGAGTGTAATCAAAAATATCGGATTAGCAAAACTTGCGGCATCCAATCGTGCCATTCTGGATTTTAAAGAGGAGCAGAAGGACTGCGATGAGATGATTCAGCAGATGCGCATTAAAGTGGCGGATGTGGATATGCCGGTTAAGAGCCTGAGCGGCGGAAATCAGCAAAAGGTATTGCTGGCGAAGTGGATTCTGTTAAATCCAGAAGTACTGATCGTCGATGAACCGACCAGAGGCGTGGATATCGGGGCAAAGGCAGATATTTATGCCATACTGAAAAGACTTGCGGCGCAGGGAATGTCAATTATCGTAGTTTCCTCAGAGATTCCGGAAATTCAGGGAATATGCGATACAATTTATGTTATGTGCGAGGGCAGAGTGACAGGAGTACTCGACGCATCGGAAGCAGAAGAAGAGAAAATTGGCTATTACTCGACCATGGGATAGGAGGAACAGGAGATGGAAAAGAATACAGTGCGCAGGAAAAGCGGCATGGAGAGGATTTTCAAGGAATATAAAACAGAGCTGGCGATGCTGCTCATATTTATCGTATTTTTTGTATTGATCAGTTTTGCGTCTCCCTATTTTCTGACGCGGCAGAACATTCTGAATGTTATGTCTCAGATAGCGTCCACTTCGATGCTGGCAATCGGTATGACTCTCGTGATTATTACCGGAGGGATTGACCTGTCGGTTGGCGCAAATCTTGGACTGGCTGGCATGCTTGGATGTATGGTGCTGATGAATACGCAGAACATATTTCTGGGAGTTATGGTAATCCTTATTGTTTCGGTGGTTGTGGGCTTAGTCAATGGCGTATTCATTGGATACCTGGAGATGCCGGCATTCATTGCGACGCTTGGAACACAGCAGATATGCAGGAGCCTGGATTATGTCATTTCCAATGCGAATACGGCGTCCAAATTCCCGGATGCTTACAGTTTCATTGGTAAGGGGAAGATTCTCAATGGTGCGCTTCCTTTTTACATTGTTTTTATTGCGGTAATGTTTGCCATTTTTATCTGGGTACTGGGAAAGACGAAGTTTGGCCGGTTCCTGTATGCAATTGGTTCCAATGCTGAGTCATCAAGACTGTCGGGTATCAATGTTAAATTTAATACAATGATGGCTTATGTGCTGGCTGGTCTCATGTGTGGTTTTGCGGCATGGATTATGACCTCGCGTCTGATGGCGTGTGATCCAACCTATGGAGATGGGAATGAGATGGATGCGATTGCGGCTGCGGTCATCGGAGGCACGAGCATGAGCGGAGGAAAGGGAACCCTCTGGGGTACAATTGTAGGCGTTCTCCTGGTCGGATTTTTGAGGAACGCGCTGAACATCCTTGGGATTAATCCCTATTGGCAGGGGAGCGCGATTGGTGCGGTCATTATTATCGCGGTATTGGCAGAAAAACTGTCCAAGATGAGAATTAAAAAGGCGAAATAATGGCTGAAGAATGATAGGAAACGGTTGATCGCGAGAGATCGAAGGATCGCCGGGAACTATAAATAATTTTATTTAAGGAGGAAAGAGATATGAAAAAAAGGTTACTGGCTGTATTACTTGCATCGGCGATGGCGATGACGGCTTTGGCAGGCTGTGGTTCGTCGTCCACATCGACGGAGTCTTCCTCGACAGAAGAGGCTGAGGAGACGGAAGAAGAGGAGGCAGAGGAAGTCACAGAAGAGGCGGAAGCTGAAACGGAAGAGGCCGCGGAGACTTCGCTTTCCGGTGTGAAGATTGCTTATCTGACTCCGTCGCTGGATTTGCCGTTCTGGAGATATGTAAAGTACGGCATTGAGAACGAGGTAGAGAATCTGATTCCGGATTCCGAGGTCGTTGTATATGATTCAAAGGATGACGCGAATACCCAGCTTTCCAACGCGCAGGATGCGATTACCAAGCAGGTAGATGCCATCATCATTTCCCCGACAGACAGTGCTTCTTGCGTAGCGGTTCTGTCTGAAGCTGAGGAAGCCGGAGTTCCGGTTGTTATCTGCGATATCGGCACAGACTCCGGTACTTATGCAGCCTTCATTTCTACCGATAACGAGGCGGGCGCAAAAGAGCTCGGCGAGTATATCGCTTCTCTTCTGGAAGACGGCGACACCGTTGCGCAGATCACGCTGAACCAGGCGAGAATTAACGGCGTTCTTCGTAAGGATGGCTTTGACGAAGGTATTTCCGTGAAGGATATCACCGATGTTGATTTCAAACAGATGGAGAAGGTGAACAGAGAAGAGGGCGAAACCTATGCACAGGATCTGATCACGGCATATCCGGATCTGAAGGCGATCTTCTGCCACTCCGAGGATCCGTCCATGGGTGCTGTATCTGCATTGCAGGCAGCGGGCAGAGAGGATGTTCTCATTGCGGCGTTTGACTGCTCTGACGAAGTTGTTGAGGCGATTCAGAATGGCGAGATCGCAGCGACGGCAGCACAGCAGCCGGTTGTTATGGGCAGAACCTCTGTACAGTGCATCGAAAAGATTCTGACCGGACAGGAAGTGGAGCAGGAGATTCAGCTTGGCACGCTTCTCGTGACAAAAGACAATATTGATGAGGTGTATGATACGCTTGTTGAGGTAGCTCTGACAGACGAGTAATCCGTATCGGAAGGCAGGATAAAGTAAATGCAGAAATTTGAAAAATATTTTGATTTATCCCAGCCGGTATATGACAATTGCCCCGGTTGGCCGACCTATGAGATGACGACGGTAAGGAACGAAGCGTTTCACGAGAGGGATCATTTTAATGCGGAGCAGATTCGCCTGAATGCCCATACCGGAACGCATCTGGATGCGCCATACCATTTCTTCCCTGACGGCATTACGATCGATGAAATGCCGGTTGAGAAATTTCAGGGAGAAGGAGTCCTGGTAGACCTTCGGGGAAAGGTTGGTGCGAAGGAGGGAATTACTTCGGAGCATCTGAAAGCATATGAAGATGTGATTCAGAAAGACACCATCGTCCTCCTCAACACAGGCTGGGGCTGTAAACGGGGATTTGAAGAAGAGTATTTTCATGACTGGCCTTATCTGACAGGCGAGGTTGCAGCATGGCTGAAGGCGAAGGAGATTCGCGGAGTTGGCATAGATACTATGAGCGTAGGCGGATGGTATGAGGGCACCGGGAGACCGTGCCATGAGATTCTTCTGTCTGCCGGGATATGGGCACTGGAGGAGATCAATATTCCTGATGAACTGATGGAATATAAGACCTGTTATGTGATGACGTTCCCGTTGAAGCTGAGAGGCTTTTCCGGATCGCCTACGAGAACGGTGGCAGCAGTCTGACAGAATGGTCAGAACAATAAGTTCTGAAATAAGAAAATCCCGCGAGGCAGATGTACCAATATCTACTTCGCGGGATTTTTGTAAAAATTCACAAATACTATTGACGAAAAGATGATAATTTGTTAATATTTTAGAAAGTTGTAATACCAAAATCTAAAAAGGTATTAAAGTATTAGAATATCAGAGTATTACCATCTGACATCAGAGGGCAAGGCGGTGAAGAGTTGGTAAATAAGGTAGAGAGAAAAAGTGTAAGCGATGCCGTACAGGACGAGGTAAAGCGTCTGATCACTTCCGGTGAGTGGAAGGCGGGGACGAAGATTCCGTCGGAAAATGAGCTGGCAGCCATGATGGGCGTTTCACGGGTTTCCGTTCGCAGCGCATTGCAGAGACTGTCCAGCCTGGGCCTTGTCGAGAGCCGGCAGGGGGGCGGTACCTTTGTCTGTGAGCTCGACGGGAGCCAGAATCTGAATACGCTCGTCCCGTTTGCGATGTTGAGCGGCGAGAACCAGAAATATATGGTAGAATTCCGCAGAATTATAGAGAGCGAGGCTGCTTATCTGGTGGCTGTCCGCAGTACGGAAGAGGATATCCGGCAATTCTGGGAGCAGTGGGAGCGTTATAAACGGTCTGAGGGAAGGAATTCGATGTCCGAGGAGAGCATCGAGCTGGACCTGGAATTTCATCTCATGCTTCTCCGGTCGACAAGAAATCCGATGTTTACGCAGCTGGGGAATATCCTGAAGGACACGATCATGGAGAATATTCGATATGCCTGGAAACAGACGAAGAATAACAAGGGAGTCAGCTCCCACGAACAGATCATTTCGGCCATAGAAAAGCATGACCCCGCGGCTGCCAGGAGCGCCATGTGGGATCATATGGATATCGTATGGGATCTGGTCAGCAGAGGAGAGGGAAAAGAGAGTTAGCGACTTGTGTTACGGTGGGACGCTGCATGGTTTTGCGGCGTCTTTTGCGTCTCCGGAACCTGTAGAAGGAAGCGTAAAATATATACAGGAAGGCGGCATGTCATAGTGTACAAAAAACACAAGGAAGATTTGTGCATAACTGCCAAACATTGTTGCAAAGTAACAAAAAAGATTGACTTTTCTGCTGGAGTTCGGTATTATTTATATAAAAGTTGTATTACCTTAATATGATATTTCAATATTTCCATATCTCCATCATGCGGGAGACCGGAAGAGAAAAGGAGGATGAAGAAAATGGCATTGACTGGAAAGACAGCGGTCATCACAGGGTCGGCACAGGGGATCGGATTTGCGATTGCCGAGACGATGGCCAGCCAGGGCGCGGCAGTAGGTATCTTCGATATCAATGAGAAGAAGGCCGAGGAGACGGCGCAGAGCCTGAAGGACAAGGGCTATCAGGCGATCAGCGGTTATGTGGACGTGTCGAAGGTGGACAGTCTGAAGGCGATGATTGAGAAGACCGTGCAGGCATTCGGGTATCTGGACATTCTGGTAAATAACGCCGGCGTACAGAAGTCTACGCCGATCCCGGAAGTGACCGAGGCTGAGTGGGATATGGTCATGGGGATTAATTTAAAGAGCGTATTCTTCGCGTCGCAGCAGGCGCTTCCTTATCTGAAAGAGCGCAAGCAGCCCAGGATTATCAATATCTCCTCCCTGGCAGGACGGATGGGCGGTTATGAGACGGGCATGAGCTACACAGCGTCCAAGGGTGGCGTGATCTCTCTGACCTACGGACTGGCCCGCCAGTTCGCACCGTATGGCATCACGGTGAATGCGGTCTGCCCGGGTACGACGCGCACGCCGATCATCGATCAGTGGTCTGACGAGCAGATCGCCGGACTGGTGGCGCGCATTCCGCTTGGAAAGCTCGGAGAGCCGAGAAATATCGGAAGCGCGGTGGCCTACCTTGCAAGCGACGAGGCGGAGTTTATCACCGGCCTGCTGATGGATGTAAATGGCGGTATGTACTTTGGTTAAATAAGTATCATAATAAGGAGGAACATATAACATGGCAAGTACCTATTTGGAGTGGCTGAACGAATCCACGCCTACCAGGTGGTGGCACGATTCCGGAAATCCGGACGAGATCGCACTGGCCAGGAAGAGGGGCGCGATGGGTGTCACGACGAACCCGGTGCTGACCTACCGGACGTTTCAGTCTCAGCCGGAGTTCTGGCAGGAGAAGGTGGATCAGGTTTCGCAGGATCTGGACTTTGAGGAGCGCGCAGAGGCGCTGCTGAAGCTGGTCGCCACTTACGCGGCGGATTATTTCCGGGACATCTATGACAGCACGGACGGGAGGCATGGACTTGCGCTCGGTCAGCTGAATCCGGGACGCGCAGGCGACGCGGAAGGCATGCTGGCGCAGGCCAGAAGAGTGCACAGCTGGAGACCGAATGTGGCGGTGAAGCTTCCGACCACGAGAGCAGGCCTGGAGGTCATGGAGCAGATCGCGGAGGAAGGAATTCCGATCTGCGCGACGATCAACGTATCTGTATCCCAGGGTCTGGCGGTTGCGGAAGCCTATGAGAAGGGCAAGAAGCGCGCGATCGAAAAGGGTGTGAAGCCGGCGCTGTGCCTTGTAGTGCAGCAGGTTGGACGTCTGGATGATTACATCCGCGACGTGGCGAAGGATATGAAGGCAGACGTCTCCGAGAGTGACATCATTATGTCGGGTCTTGCGGTGGCGAAGCGGACCTACAGCATTTTTCAGGAGAGAGGCTACTCTTCCGTGATTATGCCGGCAGGACTGCGCGGAACATATCATCTGACGGAGCTGGCGGGGGCCGATATGACCTTCACGATCAATACGCGTGTGCAGGATATGATCCTCGAGGCGGATCCGGAGAGAGTCGAGCGCATCAATGAGCCGATCGATCCGGCGATCATCGACCGCCTGATGAAGATTCCGGAGTTTGTACGTGCGTATGAGCCGGACGGCCTGAAGCCCGCGGAGTACATCACCTACGGCGTTGTGCAGAAGCTGTTGTCTCAGTTCATGGAGACCGGCTGGGCGCCGCTGGAGACCTACTGCTCCACCAAAAAGTCCGGCAGATGGATCTAAACAGAATATCTGGCGGCATGGCGCCGCCTGGATATAAAAAAATTATCTTAAGGAGGATAAGAAATGAAGAAGAGAGTATTGAGTGTAATACTCGCGGCAACCATGGTCATGGGCCTGCTGGCTGGCTGCAGCAGCGTAGAGGAAGCAGAGAGCTCCGCGGCTGAGGAAACCACAGAGACAGAGTCCAGCAGCGACACCAGCTCTGACAGTTCCAGCAGCAGCGGTGAGTACAGCTACGTAATCGGACATTACGGCGGAATCACCGGCACGACCGCTACGGTTGGTACGGCGGGTTACAACGGCATCCAGCTGGCGATCCAGTACTGGAATGACAACGGCGGCGTCCTTGGCGGACAGATCGGCTTTGAGTTCTACGATGACGGCGGTACGACGGAGGGTGCTGTGAAGGCAGTTACGTACCTGCTCGAAGAGAAGAACGTGGACGGCCTGATTTCTTCGCAGCTGTCCGGTAATATCCAGGCGACCGGCGATCAGGTGGAAGCGGCTCAGGTTCCGGAAGTCGGTACCGGCATGAACCCGGCATGGCTGGAGCAGGGCTGGACCTATCTGTTCCGTTCTGTCCCGAACAATGCGGGCGGCGCACAGCCTCTGGTTGACGCGATGCTGACGGTTGGCGTTACGGATCTCGGCGCGATGATCTATCAGGATGACGGAAATACTTCCGCATGGGCATATGTGACCGAAGTTCTGGAGAATACGCCGGAGATCACGCTGGTGGCTGAGGAGCAGGCCATGGTCGGCGAGTCTGACTGGACCGGAACGCTCACCTCTATCCTTAACAAGAATCCGAACGGCGTCCTGATCTTCGCACAGGGAGAGCAGGCCAGCCTGATGATCAAGCAGCTCAGAGAGCTCGGCTACGAGGGATACATCTTTGGACCGGAGACTTTCTCCCTTCCGGATATCCGTAACGTGGCGGGCGACGGCGCGAACGGTATCATCTTCTTTGCACCGCACTGCATCCCGGATTCTGCTGATGAGGCGAACAGCGAAGCCGAGCAGGAGTTCCTGGAGCTCTATGAGGCGGCATACGGCGAGCTGCCGGCATCTGACGTTGCCTACCGTGCATGGGATGCGACGAACATCCTGCTGACCGCTGTCGAGCAGGCCGGCACGGCTGACGGCCCGACGGTCCGTGACACGATCGCGAATCTGAAGATCGATATCCTGGCCGGAAGCGCAGACTTCTCCGCTTACGACAACGGCGAGTGCCTGAGCGGACAGCAGATCTATATCACTCATGAAGGAAAGAACATCCTGTTCAGCACGTTCTGCGAGGAGAATGATCCGTCTCTCTACATGCAGTAATGAATCACTCAGAAATATCATAAGACAGGAAGACGAGGGCCGTAAGGCGATCCTTACGGCCCGCCTTCTTTTCGTAAAATGAGTAGGAAAGTGAGAAGGTGAATATATGTCAACATTTATATCTCTCCTGATCGGAGGGTTGGTACTGGGGTGTACATACGGCATGCTTTCACTGGGCCTCAGCCTGATCTATCAGGCTTCCGGCTTCATGAACTTCACGCAGGCGAACCTGCTGATGTTCGGTGCATTCGTGTGTTACCAGTTTTTCGGAGTTTGGGGTTTACCTTTCGTGATCTCCCTGATTCTGTCTGTGGCGATCATGTTCGGAGTCGGATGCCTGATCGAGCGCCTGGTTATTCGCCGTCTGGTGGAGAAACACGCGAAGAACGTCTACGTGGTGCTGTCTACGATCGCTATTTCCATTATTATTGAGAATCTGGCGATGCTGATCTGGAACTCCCGCCAGCATTATTTTCCGTCTATCTTCTCCGGCAGCAGTTCGGTGAAGATCGGAAGTGTCAGCGTGGGAAAAGAGAGCCTCCTTTGCATCGTGGTCGCGCTGGTCGCGATGGTGGCGCTCCATTTCTTCCTGAATAAGACCAAATTCGGTACGGCCATGCGCGCGGCTGCCATGAACAAGACCGCTGCCAGCTGCATGGGTATCAACGTGAACCGGACCATCAGTATGACTTATGGTATTGCGGCGGCTCTGGCCTGCCTGGGCGGCATCCTGATTGCGCCGAAGATGACGGCTTACTATCAGGTAGGTAATCAGATTTCGATGAAGAGCTTTGCGGGCGCGGTTATCGGCGGATACGGTAATATCTACGGTGCCATCGTCGGCGCACTGTTCGTCGGACTGCTGGAGACATTTGTCGGCGCTTATATCTCTTCCGCGTACAAGGAGCTGATCGTGTACGGCGTCATGATCGTGTTTATGATCGTCAAGCCGTCCGGACTGTTCAACGCGAAGGTCTATGAGTAGGAGGTGACAGGATGAAAGAACAAGGATTTTTCCAGAGCAAAAAGGGAAAGACCGTCATAGCGGTTGTGGCGATTGCCCTCGCTATCATCATTCCTCTTATGATGGACAACAATATTATCTTTACACAGAATAAGTACTTCTATGTGCTGCTCTGCCTGATCGGAATTTATACGATCGTGACCAGCGGACTGGATATTCTGTTCGGTTATACCGGCCAGATTTCCTTCGGACATGCGGGATTCTTCTGTATCGGCGCGTACGGTTCCGTGCTTCTGTCCCATACCCAGTGGGGACTTGGCAAGGCGACCGGCTATGTGCTGACGCCGATCCTGAGTATTTTCATTGCAGCCTGCATTGCGGCTGCAGTCGGCGCGCTGCTGGCGATACCGGCCTCCAAGCTGGTGTTCCATTTCCTGTCGATGCTGACGATCGCGTTTAACCAGATCGTCTACCTGATTGCGAATAACTTCTCCTGGCTGACCAACGGAAGTATCGGTATCACGAGTGTACCGGCGGTCACGCTTTTTGGAATTTCGTTTGCAACCACCACGAGCAAGCTGAAGTATTACTACCTGGTACTGTTCTTTGTGGTAGTGTTCCTGCTTGTGAAGACGCACATTGTCAATTCCCGTGTGGGACGCGGTCTGATCGCGATCCGTGAGAATCCGACAGCGGCGAACGGCTGCGGCGTCAACGTTGCGAAATACAAGATCATGTCCTTCGCGATCTCGGCATTCTATGTGGGATTTGCGGGCGGCCTGTATGTGCACATGATCGGATTTATCAGCCCGGATACTTTCGTGCAGAACACATCGGTTATCTTCATCACGATGCTGCTCTTCGGCGGAAGCGGAAACCTGGTTGGCCCGATCCTCGGTGCTGCGGTTATCACGATCATTCAGGAAGGTCTGCAGTTCCTTGCCGACTATCGTATGCTGATCTACGGCATCGTGCTGCTCCTCATCATCCTGTTCCAGCCGCAGGGTATCGCCGGCCTTGGAAATACGATCTCGGGTGCGGTTTCAAAGAGAAAGAGAGGTGCGGCAAATGGGTGAAAAGCTTCTTGAAGTAAAAGACCTGACCATCAATTTCTCCGGTCTGAAAGCCGTGGATACCCTGAATTTCTCGATTGACAAAGGCGAGATTTTCGGCCTGATCGGCCCGAACGGCGCGGGAAAGACCACGACCTTCAATATGATCAGCGGCGCGCTCAAGCCCACCTCCGGAGAGGTCTGGCTGAACGGACAGCGGATCGACGGGAATTATATGTACCAGACGAATAAGCTGGGTATTGCCCGTACTTATCAGAACATTAACCTGTTCCGCAGCATGACGGTGTTGGAGAACCTGCTGGTGGGGCAGCACTGCCGCCTGACCTGCGGCTTGGCTCCTGCGATTCTGCGGACGCCGAGGGAGAGGAAAGAGGAAGCCGCAGCGGTGGAGAAGGCGAAGGAAACGCTGGAATTCTGCGGGCTTCATGAGAAAATAGATGTCTATTCGAATTCCCTGTCCTACGGCGAACAGCGGATCCTGGAGATCGCGCGTGCGCTGGTCAGCGATCCGTATCTGATCATTCTGGATGAGCCGGCCGCCGGTATGAACCCGACGGAGAAGAATTCGCTGGCAGATCTGGTGCAGAGAATCCGTGCGAAGGGAGTTACCGTGCTTCTGGTGGAGCATGATATGAAATTCGTCATGGGGATCACGGACCGTATCTGTGTGCTGAACTATGGAAAACGAATCGCACTGGGAACTCCTGCGGAAGTGCAGGCGAACCCCGAGGTGATTGAGGCATATCTTGGAGGAGGTGATTGATCGTGGCAGAGGCTATTCTGAGCATTAAGGATCTGGATTTTCATTATGGAGAGATTCATGCGCTGGATAAGGTTTCCCTGGATGTATATAAGGGAGAGATCGTGACGATCATCGGCAGCAACGGCGCCGGCAAGACGACTCTTCTGCGCACCATCTCCGGACTTCTCGGAAAGAACACGGGAGGAACGATCACCTTCAACGGACAGAAGATTGATACGATGGCGCCGCACAAAATCGCGGGTCTCAGACTTAACCAGGTGCTTGAGGGACGTCTTGTGTTCCCGCTCCTGACCGTGAGAGAGAATCTGATGATGGGCGCGTATCTGACGAAGGACAAGAAAGTGATTCAGGATCGTCTTGACTACTGCTTCGAGCTGTTCCCGAGACTTCTGGAGAGAGAACAGCAGAATGCGGGAACGCTTTCCGGCGGCGAGCAGCAGATGGTTGCTGTGGCCCGTGCGCTGATGAGCGGTCCGGAGCTGCTTATGATGGATGAGCCGTCCATGGGACTGGCGCCGCTGGTTATCAAGGATATTTTCTCGACGATCGGAAAAATCAACAAAGACGGCGTTACCATTCTTCTCGTGGAACAGAACGCGAAGGCAGCGCTGCAGATCGCGAACAGGGCGTATGTCCTGGAGATCGGAAAGATCGTACAGGAAGGACCCGCCAGCGAGCTGGCAAACGACGACAGTATCCGCAAGACCTATCTGGGTATCAGCTGAGAAACTGTATGGGGCCCGCGGAAATATCCGTTTTTCGCGGGCTTCTAAAAAAAGGAAGTATGGAGGGCGTTAGGTAAAATGGGAATATTTCAATATGGCGTTACATGCTCCCTCAATGAGGTATCCGAGACCGCAGCAATCACGCTGAGAGGCTCGATCGAGCAGGTCTGCGACGATGCGAAGAAGATCGGGTATGACGGGCTGGAGATTCAGCTGGCAAACCCGCTGCAGTACGACTGGGAGCATATCAAAAAAGTGACGGAGGATCATGGACTCAAGGTCGCCGCCTTTGCTACTGGACGTGAGATGGGAGAGAATGGTCTCTGCCTGATCAGCGATGACGCTGCAGTGCGCCGCGCGACGATCGACCGCATCAAGGAGCATATTGACTGCGCCAGTATCGTGGGCGCGAAGGTGATCGTCGGTTCTCTGCGTGCGAAGCTTCTCGGGCGTCCGGATTCGGCGAAGTATGAGAAGTATCACAGGGACGCCATTCTGGAGCTGGCGGACTATGCCAAAACGAAAAATACAGAGATTGTCGTTGAGAATATCCTGAGCTACATCAGTGATTATCTGAACACGATGGCGCAGGTGACCGACTTCGTCACGGGTCTTGAAAGAGACAATGTGAAGGTGCATCTGGACACTTACAGCATGATGATGGAGGACAACGATATCTTTGGCTCCGTAGAATACTGCGCAAAGGAACTGGATTATGTACATTTTGCTGATACGGCGCGTTATTATCCGGGCGGCGGAAATGTAGACTTCAAGTCCTTTATGAAGGCTCTGATGAAGGCGGAGTATCATGGCTGGATCGTGATCGAGTGCGTGCCGCTTCCGACGGCATGGGACTGCGCGAAAAACAGCTATGAATATATGAAAGCAATGGAGACAGCGGCAAGGATTGAGCTGGCTTCAAAAAGGTTCTGATTTTATGCGGTAAATGCTTGACGTTGCCGCAAAGCTGTATTACAATATTACATATTTTATAAGGAGGCTCATTATGGCTGAGAACAAATTTTTAAGATGGATGACACAGAACACGCAGTCCGTGTACTGGCATGACAGCGCGGTGATCTCCGAACTGGATGAGGCGATCTCGAACGGCGCGCGCGGCGTGACGACGAACCCCTTCCTCGTGAATTCCACGCTGAGAAGCACACCGGAGTTCTGGGCGGACACGGTTGCGGCGGTTGACAAGTCCCTGACCGGCGATGCGAAGGTAGAGGCGCTGATTCATGGCGTGACCGGCTACATTGCTGAGAAGCTCGCTCCGTTCCAGGCGGAGGGCTTTGGAAAGGGTTACTGCTGCGCACAGACGAGCCCGGCACATCCCGGCCAGGCGGAATACATGATCGAGCAGGCGAAGAAGTATGCGTCCTGGGCTCCGAACATCGTGATCAAGATGCCCGCGACGAAGGCAGGCCTGAAGGCTTATGAGGAGTGCGCGGCGCTCGGCATGAACGTGGCGGCGACGGTCAGCTTCACGGTACCGCAGGTTCTGGCGTTTGGTGAGGCGTTCCAGAAGGGCGCTGAGAGAGCGAAGGCAAACGGAATCAAGCCGGGTCTTGGTATCGCGGTTCTGATGGTAGGCCGTACCGATGATTATCTCAGAGACGTTATGCAGGATACCGATGCGGACTGCGGTGAAGAGGATGTCATCTGGGCAGGTCTTGCATGCATCAAGCGTGCTTATGAGATTTTCCAGGAGAGAGGCTATGAGTGTGTGCTGATGCCGGCGGGCTGCCGCGGCGGACATCATATCACCGAGCTTGCCGGCGCGAAGATGATCATGTCGATCGCACCGAAGATCTCGAAGCTGCTGCTTGACGTGAAAGAGGACGAGTTCGGGGAGAAGATCCAGAATCCGGTAGATCCGGCGAAGATCCGCAGACTGCAGTCCATGCCGGAGTTTGTGAAGGCCTACGAGCCGAACGGCCTGTCGGTCGACGAGTTCATCGGCTATGGCGCGACGAACCGTACGCTCACGCAGTTTGTAGAGTGCGGCTGGAGTCCGCTCGCAGCTCTGTAATTGCAGGAGAATAAAACAATACATAAAAATACGGAAGGCGTTCGCGCCTTCCGTATTTTTACTCTTATTACTTTCTGCTGAAAAGTCTTTTGAAAAATCCCTTTTTCTTCTCCGGCTTAGGGATGCCTCCGCGGGCGCTCTTGACGGCTGTGATATAGATGCCGCTGACCTCGACCTTGACTTCGCGCTTCAGGGGAATCTGCTCATATACCGGACCGTCCGCAACGAGTGTCATGATCTTGGGTCCCACCTTCGCCTTCACGATCGGCAGCTTTGATCTGCGCAGATACCAGGGGGTCTGGTCGATCACTGCCTGGGGCAGGCCTGACTTTTTGACCGGAAGCATCTTCTTATCGATGATCAGCATACTGACGGTCTGCTTCATCGCCTCGAGCTGCGCCTGGCTCTCATCCTGCTTCTTCTGCATCCTGCGTCCCAGGAAGTAGAGCACGACCAGTACAATGATCAGTATAATCAGAATGACGAGTAATACTTTCCACCACATAACGTCTTTTGTTCCTCCTACGACAAACTCTTGTCCCATTGTAGCATTCCTGCCCTGAAAAAGCAAGAATGGGGGCGTTGTTTTTCGTGTCGAAAGATGGTATACTGCTTTCAGAAATCAGGAGGAGCAGATAATGAAAAAAAAGTTTTGGATTATATTCATGATGGCAATGGTATTGGCGCTGGCCGGATGCGGCTCGGACAGCGGGACGGAGGAGTCGGCGGACACCGCGGAGGAGACGGAGGAGTCGACAGAGGACAGCAGCAGTGATTACGTTCTGTATGAAGATCTGACGAGCACGCTGGTTTCACTTGGCGAATACAAAGGGATCGAGATGGCGATGTCCGTCGAAGAAGTGACTGACGAGGACGTGCAGGCCGAGGTGGATAGCATCAAGAAAGAATACTCGGATCTCGTCGATGTAGATCGGGAAGCGCAGGAAGGCGATGTGGTCGTCATCGACTTTACCGGATATATCGACGGGGAGACTTCCGACAGCCTGCAGGGCACAGAGACTTCCGTGGAGATTGGGAGCGGCAGCTTCCTCGAGGATTTTGAGAACGGGCTGATCGGCGTGACGGCGGATGAGGATATGGAGATCAACATGACATTCCCGGAGAATTACAGCGAGGAAGTCGCGGGAAAGGATGTCACCTTTGAGATTCATGTCTATCGTGTCTCCGAGTACCAGATGGCAGACTGGAGCGATGCGTTTGTCCAGGAAAATCTGGAGTATGACAGTATTGCGGACATGGAAGAATCGATTCGCGCGGAGCTCGAAGAGGCCGCTCAGGAGGATGCTGAGAGCAACTGGCAGTATGAGCTGGTCTACGCAGTGCTGGAAGACAGCGAGTTTGAGATTGAGGATGCAGATGTCGAGGCATATATCGATCAGATGATGTCAGAATACGAGACCTATGCGACGATGTACGACATGGAACTCGGGGAATTTCTCGAGACATACCTGGGCGTGACGGAGGAGCAGCTTCGGGAGATGTTCCGCGAGACGGCCGAGTTCCGCGTGCAGATGACGCTCGCGTTCCATGAGATCGCCGAGCTTGAGGGAATGGAAGTCAGCGATGACGAATACCAGGAGTATCTGCAGAGCATCGCGGATGAGTATGGCTATGAGGACGCCTCGGATATCGAGACATACTACAGCTCGGACATGATCCGTGAGCAGCTGATTCAGGAGAAGGTGATCGACCTGATCTGTGAAAACGCGGTGAATATTGCGGAATAAAATAAAAAACGCCTTGTTGATTCAGAGAAAATGTAGTAAGATACGGGTAGAAGCGCTTTGGCGCTAAAAATAAGGAAAGGAAGTATAAACCAATGCCCTTAGTAACGACAACTGATATGTTTAAGAAGGCCTATGAAGGCGGCTATGCGATCGGCGCATTTAACGTGAACAACATGGAGATCGTACAGGCGATCACCGAGGCAGCCGGAGAGCTGAATTCCCCGATCATTCTGCAGGTATCCGCAGGCGCGAGAAAGTATGCGAACCACACCTATCTGGTCAAGCTGGTAGAGGCGGCTCTGATCGAGAATCCGCAGATCCCGATTGCTCTGCATCTGGATCACGGCGCAGATTTCGAGATCTGCAAATCCTGTGTGGACGGCGGATTTACCTCCGTCATGATCGACGCTTCCAAGTTCCCGTTCCAGGAGAACATCGAGATCACGAAGAAGGTCGTCGAGTATGCGCATGACCACGGCGTTGTAGTTGAGGCGGAGCTCGGAAAGCTCGCCGGCATCGAGGACGACGTGAAGGTGAAGGCGGAGGATTCCTCCTACACGCAGCCGGAAGAGGTGGAAGAGTTTGTGGACAAGACCGGCGTGGACTCCCTCGCGATCGCGATTGGCACCAGCCACGGCGCATATAAGTTCAAGCCAGGCACGAAGCCGCAGCTTCGTTTCGACATCCTTCACGAGATCGAGAAGAAGATTCCGGGATTCCCGATCGTGCTGCACGGAGCTTCTTCCGTACCGCAGGAGTATGTCAAGATCATCAATGAGAACGGCGGCGCTCTGAAGGATGCCATCGGTGTACCGGAGGATCAGCTTCGCGAGGCTGCGAGATCCGCGGTCTGCAAGATCAACATCGATTCCGATCTGCGTCTCGGCCTGACCGCTGGTATTCGTCAGGTGATGAATGAGCATCCGGATTACTTCGATCCGAGACAGTATCTGACCGTGGGCCGTGCGAATGTCAAGGCAGTCGTCGCGCACAAGATCAAGGATGTGCTTGGTTCCGAAGGAAAAGCTTTATAAGAATTGCAGAAAATGAGAGAGACCGCAGCGTGCGGTCTCTCTTTTTCGCAGTTTTATAGAATTTTGTCCAGGAAATACGGCGCCTGCACCCGCCACCAGGGCCAGTCGTGGTTCACATCGTATCCCCAGTAGTCGACGAAGGCGGGGATACCGCGGGAGCGCAGGACTGCATCCAGCTGACGCGTCCCGTCCAGGAGCTGATCCTCCCAGGCGCCCTGCCCGACGCAGATAAAGATTTTGCTCTGGCGATAGAGCTCCATATAGGGGTGCTCCGGGGGCAGATTCTGCAGGCAGTGGCAGGGAGAATTCAGGTATACCAGATCATCCATATAACCGTTCAGCATGGAAGCCGCATCGTAGAGTCCGCTCAGGCAGACGCAGGCGTCGAAGCGGTCCGGAAAGCGGAAGAAGATATTTCCGGCGTGGTACGCGCCCATGCTGCAGCCGAGCGTCATAGCTTTCTGCCCGTTTGCATACTGCTCGAGGAAGGGTGTCACTTCCTGCAAAAGATACTGGATCCAGCGCTCGTGCTGCTCAATCCGCTCGCGGGGATTCTTCCACTCGCAGGACCAGGTCTCTGCATCGATCGCATCCACACAGAAGAGCTGCAGCCGTCCGGATTCAATAAAGGAACTGCAGGCTTCTACCATCCCGAAGCCCTCGAAGTCATGGCAGTTCCCATTCTGTGAGGGAATCACGAGGCAGGGTTTTCCCGACTGGCCATAGCGCTTTACAGGCATTTCGCGCCCCAGGCGCTCACTGTACCATTGTGTCATCTGTATTTCCATAAGAAATCACTCCCTTTATTTTGCCAGGGTATACTGGAAGAATTCGTTCATCTTTTCCACAGTTTCCAGTTTGGCCAGATAGATGAAGTCGCCCATGCCATGTGCCAGTACGGCGGGCAGCTCCTGTGCCATCCGGAGACTGTCGTCGAATTTTTCCATAATCTCATCATGTGAGTGGAGATAGGAGACTTCGCGCCAGCGTCCGACGAAGGCGCAGAAGCACGGCGTGGCTTTGGAGACATGGCGCAGTTCGTCGTAGACCATCATGTCCGCGTAATACTGATAGCAGTTCGCGCTGTAAGCGAAATTGATCATGTCAGCGGTAGGCCCGCCGGACGGACGCATGTTGACCTCCAGCCCCACGATCTGTCCGGTCTTACCCAGACGCGGATGGTCCTGTGTCAGACGGAAAAACTCGAGGTGGACAAAGCGGCTGCGCACATGGAAGGCCTTCACACAGGCGTGACCGTAGGAGCGCAGATTTTCTGCGAGCTGATTTACAATGTAGAAATGGATCTCCTCGTGCTCGTTGACGCAGTCCATGATCGAGATCGGGGAGATATTGCCTGTCTCGAAGAGGATCTCACCCCGGCTGTTCACAATCGCATCGAAGGAGCAGATCTCGCCGGGCACAAATTCCTCCATAATATAGGGAATCTCCGGGAGATTGCAGAAGAAGGATGCAAGATCATCCTCGCAGGTAATCTTCCAGGTGTCGGACGCGCCGACGCCGCTGTCCGGCTTTACGATGACCGGGTAGCCGCCCTCTTTTATGAAAGCGCGTGCGCTGTCAATATCCTCAACCAGATGCCAGCGCGCGGTCGGGACTCCGGCTGCCTTATAGCCCTCTTTCATACGGGATTTATGTTTGATCAGTTCCATATCCTGCGGATGAAGCCCGGTCGTGATGTGGAAATCCTCACGCAGTCTTGCATCCTGCTCGAGCCAGTATTCATTGTTGCTCTCGAGCCAGTCGATCTTTCCATGGCGGAAGGAGAGATAGGCCACAGCGCGGAACATGTCCTCGTAGTTCTCCATATTCTCGACGCGATAATATTCCGTCAGTGTCTGTCGGAGTCCTTCCGACAGGGAGTCATAGGGAGTATCGCCGATACCGAGCACATTCACGCCGTTATTTTTCAGCGCAAAGCAGAAGTTTTCAAAGTTTTCCGGGAATCCCGGGGAAATAAAAATAAAATTTTTCATCGCGGTTATACCTCTCCGTTTCTGTATTTCTCCAGATAATTGTGGATACGATCATAGGGATCCAGCAGTTCACTGATGGATGCATCGTGGTTCAGCGTGTCAATCAGCAGGGCGATGTACTTGGACACATCGCAGCTGATGTAATACGGGCGTGAGAGCACTTCCGGCGACTGATAGATCAGATTTGTAGTGAGCACGCGGTCGATGACGCCCTCCTCCCAGGCCTCATCGAAACGCTTCATGCCATTTGTGAACAGCCCGAAGGTCGAGTAGATGAAGATGCGGCGCGCGTGCAGCTTCTTGAGCTGACGGGCTACCTCCAGCATACTCTCGCCCGAGGAAATCATGTCGTCGATAACGATGACGTCTTTTCCTTCTACATTGGAGCCGAGGAACTCGTGCGCGACGATCGGATTGCGTCCTCCTACGATCTGCGTATAGTCGCGGCGCTTGTAAAACATGCCCATGTCCACGCCGAGGACATTTGCCAGGTAGACTGCACGGTCCATGCCGCCCTCGTCAGGGCTGACAACCATCAGATGATCGCTGTCAATCTGAATATCTTTGACGTGAGACAGCAGCGCTTTGATGAACTGATAGGAAGGCTGCACCGTGTCAAAACCTTCGAGCGGGATCGCGTTCTGCACGCGCGGGTCATGCGCGTCAAAGGTGATCAGATTGTCCACACCCATGCGGCTCAGCTCTTTCAGGGCGAGCGCGCAGTCCAGGGATTCGCGCGTAGTGCGCTTGTGCTGGCGGCTCTCATAGAGGAAAGGCATGATGACTGTAATCCGCCTGGCCTTGCCGCCGCAGGCAGCGATGATGCGCTTCAGATTCTGATAGTGGTCGTCCGGCGACATATGGTTCTCATGGCCGCACAGGGAATAGGTCAGGCTGTAATTACATACGTCCACCATCAGATAGAGATCGCGTCCGCGGACAGATTCCATGACGATGCCCTTGGCCTCGCCGGAGCCAAAGCGGGGAATGCTCGTATCAATCAGATAGGAGTCCTGCTCGTAGCCCTGAAACATGATGCTGTCCTTGTGCTCCAGAGAGCTTTCACGCCGCCACTGTACCAGGTAATCGTTCACCCGCTGGCCCAGCTCTGTACAGCCGGGTAAGGGGATGAGTCCGAGGGAACCGACGGGGATAGTCTCAAGAACCCGTTCGCTGCGCTGAGTATTCATGTCTTTGTCCTCCAGGTAGTTATAAAATAAAGTTTTTTATGTGCAACAGGCTCTGCCACTATACAGAGCCGGAGATCTTACGTCGAATGCGAATGTCGCCACCGGTGAATTTCAGAAGCGTGTACGAGCTCATGATGCGGGAGAAGATGCGCTCGCTGTAGGTATTCTGAAATTCCTGCATCGACAGGTTGGTCGAAATCACGGTAGATTTGCCCGCAAGTGCGCGCTCGTTCAGAATCTGAAACAGGCGGGAGACCGTGAAGCTGTTTGGCAGCTCGGTACCCATATCGTCCAGAATCAGAAGATCACACTGAAGCAGCGGATCACAGGATTCCCGCGGCTGTCCGGGCGTCGTGCTGATCGAGCGGGAGAGCAGTGCAAAAAGCTGGAACGAGGTAAAATAAATGACCGAATAGCCCTGGTCCAGCAGCGACTTTGCAATGCAGTTGGAGAGGAAAGTCTTCCCGGTGCCGACCGGCCCGTAGAAGAGAAGGTTCTTTTCCCCGGGGTGAAAATCATCCGCGAAGGCATGGCAGCTTTGCAGAATATCGCCCATCACTTCCCGCTGCTGAGCGTCATATACATCCATGCGCAGCGTGGAAAAATTCTCCTTTTCCAGAACTGCCTCCAGATGAGAGGAGGAGTAGAGAAAGCGTATCTCTTCCTGGTGGAAACAGTGGCATTTCCGATGGCCGATGTAGCCGGTGTCATGGCAGTCCGGACAGGTATACTGCATATCCAGATAATCTGCCGGGTATCCCGCCTCTGTAAGGATCTTCTCACGCTCCTGCTGCAAATCGTTCAGCTGTTCGCGGAGTGTCTGCAGTGCCAGAGAATCTCCGTCGAAGAGCTGCTCTGCCTTCTGTACGCTGCAGGCGGACACCTCTTCCTGGATCTCACGGATACGCGGAAAGCGCGCATAGATCTCATCGGTCCGCGCGAGCTGTTCCCGGTAATGTCTGTATTGTCTGCGGTCGTATTCCCGCATGATCGCGTCATACTGACTGTTGCTGAGCGGCATGGAATCCTCCTACATCTGACTCTTGAGAAGCTGCTTTTCCAGCTCATCAAAATCGTAATCCCGCTGCTGAAAATTCGTGAACCCAGTCTGGCGTGCGCGCGTCTTTTTCTTCGGGACAGCCTTGCGGTGATTCTGATCAAGCGCCTGTACGTCGGCGAGTGTATGTACGTTCTTCTCCTGCCAGTCCTGCAGAATGCGGTCCGCATAGCGGAAACTGGCCTTGTGCAGCTGTTCCATCGTCCGGTTGCAGGCCTCGAGAACAAGATCCAGGGAAAATCCCCAGGTATCCAGCCATTTCTCGATATAGTCCTGCTCGGATCTGACAGGATTGCGGTCATTCAGGCCAAAGGCCTTCATAACGGCAAAGGTGTTTTTGTGGTAGACGCTGGTGCGCTCCTTCGCCTCGTCCACCGTGGCAATGTGTGCCTCCGCCCAGGCGAGGCCGACGCGGCGGATATAGTGGATGCTCTTACTGCCCTTGCAGACACAGTATTCGACCAGGTATTCCAGCAGATCCGTGGAAAAGTGCAGCTGATCATAAAAATAGAGCAGCGTCTCGATCTCTGACGACGAGAGCGTTTTTCCCATATACTGGCTGCACACAAAGAGGAGCTGCCGGCACTCTTCGTCATTCGCAAAGGCCTCAATCTCCTTTGCGCTGTAGGACTTCTGCCCCGGTTCCTTTGCCTGGGCGGGCTCCTTCGCAGGAGCAGTCTGTACAGTCTGCGTGCTCTCGCCCGGCGCGTGCAGCGTGCACAGATAGATACCCTGCAGTGTATTGGAGCTGTCGCACTCGAGTTGGAGAACCCTCTGCTTTTCCCAGTATTTCAGGGCGCGCAGGATGTCGCTCTCCGTTCGGTCCAGGGCGTCGGCAAGCCCGGAGACGGAGAGCTCAGGAGACGGGCGCTTCAGCGCGCGGAGCAGGTAAAGGTATACCTTTACATACTCCCCGTTCGCCTTTGGCATATAATAGTCGAGGAACAGATTCGACACGCTGGTCTGATCGTTATCCCCGGCAGATTTTAAAATAAATTGTCCCATATTGTAAGTACTCCCTCTAAGACGGGCTGCGCCATAAGCGCGTCCTGCATCTCTATGGAGTATAACACAGCTTTTTCAAAAAGAAAATAGGGCGGTGAAAGCGCAGGGGGCGGGATAAGAACTTTGAAAAGTGACGGTGGATAATGTGGATAACTTCGTGGAAAGATCGGATTATGGGAAACTGCCGCAGACAGAATCTGACAGGAAAACGGAAAAAATCCATCTTTTGACGAAGAGGGCATGGGACATTATGTAAAGTGGATTATCCACTTAAAAATCCACATGTCTATGCAGCGGGAATTGTTGATAAACATGTGGATAATGTGGACAACTTTATTTTGAAAGTAAATTTTCGCCTATTTTCAGCACGTCTCCGGCTCCCATAGTTATCAACAGGTCCCCGTGCATACAATTTTTTAATAAAAATTTCTCAATTTCTTCAAAAGAGGGGAAGTAGGAGCAGGGTTTCCCGAGGCTTTCGATCTCCTTCTGCAGTGTCTGCGAGCTGATGCCAATCGTATTCTGCTCACGGGCCGCGTAGATGTCAGCCAGAACCACGTGATCGGCCAGCGTAAGCGCCTCCGCAAAGTCGTGGAGGAAGGCCTTCGTGCGGGTATAGGTGTGCGGCTGGAACACGCACCAGATCTCCCGGTGCGGATAGTCCGCCGCGGCCTTCAGTGTGGCGCGGATCTCGGTCGGGTGGTGCGCATAGTCGTCGATGACCGTCACGCCTTTCACTTCGCCCTTATACTGGAAGCGGCGTTCGGTGCCGTGGAAGCGGCGCAGCCCTGCGGCGGCAGTCGGGAAATCGATGTCCAGCTCAAGGCAGAGTGCGAGCGCAGCCAGGGAATTTGAGATATTGTGACGGCCCGGGACATGCAGCGTGACCGTGCCGACAGGTTCCTCTGCGTGATACAGTTCATAGATGCCGCCGCCGTCCTCTCCGAAGCGGATATCCTCTGCGTGATAGTCCTCCGCGCCGGTCAGCCCGTAGGTGACGGTACGGGCGGTGATGCCATCCGTGATCTCTTCCGGGCGTTCGATCTCGCCGTTCAGGACGAGCAGGCCGTCGTCCGGCAGGAGCGCGGCGAAGCGATGGAAGGAATTGCGGATATCCTGCAGATCTTTAAAGAAGTCCATGTGATCTTCCTCGATATTCAGGATCAGAGCTGCGGTCGGGAAGAAGGAGAGAAAGCTGTTCGTGTACTCGCAGGCCTCCGTCAGGAAGGTGTCCGAATGGCCGACACGGATATTGCCGCCGATCTCGGGCAGGATGCCGCCGACGGATATTGTCGGGTCTTTTTCTGCTTCCAGCAGGATCATGGAGAGCATGGAAGTGGTCGTCGTCTTTCCGTGCGTTCCGGAAACGCCGATGGCTGTCGGATAATTCCGCATGATCTGACCGAGCAGGTCAGCGCGCGCCAGCATCGGAAGAGAAGCGGCCCGCGCCGCGGCGAATTCGGGGTTGTCCGGATGGATCGCGGCGGTGTAGATGACAAGCTGGATGTCGGGCGTAATATTTTCGGCGCGCTGCCCGATGGCAATGCGGGCGCCGAGTGCGGTAAGGTGACGGGTCAGCTCGGATTCCGTGGCGTCAGAGCCGGATACCGTGAATCCTTCCTTTATGAGAATCTCGGCCAGGCCGCTCATACTGATCCCGCCGATACCGATAAAATGTACATGTACCGGTGATTGAAAGTTGATTTCATACATAAACTGTAAATGCTCCGTTTCCTGTTCTTAACAATATAGTATACCTCTTTTGCGGAAAAAGCAACGCGGGGAAAACTCGTTTGCTGTCACAAATTGATGGAAAATAAAGAACAATTTTTGGCTAAAATGTTCACTATTTACAAGAATTATGGTATACTTGGCTCAGAGATATTTTCAGAATGCATCAAGAGGTGATAACGTGATAAAGAAAGAGATGATCGCCATGCTTCTGGCAGGCGGACAGGGAAGCCGGCTCGGGGTGCTGACCGCCAAGGTGGCGAAGCCTGCGGTGGCCTTCGGCGGGAAATACCGGATTATTGATTTTCCTTTAAGCAACTGCATCAACTCCGGTATCGACACAGTGGGGGTACTGACACAGTATCAGCCGCTCCGGCTGAATACACACATCGGTATCGGCATGCCCTGGGATCTGGATCGGAATAACGGAGGAGTGACGATTCTCTCACCTTATGAGCGGAGCGCAGGGAGCGACTGGTATTCCGGCACGGCAAATGCGATTTACCAGAATATTGACTATATCGACACCTACAATCCGGATTACGTTCTGATTCTGTCCGGCGACCATATTTATAAGATGGATTATGAGGTACTGCTGGACTTTCATAAGGAGCATGACGCGGCGGTGACGATCGCCTGCATGCCGGTGCCGTGGGAGGAGGCGAGCCGCTTCGGCGTTGTGATCACGGATGAGACCGGAAGAGTCAGCGAATTTGAGGAAAAGCCGGCGCAGCCGCGCAGCAATCTGGCCTCCATGGGCATCTATATTTTCAGCTGGAAGGTGCTCCGCCAGGCGCTGATTCGGATGAAGGATGTGCCGGGCTGTGATTTCGGGATGCATATTCTTCCGGCCTGCCTCGCAGACGGTGAGCGCCTGTTCGCCTATGAGTTTAACGGTTACTGGAAGGATGTCGGGACGCTCGGTTCCTACTGGGAAGCGAATATGGAGCTGATCGACATTATCCCGGAGTTCAACCTGTATGAGGAATTCTGGAAGATCTACACGAAGAGCGACGCAGTGCCGCCGATGTACGTGTCGGAGGATGGCTATATTGAGCGCAGTATTGTAAGCGGCAATTCCTCAGTGGAGGGCAGCGTGATCAACTCCGTGATCGGAGCAGGCGTGACCATCGGAAAAGGCGCTGAAGTCCGGGACTCGATCATCATGAAAAATACGGTGATTGGAGCGGGATGCAGAATCAACAGGGCGATTGTCGCGGAGGAAGTTATCATCGGAGACAGAGCAGTCCTCGGCGTCGGCGAGAATGTCCCGAACAGGGAAAATCCGAAGGTTTACGCATTCGGTCTCGTGACGGTCGGGGAGAATTCCGTGATTCCGCCTGACGTACAGATTGGTTTCAATACGGCGGTATCCGGTATTACAGAGCCCGGCGATTATCCGGGCGGTGTCCTCGCGGGCGGGGAGACACTGATTAAGGCAGGTGAGAGAGCATGAGGGCGGTAGGACTGATACTGGCAGGCGGGAATAACCACAGAATGCGGGAGCTTTCCGCAAAACGTGCGATTGCAGCCATGCCGGTGGCCGGCAGTTATCGAAGCATTGATTTCGCGCTGAGCAGCATGACGAATTCTCATGTGCAGAAGGTGGCGGTGCTGATGCAGTACAATTCGCGCTCCCTGAACGAGCATCTGAGCTCTTCCAAGTGGTGGAATTTCGGACGCAAGCAGGGCGGACTTTATCTGTTCACACCGACAGTGACCGCGGACAACAATTTCTGGTACAGGGGGACGGCGGATTCTATTTATCAGAACATCGACTGGCTGAAGCAGAGTCACGAGCCCTACGTGGTCATCGCCTCCGGAGACGGGGTGTATAAACTGGATTACAATAAAGTCCTGGAGTATCACATCGCGAAGAAGGCTGACATCACGGTCGTCTGCAAGGAGATGCCGGAGAGCACGGACATGAGCCGGTTCGGGGTTGTGAGAGCGGATGACGACGGGCGCATCATTGGTTTCGAGGAAAAGCCGATGGCGACCGATGAACGCACCGTTTCCTGTGGGATCTATATCGTCCGCAGAAGACAGCTGGTTGAGCTGATCGAGCGCTGTGCGCAGGAGGACCGCTATGATTTCGTGCAGGACATTCTGATCCGCTATAAAAATGTAAAGAGGATTTACGCGTACAGGATGGACAGCTACTGGAACAGCATTTCCTCGGTGGACTCTTACTACGAGACAAATATGGACTTTCTGAAGCCGGAGGTGCGACAGCATTTCCTGCGGGACTATCCGGAGGTTTACTCAAAGGTACAGGATCTTCCGCCGGCGAAATACAATACCGGTTCCCGCGTGAAGAACAGTCTGGTCGCCAGCGGCAGCATCATCAACGGGACAGTGGAGAACTCGATCCTCTTTAAAAAAGTGTTTGTCGGAAGTAACTGTGTGATCAAAAATTCCATCATTTTGAATGACGTGTATCTGGGCGATAATACTTACATTGAGAACTGCATCGTGGAGAGCAGAGATACGATCCGCGCGAATTCGCGTTTTATCGGGGAAGATGGCGTGAAGGTAGTCATTGAGAAAAATGAGCGGTATATCATGTAAACGATTATGGAGAACTGATACAGGAGAAGAAAATGAATATTACAGATGTACGGATTCGAAAAGTTACAAAGGAAGGAAAGATGCGGGCAGTCGTCTCCATCACGATTGACGGAGAGTTTGTCGTCCACGATATCAAGGTGATTGAGGGCGAAAAGGGACTGTTTATCGCAATGCCGAGCAGACGCTCGGCGGACGGAGAATACCGGGACATCGCGCATCCAATCAACTCAGAAACGCGGGATGCGATTCAGGCGATCATTTTGGAACGCTATCAGAGCATGCTGGAGAGCATGGGAGAGTAATGGGGGGGAATGAGAAAGCCCGCGGCGGAGTGCTGCGGGCTTTCGTGTTACTCTGAAACTTTGCGGACATATTCAATGAATTTTCCGGCTGCGGTGGGCAGACGCCGCCTGCGATCCCAGACCAGTACGTAGTTGGCGATGTAGCCGGGATCCGTCAGGTCTTTGATGATCACGTCGCTGCTCTCAAAATTTGCGCCGGTGGAACGGGGGAAGATCGCAACGCCGACCCCCTGCTTTACGAGTTCGTAGGCATTCAGGTAATGACTCAGTTCACAGAGAACCGTGGGCGTTTTATGGATGGATGCAAACATGTCGTGGATTTTCATACTCCGGGACTTGCGCGCCGGGATGATCAGGGGAACGCCGACCAGATCCCGCAGGGGGATGGTGTCGCCTTCTATCTGCGCCAGCGGGTGAGAGCCGGGGATCATCGCAACCCAGGGCTCCGAGCCGACGGCGATGCTGTCGAGTGACTCGTGATCGAAGGGTTCGATGAGCAGCGCGAGGTCACACAGTCCCTTCAGCAGGCGCTCGGTCGCGTCGTCGCCGCTGCCGTTCCAGAGACTGTATTTTACATCCGGGTACTCCTGAGAGAAACCGGAAATCCAGTGAGACATGAGATAAGGTCCCTGGCCCTCGACGGAGGCGATGTAGAGTGGCCCGCTGACGCCGTGACGGTACTCGCGGATCTCGTCTTCCGTCTTCTCGACGAGCGTCAGGATCTCGGCACCCCGGTTTTTCAGAATCAGTCCTTCTTCGGTCAGATGAAGACGGCGCTTCTCGCGGATGAACAGCTCTACGCCGAGCTCCTCCTCCAGCATCTGCATCTGGCGGCTGAGCGGCGGCTGCGCCATGTGCAGGTTCTCTGCCGCGCGGGTGATATTCAGCTCCTGCGCCACTTCCAGAAAATAACGAATGGAACGGATATCCATGATACACCTCCTTTGCCTTATCATACCATAAAGGTATAAAAAAGCCAATATAATATGTATTTTATTTTTTGAAAACCTCATGCTATACTGTAGTCACAAACAAAGAAACGGAAGCACCGCTTCCGCCGGAAGTCCAAAAAGGAGGTCATGGATTATGAAGAAATTTTATGAAACGTTCGAAACAGCACTGGAATCTTATTTCAAATTATTTGCAAATGGCTTCGGAACGGAAGGCTGAAGAATGCACATAACATTTATTTGAAATACTACTCCCGAGAGGGCGCCGGAAACCGGCGCCCTCTCATCGTGTATACGGAAGTAATTTAAGAAATCGGCTCAAAGTCTGCCGCGCCGTGTTTGCAGAGCGGGCAGACGAAGTCGTCCGGGAGCTCATCGCCCTCGTAGACGTAGCCGCAGACCTTGCAGACGAAGCCTTTCTTGCCCTCGGTGGCGGGCTTCGGCTTGACGTTGTTCTGGTAGTACGTGTAGGTCATCGTCTCGACCTTCGAGATGACGCGCGACTCGGTGATGCTGCAGATGAACATACCGTGCGTATCCATGTCGAAATACTGCTCTACCTTCAGGGACATGAAGGAGTTGATATATTTCGGAAGGAAGGCGAGCCCATTGTCCGAGTAGAGCGGCGTGATGCCCGCGCCTGCGAACTTGTCGACCGTGCGTCCGCTCTGGAAACCGAAGGTCTCGAATACAGAGAAGGGCGCGTCCTGCGACAGGCAGTTCAGGTTCATGATGCCGGTCTTTTTGATGACATGATGCGAGTAGTTCGCCTTGTTGATCGTGACGGCAATGCGGTTCGGTGTGTTGGTCACCTGCGAGACGGTATTGACGATCAGGCAGTTGTCCTTCGTGCCGTCGTTGGAAGTCACGACATACAGGCCGTAGCCGATGTTGAAGAGCGCGGTAAGATCGTTCTTATTGGCAGTTTCGTTGCTGCGCGCCACGTAATCCTGGCAGAGCTCCTCGACCAGTGCTCCGAGCTGTGCGCTGCTCTCCTCGCTGAGCGCGGATTTGATGTGTACGGTGGTGTCCGCCCACTTGATATCCTTGCTTTTCTCGAGCATCTGCTTCATGACCTTGGCCGCGGTCGGCGCCCAGGAGCCGTTCTCGATCAGGGCGACCGTGCGGTTCTGGAAATTGCGCTCCGTCAGGCGATGAATATAGTCGCGCATGAAGGGGTAGATATCCGCGTTGTAGGTCGTCGTGGCGAGCACGAGCTTATTGTAGCGGAAGGCGTCGGCGATGGCCAGTGCCATGTCGCAGCGCGCAAGGTCGTGGACGATAACGTTCGGGCAGCCCTTGGCGCGGAACTGATCGGCGAGCTGCTCTACTGCCTTCTTCGTGTGTCCGTAGACAGACGTGTAGGCAATGACGATGCCTTCGCTCTCCGGCTGATAGGAGGACCAGAGATCATAGAGGTGCAGGTAGTGACCGAGATTTTCCTTAAGAACCGGGCCGTGCAACGGGCAGATGGTCTGGATATCCAGTCCGGCCGCCTTCTTCAGCAGATTCTGTACCTGTTTGCCGTATTTGCCGACGATGCCGATGAAGTAACGGCGGGACTCGTCATCCCAGGGCTCGTCCACATCGAGCGCGCCGAACTTTCCGAAGCCGTCCGCGGAGAACAGCACCTTATCGCAGGTGTCGTAGGTCACGATGACCTCCGGCCAGTGCACCATCGGCGCCTCGACGAAGGCAAGTGTGTGCCTGCCGAGCGTGAGCGTGTCGCCTTCCTTGACCACCACGCGGCGATCCTCGAAGGAGGTGCCGAAAAACTGTCCCATCATTGTGAAAGCCTTCGCGCTGGAGACGATCGTCGTGTCCTTGTAGACCTCCATGAAATTCGCGATGTTTGCGGAGTGGTCGGGTTCCATATGCTGAATAATCAGATAATCCGGCTGGCGGTCGCCGAGTAATTTCGCGATATTGTCCAGCCATTCGTGTTTAAAATGCGCGTCCACGGTATCCATGACGGCGATTTTTTCGTCGAGTATCACGTAGGAGTTGTAGGACATGCCGTTCGGCACGGAGTACTGTCCCTCGAAAAGATCGACCTGGTGGTCGTTTACGCCTACATATTTGATGTCAGTAGTAATCTCCATCTGTTGCCTTCCTTTCTCTTTTTTCAATTTCGTCAAAAGTATAACATACTGCGAGGCACGCCGCAAGCCGTGAAATGACTTGTTTCATCCGAAATTAATTTTAAATTTGCTATTGCATTCCAGGCTGACAGTGTGTAAACTTCTCACAAATACCTTTTTCTCTAGTTACAAGGATATCACTGTTTCAGGTTCTGTTTCGTGAATAATCCAGAATAATGGCAGTATTTGTCACTATCGTGAAAAATAAAGGCAGGAATGAAAATGAGCGATCATAGGGGTGCAACTGATAACAGTACAAAACTGCAAATCCGCAACAGTACGGTTGACTTTCTTGTTTTTACAATGGATGCCCATGAGGAAGGGATCGAAGTCCGTGTGCAGGATAATGACGTCTGGTTGACGCAAAAGGCTATCGCACAGCTGTTTGATATTGACAGGAGTGTCATAACAAAACATCTGAAGAATATTTATGCCAGCGGCGAATTGTTTGAAGATTCAACTTGTGCAAATTTTGCACAAGTTGCTGACAACGGGAAAACGTATCAATACAAGTTTTATTCATTGTCGGCTATCATTGCGGTTGGGTACCGGATTAACTCTGAACGTGCAACACAGTTTCGTCAATGGGCAACGAAAGTACTGAACACTTTTACAAAGCAGGGTTATGTGCTGGATAAAAACAGGTTAATCAACGGACAGATTTTTGACGAGGATTATTTTGACCACTTAATTTCCGAGATTCAGGAAATCCGGGCCAGCGAGCGCAGGTTCTATCAGAAAATAACAGACATCTATGCAACTGCGGTGGACTATTCAATGGATAGCCAGATCACAAGGAACTTCTTTGCGACTGTTCAGAATAAAATGCATTATGCCATACATGGTAATACAGCAGCTGAAGTGATTGTCGCCAGAGCCGACCATACAAAAGACCATATGGGTCTTACTACGTGGAAGAATGCCCCTGAAGGAAAAATTGTAAAAGCAGATGTCTCAATTGCCAAAAATTATTTAACAAAATCGGAGCTGCAGGAATTAAATGAGATTGTGACAATGTATCTGGATTACGCCACCAGGCAGGCCAGACGGCATATCCCTATGACGATGGCAGACTGGGCATCTAAATTGGATGCATTTTTAAAATTCAACGATGCAGAAATTCTACATAACAAAGGGAAGGTAACGGCCGAAATTGCCAAAGCATTTGCTGAAAGTGAATTTGAGCAATATAGAATTATTCAGGATCGGCATTATCAGAGTGATTTTGATCGGATGTTTATTGAGGCAATGAACGAACAAACCCAGAACGAGGTGAATTGACTTAAAGACTTCGGAGGAACATTCCGTTTGGGATGTCCTCCGGAGTCTTTTTTTGGCAGTCCGAACATTTTCCGCATATATATAAGCAGAGAAAGAGAATGGAGTCAGTCTCATGAGAGATATGGGAGAATGGAATTGTCTGTACCGGGAGCCGCGCCTGTTTCCCTGGCTTTATCCATATGGAAGCTTTCCGCAGTATCGGAATCTGTGGAGCAGTCCGGAGCGCATGGAGGATGAGGCGGACGCGAAGCGTCTGCGGGAGCTCTATCCCCTTATGGCGAGGAGGCTCGCGCCCTATGTGGAGGAGATCTGCGACGAGATGGAGTATCCCGGAAGCATGATGTACGATGAGTATCCGGATCAGCTCTCGCTGATGCGAAAATGCCGGCAGGTTCTGGAGCGTGCGGAGGCTGCGGAAGATTTCGGGGAGAAGGAGCCGGACTGGGAGGAGCTGCGCGATCTGATCGGCGTCCTTCTGCTGCAGGAAATGATGCGCCGCCGGAAAAGGAAGCGGGAAAAAGGCATTGACACGTTTTGCGCGCGATAGTAAACTACAAAGAGAACCATTGCAGAGAAAAGCCGATTGTTTTCCGCCGGGAACAGTTGGCTTTTTAAGAATCACGGGGACAGATATGAAGAGAAAGATTATTCAGTATATTACGATCGTGCTGGCTTTTCTGGCGGGGGCGGCGTTCATGGGTTATACGACGCATATGGGAAATCGCGATATGACAGGGACGATGGCTTCCGCGACGCTGCCGGTCGCTTATGAGGAGATAAACGGACAGCTCTGCAACGAGATGCACGGCTACGTGGATGGGATGGACGGCAGCTACATGAAGGACGCGGTTATCGGCGTCTCCGGAGATCATCTTCTTAATCTTGCAATTGAGAAATATAATGCGCAGATAGTAGCTGTTTCCTATGAGATAAGGACTCTGGATATGGAGCGCCTGATTCAGAATGGGACGGGATTCGAGACAGAGGACGACGGGCAGTATGTGCGCTTTACGGTGGAGCTGCGCGACCTGCTGGACCAGGGGGAGCAGTATCTCCTGATCCTGATCGTGCAGACGGATACGCAGGAGCAGGTGTATTATTATTCTCCGCTGACATATCTGGGTGAAAACTACATGCAGGAGTGTCTGGATTTTGCGCTGGCATTCCACGAAGTCACGGTACAGAAGGATACGGACAGCGCTTATCTGAGCTATCTGGAGCCGAATGGAACCATGTCGGGCGACAGCCTCGGCTATGTCAATATTCACTCGCGCTCCGGCCCGATCACCTGGGGAGACGTGAATATCCGCCAGACCGGGGAGACGCAGATTACCTGGACGGAGGTCGGTACGAGCGTCTGCTCGATTGTGATGGACTATGAGGTGGAGAATACCGATACCGGTGAGATCTATCAGGTGCGGGAGGCGATCCGGATGCGCTACACCTCCTCGCGTATGTATCTGCTTGCCTATGAGCGGACGGCAGACACCGTGTTTGAGGTCGGGACGCAGCTGGTGGAGGATGCGCAGATTTCCTTTGGCATTCAGAGCGGAGAGCTGAACTACCTGAAAAATGAGGAGGAAAATGTCGTCGCTTTCGTGCAGCAGGGGCAGCTCTGGGTCTATGACTTCGGACAGAACCGTCTGAGTCTGGTGTATGGCTTTGCCGACGGAGAAGATGAAAGAGGTCTCTACGATGCCCATGATTTCCGGATCTTAAGCGTAGACGAGTCCGGGAGCATGGATTTCCTTGTCTATGGTTATATGAACCGCGGGAACTATGAGGGGCGCTGCGGGATCCTGCTGTGCAGCTACGATGCGCTGCTTAACACGGTCGAAGAACGGTTTTTCATCGGGTCGGACCGGCCTTATGAGACACTGAAGGAAGAGATCGGGCAGCTTGCCATGGTGAGTCCGGATGATATTGCCTGGCTCTCCTATAAGGGAATGATTCTGCAGATCGACCTTGCGGATCTTTCTGTAGAAATTCTGGCGGAGAATGTTTCTGAGGGCAGTATTCAGGTATCGGACGACGGGACGCTGGCAGCCTGGACGAATGAGGAGGAGACGGAGATCTGCATTCTCAATATGTCGACGGGGAACAGCAGCCGGATACAGGCGGACGACGGTGAGAAGCTGCGGGCGCTCGGCTTTATGGAGGAGGATTTCATCTACGGTACGGCGCGCGAGAGCGATATCTGTTACGATGAGGCGGGGCAGGTGACTTTCCCGATGTACCGGGTGATCATCATTGCGCAGAACGGAAGCGAGATGCGTGAGTTTGACTACTCCTCCATGGGAAAATATGTGACGGAGATCTCGATTGTGGAGAATCGGATCGACTTAAGCTGTGTGGAAAAAGACGAGGGGGGCAGCTACGTGGAGGCTCTTCCGGAGCCGATCACTTACACGGCGGAGACTACAGAGGAAGCGCTGAGCCTTCAGACTGTCTATGACGATGTAAAACGAAATGAATACTATCTGAGTTATACGGGTACGATAAAATCGGGTTCCATGAAGGAACCCTCCGTGAAGCTGGTGCTGTATGAGGACAGCAGGGAGCCTGCGTATGAGCCGGAGGGAGCAGAACTCTATCTGGCCTGCAGCTTTGATGGGAAGGTGACCGGCTATGAGACGCTCTCGGAGGCGGTCCAGTCCGCTTATGACAGTATGGGTTCTGTCTGGCAGGGAGAGATTCGGTTCTGGAAGCGCGGCACGACGCAGACGAGGGTCACACTGGACGGTTTTGACGGAGAGGATGAGATCGCCGGAGACAGCGCGCTTCAGAAGTGTCTGCAGCGGCTACTGAAGCAGGAGCAGAACTACATGGATGTCAGCGCCTGCCGCAGCGTCGGCATGTCGGTGTGTGAGATCTGTGAGCAGGAGTTTGGTCAGAACGCATGTATTCTGCCGGGCTGCACGCTTGAGATGGCGCTGTGGTATGTGGATCAGGGCGCGCCGGTGCTTGTCATTACGGGGGATGAGGATGCGCTGCTGATTGTAGGCTATGATACGAGCAATATTGTCTGCTGGAATCCGGCTTCATCGGAATTGCAGACGATGGGGCGCACGGACAGTGCGACGCAGTTCGAGGAAGCGGGAAATCTGTTCTTTACATTTATTCCATAAAGGAGCGATGAAATCGATGGACGGTAGAATTCAGACGCTGGCCGATGGCCTGGTGAACTATTCCTGCCGGGTAGGGCAGGGTGATAAGGTATATATCCATTATACAGGTGCGGCCACGCGGGAGCTCGCGAAGGAGCTGGTGCGCGCGGTGTATCGCGCGGGCGGTCTGCCCTTTGTCCACTATACAGACCCGCAGCTGCAGCGCGCGCAGATTCTGGAGTGCACAAAGGAGCAGATGGAGCTGATGGCGGAGGTCGACAGCCTGGAGATGTCGCAGATGGACTGCTATATCGGCGTACGCGGCAGTGATAATATTTCTGAACTCTCGGATGTGCCCGCGGAGCGCATGGCTCTCTATGAGAAATATTATGCGACGCCGGTGCACCACGGCATCCGCGTGCCGAAGACCCGCTGGGTCGTGCTCCGCTATCCCAATGACGCGATGGCGCAGCTCTCCGGCATGAGCACGGAGGCCTTCGAGGACTTTTATTTCCGGGTGTGCTGTCTCGACTACAGCCGGATGGCGCAGGCACAGCAGGCGCTTGTGAAGAAGATGGAGGAGACGGATCAGGTGCGGATTCTTGCGCCGGGGACAGACCTGACTTTTTCGATCAGAGGAATCCCGGCCGTGCCCTGCTGCGGCCTGCGCAATATCCCGGACGGCGAGGTCTACACGGCGCCGGTCCGCGATTCGGTGAACGGGACGATCCGTTACAATGCGCCTTCCATTTATCAGGGATTCACTTTTGAGAATGTCGCTCTGACTTTTGAGAACGGGAAGATCGTGAATGTGGAGGCGAATGACACGGCCCGCGCGAACGAGGTCTTCGATACGGACGAGGGCGCGCGTTATATCGGCGAATTTGCACTGGGAGTCAATCCGCTGATCCTGCAGCCGATGAAGGATATTCTGTTTGATGAGAAGATCACAGGTTCGCTCCACTTCACGCCGGGCAACTGCTATGACGCGGCTCCGAATGGAAATCATTCCTCGATTCACTGGGATCTCGTGCAGATCCAGCGGCCGGAGTACGGCGGCGGGGAGATCTGGTTTGACGGCGAACTGATAAGGAAGGACGGGCGTTTTGTCGCGGAGGAGCTTGCCTGTCTGAATCCGGAAAATCTGGTGGGATAAAGGGTCTTGCTTTTCTATGGGACTGATTGTATAATTGTATACAATCAGTCCTTTTTAAATATGGAGGTATGTATGATCAGACTATACGATGGCGGCGCCTACGTTCTGAATGGGACAGAGGTGATCGCCGATACAGAGGAAGGGCGCGCAGCGCTGGCGGCGAAGCTGGGAGCAGTGCCCTCGAAGGAGGAGACCAGAAAGCAGACGATCGCCTACGGGATTCTGAAGTCGCACAACACATCCGGAGATATGGAGAATCTCAAGATTCGCTTTGACAAGCTGACGTCCCATGACATCACCTTTGTGGGGATCATTCAGACAGCGCGGGCTTCCGGCCTTGAGAAGTTCCCGATGCCCTATGTATTGACGAACTGTCACAACAGCCTGTGCGCGGTCGGCGGAACGATCAATGAGGATGACCACATGTTTGGCCTGAGCTGTGCGAAGCGCTACGGCGGCATCTATGTACCGCCTCATCAGGCGGTTATTCATCAGTATGCGCGGGAGATGCTCGCCGCGGGGGGAAAGATGATTCTCGGCTCCGACAGCCACACCCGCTATGGCGCGCTCGGCACGATGGCAGTGGGCGAGGGCGGCCCGGAGCTGGTGAAACAGCTGCTGAATCAGACCTATGATATTCCGATGCCGGAGGTGGTCGGCGTACATCTGACAGGATGTCCGGCAAAAGGCGTCGGTCCGCAGGACGTTGCGCTGGCGATCGTAGGCGCGGTGTTCGAACGCGGCTATGTGAACAACAAGGTCATGGAGTTCTTCGGAGACGGCGTTGCGAACCTGAGCGCCGATTTCCGCATCGGCGTCGATGTCATGACGACGGAGACAACCTGCCTTTCCTCGATCTGGAAGACCGATGAGAAGATCGAAGAATTTTATGAAATTCATGGCAGACGCGGAGATTATGTCGAGCTGAATCCGGGAGCGGTCGTTTACTACGACGGCATGATCGAGATTGACCTCTCGGCGGTTCGCCCGATGATCGCGATGCCCTTCCATCCGAGCAATACTTATACGATCGAAGAGCTGAATGCAAATCTTGACGATATCCTGGCGGACTGCGAGGCGAGAGCCCGCGTGAGCCTGGGCGATCAGGTCCCCTTCTCGCTGCGCGATAAGGTGCGTGGCGGAAAGCTCTACGTCGACCAGGGCATCATCGCCGGATGCGCGGGCGGCGGTTTCGAGAATATCTGCGCGGCAGCGGATATTCTGGAGGGAAAGAGCATCGGCGCGGATGAGTTTACCCTGAGCGTCTATCCGGCGTCCATGCCGATCTATATGGAGCTCATTAAAAACGGTTCCGCTGCCAGACTGATGCAGACCGGTGCGGTGCTGAAGACTGCTTTCTGCGGTCCCTGCTTCGGCGCGGGTGATACGCCGTCGAACAATGGCTTCAGTATCCGGCATTCTACGCGGAATTTCCCGAACCGCGAGGGTTCAAAGCTGCAGAACGGGCAGATCGCCTCTGTGGCGCTGATGGACGCGCGCTCCATCGCGGCGACCGCGGCGAATAAGGGATATCTGACTGCGGCGACCGAGCTTGACGTGGAGTACCGCGGTCAGAAGTATGTGTTTGATCAGAAAATTTATGAAAATCGCGTCTTTGACAGCAAGGGAGTCGCGGATCCGACGGTGCCGATTCATCTCGGTCCGAATATCAAGGACTGGCCGGCGATGAGCCCTCTTCCGGAGTATCTCGTGCTGAAGCTTGTGTCTGAGATTCACGATCCGGTGACGACGACCGATGAGCTGATTCCGTCGGGAGAGACCTCGTCTTACCGCTCAAATCCGCTGGGTCTTGCCGAGTTTACATTGTCCAGAAAAGACCCGGCCTATGTAGGCAGGGCGAAGGAGATCCAGAAGGCGCAGAAGGCGATTGAGGCCGGAAGCTGCCCGCTGGAGGCTGTGCCGGAGCTGAAGGAGGTATTCGATGCGATTCACACGCAGTATCCGGAGGTCGGCAAGGGCAATGTCGGCGTCGGCAGTACGATCTTTGCGGTGAAACCGGGAGACGGTTCTGCCAGGGAGCAGGCGGCCTCCTGCCAGAAGGTGCTCGGCGGCTGGGCGAACATCGCACACAGCTATGCCACAAAGCGCTATCGCTCGAACCTCATCAACTGGGGCATGCTGCCCTTCCTGATCGACGAGGGCGAGCTGCCTTTCACGAACGGCGACTATCTCTTTGTGCCGCACATCACGCAGGTTGTACAGAGAGGGGACACGCAGGTGAAGGCGTACGTCGTGAAGGATGGCGCGCTGCAGGAGTTCACTTTGAAGCTTGGCGAGATGACCGCCGACGAGCGGGAGATCATCCTGAAGGGCTGTCTGATCAATTATAATAGGGTATAAAGGATAAGAAGCATAAGGGCGGGGATTTATTCCCTGCCCTTTTCTGCGGATTTGCTTAAAGAAAAGATGAATTCTGTGCCGACGCCCTCTGTACTGACGACATTGATATTCTCCTCGTGCATCTGGATGATTTCCCGCACAATGGAAAGTCCGAGGCCCGTGCCCTTTTTGTCCTTGCCGCGGGAGAGGTCGGTCTTATAGAAGCGCTCCCAGATCTTTTTCAGGCTGTCGCGCGGGATGCCGATGCCGGTGTCGCGGACGGAGACGAAGACTTTTTCATAGCGCGTGGTTGTCTCGATCGTGATCGTGGAGTCCGGGTTGCTGAATTTGATCGCGTTGTCGATCAGATTGTACATGACCTGCTGGATCTTTCCCATGTCCGCATAGACGGAGGTGTGCCAGTCGGAGAAGAGAAGGTCGATGGAGATATGCTTCGCCGTGCAGGTGCCTTCAAAGGTGGCTGCGGTATCGCGGATCAGTGTGTTGATGTCGAAATCAGTTTTCTCGAGGCGCCCGAGGCTCGAATCCATCGAGTTCAGCGTGAGAAGGCTGCTCGTCAGATTTGTCAGGCGGTCCGTCTCGCGCAGGACGATGTTCAGATATTTCTCCTGAAGTTCCGGCGGAATGGTGCCGTCCAGTATCGCCTCGATATAGCCTTTGATCGAGGTGAGCGGCGAGCGGAAATCGTGCGATACATTGGAAATCATTTTTCGTTGATCGTCATCGGAGTCGCGCAGTGCCTTTGCCATGAAATCCATCACACGGGAAATATAGCCGATCTCATCGCTGCGTTCCATGGCGACCGGAGTCTCAAAATTTCCGGAGGCGTATTCGGAGGAAGTTTTCCGGAGTTTCTGCAGCGGGCGGCAGGTGGTGAACCAGAGGAAAAGCGCGAACAGGAATACAAGAACCATCAGCAGGATAAGCGTGATATAGTAGGCCTGCAGATAGGATTCCTTTTCACTGATCAGTTCAGACATGGACTGATGGATGGCGATGTATCCGCGTACATGATAATTATGGGAGACCGGTATGAGGACACTTAAGGTCTGTTCTTTAAACATTCCGAAAAAATCACCGGTCATATAGTAAGTCCCGCTCGGGAGAACGGAGCTGAATTCGGAGATCGCCTGGCGCATGTCCGTGGTGTAGGTCCCGGAGGAGTCAAGGACGATTTCTCCGTCCGTGTTGATCAGCCAGATCTGCGCGTCGAGGTAGACGCTTAAGCCTTTGATCTGTGTCCGTACGCTTGAGAGCGTCTGGCTGTTGTCCTCCTCGTTGAAATAGGAGCCGACATACTGGCTGGACATGTAGAGTCCCTCCTGATAGAACGCGTAAGCCTTTTCCTTTACGAGTCTTTGCAGGAGCAGAGTCGAAGTCGCGGTTGAGATGAGCAGGAAGGCACATACCGCCAGGGCCGCGAAGGAAAATATATATTTTTTCGCCAACGAAAAACGCATCATTTTACCTCAAATTTGTAGCCGACGCTCCAGACGGTCGCCAGCCGCCACGCCTCGTGGTCCTTGATCTTTTCGCGCAGGCGTTTGATATGGACATCGACCGTCCGGTCGCTGACATACTCATAACCCCAGATGTGGTCAAGCAGCTGCTCGCGCGTGAAAACCTGATTGGGCGAGGAGGCGAGGAAGTAGAGAAGCTCCAGCTCTTTCGGCGGCATGTCGACCGGCTTTCCCTTATAAATAACGGAGTAGTTGGTCATGTTGATGATGAGATCCGGGTATTCGACAATCTTCTGGACATCGGGCTCCGGTTCCGGGCGCGAAGGCTGGAAGCGCCGCAGCACTGCCTTGACCCGTGCGACGAGTTCCTTGGAGTCGAAGGGTTTGATCATGTAGTCGTCCGCACCGAGCTCCAGTCCGAGTACCTTGTCGAAGATCTCTCCTTTGGCCGAGAGCATGATGATCGGCGTATCGGAGTGGCTGCGGATCTCGCGGCAGACCTGATAGCCGTCGATTCCCGGCAGCATCAGATCAAGGAGGATCAGATTTGGATGAAAGCTTTCGAACAGCTTGAGCGCACGCTCTCCGTCCTCTGCGATCTCCACCTCATAAAATTCTTTCGTCAGGTACAGGGAAATCAGCTCCGCAATGTTCGCGTCGTCATCTACTACTAATATTTTCTGCCTCGAAGCCATGGTATTTTCTCCTCGTCTTTTTATTTGAATTCCGCAATCGTGACGCCCGCGTCCCCTTCGCCGAAGGAGCCGAGCCGATAGCTCTTTACGTATTTACAATGTTTTAAATGTTGCTGTACAGCGCTTCGCAGCGCGCCGGTTCCTTTACCGTGGACGATACGTACGCTCGGGACATGCGCGAGGTACGCGTCGTCGAGGTATTTATCCAGTTCCGCCACTGCCTCGTCTACCGTCTTTCCAATCAGATTCAGTTCCGTGCTGACTGCGGCAGACTTGGACATGCGCAGTCCGGCACTGCCGGAAGAGCCTTTGCCTGTTCGCAGATCTTCCGCCTCCCCGAGAAATTCGAGGTCATTCACATTGACCTGTGAGCGCAGAATGCCCATCTGTACGAAGAGCTCGCCCTTCGCATTTGGCAACGTACTGACGGTTCCCTCCAGATTCAGGCTCAGCACGCGTACCCGGTCTCCGATGTGCAGCTTATCCGCCTTCGGTTTTTTCTTCGGAACGGGAGCCTTTCGCCCTGTCCCGCCGGATTGTGCGGCGTCGAGCTTCTGCCGGAGCTTCGTGCGCTCCTGTTCCATCTCCTTTATGGGGGCGCCGGCCTTGCCGTATTTATGGAAATTCCGGATCGTCTCATCGGCGTAGTCCTTGGCCTCCTGCAGAATGGCGGCTGCGCGGGTATTTGCATCGTGAAGGATTTTGTCCCGTTTCTGATCGATGTTCGCCTGCCTGCGCTGCAGTTCCTCGCGCAGTGCGCGGGCCTCCTCCCTGTCGCGCTGGATCTCCAGTTTCTCGCGCTCCAGCATGACGCGGCTGTGCTCGAGTTCAGAGATCACATCCTCGAAGCTTTCGTCCTGGGCGCTGATGTGATTCCTGGCGTCTTCGATCAGGTGCTCCGGCAGTCCGAGTCGTGAAGCGATCGCGAATGCATTGCTTTTGCCCGGAATGCCGATCAGAAGGCGATAGGTCGGGCGCAGGGATTCCACATCAAACTCGCAGCTCGCGTTTTCCACGCCCTCGGTGGAGAGCGCATAGATCTTCAGTTCGCTGTAATGGGTCGTCGCCATCGTGCGAATGCCCTGAAGCTTCAGATGGTCGAGGATCGAGACCGCCAGTGCGGCACCCTCAGTCGGATCAGTTCCCGCGCCGAGCTCATCGAAGAGAACGAGGGAATCGAGCTGAGCCTCCTTTAATATGGAAACGATCGTACTCATGTGCGACGAGAAGGTGCTGAGGCTCTGCTCGATACTCTGTTCATCCCCGATATCCGCGTAGACGTCTCCGAAAACAGCAAGTTCGGAACCCTCGGAAGCTGGGATATGGAGTCCGGCCTGCCCCATCAGCGTGAAGAGCCCGACGGTCTTCAAAGAGACGGTCTTGCCGCCTGTGTTCGGGCCGGTCACGATCAGCAGATGGAAGTCGTCGCCGAGACGAACGGAGATCGGAACCGCTTTTTTCGGATCGAGCAGCGGATGACGTCCATTCTTGATCGAAAGACGCCGCTGATCATTGAAGACAGGGCGCACCGCGTCCATGTCCTTCGCGAGCATCGCGCGCGCGAAGATGAAGTCCAGTTCGACCAGCAGATCGTAGTCGCCCGCGATCTCGTCCGCCCAGGCGGCGGTCTTTTCACTTAAGCTGGCAAGGATCCGCTCGATCTCCTGCTGTTCCTTCAGCAGCAGCTCCCGGAATTCATTATTCAGACGGACCACCGCCATCGGCTCGATAAACAGTGTGGAGCCGGTCGAGCTCTGGTCGTGGATGACGCCCTGCACCTGTCCGCGGTACTCGGCCTTGACGGGCAGACAGTATCGTCCGTCCCGCATCGTGATCACCGGATCCTGAAGATAGCTGCGTGCGGAGCCGTTTACCATGGAGTTCAGCGTGTTGTGCACGCGGTCGTTCATCTGGCGCATCGAGCGGCGCAGCTGCATAAGGGTGCTGCTGGCGTCGTCCGCCATCTCATCATCTGAGAGAATGCAGCGCCGGATCTCCGCAGCCAGGCCGGGAAGCGGATCGAGAAAGCCGAAGGGCTCGTCGAGGGAATCTCCCGGCGTATCCTCGTCTTCCCGAACACCGTAGCGGCGCAGCTTATCTGTAGTCTCGAGCAGGGAGAGGATACGGCGCAGCTCTCCCATGCCGAGCACGCCGCCGATCGCGAGGCGCTTCATCGAATCGCGCACGTCCCGGATGCCGCTAAAAGATACGCTGCCCTTCCGGTAAATGCGGCGCAGGGCGTCCGCGGTCTGAGTCTGCATGCGTTCGATCTCCCACAGCGAGGAGGAGGGAACGAGATGCAGGCAGAGCTCCTTCGCGCCCGGCGAGGCGGCACGCGCTGCGAGCATTTCTCTTATTTTATCAAATTCAAGCGTTTTCAAGACTTTCTGATTCATGCCTCAAGTATGAATGATTTCGGGGAAAAAATCAATGCTTTTGTAATTTTGTGGACATTGATAAGGAAAAATGATAAACTGTTTGCGATGAGACGAAAGTGCGCATGTTCCGATGGAGGATCCTATGGGGGAAGATAAAAGGGACGAGAACGGCAATTTCTCATTTATGAATGAGAAGGTCAAGCAGAAACCGATTTATCAGAATCCGCTGTTCCGCAGGGCGGTTACGGCTGTCGTCTGCGGCGTTCTTTTTGCGGCGGCGGCGTTGCTCGTCTGGGCGCTCCTGCTGCCGGCAGTGCAGGGAGAGACGGAGTCGGAGGTGGAGCTTCAGCCTATCGAGCTTGCAGAGGATGATTCGACGGCAGAGGATACACAGACGACGGAGGCGGAAGAGGAAGAGCCCGAAGAGTCTGAGTCGACGGTCTATATCACGGAGACGATCAGCCTGGAGCTGGAGGACTATGAAAAGCTGTACCAGCAGCTGTCCGTGCTCGCTTCAAGCGTGCAGAAAAGTCTGGTCAATATTTCCGTCGTGTCGGAGAATACGGACTGGTTCGAGGAAACCTTCACGACGCAGAACTCGGTCAGCGGCATGCTGGTCGGGGATAATGGACTGGAGATACTGATTCTGACCGAGTATGATGCGGTCAACGGTGGTGATGAATATGTGATCACTTTTTATGATTACACGACAGCGTCCGGCACCTTGAAAAAATATGACCGGAATACCGGTCTTGCCGCGATCAGTGTCAATCTCAGCGATGTCTCAGATTCCACACGGGAAATCATTACCTACGCGGAGCTGGGTTCTTCGAAGTCGCTACGAAGCGGTCAGCCGGTGCTGGCGGTGGGTAATCCGCTGGGAAGTTATGGATCCATGCTCTCCGGAAGCCTGACCTCTGTCACGCAGACAGCCTCCCTTTATGATGGGAGTTATAATATACTGACCACAGATATTGCGATGGCGGACGGCGGCAGCGGCGTGCTGATCAGCTGGAGCGGGCAGGTTGTCGGGCTGATTCAGAGTCAGTGTGAGGTTAATGCGCAGGAGGATACGATTCAGGCCTATGGCATTTCTGATATGAAGGATATTATTGAACATCTGTCAAACAGCCAGGATATCGTGTATATGGGCATTATCGGGGCGGATGTGACGACATCGGTGTCCGAGTCGGAGAATATTCCGGTCGGCGTCTATGTGTCCGAGGTGGGGATGGACTCCCCGGCTCTCCGGGCGGGCATCCAGCCGGGCAACATCATCGTTTCCATGAGCGGACAGACGGTGACGAATTTAAGCGATATGAAGTCCATTCTGCTCAAATGCTCGAATGATCAGACGATCCAGGTGGTCTGCAAGCGGCTGGAAAAGACAGAATATCAGGATCTGGAGCTGACCGTGGACCTGAAGACTCTGCAATGATGAATAATAAGGGAGAATGAAGAGAATGAAATATATTGAATCGTTCCGCGAAGGGGAACGGGTTTCCGGTATTTATCTGTGTAAATCACGCCAGAGTGCACTGACCAAGTCCGGGAAAGCCTATGAAAATGTGGTTTTTCAGGATAAGACCGGCGTGGCGGACGGGAAAATCTGGGATCCGAACTCGCAGGGGATCGCGGACTTTGCCGCGTTGGACTATGTGGACATCGTAGCGGATGTGACGAGCTTTCAGGGACAGCTGCAGCTGAATGTGAAGCGGGTACGTAAGGCAAAAGAGGGCGAGTATAACCCGGTTGACTATCTGCCTGTCAGCAGCAAGGATATTGACGTGATGTATCAGGAGCTGCTCGGCTATGTGCGGCAGGTGAAGAACCCGTATCTGTCAAAGCTTCTGAATAATATCTTTGTGGAAGATCAGGACTTTGTCCGCGCCTTTCGTTTCAGCAGCGCGGCCAAGACGGTTCACCACGGTTTTGTGGGCGGTCTCCTGGAGCACACCTTAAGCGTCACGAAACTCTGCGAATATTATGTGAAGCATTATCCGATGCTGGACGCCGATCTTCTGTACACGGCGGCGATGTGCCACGATATCGGAAAGGTGAGCGAGCTGTCGGCTTTTCCGGAGAATGATTATACCGATGAGGGACAGCTGCTCGGCCATATCATGATCGGAGCGGAGATGGTGGGAGAGCGTATCCGTAAGATTCCCGGTTTTCCGGTGAAGCTCGCGAACGAGCTTAAGCATTGCATCCTGGCGCATCATGGGGAGCTGGAGTATGGTTCGCCGAAGAAGCCGGCGCTTCTGGAGGCGGTGGCGCTGAACTTTGCGGATAATACGGACGCGCATCTGGAGACGATGATCGAGGCGCTGCAGGCGGCCGGGGATAAGCAGGGGTGGCTCGGCTACAATCGGTTCTTCGAATCGAATATCCGCAGGACGGGGAAGTGAGAGGGTCGCATGAAAAAGGACGATCTTGTTATATTAAATATAGATGATATGAGCACGGAGGGCGAAGGCATCGGCAGAGTCGATGGCTTCGCTATCTTTGTTAAGGACGCCGTGAAGGGGGACCTGGTTGAGGCGAAGGTCATGAAGATGAAGAAGCAGTATGGCTTTGCGCGTCTGATGCGAGTAATCGAACCTTCGCCGCTGCGGGTCGAGCCGCGTTGTCCGCATGCGAGGCGCTGCGGGGGTTGCCAGCTGCAGGCGATGAGCTATGCGGCGCAGCTCGATTTCAAGGCAGATAAGGTCTGGAATAATCTGCGGCGCATCGGCGGCCTGACGGATCTGGAGAGACCGGAGATTATGGGGATGGAGGATCCCTGGCGCTACCGCAATAAGGCGCAGTTCCCGTTTGGCACAGATCGTGAGGGGTGCATTGTGACCGGTTTCTACGCGGCGCGCAGCCACACGATCATTCCCTGTACGGAGTGCCTGATCGGGGTGGAGGAAAATCGTCCGATTCTGGAAAAGATTCTTTCTCATATGGAGAAATACAGCATTCCGGCTTATGACGAACAGAGCGGGAAGGGGCTGCTGCGGCATGTGCTGATCCGCAAGGGCTTCGCGACAGGGGAGCTTATGGTCTGCCTGATCCTGAACGGGAGAAAATTCCCTGCGATGGAGGAGTTGGTCGCTTCACTGTGCGAGCTCCCGGGGATGACGAGCATTTCCGTGAATGTCAATACGCAGAATACGAATGTGATCATGGGTTCCGAGACGATACCGGTCTGGGGGCAGGCGTATATTACGGATGCGATCGGCGACATCCGCTATCAGATTTCACCGCGCTCTTTCTATCAGGTCAATCCCCTGCAGACGGAGAAGCTCTACCGGACTGCTCTGGAATTTGCCGATCTTACTGGGAATGAAACGGTCTGGGATCTCTACTGCGGCATCGGTACGATTTCTCTGTTTCTCGCGCAGAAGGCGTGGAAGGTTTACGGTGTGGAGGTCGTGCCGGAGGCCATCGCCGATGCGCGCCGCAACGCGGCGCTGAACGGAATCGACAATGTGGAATTTTTCGTCGGAAAAGCCGAGGAGATTCTGCCTGAAAAATATGAGCGCGAGGGCATCCGCGCAGATGTGATCGTCGTCGACCCGCCGCGGAAGGGCTGCGACGAGGCGGCGCTTCAAACCATGGAGGAGATGCAGCCGGAGCGGATCGTGTACGTGAGCTGCGATAGCGCGACGCTCGCGCGGGATGTGAAAAGGCTTGGGGAACTGGGCTATGAAGTGAGGAAGGTAAAGGCCTGCGATATGTTCCCCCAGGGAGTGGCGGTGGAAACATGCGTTCTCTTAACGAAATCAAGCGAAGCGTAGATACACGCCTGAGAAAGAAGAGGCGATTGTTGACGCATTGCAGTATGCCAGGGATATGGTTGGTGTACATGGGTTGCCAGATTGATTGACAAATAATTTAGACTGTTTTATCATGTACACATACACCCTGGTGTATATGATCGAGAGGAAATAGAAATGAGAGAATGTATGGATGCGGAGAATCTGCACCGCAGGCTGAAAAAAATAATTGGACAGGTACAGGCTATTGATCGGATGATCGACGAGGACATTCCCTGTGAAGATATTCTGGCACAGATCAATGCGGCGAAATCCGCTCTGCATGGGTGCGGTAAAGTTGTACTTGAGGGACATATTCAGCATTGTGTGCGAAACGGGATTGAGCATGGGGACGCTGATAAAACGATTGCTGATTTCACGAAAGCAGTGGAGCGCTTCGCAAATATGGGATGATTCCGAATGTTTTTAGGATTTCGGGAGCGCAGAGCGCGTAGAAATCCGTGGTATCATATAATTTATAAAATATTCAACACAAAAGCAGCCGTTCATGGCTGCTTTTGTTATTTCCTGGGAATGTATCATTTCATCTATATCAGAATCAAATCTGTTAGCACCTCCTAATCTTCATGCAGACTGCTTGACATTCCAATACCCCTATATGTATAATAAGCCCATACCCGCACGGGTATAAACCGGATGAGCAGGGAACGTCGATGAACGATACACAAAAAAATCGCATGAACCAGATTCGCCAGGAGTCCAGGGAGGATTATCTGGAAGCTCTGTTTCTGCTTCTCAAGAATCAAAACGAGATACGGTCTTCCGATCTTGCGTCCTTTATGGGCTTTTCCAGAGCCAGTGTCAGCCAGGCAGTTTTGTCACTGGAACGGGATGGTTTTCTTTTTATGGATGAAAAGTATTGTCTTCATCTGACAGAGAAAGGCTCACTGACCGCCGAGAGAACACATCGCAAACACATTTTTTTCGAGGAAAATCTGGTGCTTGCCGGTGTCGATCCTGTTTTGGCAGACAGAGAAGGAAGCAGGATGGGCCATGCGCTCAGCAATGAAAGCTTTGAACGGATTGCGGCGGGCGGTATGCGAAAAGAGGAGGAACTTAAGCTCATATGAAAGCAGTGATTTCCAGACTTGAATGGGTATTGGAATTAGG